>JAPLOM010000059.1 GCA_026400755.1 Alphaproteobacteria bacterium
CGCAACACATTAATGACGGCATTGCGCGCGACTGAGCGCGGGGCGTTCGAATACCTGCCCAAGCCGTTCGACCTGTCGGCGCTGACGGACGCTGTGCGGCGCGCGTTGGAGCCCGCGGGTGCAGTGCCCGCGCCGGGCGAGGAGGGCGAAGAGAAGCTACCGCTGATCGGCCGCTCGCCCGCCATGCAGGAAGTCTATCGCGTCATGGCGCGCGTGATGGCGACGGACCTGACCGTAATGGTCACGGGCGAATCGGGCACGGGGAAGGAATTGGTCGCGCGCGCGCTGCATGATTTCGGCAAGCGCCGGAATGCGCCGTTCGTGGCCATCAACATGGCCGCGATTCCGCGTGAACTGATCGAAAGTGAACTGTTCGGTCATGAGAAGGGCGCCTTCACCGGCGCCGGCGCGCGCCAGGCCGGCCGCTTCGAGCTGGCCCAAGGCGGTACGCTGTTCCTGGACGAGATCGGCGATATGCCGTCCGAAGCGCAGACACGTCTTTTGCGCGTGTTGCAGGAAGGCGAGTACACGACCGTCGGTGGCCGCGCGCCGGTCCGCGCGGACGTGCGGATCGTGGCCGCGACCAACCGCGATTTGCGTCAGTTCATCCGGCGCGGCCTGTTCCGCGAGGATCTGTTCTACCGCCTGAACGTGGTGCCGCTGCGCCTGCCGCCGTTGCGCGAGCGCAGCGACGACGTGGCCGCGCTGGCGCGTCATTTCCTGGCGCGGGCGGCGGAAAGCGGTCTGCCGGCCAAGACGTTGGATGCCTCGGCGATCGACGCGCTGCGCCGCCATGTCTGGCCCGGCAACGTGCGGGAGCTGGAGAACCTGATGGTGCGCCTGGCCGCGCTCCATCCCGCCGACAATATCGGCGCGGACGTGATCGGGACCGAGATCGCCGAATCCGCGGCCTCGGTCGAGCAACGTCCTGTCGACGACAATCTGGGCGCCGCGGTCAACCGCCACCTTAAGACGTATTTCGACGCACATGAGGGTGGTTTGCCGCCGCCGGGCTTGTATCAGCGCATCCTGCGCGAGATGGAGCGGCCGCTGATTTCCCTCAGCCTTGGCGCCACGCGGGGCAACCAGATTCGCGCCGCCGCGCTGCTAGGGCTCAACCGCAACACGCTGCGGAAAAAGATCCGAGAGCTGGATATCGCCATGCCGCTGGAGCAGAAATGACCGCAGAGACGCGCCCCGCCGCCGAGCACGTGCGCGCGACCTTCCTGCGTCGGGCTGGCGGCTGGATCGCGCGCATCGCGGTCGGCCGCACGGTGGCGTTGGCACTCGCGATCCTGTCGGTGGCGTCGGGCATCGCCACCTACATCGTCATGACCCAATCGGCGCCGTTCGGGCCGGACCCCGTCACCGTGCTGATCCTGGTCAACGTCGACCTGGCGCTGCTGCTGATGCTGGGGGCGGTGGTTGCGCGGCGCATCGTCGGTTTGTGGGGCGCGCGGCGGCGCGGCTCGGCCGGTTCGCGTCTGCACGTGCGGCTGGTCGTGCTGTTCAGCTTGATCGCGGTGACGCCCGCCATCGTGGTCGCGGTCTTCTCCGTCATCTTTTTCAATGTCGGCATCCAGTCCTGGTTCAGTGACCAGGTCCGCACGGCCTTGCGCGCCTCGCTCGCGGTCTCAGAGGCCTATCTCAACGAACAGCAGCAGGCCATTCGCGCCGACATCCTGGTCATGGGGCAGGACATCGCGCGCGAGCAGTCGCTGGTGTTCCAAGATCCCGTTCTTCTCAACCGTGTTCTGAGCGCCCACGGCGCCTTGCGCGGCGTGCCCGAGGTGATGCTGTTCGAGGGCTCGACGGGTCAGGTGCTGGGCCGCTCCAGCCTCAGCTACACGCTGGAGTTCGATCCAGTTCCCACCTGGGCCATCGAGCGCGCCAGGGCGGGCGAGGTGGCCCTTATCGTGAATGAGAAGGGCGACCGGGTACGCGCCCTCATGCGACTGGGCGACCAGCCCGACACATTCCTGTATGTCGGCCGCTTCGTCGATCCCGGCGTGCTGAACCACGTCAAGCGCACCCAGGATGCCGTGCTGGTCTACGAACAGCTCGAAGGTCGACGATCGAGCATGCAGCTCAATTTCGCGCTGCTGTTCGCGGTGCTGGCGCTGCTTCTGTTGTTCGCGTCCGTATGGATCGGATTGGTCTTCGCCAACCAGCTCGCGCGACCCATCAGCAACTTGATTGGCGCGACCGAGCGCGTGCGCGCGGGCGACATGGGCGTGCGCGTGCCCGTGGCGGACGGCGACGACGAGATGGGCGTGTTGGGGCGCGCCTTCAACCGCATGACCAGTCAGCTTGAAAGTCAGCAACGCGAGTTGCTCGATGCCAACCAACAGCTCGACACGCGGCGCCGCTTCACCGAGGCCGTGCTGGGCGGCGTTTCATCCGGTGTGATCGGCCTGGACGACGAGTTCCGCATCAACCTGCCGAATCGGACGGCCTCCGCGCTTCTGAGCACGGATCTGGACCGGGAGATTGGTAAGCCCTTGGCCGCGGTCGTGCCGGAGATGGGAGAGCTGCTGGACGAGGCGCTGCGCCGTCCACGCGGTCTGATTCAGTCCCAGATCCGCGTGGCGCGCGAGAAGCGTAACCCGACCCTTCTGGTGCGGGTGGCGGTGGAGCGCGCGGCGGACCAGAAGGTGCTGGGTTATGTCGTCACTTTCGACGACATAACCGAACTTCTGTCGGCCCAGCGCAAGGCGGCTTGGGCGGACGTGGCGCGGCGCATCGCGCACGAGATCAAGAATCCGCTGACGCCGATCCAGCTTTCGGCTGAACGGCTGAAGCGGAAATATCTCAAGGAGATCACCAGCGACCCGGAGACGTTCGAAATCTGCACCGACACGATTGTGCGCCAGGTGGGCGATATCGGCCGTATGGTGGACGAGTTCTCGTCCTTCGCGCGCATGCCGGCCCCGGTGATGCGCGAGGAGGACGCGGTGAAGCTGTGCCGCCAGGCCATGTTCCTTCAGCAGAACGGCAATCCATCCATCGTTTACACGATCGAAGGGCCGGAGGTGGCGCCGTTCGTGTGCGACGGTCGGCAGGTCGGCCAGGCGCTGACCAACCTCCTGCAGAACGCCGCCGATTCGATTCTGGCGCGGCCCGCGCCCGACGACGGTGTCTTGCCGGAGGGGCGCATCGTCTTGCGCCTTGTCGCGAACGGCGGCGAGGTCGGGATTGACATCGAGGACAACGGCATCGGCTTGCCCGTGGAGCAGCGCGACGAGTTGACCGAGCCTTATGTGACGACGCGCGCCAAGGGCACAGGCCTCGGTCTGGCCATCGTGCGTAAAATCATGGAAGATCACGGTGGTGAGTTGGTGCTGGAAGACCGCGACGGAGGCGGCGCCCGTGTGCGGCTCGTGTTTCCAGCCTCTGCGGCGGTCGCGCCCCGTGCGGAAGCCGCCGGCCAAAGTCGGACGTGACCCGCGATGCCCCATGACATCCTGATTGTCGATGACGAAGCGGACATCCGCTCGCTGATCGCGGGCATCCTCAAGGATGAGGGGTACGGCACGCGCGAGGCCGGCAACAGCGACCAGGCGCTGGAAGCCGTGGTCAATCGGCGCCCGAGCCTCGTCGTGCTGGACATCTGGCTGCAAGGTAGCAAGCTGGACGGGCTCCAGATTCTCGATCTTATCAAGCGCGATCACCCGGACATGCCCGTGGTGATGATCAGCGGCCACGGCAATATCGAGACGGCCGTGACTGCGCTCCGCAAGGGCGCCTACGATTTCATCGAGAAGCCGTTCAAGTCCGACCGGCTTCTGCTTCTGGTCCAGCGCGCGATCGAGGCTGCGGCGCTCAAGCGCGAGAATGAGGAACTGCGTTTCCGCGCGGGCGGCAATCACGAGCTGGTCGGCCAATCCTCGCTCATCAACCAGGTGCGCCAGGCCATTGAGCGGGTCGCGCCGACTTCCAGCCGCGTGCTGGTCTCTGGTCCCGCGGGCGTGGGTAAGGAGGTTGTGGCGCGCTTCGTCCATTCGCAGTCGCGCCGCGCGGCCGGTCCGTTCGTGGTTCTCAACTGCGCGACGATGCAGCCCGAACGCATGGAGGGCGAGCTGTTCGGCTTCGAGCCGGGTGCTGCCGGCCCAGGGACGTCCGCCAAGACAGGCACCTTCGAGCGCGCCCATGGCGGCACGCTCTTGCTCGATGAAGTCTCCGACATGCCGATCGAGACCCAGGGTAAGATCGTTCGCGTGCTGCAGGAGCAAAGCTTCGAGCGCGTAGGTGGGCAAGTGCGCGTCGAGGTCGATGTGCGGGTGTTGGCCACGACCAGCAAGGACCTCAAGGAAGAGATCGCCGAAGGGCGGTTCCGCGAGGATTTGTTCTACCGTCTGAACGTCGTGCCTGTGCGTGTGGGGCCGCTGCGAGAACGGCGCGAGGATATTCCGCTGCTGGCCAAATTCTTCATGGATCGCGCGGCCGAGGTGGCCGGCGTTCCGCCACGCGAG
>JAPLOM010000019.1 GCA_026400755.1 Alphaproteobacteria bacterium
CAGGGTTGCTTGAGTGGGTCCAGAGCAGCGGCCGGAGCGGTCGCGCTTCGTAAGGCCTGCACAATATGTGGATAACACATGACAGCTCTGCGCTAAATCTAGGAAATCTATTTTAAATCAAGCGATTAGCGCTCACCCTAGAGGAAAGTAATACTTACGAGCTCTGTCCTTTTACCCCAAACTGTGTCATATAGGGGCGGTGAAGAGACACGGACCCGTGCCGTGTCTCTTTGTTTCCGGAGGCGGCCTTCAGCAAGGTCATTTGATCGTCGGAACGGTCCGAACAGGGCCCGCCGGGTCATGCGCGTCGAATTCGTAGGCAACCGTTGGGTGTGTCGTGACATTGGTCAAGAAAGCGCGAAGCAGCTCCAAGGATACTCTCTCGTTCAAGGCGGGCGAGTATGTCGTCTATCCGACCCATGGCGTGGGGCGGGTGACGGGCATCGAAACCCATGACGTCTCGGGCGCCGAGCTGCGCGTGTTCGTCATCAATTTCGACAAGGAAAAGATGACCCTGCGCGTTCCGGTCGGCAAGGTGACCGCCGCCGGCCTGCGCCGTCTCAGCAACCGCAAGATCATGGAAACCGCGCTGTCGACGTTGAAGCGCCGCACGCGCGTGAAGCGCACCATGTGGAGCCGCCGCGCCCAGGAATACGAAGCCAAGATCAATTCGGGCAATCCGGTGTCGATCGCCGAGGTCGTGCGCGACCTGCACCGTAAGGGCGACCAGCCGGACCAGTCCTACAGCGAGCGCCAGATGTACCAGGCGGCCTTCGAGCGCCTGGTGCGCGAGCTTGCCGCGGTCGAGCGGATCAACGAGGAAGCGGCCATCAAGCGGCTCGAGCGCGTTCTGCACGCGGCCTAACCGCTTCGGCTTTGGTGAATTCGAACGCCCGGCGGATCACTCCGCCGGGCGTTTTCGTTTCACGTGCGCCGGGGCCTGATCAGGAAGAACGCCACCGGCACGCCCGTTCCCAGCATGGCCCAGACCAGCCGCACGGCGTAACGATCATGCGGCCCCGATAAGGCGCCGCAGACCAGCGCGTTAGCCAGGAAGGCGATGATCATGGTGAGGCAGGCCGCTCGCAGCGGCCGAGGTAATCGCGGGGAGAAAATTCCGAACACGGTGAAAGCGATGCACGCCAGCACGATCGGTATGTGCGTCGCGTTCATCCCCTGCGCGATGGGAAGCAGCTTGCCCTGTTGCTGCAGCGCTTGACGCCAGGGTTGCAGCTCCTCCGGAAAGGCCGCGCGGACCGTCCAGCGCAGAAACCATTCCTGACTTTCGGTGCCTTCGCCCAATTCGACTTTCACGAGTTGCTGGAAAAAGCCGCGCAGCGCGAACTCAGCGGTTTCCAACGGATACTCGCGGATGGCGATCAGGACGATACGCTGGCTGTCCACGCGCGTGCCTTCCCAGTCGCCGATACGCCAGAACGGCGTGCCGTGCTTCCAAAGCCATTGTTCGGCGTTCTGCGGAATGTCGGCGCGGTACGGGCACAACTTGGACCATTCCGATTCGCGCTCGGCCGAGCAGTGATCGTCCAGCACGCGCTGGACGAAACCACCCTCCGCCATGCGAGCGAACAGAAGAACCCAACCTGTCCGGTTGAAGAACGGCCGGCCGGTGAGCGCGTCGTTCACCAGCACGGTCAGCGCGACGGCGACCGCGATACAGGCCAGCGGCAGTTTCCAGCTGAGCCGGCAACGAAAGGCGATGGCGCTTAGGCCCGCGCCCGCCAGCGTGGCGACAACCAGGGGGAAGTGCGAGGTGTGGACGACCATGGAGTAGATCAGCAGTACGACCAGCACGGTCGCCGCTCGGTTAGAGATCGCACTGAAGCCGAGCATGATCGTGGCCAATACCGCGATGCCCGCGAACAGGTCCGGCATCAGCCATGAGGCGTACCAAGGCAACGAGGTAAAATAGCCCAGCGTGAGCGCGAGCACGGGCGCCCACCGTTCCTGCGGCGCCAAGGTCCGCACAGTGGCGCTCAGCAGGAACGCCGCGATCGCCGACTGGATCAGGATGATCAGCCAGACCGACTGGTCGCCGGCATATTCTAGAAACCACGCGTAGAACGACGAGCGGTTCGGTACGTAGTCGTCGTCGACGCCCGCGATCAGATAGCCGCCCGTGTCCCAGTAGACGAGCGGGAAATTATTGATGAAGGCAGGAACGAGGTAGGCGATGGCGAAGAAGATCGGGGCGTAAAGCTGAACCCGACGCCAGTCGACAGCGGCTGGCATACGTCCTCCAGTTTCGGTAAGCCCCACTCCCCACCATGCTTCCATGTTCCCGGCCCTGGCGCCAGGGTGGTTCGCGAAAAACTAGGCTCTCGTTCCGCGAAAGCCGAGCCGGTGGCAGTTGGGGCCAGGATTCTGCGGCAAGGCCTCGGCCTGGAAGCCGCCGGCGGCGAGCAGTGCAAGGAACTCTTGTCCAGTGTAACGCGAGAGGCCCAGCGCCCGGCGCACTCGGCGATAGTCGGAGAAGAATGTGCGGAACAATCCCAGCAAGGCGGCGGACAGAAATCTTTCTTTCCACGCAAAGCCAAGAAGATCCGCCACATCCTCGGCCATGCCGGCGTCGGGACGCATCACATCGGCGATCACCAGGATGCCGTGGGGGACCAGCAGGCGCCGCCAGCGTGCGATGGTCGCCGGCAACGCGTCGCGGGGGATGTACTGGATGACCGAACTGACGATGATCGCATCGAAGCTCCCGTCCGACGATGCCAGAGCGCGGTCGTCCAAGACCGCGATCCGCGGATCGCCGTCATAGCGTCGCGCGATCCGCGCCTGGACCTCCGCTGAAGCGTCGTAGAGGGCGATCTGGTGGCCGAACGCCGCCAGGCTCGGCGCGCCCAGCGCGTCGCCGCTGCCGTAGTCGAGAATGCGCAGGCCCGCCTGGTGCGGAAGCGCGGCCGCCAGATCTTCCGTCAGGCGTCGGAAATGCGCCTCGACGTGACGGGGGCTGACATAGATCGAATGCTTGCCGCCCCAGAACTCGGTCCACGAAGTCATGGCGCGCAGTGTGCTATGGCGGCCCTTCTGCCGCCAGCTTGACCCTGCGGAGGTCCGTTCCTACGGTCTTGTGTCGGTTGGAGAGGGCTCATGCAGAATCTGCGCGTCAACGGCGATCGCCTGTGGGCGAGCCTGATGGAAATGGCGCGCATCGGCGCCTTGCCCCATGGCGGTTGCGGCCGGCTGGCGTTGACCGATTTGGACAAAGAGGGCCGCGATCTGTTCGTGCGCTGGTGCCGCGAAGCGGGCTGCACGATCAAGGTGGATCGTCTCGGCAACGTCTTCGCGCGGCGCGAGGGCAAGCGTCGGGACTTGCCGCCCGTCATGACCGGCAGTCACCTGGACACCCAGCCCCACGGCGGCAAGTTCGATGGCGTTTACGGCGTGCTGGCGGGGCTCGAGGTGATCCGCACGCTCAACGACGCCAAGGTCGAAACCGACGCGCCGGTCGAGGTCGCGGTCTGGACCAACGAGGAAGGCTCGCGCTTCGCGCCGGCCATGTGCGCCTCCGGTGTGTTCGGCGGCGCCTTCGAGGCCGATTACGTCCTGGGCCAGAAGGATTTGGACGGCAAGAGCTTCGGCGAGGAACTGAAGCGCATCGGCTATGCCGGCGCCGAGCCGTGCGGCGGGCGCGCGGTGGGCACGTTCTTCGAGGTGCATATCGAGCAAGGCCCGATCCTCGAGGCCGAGGAGTTTCCCATTGGCGTCGTCACCGGCGTGCAGGGCATCCGCTGGTACGACGTCGTCGTGTCCGGCCAGGACGCCCATGCGGGCCCCACGCCCATGCCGATGCGGCGCGACGCGCTTTTGGCGGCTGCGTCCATGGTCGCCGCGGTCAACCGCATCGCGCACGCGCATGCCCCCAATGGACGGGGCACGGTCGGCCAGATGCTGGTCATTCCGAACTCGCGCAACACGGTGCCCGGCGAGGTGCGCTTCAGCGTCGACATCCGCAATCCGAACGCGGAGGCGCTGGCGCGGATGGACCGTGAGTTGCGCGACGCGTGCGCGGCGTCCGCGAGGGAAGCGGGCGCCGAGGTGACCGTGACGGAGATCTGGTATTCGCCGCCGGTCGTCTTCGACAACGGCTGCGCGGATTCCGTGCGCCAGGCGGCCGAATCGCTGGGCTACAAGAACCGCGACATCGTGTCGGGCGCGGGTCACGATTCGGTCTATGTCTCGCGCGTCGCACCCACCAGCATGATCTTCGTGCCGTGCCGCGGCGGGCTTTCGCACAACGAGGCCGAGGACGCCGAGCCCGCTCATATCGAGGCGGGCTGCAATGTGCTGCTGCACGCCATGCTGTCGAGGGCGGGTTGACCATGACCACCACCTGCATCCGGAACGCATCGTGGATCGTCAGTTGGCAGGCGGATGCCGGGCGGCATGCCTATCGCCGCGATGGCGACGTCGTTTTCTCGGGTAACCGCATTCTGCAGGTGGGCGGCCGTTACACGGGGGCCGTGGATCGCGAGATCGATGGCCGCGGGCGCCTGGTCATGCCGGGTCTGGTCAATCTCCATTGCCATCCCACCAACCAGCCGCTCTACAAGGGCATGCGGGAGGAGTTGGGCAACCCGCATCTCTATGGCAGCGGCCTCTACGACTATATGACCCTCCTGGTGCCCGACACGGACGCGCGCAAGGCCGCGGCGGAATACACCTATTGCGAATTGCTGCTCTCGGGCGTCACCACGGTGACCGACCTGTCGGTGCCCTATGAAGGCTGGGTCGATCTGGCCGCGCGCAGCGGCCTGCGTGTGTGCGTGGCGCCCATGTTCCGCTCCGCCAACTGGGTGGTGCCCGAGGGGCGCTCGCTCGGCTACGTCTGGGACGAGAAGGCCGGCCGCCGCCGCTTCGAGGAAGCCGTGCGCGTCGTCGAGGAGGCCGAGCGCCATCCCTCCGGCCGCCTGTTCGGCATGATCTCGCCGGGTCAGATCGATACCTGCGAGGAAGAGTTGCTGCGCGATTCGGTCGCGCTGGCGCGCTCCAGCAAGCGCCCGTGGCAGACCCATACCGCGCAAAGCGTCGCCGAGTTCAACGAGATGACGAAGCGTCACGGCATGACGCCCGTCCAATGGGCGCATGAGATCGGCCTGTTGGGCCATGGTTCGGGCCTGGGCCACGCCATCTTCCTGGACAGCCACGATTGGATTCACTGGCCGACACGGCGCGACCTCGACCTGATCGCGGTGACCGGTACCAACGTGGCCCATTGCCCCACGGTCTTCTCGCGCTACGGCCACACGCTGCAGGATCTCGGGCGCTATTTGCGCGCGGGCATCACGGTTGGGCTTGGCACCGACACGTTCCCGCACAACATGGTCGAGGAAATGCGCGTGGCGCTCATCCTCGCGCGGGTTGCCTCGGGTTACGGCACCAGCGTGACCAGCGCGGACGCACTCCATTGCGCGACCGTCGGCGGCGCCTCGGCGCTATTGCGCGACGATCTCGGGCGTCTCGCGCCGGGTGCGAAGGCGGACCTGGCTTTGGTCGATCTGGCCCACCCGATGATGCAGCCGGCCCGCGATCCGCTGCGCAGCATGATCTACAGCGCCGCGGAACGGGCCGTGTCCGATGTCTTCGTCGACGGGCGGCAGGTGGTGAAGAACGGCCGCATCCTCACCCTCGACATGGTGGACGCGGCGGGCCGGGTGGCCGAGGGCCAGGCCCGCATGGAAGCCGCCACACCCAAGGCCGATCCCGCCGGCCGCAGCGCGCGCGAGATCGCGCCGCTCTCCCTGCCGCTTCTCTGAAAAAAGAACGGCGGCAGCCTGGAGGGGCCGCCGCCGCTTGGCCGGCTTGCTTCGGCTGGCAGGCCGGTTATTTCAGAATCCACTCGTTGAAGCGGGTGATCTCGTCGTCCTTGGCCTTGCCCCAGTAATCGTCGTCGATCTTCAGCATGCTCTGCATGTGCTTCGGATTGGTCGGCAGAAGCTCGGCGCGCTTTGCGTCGATATACTTTTAGGCGTTCGGGTTGGTCGGGCCGTAGGTCATGTCCTTCGTCCACGCGGCCTGACGCTGGGCGTTCAGCGCGAACTTGATGAACTTGCGGCAGGCGTCGACGTTCGGGCCGCCTTTCAGGATGGCCCAGCCTTCATAGCTCCACAGCGCCTGGTTCCACGAGATCGCCACGGGTCCGCCTTCGTCGGTGGCGGCTTGCGCGCGGCCATTCCAGGTGACGCACATGTCGAGTTCGCCTGTCTTCAGCATCTGCGAGGTCTGGGCGCCGCTGGTCCACCAGATGGAGACGTTGGGCTTCAGCGCGTCAAGTTTCTTGAGGGCGCGTGTGGCATCGCAGGGATAAACCTTGTCCTTCGAAACGCCATCGGCCAGCAGCGCGATTTCGTAGGTATCCTGGGGCGACTTGCGCACGCCGCGCCGGCCGGGGATGCGCTTCACGTCCCACAAATCCTTCCAGCCGCCGTCGGGCACGGGCCCCTTGGCTGGATACACGTCGGTGCGATAGGCCAGGACGGTCGCATAGACCTCGGCGCCGATCATGTAGGGCGACTTGTATTGGGCCGGGATTTCCTGGACCTCGGGCTCCTTGTCCATCTCCAGCTTCTCGAGATAGCCGCCCGCGACCAGAAGATTGGTTGCCGCCGGCGTGATATCGGCCATGTCCCAGGTGTAGCTCTTAGTCTCCACCATGGCCTTGATCTGCGCCGTGGGCTCCGCCTGGCCCGGTACGCCGACGGCTTCGATGCCGGTTTCCTTGGTGAACGGCCCGCCCGGATCCCGGGTGACGATGCGCTGGGCCGCGCGCGTCTTGCGCGGCGTAAGGACCGTGGGGAACGCCAGTGCCGCGGCGCCCGCGCCCATGGCGGTCAGCACCCGCCGGCGGTTCGTCACCAGGGATTTGTCCGTGATCTTGCTCATGTTCCCTCCTCCGAATTTCTCACGCCGGCAGCGGCGATTGTTTGACCGTATTATGACAGCGTTGTCATTTCGGTCAAATGAACTGCCGTCAGCCCACTGTGTTTACGTGCTGTCGCGCTGAATCACATCAAAGCCCATATCGACCACCTTTGGCACCTTCGTATTGCCGCCGATGCGTTCCAACAACAACTCCGCCGCGCGCTTTCCCATGGCGTGGCGCGGTGTACGCACCGTGGTTAAGGCCGGCTGGACGACCGTGGCCAGTTCGCTGTCGCCGAAGCCGGCGATGGCAACCTTGTCCGGTACGGCCCAGCCGCGCTTCTGGCACTCCATGAGCGCGCCGGCCGCCATCACGTCGTTGCCGAAGAAGATGGCCTCGATGTCTGGGCGTTTGCCCATCAACTCCACCAACGCATTCGCACCGGATTGGAAGTCGAGGCGGCCGCTGGCGAACAGGCTTTCATCGATCCCTTGCCCTGAATCGCGCAACGCTTTGCGGTGGCCCTCGCGCCGGTCGCGCGTGCGGTCGTTGTCGCGCATGACCGTGCCGATCAAGGGGCTCACGAACGCGATCTTCTTGTAGCCCAGCCGCACCAGATGACGGGTCATGGCATAGGCGGCATCGGCGTTGGAGTAGCCCACGCACAGGTCGATCGGCGTCCGGCTCAAACCCCAGAATTCCACCGTGGGTACGGCCATGCTCGTGAGCATGCGGCGCACCTCGGGTCCGTGGGACACGCCCGTGAGGATCAGACCTGCGGCGCGGTGCGCCAGAAAATCGCGCACCAGCCGCTCTTCAACCTCCTCGGAATAGTCGGAGACGCCGAGCAGGAGCTGGTAGTTGTGCTCGCCCATCGTGTCGTAGAAGCCGTGGACGACTTCGGCGAAACCCACATCCATGATGGTCGGAACGATGATGCCGATGGTCGTGGTTTTGCGCGAAGCCAGGGCGCCGGCGTTGAAATTGCGCACATAGCCGATCTTCTTCACCGCCTGCGCGATGCGGCCCCGCGTCTCTTCGGCCACGATGTCCGGGTTACGCAAGGCGCGCGACACGGTGATGGGCGAAACACCCGCCATCCGCGCGACCTCTTCCAGCCGCGCCGCGCGCGGCGGGCCCGCCTCATCGCCGCGTTTGCGCTTCCGGAGCGGTTTCCGGGTGGGGGGCTTGCTGGCCATGGCTTATGGTAGCGTTAACACATCGTTGACGCGATGGGGCTCTTGTCTAAAGATGACCCCGTTTCCCGCGTCCTTCCCGCCCCAGTCCGTCCGCAGCGTCATCGCGCGCCCCGGTTTTTCAGGAGAGAGAACCATGACCGAAGAAACCCTCGAAACCACCCGGAGGCGTTGCGTCCTGTCGACCAAGGTGTGGGGCCGCACCTTCTCGGGCCTGACCTGTATGACGTTCCGCCATCGCGGCGCCGAGACCCTGCACAAGTTGTGGTTCAACGTGCTGACCGGCCACCAGGTTGGCCATTACCACGCAGGGCTTAAGCCGCTCGGCATCGACACGGATCCGCCCGCCGTCGCCGCGGCCAAGTACCATTATCTGACCAACCAGATCGGCGGTCTCGACATGGAGTATGTCGAAGAGTCGCCGAAGAAGGTCTGGATCCGCTATGTGGCGCCGATGTGGACGTACAATGGCGTGGCGCTGCTCGCGCTGCCCGGTACGGTGCGCCGCACGATCTTCTCGGCCTGGCATCCGCGCAACGGCAAGCTGATGGGCTGCCCCAAGCTCGGTTATGTCGGCACCAAGTTCATCATGGAAGGCGACCCATACGACGAGGGTTACTTCATGGAATACGACCACGACCTCGCGCCTGAAGAGATCATGCAATACAAGACCGTGCAGCACACGCCCGAGTTCGATCCGGCCACGGCGCCAAAGCTGGATCCGAAGATTTGGCCTGAGGCGCGCTTGCTCAAGGCGCAACGCAATTTCTCCGGCGGTTACGTCAATACGACCATCGAGTGCCTCAACAATATGGTGGGCGAGGCGGTGACCAATTTCATCGCTGGCCAGACCAACCGCCATCTGGCCGTGCAGTACATCCACGAGTTGAAGGCCATGGCTGGCGTCGAGGGCAAGGACGTGGGCTCCATCACCAAGGTGTTCGCCACGATCTTGGACGCCTGCTACCAAGATTTTTCGGTCGAGAAGCTGAGCGACAAGAAGCACCGCATCGTGCTCAAGAGCTATCGCCCCTTCGGCGACGACGCACCGGAAGCCTTGCGCCACGCCAATTTCGAGCTCCAAACCATGGGAACGCGCATCCTGAACGGGCGCGTGCGCGCGACGCGCCAGCGCGAAGCCGTCGGTGGCGCGAAGACCGCCGAGGTGTGGGAGTTCGAGGACACGGGACGCTGGTTGTACTGATCGCTCCGTGATCCTGACCGACGAAGAGGGCAAGCGGCTCTTCGCCGCGCGCGGCGTTGCCGTCGCGGGCGAGGGGGCCTTGCTCGGCCGCATTTCCATCCGTCTCGACCGCGACCGGCGCTGTCACGCGCTGGTCGTGGAGCGGGACGGGAAGGAGATGTCGCTCTCTATCGATCCCTTCACCGGGCTTCTGGCCTTCGTTCTGCGCCGCGCGGCCAAGCATCTGTCCGTACCGGAAGAAGCCCGCGCCTCGTTCGAGGCGCTGGTGCGCGTGCTTTACGTATTGGCCCTGTCCGATGCGTTGCGCGTCGAGATCGATCCGGTCCTGGCGCGCGCGGACGGCGCTATCGCGGTGGGGGGCGTCGCGATGGAATTCGACCGCATCGCGCGCTTCCGCCATCCCGAATGGGCGGAATATGGCGAGCGCCTGCCGGGCACGGAGGCTGAGCAGGCGTTCATGCGCTTGGGCGCCGTCGCGGCCGAGCCCGATCCTCATGGCCGCATCGTGGCCGTGGTCAGCGGCGCGGGCCTGATGATGACCGTGCTCGACATGCTGACCGCCATGAAGGCCACCGTCCGCTGCGTGGTCGACATGCAGGGCTTGCCGCTGCAGGGCGTCGAGGTGATGCGCTCGATCTTCGAGAACGCGGGCCGCATGTCGCCCAAGATCACGCTGATCGGCGGCCGCTTCCAGGCGCCGGTCGCCGACCGTTTCGCCGAGGCCGTGATCGCCGCCAACAAACTGGCGCCGCTGACGGGGCGCGTGGTCACCTGGATCGCGGGCAACCGCGCGCCGGAGGCCCAAGCCATGTTCGCGGCCGCGGGCTTCGAGCCGCACGACGACATGCGCGCGGCGCTGGCCGCCGTGGCAAAGGATCGTTGAGGTCGCCATGGCGATTCTGACCGGACCCGAAACGCGGGTCATCGTCCAAGGCATCACGGGCAACGTGGGCAGCGGCTTCGCCCGCCGTCTCGCGGCCTCGGGTTCGACCGTCGTCGGCGGCGTGACGCCCGGGCGCGGCGGGCGCCAAGTGGACGGGCTGCCCGTGTTCGATTCCTGCCACGAGGCCGTGACCGCCACCGGCGCCGACACCAGCTTCATGTGCGTGCCGGCACCCTTTGCCTTCGATGCTTGCCACGAAGCGGTCGACGCGGGGATCAAGCTGGTCGTCCTCTATATCGAGAACATCCCTTTTCTCGACGCGCTGCGCATGACGGCCTACGCGCGCGCGCGGGGCACGGTGGTGCTGGGCCCCAATTCCGCCGGCTGCGTCACGCCGGGCAGGGTTAACCTGTCCGAACTCGATCCCAAATTCCTGCTCAAGGGCAATATCGGCGTCGTCGCCAAAAGCGGCGCCATGTGCGCCGAGTCCGCGAACTATCTGCGCGAGGAGGGGCTGGGCGTCACCACCATCGTCTCCATCGGCGGCGATCCCGTGCTGGGCGCCTATCACCGCGACATCCTGGAGCGGTTCGAGGCCGACCCCGAGACCAAGGGCGTCGTGATGGTGGGCGAGATCGGCGGGCGCTCCGAATACGACGCGGCCCCCTTCGTGAAGACGATGACGAAGCCCGTCGTCGCCGTCATTATCGGCGGCTCCTCGCCGCCAGACCGCCAGATGGGCCATCTGGGCGCGCGCCTGGGTGCGGAGGAAGAGAACGCGCCGGCCAAGCGCGCGGCGCTGGCCGCGGCTGGCGCTCATCTGGGTGACAACGTGACCGAGGTGGGCCGCCTGATGCGGCGCGCCCTCGGCGGCTGAAGGGACTTCCATGATGCAGATCCGCGACGACATCTCGATCCGCCAGGAACTCGAAGAGAAGGCCCGGACAGAGCCGGATCGCGTCTACCTGATCTTCGAGGACGTGCCGATCACGGTCGCGGAGATGAACCGGCGTGTGAACCGCCTGGCCAACGGCATGGCCAAGCTGGGCCTGAAGCAGGGCGACCGCGTCGCCGTCATGTTGCCCAACCATCCGGACCATATCTACGCGTTCCTGGCTTGCACCAAGCTGGGCGTGATCCAGGTGCCGGTGAACGCGCATCTGCGCGGCGCCAGCCTGGAATACCTGATCGAGCACGCCGAACCGCGCGCGCTCATCGCCGACACGATCTATGCCGAGCAGCTTCTGCCTGCCCTCGCGCGCACCAATTGCGAGCTGGTGATCTGGCGCAACGGCACGGCCGAAGTTCCCAAGGCCAAGGTTCTGGCCTTCGACGACGTGATGCAGAGCGGCCATGACGGCCCGCCGCCGGGTGATCTCAAGTCTGGCGATACGATCTCGCTTAGCTATACCTCGGGCACGACCGGCCCGCCCAAGGGCGTGCAGGTGACGGACAAGATGTTCCGCGCGTCGGCCTGGGCGGCCTCCATCGTGGCGGACCTCAAGCCCAAGGACGTCTGCTTCCTGTGGGAGCCGCTGTTCCACATCGGCGGCAGCCAGATGATCGTGGCCGCCATCGAGCATGACGTGACCATCGCGCTCGTGGACCGCTTCAGCGCCACGCGCTTCTGGGATCAGGTCAATCACTACAAGGCGACCCAGATCCATTATCTCGGTGGCATCCTGTCCATCTTGTTGAAGCAGCCGCCGCGTCCCGACGACGGCAAGTCGACCGCGCGCGTGGCCTGGGGCGGCGGCGCGCCGCCCAACGTGTGGGAGGCTTTCGTCGCGCGCTTCAAGCTTGAGGTGCGCGAGAATTACGGCATGAGCGAATGCTCGAGCATCACGCTGGCCAACACCGACGGCACCTTCGGGCGTGTTGGCAAGCCCTTGCCCTATTTCGAGGTGCGGATCGCCGACGACGAGGGCAAGCCGCTGGGTCCGGACCAGATGGGCGAGATCGTCGTGCGCGAGAAGTCGCCCGGCTACATCATGAAAGGCTATTTCCGGAATCCCGAAGCGACCGGCCGCGCCCTGCGCGACGGCTGGATGTACACGGGCGATCTGGGCTCCTACGACGAGAAGGGCTATTTCCGCTTCCTGGGCCGCAAGAAGGACGCCATCCGCCGCCGCGGCGAGAACGTCTCGGCCTGGGAGGTCGAGCGCGTCTTGGGCGAGCATCCCAGCGTCGCGGAATGCGCCATCGTCGGCGTGGACACCGAGATGGGCGAGCAGGAGATCAAGGCCTTCGTGCGGCCCATGGATGGAGCAAAGCCCGATCCGTTGGAGCTGATCAAGTGGTGCGAGAAGCGCCTGGCCTACTTCCAGGTGCCGCGCTACGTGGCCTTTGTCGACAACTTCGCGAAGACTGCGACGGATCGCGTCCAAAAGGAAAAGCTGTCCAAGAAGGCGGATGATTCCTGGGACTTGGAGACGTCCGGCTACAAGCTGTCCCGCTAGGCTTCGCGCGCTTCGAGATAGCGCAGGCCCAGCACCGCGCCGCCCAAGATCGCAACCCAGGCGACGATCGAGCCGAACGCTAGGGTCGACACGCCCGTGACGCCCTGACCGATGGTGCAGCCCAGCGCCAGTGTGCCGCCGATGCCCATGAGGGCACCGCCCGCGGCGTGATGGATGGCGTCGGTCGTGTCGGCAAACCACTCGATACGAACGCGCCAAGGAAAAGCGACGGCCAGGAACGCGCCGAACACCAGACCCAGCACGCCGGCCGCGCCGAAGCTCGGCGCGAGTTCGCCGAACGGCGCCACGAAGTTGAACGAGTCAGGCGAGGAACCAGCGTTGCTGGTGACCAGCCACCCTAGACAAACCGCAATGCCGAACGCGGCGCCCGCGCGCCAATCGCGTGGCGAGGCGCGAAAGTTTTTGTTGCGCAGGCAGGCCCATAGCAGGGCGAGGCCGAGAAGCAGTGCGATTCCCGTGCGCAAAGAAGGTGCGGGCACGTGGAGGATCGGCGCGAGCAACGACGCCACGTCCTGATCGGGCCGATCGGCCAGGATATGGGCGAAGCCGGAAAGGAACTGGCGCACGACCAACAGCGGTCCTTGCGCGGTCAGATAAGAGAAGAGCGCGATCATGGCGACGACCAGGAGCGCCTTGGGGCTTCCGGCGCCGAGGCGAACGAGGGATCGCTGTACGCAGCCGCCCGCCAAGGTCATGCCGAAACCGAACAGCAATCCGCCGATGCAAGCGGCCAGCCAGCCGAACGATGGTGATAGGTAGGGTGTTCCTTCCAGCCGCACGAACCCGAGGAGACGCAAGCCCTCGGCGCCCAGCACGGCGATGGCGATGGCCAGCAGCCAGGCGCGGAAGCGCCGTCCGTCGCCCATCAACAGGATGTCGGTGATGCCGCCCATGACGCAGAAATTGGCGCGCAGGGCCACCCAGCCCAGAATCAGGCCGCCGGCGAAGCCCGCAAGAAAAATGAGGTTTTCCGAGCCGTTGGCGATCATGGATCCCTAGCCGGTGGGGTTCGCTTCGCGCGCCGGATCGGCTAAGTTTCCCGCCGCGCCCGAGCGTTCGTCCGGGCCGCCATTATGGACCAAAACGCATGGTGGAATGCTTGCGAGTTCGCGCATCGCGCGCCCGAGCCATGTCGGCGATGCGCGCATGATCAATCCGCTCGAAGGCATGCTGGTCGTTTCGCTGGAGCAGGCCGTGGCCGCGCCGTTTCTGTCCTCGCGCCTGGGCGAGGCCGGCGCGCGTGTGATCAAGATCGAGCGGCCGGAGGGCGATTTCGCGCGCGGCTACGACAAGGCCGTGAAGGGGCAGAGCTCCTATTTCGTCTGGCTCAATCGCGGCAAGGAATCGATCATCCTCGACATCAAGCGTACCGACGATGCGGATCTGCTCCGCCGCATGATCGCCAAGGCCGATATTTTCATCCAGAACCTGGCGCCGGGCGCCGCCGCGCGCGCGGGCTTTGGCGCCGAAGAATTGCGCCGCGCTCATCCGCGCCTCATCACCTGCGACATCAGCGGCTATGGCGAAGAGGGGCCCTACGCCGAGATGAAGGCCTATGACCTTCTGGTCCAGGCCGAATCGGGCTTGGCGTCCATCACCGGCACGGCGGACGGGCCGGGGCGCGTTGGCGTTTCCCTTGTCGACATCGCGGCCGGCATGTACGCGCTCGCGGGCGTCTATCGCGCGTTGATCGCGCGCGGCCGAACGGGCGAGGGCGCGTCGCTCAAAATTTCGCTGTTCGATGCCATTGCGGATTGGATGACGGTGCCGTTGCTCCATCACGATTACGGCGGCAAGGCACCCAAGCGCGTCGGGCTCAATCATCCTTCTCTCGCGCCCTATGGCCTCTACGAAACCGCGGATGGGCCGGTGGTGTTCGGTATCCAGAACGAGCGCGAATGGGCGACCTTCTGCACGAGCGTGCTGGAGCAGCCGGCGCTGGCCGAGGATGCAACGTTCAAAGGCAACAATGCCCGCGTCCAAAATCGTCCGGCCTTGGACAAGACGATCGGCGCTGTCTTCGCCAAGCTGACGCGCGCGGAGGTGGTGGCGCGGCTGCGCAAGGCCAAGATCGCTTATGGTGTGCTCAACAGCGTGGCCGACTTCTCCAAGCATCCCCAGCTTCGCCGCCAGAGCGGAAAAACGCCCGGGGGGCCGGTGGACTTCGTGGCCCCGCCAGTCCATGTCATGGGCGAGGGGACTGAATACGGCCGCGTGCCGGCGCTGGGCGAGCATACCGACGCCATCAGGCGCGAGTTCGCGGTATGACCGTACGCGTTAAGGGGATTTGACCTTATGTATTTCGACAAACGGTTGTGGGCACTGACCATCGGCGTGCGCGGTCGCGTGGCGCTTGGCGTGCTGGTGGGCGTGCTGGCCGCCGCGGTTGGCGTCGCGCGCTTGGGCTTGCTTGGCTGGCTGTTGGCGCTCGTGATCCAGGGCGCGCCGCTGGATGCACTGATCGAGCCCGCCGCGCTGGTGGCCGTTGTCATGCTGGCGCGCGGGTTGCTCGAATATCTGCGCGCCACGTTGGCTCACCACACCGCGGCTTTGGTCCAGGTCAATCTGCGCAAGACGATCTATGACCAAGTGGTCGCGCTGGGCCCGGCCCATTTCGGGCGCGAGCGCACGGGCGACGTGGTGCTCTCCATGGTCGAGGGCGTCGAACAGCTTGAAACCTATTTCGGCCAGTACCTGCCGCAGCTCTTCGTGGCGGCTCTCACGCCCATTCTGATCTTCCTCTTTCTGGCCTGGCTCGACCTGCCCATCGCGGCGATCCTTATGGTCGCGGCGCTGGTCACGCTCATCGCGCCCGCGGCCTGGCACCGGATGGACAGCCGCAATTCCATCGCGCGGCAGAAGGCCTATGGCGCCTTCGGCGCCGAATTCCTCGATTCGCTCCAGGGCCTGGTCACGCTCAAGGCGTTCGGCCAAAGCGGCTCGCGCGCCCAGCTTCTGGCCAAGAAGGCGCGCGATCTGTTCCAGACCACCATGTGGGTCTTGGGTACCAACACGCTGGCACGCGGCATTACCGATGCGGGCATCGCCATCGGCGCCACGGTGGCATTGGGCTGGGGCGCCTTCCGTGTGGTCGAGGGCGCCATGCCGCTCTCGACGCTGTTGATCGTTTTGATGCTGGGGGTCGAGGTGTTCCGCCCTTTGCGCGAGCTTCGCTCGCTGCTCCACCAGGGCATGGTCGGCCTGTCGGCCGCGCAAGGCATTTTCGACATCCTGGGCGCCAAACCGACCATCGCCGACGCGGCCGCCTCGCGCGCTGAAACGCTGGAGCCGTCGGTCGCATTCGACGACGTGATCTTCGGCTATCCCGGTGGGCGCCGTCGTGCACTGCAGGGTCTGACCTTCACCGTACGCGCGGGCGAGCGCGTCGGCATCGTCGGCGGCAGCGGCGCGGGCAAGTCCACGATCTCCAAGCTGCTTCTGCGCCTCTACGACCCGCAAAGCGGCGCGATCCGCGTGGGCGGCAAGGATTTGCGCGAGATCTCGCTGCGGGACTTGCGCGCGCTCATCGCGGTGGTCAGCCAGGATAGTTACCTGTTCCATGGCACCATCGAGGACAATCTGCGCATGGGCCACCCGGAGGCGACGCAGGCTCAGCTCGAGGAGGCCGCACGCTCGGCCAACGCCCACGAATTCATCGCGCGCCTGCCGCAGGGCTATCAAACGGTTGTCGGTGAGCGCGGCGTGCGTCTGTCGGGCGGCCAGCGCCAGCGTATCGCGATCGCGCGCGCGCTTCTGCGTGACGCACCGATCCTAGTCTTGGATGAGGCCTTGTCCTCGGTCGACGCTGAGAACGAACAAGTGATTCAGGAGGCCCTCGACCGTCTCATGGTCGGGCGCACCACGCTGGTCTTCGCCCATCGCCTGTCGAGCATCATCGGCTCCGACCGCATCCTGGTGGTGGACCAGGGCCGCGTGGCCGAAACTGGCAGCCATGCCGAACTGATGCGGGCGGGCGGGCTTTATCAGCGTCTCATGTCGGCGCAGGCCCAGGACAAGGCGCCGGAACTGATTCTCGAGGACCTGCCCACGGTTGCGGCGCCCGAAGCGCGCGAGGCGGAGGAATCCGCAGCCCCAACGGAAGGTGTCATCCGCGCCGATGGGCTCGGTTGGTTCGGCCTGCTCGGCGTGCTGATGAAGCTGGTGGGGCCGTGGTGGACGCGCCTGGTCGCGACCTTTGGCCTCGGCGTCATGCGCGTCGCGGCGTTCATCGGCGTCGGCGTTTTGTCCGCCCTGGTCGTGCGCGCGGTGCGCAACGGCGATCCGTTCACCGACATCCTGATCGGCCTGGCGGTGGTCGCTCCGCTGGCCGGCATCCTGCACTGGATGGAATCGTGGATCGCACACGACATGGCCTACCGCCTGTTGGCGGAGATGCGGATCGACATCTTCCGCAAGCTCGACGCGCTAGCCCCGGCTTACATGACGCGCCGGCGCACGGGCGATCTTCTGGGCATTGCCACCCATGACGTCGAGATGATCGAGTATTTCTTCGCCCACACGATCGCGCCGGCCTTCGTCGCGATCGTTGTGCCGGCCACGGTCCTGGCGATCCTGGCTGGTTTCGGCTGGCCTATCGCCGTGGCGCTGGCGCCATTCCTTCTCTATGCCGGCCTGTCGCCGGTGTTCCTGCGCCGTCGCATCGATGAGTTGGGCTCGCGCGCGCGCGAAGGCTTGGGCGAGCTCAACGCCTTCGCCGTCGATTCCGTGCAGGGCCTGTCCGACATCGTGGCGTTCCAGGACGAAAACCGGCGCGGCGCATCCTTCGTCGAGAAGGCAAAAGCCTATGTCGCGATTCGCCTCGACTTCTTCCGCGACCTGACGCTTCAAACCGCCGCGCAGGAAGTGGTGACGGGCTTGGGTGGCTTGGCGGTCGTGCTGTCGGGCGCCTGGCTCGTGGCCGCGGGCTCGCTCGACGCCGGCATCCTGCCGCTTCTGACCATCCTGGCCATGGCGTCGTTCCTGCCGGTCTCCGAGATCGCGCAAGTGGGCCGCCAGTTGGCCGATACGCTGGGCTCTACCCGCCGCGTCTTTGCCGTCCACAGCGAGAAGCCCGCGGTCGTGGATGGGCCGGGTGCTGCACCGGCCAAGGCAGAGGCGCCGGCGCTTGAGATGGCTGCCGTTGATTTCCTCTATCCGGGCCGCCGCAGACGGGCGTTGTCGAATGTCTCCTTCGCCTTGCCGCGCGGCGCATCCGTCGCGCTGGTCGGCCCGTCGGGCGCGGGCAAGAGCACTGTGGCCGCTCTGTTCCTGCGCTTCTGGGATCCGGAGACGGGCGCCGTCCGGATGGATGGCGCGGACTTGAAGAGCTTCAAGCTGGACGATCTGCGCAAACGCATCGCGCTAGTGGCGCAGGACACGTATCTGTTCAACGACACGCTGCGTCACAACATCATGATCGCGCGGCCCGAAGCCAGCCAGGCCGAGCTGGACGAGGCCGTGCGCCAGGCCGCGCTCCAAGACTTCGTCGAAGGTCTGCCCGAAGGGCTCGACACGCATGTGGGCGAGCGCGGCGCGCAGCTTTCCGGCGGCCAGCGCCAACGAGTCGCCATCGCGCGCGCGTTCCTGAAGCAGGCGCCGATCCTGATCCTGGACGAGGCAACCTCCCACCTCGACGCGCTCAGCGAGGCCGCGGTGCTAGAGGCGCTCGACCGGCTGATGCAGGGGCGCACCACGGTCGTCATCGCGCATCGGCTTTCGACCGTGCGCAAGGCGAACCGCATCGTGGTGCTGCGGGACGGCGGGCTGGTCGAGACCGGCACCCATACCGAGCTACTCGGGCGCGGTGGCCTCTATGCGCGGCTCGTGCAGCGCCAGTTGGCGGGCGCTGCGGCGGAGTAGCGTCTAACGATCCGCCGTCACGCCGTGCAGGCGCGCGATGTGCGCGTGGTAGTCGGCGACCTCGCGCTCCACGCGCGCCTTATCCCAGCCCATGATCGGCGCCACCTCTTCGGCCGCGCGGCCGGCTGCTTCGCGCGCCATGGTCGCGGTCCAGCCCGCGCCCACGCGCCGGAATAGAAGGTCGGTCAGGCTGACCGGATGCTCGTGCGCGGCGGCGTGCCGCAATTGGCCGAGCGTCGCGCCGTCCCAGTGGTTTAAAAGACGCGGCCCGCCGTCCGGTTTCAGCTTGGTGGCATAGGAGATTTCGCGCGGTGCGCCGGATGGTGTCACGCGGGCCGAGACCGCCTGGCTCAACTCCGCGCCCGCGAAGCGATGGGTGATGATGTTGCCCGCGGTCAGCGCGAAGACGTTGGGCATGCCGTCTTCGGTCATGTCGTGCATGTGGCGCCAGCGCCGGCCCATGGGAATTTCGGGATCGTAGGTCTGCGGCCGCACGCCCGCCCAGGTGAACAGCACATCCTTGCGCTTAAGGTTCACGCCCGGAAGCAGATGGTTGGCCTCGCTGAGAAGGAATGCGACCTCGTCCTCGGTCGCGACGATCTCATCGTTGACGTCGCCGTCGAACAGCGTGTCGGTCGGCCCGATATAGTGCATGCCGCGCCACGGATAGATGTAGAGCGGGTTGCCGTCGCCGTAGGAGGTGATGATGCCCAAGGTCCGGCACTCGGGCGGCAGCTGCACCATGACGTGCGAGCCCTTGGTGCCGGTGATCCGCCGTGTGGCCTTGGGTGCCGCCAGCCGATTCACGCCGTCGATCCAGATGCCGGCTGCGTTCACCACGGCCTTGGCGTCCACGCGCGCGGTCTGGCCCGGCTCGGCAGCATCCGCCAATTCGATCGACCAGACGTCGCCTTGACGGTGTAGCCCGCGCACCGGCGTGTGGTTGCGCACCACGGCACCCATGCACTCGGCGTCCAGCACGTTGTCCACCACGATGCGCTCGGGCCATTCGAAGCGGTATTCACGGAACGACGCCACGGCCTTCAGCCGGTCGAAGTCGCGAATGCCGCTGATCAACGGCATGGTCTTGGCTTCGGCGGGCGACAGGCTGCGGTAGTCGAGCGGCACGTCCTTGGGCCCCAGCGCCCACAGCATGCGGAAGCCCAGGCTCACCTGCCAGGGCGCGTATTTGTCCGTGTCGTAGATCGGATAGAACCAGGTGTTGGCCTCGACCCGCTCCGGCATGGTGCGCGCGATGTGCGAGCGGCTGGCAGCGCACTCGCGCGCCTTGCGCACGCCCTTCAGAAACTGGCCGGGATGGCGCGCGAACTGCCAAAGGGGCGATGCGCCCGGCGCCATGTAGGCCAATCCGTCGCCAGGTTCGAGATAGCGGATGCCGCAGGCCAGCAAGCGGCCCGAGCGGCTGCTGGTGCCCGCGCCGAAGTCGCCTTTGTCGACCAGAAGGACGGCATGTCCCGCGGCGGCCAAATGCTGGGCGGCGCTGGACCCGATGGCACCGGCGCCGATCACAGCCACGTCGAATTTTCGTCCGTCGAGTTCCTTCAGCGGCGCGCGGGGCATCGGTCCTCACAAATCCTTGCAAAGGCGGAGGGAGTCGTAGATGGCGGCGTGGATGTTGCGCCCCGAGACTGCGTCGCCCACCCGGTAGAGCGCGAAGCGTCCCTGCGGATTGGCGGTAATGGTCTGTGGCCTTCCGGCCAAGATGGCCTCGTAATCGACCTCACCCAGGTTGGTCGAGCGCGGCTTGAGCGCGAAATAAAGCTCGTCCACCGGCAGGGCGCCGTGTTCGCCCACCACCTGATCCACCAGCCGTTCTTCCTCGGCGTCGGTGTAGTCGTTGCGCAGGATGGCGACTAGTTTGTTGCCCTCGCGCTGCACGCCGATCAGGCGCATGTCCGTGGTCATCACCACCTTGCGCTCGTAGAGGTTGCGGATGTGGATCGGGCGGCTGGTGATGCCCATGAGGGGCCCGATGCGCTGCTCCCACGTCGCCAGCTCGACCATCGCGCCGCGATCCGCCATGAATTCCGCCACGGATGCCGCTTGGTGGTCGCCGTAATCGTCATAGACCAGCACGTTTTCGGCCGGCGCGACCTTGCCGGAAAGAATGTCCCAACTGCTGGTGACCAGACCTGACGTAGCGGCGATTCCCAGATTGGGCCGCCCGCCGGTGGCGACGATGACGATGTCGGCCCGTTCGGCCTCCAAGGCCGCCGCCGTGGCCGGCGTGCCGAGGCGCAGATCGACGCCGCGCTTGCGCACCTGGCCATCGAGCCAGCGGGTGATGCCCGACAGACTTTCGCGGTGGCCGACCTTGGTCGCCAGATTGATCTGTCCGCCCGTGCGATCGGAGGCTTCGAACACCACCACGTCGTAGCCGCGCTCCGCGCACACGCGCGCGGCCTCCAGCCCTCCGGGGCCGGCGCCGGCGATTGCGACCTTCTTCTTCTTCGCGCTCTTCGGGATGACATGCGGCATGGTCAGTTCGCGGCTGGTCGCCGGGTTCTGGATGCAGAGCGAGCCGCCGCCGGAATAGAGCCGGTCGATGCAATAGGCCGCGCCCACGCATTCGCGGATGTCGTCGGGCCGGCCTTCCATCAGCTTGCGCACCAGATGCGGGTCGGAGATGTGGCCGCGCGTCATGCCGACCATGTCGAGGTGCCCGTCCTCGATCGCGCGCGTGGCCGTGGCCAGGTCGTTGATGCGCGAGGCCTGCATCACGGGCACGTTGACGGCGGCTTTCACGGCGCTGGCGAAATGGAGGTAGGGCGCCACCGGCCAGGCCATGTTGGGCGTCAGTTGCGCGTGCAGCATGTAGGTGAAGGAGCCGCCGCCGCTGACGTTCAGGAAATCGACCAGGCCGCGTTCGGCGTAGAAGCGCGCGATCTCCACGCACTGCTCGTTGTGCAGCCCTTCCTTCAGCAACTCGTCGCCCGACATGCGCACGCCGATGGGGAAGTCGTCGCCCACGACGCGGCGCATTTCCTCCAGCGCCTCGCGGAAGAAGCGCAAGCGGTTCTCCAGATTGCCGCCATAGGCATCGGTGCGCTGGTTGTGAACGGGCGACCAGAATTGGTCGACCAGCGTGCTGCCGTGGCACGAGACTTCGAGCCCGTCGAGACCGCCCTCCTTGCAGCGCCGCGCGGCCTGACCGAAATCCTTCACGATGCGGCGGATGTCCCAATCCTCGAGTTCCTTGGGATAGGTGTATTTGCGCCGCTCCATCGAGGCCGAGGGCGCCACCGACGGAATCCAGTCGGCCAGCGACCAGTTCGCCCATTTGCCCATATGGGCGATCTGCACCATCACCTTGGCGCCATGCTTGTGCACGGCATCCGCCATCAGCGCGAAGTCGGGGATGATCGAATCGTCGGCCGCGTGCAGGGCGCCCCATTCGGTGCGCGAATCGGCGGAGATGCCGGTCGAGCCGCCGAACACGGTCAGGCCGATGCCGCCCTTGGCCTTTTCTTCCTGATAGGCCCGGTAACGTTCTTTCGGTTTGCCGTTCTCATCATAGGCCGGCGCATGGCCGGTGCTCATGATCCGGTTACGGATCGTCAGTTTCTTGATGGTGAGCGGCTTCAGCAGCGCATCGTATTGGCCCATGGCGTGTCCCCCCGACCAAGATGTCCCGCATCCATTTGACCCCATTGCGGGCCGGGAACGGAAGCTCTGGCTCAAGCCGCATATTCATTATAAGTTCTTGCGCTTCCCACAGCCTGGACCGGCCAAAGGGCGGCCCTTCGGGGGCCGCTGCGGGTGACGGTCTTTTCAGCGTGGAGGCAAAGCGTGGCAGACGGCAAGCCGTCACCGAAACACATCATCCTGACTTCGCACCCCGACAAGCGGGTGAAGAAGGCGGGCGCGATCCACTGGGGCGCGCTGTCGTCGCAGGAACGCGGCCCCATCGTCGGCACGGTGACGAATCCGGCCGACCGCAACGTCATCGGCACGCACGCGGGCTCCTACGGCGTCTATCGCGCTCTGGCCGTGGCCGCGGGCGATCTCGATCCCGCCTGGCGCCCGGACCTGACCAACACCGAACCGGCCGAGCCCATCGGACCCTACGAGCAATGGTCAATGGCCGGACGCATCGTCTCGCTCGATCCCTGGGGCCATATGGTCGCGCAGGTCTTCGCGGCGGACTTGAAGGCCGGGCGCGACATCCGGCCGACCATCGCGGTGACCAAGGCGCATATCAACATGCCCGAGCTGAAAGACGCCGTGTGTGCCGGGCGCCTCAAGCCCGATGGCGAAATTCTGGCCGAGAACGGCGACATCCGCGTCACTAAGGCCGCGATCGATCCGGTCTGGTATCTGCCCGGCCTGGCGGAGCGTTTCGGTATCACCGAACAGACGCTGCGGCGCGCCTTGTTCGAACAGACGGGCGGCATGTATCCGGAACTGGTCACGCGTTCCGACCTCAAAGTCTTTCTGCCACCCGTAGGCGGCGTGTCGGTCTACATCATGGGCGACGCGGCCGCGCTGGCCGACACCAAGAAGACGGTGGCTTGCCGCGTTCATGACGAATGCAACGGTTCCGACGTGTTCGGTTCGGACATCTGCACCTGCCGGCCCTATCTGGCTCACGGCATCGAGGTGTGTGTGGCGACGGCGCAAGCTGGCGGCGTCGGCGTCATCGTCTACAACCGCAAGGAAGGCCGCGCGCTCGGCGAGGTGACCAAGTTCCTGGTCTACAACGCGCGCAAGCGCCAGCCCGGCGGCGACAGCGCGCGCGCCTATTTCGAACGCACCGAGTGCGTGGCGGGCGTGCAGGACGTGCGCTTCCAGGAGCTGATGCCCGATGTGCTGAACTGGCTCGGAATCCAGCGCATCGACCGTCTCGTGTCGATGAGCAACATGAAGTACGACCAGATCGTGGCCCAGGGCATCGCGGTGGGCGAACGGATATCTATCCCGGACGAGCTGGTTCCCCCCGACGCCCATGTCGAGATGGAAGCCAAGAAGGCGGCGGGCTATTTCACCGAAGCGCCGATCTCCTCCGACCTCGCGGCCGTGAAGGGCCGCGGCCTCAAGGAATAGGCGTGGCGGCCGCGCTCGCATATCTGCGCTCGTCCGCCGCTGTGCGCGAGCGCACGCACCGGCTGTTGTCGGCGGCGGAGCGGGACGAGTTGGCTCATTTCGCCGTGGACGGCGCGCGCATGGCGCCGCTGGCTGATTATGTGATCGAGACGATCCGCGCGCGCTATCCCACGCTGGATGTGCCCTACCACAGCCGCTGGCGCCATTTCGAAGTGGGCGGCACAGACCGCTGGGCGGAGTTGCGCGCGCGCTTGAAAGGCGCGGACGAGATCGCCCGCGCGCGGTTCGACCTCGTGATCCCCAGCGTCCTGCTCGATGCCGGAGCGGGACCGTCCTGGAACTATCGTGACGCGGACGGTGGCGTTCACGCGCGCTCGGAAGGTTTGGGCGTGGCCACGCTGCGGATGTTCGCGGGCGGCTTGTTCTCGGCCGATTCCGGAAATCCGTTGCGCGCCGACGCGGCGCGGCTGGAGGCCTTGGAGGATTTGGACCTGGCGCAAGGCTTCCAGGCAGGGCCGGACAATCTTCTGACCGGCCTGCCGGGCCGTGCGAATCTGATGCGCCGTCTGGGCGCCGCGGTTCGTGCGCGGCCAGAGCTTTTCCCCGGTGGCCGCGTCGGCGGATTGTTCGACACGATCAAGGCGCGCGCGCAGGAACGCGCCATCGCGGCGCCCGCGATCCTGGAGGTGATGCTGGAAGCGCTGGGTCCCATTTGGCCCGGACGGATCGAACTGGATGGCGTCAATCTGGGTGACGTCTGGCGTCACCGCGCGATGCGCACCGGCGACGCGACCGATGGCCTCGTGCCATTCCACAAGCTGTCCCAGTGGCTGACCTACTCATTGGTCGAACCGCTGGAGGAGGCAGGCATCGCGGTGAGCAATCTCGACGGGCTCACCGGCCTGGCCGAGTACCGCAACGGCGGCCTGTTCATCGACGGCGGCGTGCTGCGCTTCAAGGATGCCCGGGCCGCGGCGAAATCCCATGCGGTCGATTCCGAACTGGTGGTCGAATGGCGCGCGCTGACCGTGGCGCTGCTCGACCGCGTGGCGGACGCCATCAGGTCCAAGCTCGGGTTCGATGCGGAATCCCTGCCGCTTGCCAAGGTGCTGGAGGGCGGCACCTGGGCAGCGGGGCGGCGTCTGGCGGCGGAAAAGCGCGCGGGCGGCGCGCCACCTATCCGCATCGCCAGCGACGGTACGGTATTCTAGGGCAACGACGGAAACATAACGGGGGCGACATGCCGGGGAACGTTCACGTCATCGACCATCCGGTCGTGCAACACAAACTGACGCGCATGCGGCGCAAAGAGACGGACAGCGCCGAATTCCGCCGGCTGTTGCGCGAGATCAGCCTTCTGTTCGCCTATGAGGTGACGCGCGACTTGCCCGTCACCACGACGGAGATCGAGACGCCCGTCGCGCGCATGATGGCGCCCGTCCTGGCCGACCGCTCCATGTGCTTCATCTCGATTCTACGCGCGGGCAACGGCATCGTGGATGGCATGCTGGAGGTGCTGCCCAACGCGCGCGTCGGCCATGTCGGCCTCTACCGCGATCCCGAAACCCTGGTGGCCATCGAGTATTACTTCAAGGTGCCGGAGGATGCCGACCAGCGCCACATGGTGGTCGCCGATCCCATGCTGGCGACGGCGAACTCGGCCATCGCCGCCATCCGCCGGCTGAAGGAGATCGGCCCCTTGTCGCTGAAGCTGGTCTGCCTGGTCGCGGCGCCCGAGGGCATCGCCGCGTTCCAGGCCGAGCACCCGGATGTGCCGATCTACACCGCTGCGATCGACGAGCGGTTGAACGAACACGGTTACATCGTGCCGGGCTTGGGCGACGCGGGCGACCGTATCTTCGGCACCAAGTAGGGAGGATTCGCGCGATGGCGAATGCGAAGGGACCGGCGTTCGATCCGAAGACCGTGGCGGAGCACACGGGATCCACCTATCCCGAGCCGTTCCGCTCCCAGGTGGCGGGCCGCGCCAAGCGGCGCTTGGGCGATGCGTTCGGATTGACGCAGTTCGGCGTCAACCTGGCGACCTTGCCGCCTGGCTGCCCGGCCTCCATGCGTCATTGGCACTCGCACGAGGACGAGTTCATCTACATGGTCGAGGGCGAGCTGGTGCTGGTGACTGATGCCGGGGAGCAAGTCCTCAAACCCGGCATGGTCGCGGGCTTCCGGGCGGGAAAGGCGGACGGCCACCGTTTGATCAACCGCACCGACAAACCCGCCGTTTATCTGGAGGTGGGCGGGCGCGACCTGAACGACGTCTGCGAGTATCCCGACATCGACATGCGCGCCGAGCCGTTCCAGGGCGGCTCGCGCTACGTCCACAGGGACGGCACGCCGTACTGATCAATCCACCTCGAAATGCGCGTCCACCGGCCCGCCCGTGCCGTTGACCGGGATTTGTCCGAGATCGTAGGGGCAGGCCGACATGGCGACGACGCAGTCCATCGCGGCGCGCAGGATCATGTAGTCGCCGGGCTTGCTGACGGGCGGCGCGAAGCCGATGCGCCCGTCGGGCAGCACGGGGCAGTTCTGCCAGAGGTTGAACGGCTGGGGCGGCGGGTAGGGCGGCGACGCGATGCCGGCTTCCTTCAGTGCATTGGCGAAGTTCTCGCCGCAACTGTCGTGATGCCCCACGAACCCGTCCAGACGATAACGGTGCTCGTCGCAGCACGGATAGGTGGTGTCGTGTGCGCCCGGCGAATGGTCCTCGATCATGGTCAGGATCGGCCGCCGCCGCCACGTCACGAAGCTCTCATTCAAGGCGGGCACCAGCCGCTTCACGTAGCTGTGCGTGTGGCACATAGACATGAACTCGGCCGGGTCGTCCGCAGTCACCGCCCACATATCCACCACCTGGGTGCCGTGGGTGTTGATGACTTTGAGTTGCTGACCGGCCTTGAGGTGTGCGGCCGCGCCTTTGCGTGCCGGGATGCGTTGACGCTCGGCCATCTGTGCCTCCCTATGCGGTTGCGCGGTCTCCGAACAGGCCGCGCGCTTCGTGCCAGACGCGATCGGCCACCTTTTGCGCCTCGCGGAACATCTCCTTCTCGTCCATCGTGAGAAGGCGCTTGTCGGCCACGACCGACTCGCCGTTCACCCACACATGGGTCACGTCGCTGCCGTTGGCGTTGTAGACCAGGTTCGTGATCACGTTCTCGCGCCGGATCGGGTTGCACCAGGCCGTTTCCAGATCGACCATGATGATGTCGGCCTTCTTGCCGGCTTCCAGCGTGCCCAAATCCTTTTCCATGCCCAGGCCCTTGGCGCCGCCGACGGTGGCTAGGCTCAGCACGTCCCAGGCGTCGATCAGCTCGATGTTGCCGGACTGCACGCGGGCCAAAAGGATCGCGGCGCGCATGGTCTTCCATAGATCGTTCGACGCCCAGTCGGAGCCCAACGAGATGTCGATGCCCGAGCCGTAGAATTTTTCCATCGGCGGGAAATAGGCGCGCTTGCCGACCAGATACGCGGTGTGGCTCATCTTGGTGCCCGACGATTTCAGAAGCTCGATCTCCTCGTCGTTCACGAACACGCAGTGGGCCGCCATCATGTCGGGGCCCAGAAGGCCCAGCTCCTTCAGCATGGGCACGGCGCGTTTGCCGTAATTGTGCTCCATGAAGCCCTGCTCGGCAGGCACCGAGGCGCAATGGGTGTGCAGCCCCACGCCATACTTGCGGGCCAGTTCGCCGCATTTCGCCAGCACCTCGGGCCGGGCACGGTCCGGGCCGTCGGGCGCCACGCGCGTCGTGATGCGGCCGTCGCAAGCGCCTTCCCATTCCTGGATCAGCGCCTCGGCCTCGTCGAGATTCTGCTTGGCTAGGTCTGGCAGCCACTCGCGGTCGAATTTGCCGGGCGTGATCTTGCCCGTGTTCATCTCGCGCACCACGCCGGCCACGACGGCGCGGATACCCAAATCCTTCACGATGCGCGCGGGCTCCGGCATGTACCACCACATCTCGTTGATGGTGGTGGTGCCGGTCTTCAGCATCTCGATGCCGTGAACCATGCCGGGGAAATAGAGGTCGTCGGATTTGACGAAATCCTCCTGCAGGGGAATCGCGCGCTTGAACGAGCCGCCCGTGGCGCGCTTGGCGTCCTCGGTCGTGGCCTTGTTGAAGCCGCCCGCCAGGTGCGTGTGAGTGTTGATGAGGCCTGGCAGCACGGCCTTGCCGTGCGCGTCCACCGTGCGGTCGGGCTTGAAGTTCTTGCGCACCGCAGCGCTTTCGCCCACCGCGACGATCCGATCGTTCTCGATGGCGACCGCGCCGCCGGGAATGGTCAGGTTCCGCTGGTTCATGGGAATGACCCAGCCGTTCTCGATCAGCGTTTTCGCCATGCGCCCCTCCCGACGTCCTTGCGCGAATAGTGAGGCTGCCGCCGCGCCACTGGCAAGCGCTAGGCGTGGCGTCCCAAGCTTGCTAGCGTGCCCGCATGGGGGCGGCTGAAGCGGCGAAGATCGTGCCGGCGGGATGGCGCTGGCTGGGCTTGGCCTGCGGCGTCGTCGCGGCGTTCTGCTTCTCCATGGGTACGCTTCTGTCACCCACGGTCTATGCGGCGGGCGGCAGCGCCGCCGCCATCGTGGTTGTCCGCCTTTCCATCATTCTGCCGGTGTTTTTCGGCTTCGCGGTCGCAGCCAAGCGACCCATCGTCCTGCCGCCGCGCCAGCGCTATGTGGCCTTCGCGCTCGGCATCCTGACCGCGTTCCAGACGCTCGTGATCTTCACGTCCTTCCGTTACGTGCCGATCAGCCTGGCCATCCTGATCGAGTACACCTATCCGCTGCTGGTGCTGCTGGCCATGCGCGTCCTGTTCGGCGAGGGGCTGACCGCCGCGCGCGTGATGGCCATGGCCGTGGCGCTGGCCGGTCTCGCGCTGGCACTCGGCGTCGACCCCAGCAAGATTCATCCACTGGGGGTCCTGCTCGCCGCGCTCTCGGCGGTCGGGGTCGCCACGCGGCTGATCGCCTCCAGCCGGTTTCTGCGCACGGCGGATGTGATCCGTCTTCTCATCCACATGCAGGTGGCCGGGCTGGCGGTCGCCCTGCCGCTGTTCGCGCTGTTGGGGCAACTTCAGTTTCCCCAGACGCTGGAAGGGGCCGCGGCCTTGGGCGGCATGGCGGCCTTCAACGGCGTCGGTGTCTTCTTGGCACTCAAGGCCCTGACCCTGATCGGCCCCGTGCGCACGTCCATGGCGCAGGCCATGGAATCGGTCTTCACGGTCTCGTTCGCGGGGCTTCTGCTCGGCGAATCGCTCTCGCCCCAGAAGATCCTGGGCGCGGCCATGGTGATCGGCGCGGTGGCGACGATCCAGTTCCTGCGAAACCGCCCGGCGCGCTAGCCCCGGTCCAGATCCTCGAACGGCGTTTCGCGCTTGGTCAGGAATTCCTTAAGGCCCTTCTCGAACAGAAGGCGGAACCAATCCGCGCCTTCCGGCGTGGAATGGAGCTGGGCCGTCGTCTCGGCGTTGTAGAGCCAGGCGTTGTACATGCCCGAGGCAAGCTGGGCGTTGTTGATGGCCAGCTTGTTGAACTTGATGCCGGGCACCGGGATGCGCGCCACTTTCCGCGCCAGATGCCGCGCCGCGGTCATCACCTGACTGGCGGGCACCGCCTTGTTGACCAGGTGCATCTGCGCGGCTTCCTCGCCCGAGATCGTGTCGCCCGTGAACATCAGATAGCGCACGTGCCGGATCGGCGCGGTCCACGGCATCATCAGCGTGGGCGGCGCCGAGGCGTGGCGGATTTCCGGCTCGCCGATCTTGGCGTCCTCGGCCGCCACGGCCAGATCGCAGCACATCATCAGCTCCATACCGCCCGCCAGCGCATAGCCGTTCACGGCCGCGATGGTGGCGATGGGCGCTGACCACAGCGCGTAGAAGCGCCGCATGTTGGCCAGCACGTTCTCGCGCCAGGCCTCGATGCCCATCTCGAAATTGTCGCTCTGCAGGTCGAAGCCGGTGGAAAAGGCGCGGCCCGTGCCGGTCAGGATCAGGGCGTTCACATCCTTGTCGTCGCTGGCGCGTTTCACCGCATCGTCCAGCTCGTTCAGCATCGTGTCGCCCAGCGCGTTCAGCTTTTCCGGCCGGTTCATCGTGACGGTGACGAACTTGTCCGTCTCGTCGCGCTCGTAGGTGATCTGGGTATAGTCCATGCCCCTCTCCCTGGACTGCGTTGGGCCAGTGTACACGGGCGCGACGGGAGCCGTAGCCCGGCCCACGCCCCTTCGCTAGACTTTCCGCCATGACGACACCCCCGCCGGCCCGCCCGGGCATGACCGTGGACGAGGTGGATACGCCCGCCCTCCTGGTCGATCTCGATGCGTTCGAAGCCAATCTTCAGCGCATGGCGCGCGAGATGACGGGCGTGCGCATCCGCCCCCATGCCAAGACGCACAAATGCGCGGTCATCGGCTTGCAGCAGATGGCGCTGGGCGCCGTCGGCATGTGTTGCCAGAAGGTCAGCGAGGCCGAGGCGCTGGTCTATGGTGGTGTGTCGGACGTACTGGTCACCAACGAAGTGGTCGGCCGTCCCAAGCTCCAGCGGCTCGCCGCGTTGGCGCGCCGCGCTCATATCGGCGTCTGCGTGGACGACGCGGGCAATCTGGACGATGTGGCCGCTGCGGCGGCGGAGGCCGGGGTGAAACTCGACCTTTATGTGGAGATCGACGTGGGCGCCGCGCGTTGCGGCGTCGCGCCCGACCAGGCCGCGGTTACCCTGGCTCAGCGCGCGGCCGCGAAACCGTCGCTGATCTTCAAGGGGCTGCAGGCCTATCATGGCTCGGCGCAGCATCTGCGCATCCCGGCGGAGCGCAAGGCGGCGATCGCGGACGCCTCGGCCAAATCCGGCCAGGCCAAGGCGTTGATCGAGAAGGCCGGCATTCCGTGCCCCATCGTCACCGGCGCGGGCACGGGCACGTACCGGCTGGAGGCTTCGAGCGGCGTCTATAACGAGATCCAGCCCGGCTCCTACATCTTCATGGATGCCGACTACGCGCGGAATCAGGGCGAGGGCAACCGGCCCTTCGACGATTTCCGCCACAGCCTATTCGTGCTGGCGACGGTGATGAGCCGCTCGGCGCCAGACCGCGCGGTGACCGATGCCGGCATGAAGGCGCTGTCGATCGATTCGGGTCTGCCGACTTTGGCCGACGGCGTGGACGCCGAATATGTCTCGGCCTCGGACGAACACGGCAAGCTTCAGCTCGGCGCCTCCGCGCGCGGGATCAAGCTCGGCGACAAGCTGCGCCTTATTCCCGGCCACTGCGATCCGACCGTCAATCTCTACGACTGGTACGTCTGTGTGCGCGGCAACCGCGTCGAAGCCGTCTGGCCGATCGCGGCGCGCGGCGCGGTTACTTGAAATCACCGAGGGGGGAACCACCATGGCTGTCCGGACCACCGATCTCGACCATGTGGGTGTGGGCGCGCGCGATCTCGACGCCGCCGCGCGCGCCTACGAGCGGCCCTTCGCGCGCCACGCGGGCGCGGTCGAGCCCGGCGGGCCGACGGTCCAGCGCGCGACCGGCAACCGCTGCGCCATGCTGAAGGCGGGCTATATCGAACTGATCGCGATCATCGATCCCAAACTGCCTTCGGGCGATATGGCCGCGCGCATCGCCGCGCGCGAAGGCATCCATATCGTAGCCTTCGGGTGCGACGATCCCGGCGCCACCAACGCGGCGCTCAAGGAAGCCGGGTTCGGCGCGCGCGGCACGGTCTATCTGGAGCGCATGGTCGACACGCCGCAAGGGCCGCGCATGGCCAAGTTCGACCGGGTGCCGGTCGCGGCGTCGGATGTGCCCGAGGGCGTCATCTTTCACCTGAAGCACCTGACGCGGGACGCGATCTGGCAGCCCCAGCTTCTGAAGCACGCCAACGGCGCGGTGGCGCTGGACGAAGTGGTCATCCACGTCGCCGATTTGGCCGAAGCCGCGCGGCGGTTCGAGCGGCAGCTTGGCGTGCTCGGCGCGGGCAATGGCGGCACGCGCACGTTCACCCTGCCGCGAGGGCGCTGCATCCTGGTCGATTCCACTGCGCTGCCCCGTGCGGACGCGCCCAAGGCGCCCGCCGTGGTCGGCATCACTGTCGCGACGTCGTCGCTCGACCAGGCCGAGACGGCGCTGAAGGGAAAGGGCGTGGCCCATGCCCGGAACGGTGACCGCATCCAGGTCGACCCGAAGGAAACTTGCGGCGTCTTCCTGACCTTCGCGCCTGCCTAGAAAGCGCATAGCGCCAAACGCTCCGCGCCCCTGGACAAGCCGCGCGGCTGCCCCTTAGCTTGGCCCCGTCTTTAGCCATTTCCGGACCTTCCATGGCCGCCAAGCCGGTTCGCCCCAGGGACGCCGCGAGTCTCATTCTCTACCGTCATCGCGGCAAGCGAACCGAGATCCTCGTCGGGCGCCGCCACGCAGGCCATAGCTTCATGCCCCAGCGCTGGGTTTTCCCCGGCGGCCGCGTGGACCCCGGCGATTCGCGCGTAAAGCCGGCGACGCCCCTGCGCGAGGACGTGGCGCAGCGCCTGGCCCAATGCACCCCATCGCCCAGCCGCGCGCGGGCCCTGGCCGTGGCCGCGATCCGCGAGACCTTCGAGGAAGTGGGCCTCTTGCTCGGCAAGCCGGTGCCGGTGCCCAAGGACGTGCCAAAGGAATGGATCGGATTTCTCGACCGCGGCCTGGCGCCGGCGCTCGACGAGCTGGAGCTGATCATGCGCGCGATCACGCCGACCTATTCGCCCAAGCGCTTCGATGCGCGCTTCTTCATCGCCGACGCGGACAAGGCCGAGGGCAAGTTGGGCGGCAGCGGCGAACTGGAAGAAATCCAGTGGGTCAGTATCGAGGAAGCCATCGCCCTGCCGCTGGCCGATGTGACCGAGGCCGTGGTGCGGCAGGTGCAACGGGCGCTGTTGCACCCGGAACGGGTCAAAGCCGAATCGGTGCCGTTATACTGCTATCGCGGACGCACGCGGGTCATCCGCGGCAATTAACCGCCTGAGGAACAGCCATGTATCAGCTCTATCAAACGACCCGCTCGGCGGCGATGAGCACTCATGCCGCGCTCGAAGAGATCGGCGCGAAATACGAGCTGATCGCGGTCGATCTCTCCAAGCCGCGCACCGACGAGCACCTGGCGCTCAACCCGCAGGGCAAGGTGCCGATCCTGGTGCACGACAAGGGCAAGGAGCGGCGCGTCATCTTCCAGTCGGCGGCCTGTCTTCTTTACCTCGGCGACCAGCACCCCGAAGCCAAGCTTCTGCCGCCGCTCGGCACCATCGAGCGCGCCCATTGCCACCAGTGGCTGTTTTTCATGGCCGAGCAGCTTCAGCCGGCCTACCTGATGCATTTCTATCCCGAGCGCTTCACTTCCGACGCGAACGGTATTCCCGGCGTTCAGACCAAGGCCGCCGAACTGGTCGATCAGGCCTGGCGCGTCCTGGAAGGGCAGCTCAACCCCGGCCCGTACCTCTTGGGCAAGGCCATCACCATCTGCGATCTGTACATGCTGACCTTCTCGATCTGGCACCAGCCACATCACCGGCCGCTCGAGTCGTATCAGAATGTCGCGCGGACACTGGCCGCGGTGCGCGAACGCCCGGCGGTGCAGCGGATGCTGGACGCGAACGGCGCGGCCTAGCCCCGGATGGGCAGACGGTAGCGTCCCGTCCGGCTGGGCAGGCCGTCGGTCTTCAGCCGGCCCGTCTCCACCATATGGATGATGTGCGCCAGAACGGTGTGCGCGGCGGCGCCGTGCAGGTTGCGGGGCACGCCTGCGTACATGCGCTCCACCATCTCCGGAATCGTGGCCAGGCCGGTGCGCACGCAGTCCGCGATCTGGGTTTCGCGTTGACGCCGGTGGGCGGCCAGCGCCCGGACGAAGCGCTTGGGCTCGTGGATCGCCGGGCCGTGCGTGGGCCAGAACACGGCCTCGTCGCGCGTTAGAAGCTTGTCCAGCGACGCCATGTAGGCGCGCATGTCGCCATCGGGAGGCGAGACCACCGTGGTCGACCAGCCCATGACATGGTCGCCTGAGAAGAGCGCGTTCTCCTCCTTCAGCGCGAAACACAGGTGGTTCGAGGTGTGGCCGGGTGTGTGGATGGCCTCCATGGTCCAGCCCTTGCCGCGGATGGCGTCGCCGTCCTTCACCACGACATTGGGCACGAATTCCATGTCCCCGCCTTCCTCGACCGGCGAATCGCCCCCGCTGCCATGGGGACCAAAACCGTAGGTCAAGGCACCCGTGGCGGCCTTGAGCGCCCGCGCGGCGGGCGAATGGTCCAGGTGGGTGTGGGTGATCAGGATGTGGCTGACGCGCTCGCCTTCGACCGCCGCCAGAAGCGCCTGGACATGGGTGTCCAAGGCCGGGCCGGGGTCGATCACCGCCACCTCGCCGCGCCCGACGATGTAGGTGCCCGTGCCGTGGAAGGTGAAAGCGCCGGGATTCTTGGCCACGACGCGGCGGATCAGGGGCGTCAGCGTGTCGGTTCGCCCGTATTCGAAGGCGATCTCGCGCACGAAGGGAATTGGGTCGGCCACGCGTCTCTCCGCTGGGTGAACGGGCATCTTCGGTCGCCGCCGCGCGCCGTTCAACGGTTTCGCCGCCACCCAGGCGACTGTCACACACCGAAAAAATTTTCCCGAAGGTCCTCGTTTTTCTTGAATCGCACCCCCCCCACCCATACATTCCGCGCCACTGTGTTGACCGTCGCGGGTAGTGCCCCAGCCGTTTTTGACGCAACGGCATAAGGTGGCGACGGCGCGAGCAGGAAAGGTGTGCAGACAGCGTCGAATGAGAGATGGGAGTTGCAGGTCATGATGATCCGCTTCAACCCGGCTCCGTTTGATGCGGTTCGTGCGCTTGGCCAAGCTGCTCCAAGTGCGACCCGCAACGGAAACCGGATTGTTTTGAGCCTCGACGGCGTTTCCGCCGGCTTCATCGCGAAGCCGGATTGTGACGCCGTGTCCGGGGGACTCACGAGTTGACCGGCCGGCTTCCGCGCAAGAGCGCGGCCGGTGCGTCCGTTTCCCTTCAGAACGAGCGAGTGACCGAACGCCCGAAGGCGCGCCGCGTGACGCGGCCCCGTCGGGAGCAGCTTTTGCCGGCGCGGCGGCTTCCCGCGCATCTCCCGATGGGGGAACCAGAAGAGATGATGACGGAGCGCGTGCGGGACTTTCTCGCGCGAAACCCCGACCTTGAGCCGCCGTTCCTGGTCCTGGACCTGGACGAGGTGAAGAAGCGCTACCAGACCCTGGCCGCGGAGATGCCGTTCGCCGACATCTATTATGCGGTGAAGGCGAATCCGGCACGGCCGATCCTGTCGCTGTTGGCCGCCTTGGGTTCGTGCTTCGACTGCGCCAGCCCGCGCGAGGTGCGGGACGTGCTCGACCTGGGCGTGGCGCCCTCGCGCATCTCCTACGGCAACACGATCAAGAAGGATGCGGATATCCGCACCGTCTGGGATCTGGGCATCGACCTGTTCGCCTTCGACTGCGAGGAGGAGCTGGAGAAGCTCGTCCGCCTGACGCCGGGCGCGCGCGTCTTCTGCCGCATCGTCGTCGACAACACGGGCGCCGATTGGCCGTTGTCGCGCAAATTCGGCTGCGAGCCGGAGATCGCGACCGACCTTATGCTGATGGCGCGCGACCGGGGCCTGGTGCCCTATGGGTTGTCGTTCCATGTGGGTTCTCAGCAGACCAACCCGCTGTCCTTCAACCCCGCCATCGCGACGGCGGCCGGGGTGATGGGTGCCTTGCGGGCCAAGGGCGTGCATCTGCAGATGCTCAACCTGGGTGGTGGCTTGCCGGCGCACTACGACCGTGCGATCCCCGCCGTTGGCAACTATGCGGCGGTGATCAAGGCGGCGCTGGCCGAGGCCGACCTGGACGGCGGGCTCAAGCAGATTATCGTCGAGCCCGGCCGCTACATGGTGGCCGACGCGGGCACCACCGTGTCCGAGGTTGTGCTGACCGCCCAACGCGGCAACCAGCGCTGGATCTACCTCGACATCGGCAAGTTCGGCGGCCTGGCCGAGACGATCGACGAAGCCATCCGCTACCGCTTCGTCACCAAGTACAACGGCGCGGCCACCGTGCCGAGCGTGGTGGCCGGGCCGACCTGCGACAGCTGCGACGTGCTTTACGAAAAGAACGTCTGCCAGCTTCCGGCCGCCCTCAAGGCGGGCGATAGGGTGCATATCCTGTCGACCGGCGCCTACACCACGGTGTATGCGGCGGCCAACTTCAACGGCATTCCGCCATTACAGGAATTCTACGTCTGACGACGCGACGCGGCCGCCCGGTGGGCGGCCGCAGCGTTTCTGGGACGTTGCCTAGTCAAGCGAGGCGGTGCCACACTCCGGTCATGAGCGCCGGCGCCAGCGAGACCTCCGACCAGCTCCATTGGTCCGACGCGGGCGGCGTCCATGAACGGCATTGGTTGCTCGCGCTCGTCATCACGCTCAACACCTTCGCGCCATTCTATTTTTACGCCACCACTTCGGCGCTGAAGTATATCGCCGCGTCCTTTCCGCACGGCACCAGTCGCGTGCTGTGGGTCACCGACGCCTATCTGATCGCCATCGTCTGCGTCACACCCATGACGGGCTTTCTGGTGCGCCGGATGGGCCACCGCCTGGTGCTGACGTTGAGCATCGCCGGCATCCTGGCCGCCGCCGTGGCTGCGTCCGCTGCGCCCACCATGCCTGTCCTCATCGGCGCGGTTTTTGTGCTGGGCATGTTCGTGGCGCCCGTGCAGCCCGCGACCCAGACCCTCATCATTGCGGTCTATCCCGGCGACCACCGCGCACTCGGTATGGCTCTGTGGGGCGCGGGCTCCACGGTCGGCGTCATGGTCGGTTTCGGTGCTGGCCGAGTTGATATCCTGGCGCGTCATGTACGCGCCCGCGCTGCTGCTCGGTATCGCGTCTCTCTTGCTGGTGCGCCGGTTCGCGCCGTCCCATCAGGACATATCCGATCCGATCGACTGGCTCGAACTGGCCGCGTTCGGCACCGGTATCTTGGGTCTTGGCGCTTTTCTCAATCTTGGGCCAGGGCTGGGTTGGACCGCTTCGCCCCTGACCTACGTACTCGCCTTCGTCGGCGTGGCGGGCTTCGTCGTGTTCGCCCTGCGCTATCGCCGCGCGCGCGGGCGATTCGTCAATTTGAACTTGCTGCGCGACCGGAATCTGGCGTTGGCGACCCTGATCGCGTTCGGCGTGGCGGCCACCTGCACGGGGCAAATCGAAACCGCCGAGTTGGCCACGGTGCTTAACCTCAGTGGGTTTTTCATCGGAGTTCGGGGCGCGTTGGGTGGCGTGGCCTGGCTGGTCGGTGTTCTGGGCGGTGGTTGGCTGGTTGCCCACATTGGCGCACGGCGTGCGCTGCTCGCGGCCATGCTGGTGCTGGTCTGGGGACGCTTCGGCTACACCAGTTATGCGCCTGGCCTGGATATGATCGATGCTCTGTGGCCGAACATCGTGACCAGCGTGGGCTACGGTTTGGCGGGCACTTCGCTCGCGGTGCTTGCCTTCCAGAATGTTCCGAAGCGTCTCTCGGATGTGGCGTCGAGCCTCTATGTGTTGGGCTGGCAACTTGGGCCCGCGCTCGGGGTGGCACTGCTCAATGGCTTCATCGCCACTCGGGAGGCAGCCATGATTTTACAGGGCGTGAATCAAACGGAAGCCAGCGTTTTGGCCGCCTTGGACGCGATCTGGCTGGAATTCGCCTACGCCCTGGTGTTGGTGCCGATGGTCTATTGGTTTCGGGCGCGCGAGCCGCGCCTGGAAGTTCTCGAGCCCTCAGCATCGTGAGCGGCGGCGCTTCGCCGAGCCACGTGCAAGCCGCCCGCCGCGCCCGTTGGGCGTTCTTTCTTCTTATGCCGCCCGCCTACGGCCTGCTTGCGCTCGTGTTCGCGATGGACGCGAACTGGGACTTGCGCAACTACCATTACTACAACGCCTACGCGTTCCTCGGCGGGCGGGAAGGCCACGATCTTCTGGTGGCCTCGGTGCCGACCTTCTTCAACCCGCTGCTCGACGTGCCGTTCTTCCTCGCGGCCGAGGCGTGGCCCGCGCGGCTGGTGGGTTTTCTGCTCGGCGCCGTGCAGGGGCTCAACGCCTTGCCGCTGTTCGGCATCGGATATGCGCTGATCGCCGCTGCCGATCCGTTGCGGCGCGTGGGCATCGCGGCGGGCTTCGCGGTGCTGGGGCTCGCGGGTGCGATCACCCTCTCGCTGGTCGGCACCACCTTCTACGACAACGTGGTGACGCTGGGTCCGCTCGCGGCTCTGTGCCTCGTGACGGGGCGATACCGAAGCTTCGGTGCCGCGCCGGCCCGGCATGCTTGCGCGCTGGCACTGTTGGTCGGCGCGCTGTGCGGCCTTGCCGCTGGCTTCAAACAGCCGTCGGCGATCTATGGCGTGGGCGTGGGCGCGGCGTTGCTTGTCGTACCCGCGTTCTGGCCCCGGCGCTTTGCGCTGGCCGCCGCTTTCACCTTGGGCGCCGTCGCGGGCGTGGCGGTCAGCGGCGGTTGGTGGATGTGGCATCTGTGGAGCACGTTGGGCAACCCGATGTTCCCCTTCTACAACGACGTCTTCGGCTCGCCGATGGCGCTGATCTCGGATTACAAGAAAGTCTTCTATCTGCCCGAAAGTTTTTGGGCGCGACTGTTCTTTCCGGTCACCTACACGCTCGATCCGTCCATCACCAGCGACGCCGCCTTCCACGACCATCGCATCCTGGCGTGCTTTGTCTTGGTGCCGCTGGCCGCGCTCGCGACGTTGACGCAACGGGCCGCGGCGCCGCTTGTATGGCCCATACCTGCGCGCATTCTTCTGGTCTTCGTGGCGGCGACCTATGTGGTCTGGGTCGTCCTGTTCGGTATCTACCGTTACGCGCTCGCCCTCGAGATGCTGGCGCCGCTGGTTATCTTGGCCTGCTTTTCGCAGTTTCCCGGCGGCAATCGCTGGCGCGCGGTGGGCGCGGGCGTGGTCATCCTTCTGGTGGTCGCGACGGCGCGGCCGGTCGACTGGGGCCGCGTGGCCTGGGCCGACAAGTGGGTGCGCACGGAAGTGAAGCCGCCGCTCGACCGGCCGGCTGACACCATCGTGCTGCTGGCCGGACACGAGCCGTTCGGATTCCTCGTGCCTGGCTTTCCGCCCGAGACACGTTTCTTGCGCGTCGACGGCGGCTTTACCACGCCGCGCGAGCCCGAGGTGGGTTTCAACACGCTGATGCGCGATGCCATCGCGTCCCACCGGGGGCCGATCTACGTGCTGACCATTCCGACCGACCGGCGTTCCCCGGAAGCCAGCGCGGCGGCTTATGGCCTCGTGGTCGACTGGAGCGACTGCCGGGTGGTCACGTCCACGATCGGCTGGATGCCCTACGAGCTGTGCGCCGTCGGGCGCGCGGGCTGACGCCTTTCTGCGCTGCCCGCCGCTGATATATAAGGGGCGCTGCGTCCCCGTAGCTCAGCTGGATAGAGCGCAGGATTCCTAAACGTAGGAACGAACTAAGTAACTTTATATTACCTATTATTATCAATGAGTTATATTACATATACCGAAAATATTCGTGTTATACTCTGTTATACTCGTTTATTGCCCATTGGAGAGTATTGAACAAGGATGCTCCCGCTTACCGCGCATGAAATTGGTAGGTGATTTGGACTGCCTTGCAGGCGCTTTATTGAGTATCGTCGACGCGCTCGGAAGCGTGTCTCGCTGAGAAGTCGCCCGACTGCTCGGTGTACGTTCCAAATTATTCGTTTGGCGTGATAACGACGGATAAGTCGCGATTGTTAGCTATGCCGGGGGGCAGCTGCAGTGGCAAAAAACTCTCTCTGGACACAACTCCAAACTCCCGCTGCGCTTCAAATGGGATGGAGCTTGGCGCGCCAAGACGCGAAGCAGAACTTTATGGACTGTCCATTGTATACGGACGTCTTCAGCATAGCGTTCGAGCAGAACATCGCCGAGTTAGCAAAACGCTTAGCTACCCAATCATATCGCCCACAACCTCTAACACTTATCGACATTCCAAAAAGTACATTGGCGGTACGACCTGGCTCCGTTCCTGAAATCGAGGACCGCGTGGTGCTGCAGGCTCTGGTCCGTCTTATGGCGCCCATCGCGGACAAAGAACTACCCGACGCGGTCTATAGCTATCGGATAAAAAAGAATCCCACCGCCACATCGCTATTCAAGGAATCAGATGTTCTAGACATCCCGTATCTCAAGTCGAAAACAATTACCAGATACCTAGATCCATTTGATCCGTGGTACGCCGCTTGGCCCGAATTCGATGAGCGGTCGCGAGAAGCATTTCAAACGGGCAAATATAAGTTTTTGGTCGTAACGGATATTGCAGCTTATTTTGAAAATATTCAGCTACCTCTCCTAAGAGACGTTCTTCTGGGAGTTTTCAAGGACGATCAGATCGCCATTAATTTCATAATTCAAATTCTAGAAGGGTGGACTACGCAAACGGATCAGGGACGAAATTTGCATAGAGGAATTCCACAAGGAACTCAGATATCAAGTTTCTTAGGGAATATCTTTCTGCTTCCGCTTGATGCTGCACTAGAAGAATTTTGCAAAACCCATGAGGCAATATATTTCCGCTATATGGACGATATTCGTCTATTCACAAAGGAATACGCTGTAGCGAGAAAAGGCCTCCTGCTAATCGACCAAAAAGTGCGCTCCCTACATCTAAATACGCAGGCCGCTAAATCGGAAATTCTTTCCGGCAAAGAAATCGACGCAAAGTTGATTGATTCTCGGCTAGATGCGGTGAACGCGATCATCGATGAAATAGGCGCGGCAAAAGGCCCCCTTACACCAGCCAAAAAGCTGTCGTTAAAGGCAAAGCTGAACGTAATCGCAAAGCTAAAACCGAAAGCTGCGGGTGCCACAAAGTTAATCGGTGAAACAAAACCTCTTAAGGGATTAAATCTTCGCGTTTTTAGGAGATGGCTGACCGCGCATCACAAGCTCGGAGATCACTACTTCGTTAAATTTATTGTACGAGAGGCAAAGCGTAATCCCGATCATAGGTTAACGCGCCGACTCATATCTGTGTCGAAGGAAAAACCTGGATTGCAAAAGTACGTTGCCCCATTGTTTGAATTTATAAAATCAGATTTGAATATTTTTCCACATCAATGGGCTGAGATTCTTTGGTATTTTCGCTATCTCTCAAAAATTCCCCCTTATGTTATCTCCCATTGTGAGGAGGTAGTTCTCAACGACAACCTTCACCCATATGTGCGCGCTAGCGCCGCAACATTGCTTTCGCGAGGTATGCTGAAGGTCCAGTTCTTAAATCAATGTCGCGAAAAATTTCGAAACTCAAATAATACAAACCTACAGATAGCACTGTCCGCGCTGCTAATGCAGAGCACGGGCAGCTATGCGCGCTCTTTTCTTCACACTTTAGTTTTCCATCCGAACGAAAAAATACGCAAAGCTGGAAAGCTATATCGGGAAGTGCGGTTCGGACATAAAGAGGCGAAAGCGAGAACGAAATTCCTGTTCTCATCGAAAAATGATTGGGTGCTCTGCGACAGCATGGCCATGTTGTTCAGTATGTCTCAGTCGGACCGCCCGGAAATTCTGAAAGTTCTGATCGCAGCGCTCTCAGTTCCGTCGGTAAGCAGTCCACGAATGGATCTTCGATTGACGCTATCGCTGTTGTCTGATCGCGCAAAACATAATCTCGCTAAGCTTTGAAAATAGACAACGGAACAATAGCTTTGCATAGGTGCAATGACCTGCGTTTTCACTCGAGGATTACCCTAAGCGGCACACACGGATACTCAAAAATGCGTGTTTCTGACTTCATCTTAAATAGTTCCGATTGTGGAGATGGCGGTGACCGCAGCCCAACGCGCTGCTGCAAGATTCAAGATAGCGCTTCAAACACTAAGTCGTGCAGGAGGCAGCCTCTCTCGGCGAGAGGTCATGGCTGCCGTGGAGCAAGCTGTAGAATTTACAGAACAAGAAAAGGAGATAAATCCGAAGTCAGGATACCCACGTGACCTTTCACGAAATCGACCTTATGGGTAAACGCGGCTGGGAACTGGTTTACTCGAAATATTGTGGCGGCGAGCTCAGTGCGTTTTAATATGCGTGTCACACGGACGATTCAGTGATTTCAGGGGAACTGGTTGAACCGGTAAACGCGTGACGCTCGTGTCGAATATAGTGACGGATGTTTTTTAGGATTGATTGACGAGCAAAGGCGCTAACGCTTATCTGCTGTTCTCCCGCTATTTGACGTAGTTGCTCAACCAACTCAGGCTTCAGTCTGACGTTGATCATTCGATTTTTGAGGGACTTATAAATGGCTGGACTCACTGGTGATGGTCCTTCTCTAAGAGCAATTCATCGGAAATTCGGGGTCGATGACCGCAGCAAAGCTAACGTTTAGTATTTAGCCGTATACGTTTCTCCAGCGCATATATTCCTTTGATATATGAAAGCGGAGCTGAGCTCTGACAACGAAGATACAGTTCGACCGTCAAGACGCCTGCATGGCGTCAAGTTGGGGCGGGCCCGCGTGGTCACTGACGGACATCTACGCGACGTAGGCTAGAAGCGGGTGGTCCTCAAACGGAGAGAGGTAAGTCCCTTTTTCAGCATGTATGTTGTGACGGCGTCGATGCTCACGCATCGCTGGATATCGATTTCTCGATGTCCCCACCGAATTTTCGGCCATGTGTCTCGGATACGATCTGAGAAGCGATCAAAGTTCATTCGATCGGAAGGCACCTCTAGTAAAAGGTGTCGATGCGCCCGTTCTAGGTGACGTCTGCCACCTTCCATGACGTCGGCGGAGCGCAGATAGCGACCGAACCTTTTGCCGGATGTCCCATAGATCCTCTGATCCAGCATTTTCAAGAATGCGGTCATGGCTTTATCTGCCTCCTCTTTGTTAAGGGGTTCCCATT
>JAPLOM010000070.1 GCA_026400755.1 Alphaproteobacteria bacterium
CATAAACGTTGGCGACCTTGGCCGCGACCAGGAACAGGATCGCGGCCACGACGCGCACCTTCAACTCCATCGAGCCTTTCGGCCAAAGGTGCGGCAACAGGTCGATGGTGATCGAGGAATCCGCGCGCAGGTGCGCGGACGGGCGGTCGGTCATCGCGTGTCTTTCGGCCAGAAATCAAGAACGGCGGCGGGCCACCGCGAAGGCATGACGTTTATATAGGTCGCGCGGGCGCGCGAGTCAGGTGAGGCTCACGCCGCCTTGCGATGACGGCGGATGAGTTGCAGCACCTCGCTGGCGGCCTGGGGGATGTTGGTGCCGGGCCCGTAGATGGCGTGGACGCCCGACTTCATCAGGAACTCGTAGTCCTGGGGCGGGATCACGCCGCCGCAGACGACGATGATGTCGTCGCCACCCGAGGCGCGCAGGGCTTGGATCAATTGGGGCACCAACGTCTTGTGACCGGCCGCCTGGCTCGAGACGCCCACCACGTGGACGTCGTTCTCGATCGCTTGCCGTGCGCCCTCGTCCGGCGTCTGGAACAAGGGGCCCACGTCGACGTCGAAGCCCAGATCGGCAAAGGCCGTGGCGATCACCTTGGCGCCGCGGTCGTGGCCGTCCTGACCCAGCTTGAGCACCAGCATGCGCGGCCGGCGGCCCTCGTCGGCGGCGAAGCCCGCGACCTCCTCCTGGATGCGCTTGAAACCGCCGTCGTCGGCATAAGCCGCGCCATAGACGCCCGATACGCTGCGGATCACCGCGCGATGGCGGCTATAGATTTTCTCCAACGCGTCCGACACCTCGCCCACAGTCGCGCGTGCGCGCATGGCATCGATCGACAAGGTCAGGAGATTGCCCTTGCCGCTCTCGGCCGCCTTGGACAACGCTTCCAGCGCGGCATTGCAGCGCTCCTTGTCGCGCGTGTTCCGGACGGTCTTCAGGCGCGTGATCTGGGATTCGCGCACCTTGGTGTTGTCGATATCGAGGATGGGCACTTCTTCCTTCGTGCCGGGCGGATACTTGTTCACGCCGACGATGACGTCCTCGCCCCGGTCGACGCGCGCCTGGCGCCGGGCCGCCGATTCCTCGATGCGCAGCTTGGGCATGCCGGCCTCGACAGCCTTGGTCATACCGCCCATGGCCTCGACCTCGTCGATCAGCACTTGCGCCGCCGCGATCATGCTGTGAGTCAGATGTTCGACGTAGTAGCTGCCGGCCAAGGGGTCGACCACGTGGGTCACACTGGTCTCCTCCGCCAGAATCAACTGCGTATTGCGCGCAATGCGCGCGGAGAAGGGCGTGGGCAGAGCCAGCGCCTCGTCGAAGGAATTGGTGTGAAGCGATTGGGTTCCGCCCAGCACGGCCGCCAACGCCTCGACCGTCGTGCGCACGATGTTGTTGTAGGGGTCCTGCTCCATCAGGCTGACGCCCGAGGTCTGGCAATGGGTGCGCAGCATGGCGCTTTGCGCATTCTTCGGCTCGAACGGCGCCATCAGCCGCGACCACAACACGCGCGCCGCGCGCAGCTTCGCGATCTCCATGAAGAAATTCATGCCGATGGCGAAGAAAAACGACAGGCGCGGCGCGAACTCGTCGACCTTGAGATCGCGCGAGAGGGCCGCGCGCACATATTCCAGACCGTCGGCCAAGGTAAAGGCCAGCTCTTGCACGGCCGTCGCCCCGGCCTCCTGCATGTGATAGCCGGAGATCGAGATCGAATTGAACTTCGGCATGTGCTTGGCCGTGTGCTCGATGATGTCGGCCACGATCCGCATGCTGGGCGCGGGCGGATAGATGTAGGTGTTGCGAACCATGAACTCCTTGAGGATGTCGTTCTGGATCGTGCCAGCCAGCTTGGCCTGGGGCACGCCCTGCTCCTCGGCCGCCACGATGTAGCCGGCTAAGACTGGCAACACCGCGCCGTTCATGGTCATCGAGACGCTGACCTTCTCCAGCGGAATGTCCGCGAAGAGGATCTTCATGTCCTCGACGGAATCGATCGCGACGCCGGCCTTGCCCACGTCGCCCACGACGCGCGGATGGTCAGAGTCGTAGCCGCGGTGGGTGGCCAGATCGAAGGCCACCGACAGGCCGGTCTGCCCGGCCTTGAGGCCCGCTTTATAGAAAGCGTTGGTTTCTTCGGCCGTTGAGAAGCCAGCGTACTGGCGGATGGTCCAGGGCCGGTTGGTGAACATGGTGGCGCGGGGGCCGCGCAGGAATGGCGCGAAGCCCGGCATGCCGTCGACATACTCAAGGCCCTCAAGGTCCGCTGCCGTATAGAGCGGCTTTACCGTGATGCCTTCCGGCGTCTCCCGCGCCAGGGTGGCGGGATCGGTACCCTTCAGCTCGGCGCGCGCGGCCGCGGTCCAATCGTCGAGCGTCTTCTTCGGGAACTCCGCCATCACGGTCTCCAAGGGTGCGATGCAAAAAATTATAGGATCGGGTGCCCCGCGCGTCCACGAAACGGACCATCGACCTGGCGCTGAACACGCTCGTTCCGCTGCCGCCTGTTAGCGCCCGCCCCTCACCAATTCGGGAAGAGTCAGGGACCAAGCCCCGGGCAGAAAACGGCTTTGATACTGCGTGTTTCCTTATCTAGATCGATCATTCAAAAATTGTTTACCTGCGCCGACTCAGAGTCGCTGTGTAAGCTGTTACGATTCCATAAACAGCGATTTATTAGAATGATCGATCTAAAATTAATTATCGGACCGCTAGACTGGATAAGGCGACGTCTATGATGTGCTCGGCGGCGGTGCGGTCAATACCGACGCGAGCAAGAACGAGAAGGCCGGACGCCACGGCGACCAGATAGGGCGCCAAGCTGGCGGGATCGGCGCCGGGACGCAGCCCGGCGGCGGATCGCTCCAGGACGTTCCGGAAAGCGGTCTCCATGCGTTTGAAGTGTTGGGCGGTGGCCGCTTCCGCATTTGGCTGGTGGGGGGCCAGTTCGACCGCCGTGTTGACCATCAGGCAGCCACGACGGGCCGGATCGCCAGCAGCATAGGCGGCCAGGCTTTTGAAGAAACGCCGGACCTCGGCCAGCTCCGCGTCCGGGCGCTCCAAGGCTTCCAACCACGCGCCGGCCGCATTGGCCGCATAGCGATCGAGGCAGGCATGGAACAGCGCGTCCTTGTCCCCAAACGTGCCGTACAGACTACCCCGGTTGAGGGTGGACGCATCCACCAGATCGGCGATCGACGTCCCGCCATACCCATGGGACCAGAAGCGCCCCATGGCGCGGTCCAGGGCGGCATCCGGCGCCAATTTCCGCTTGCGTCCCATGGGCCCATTCTAGGTTTAATGGAACGTCCGTTCAAATTAAAAGCCGATCACCAGGTGAAGGCGGCCATGGCGGCCTTGGGCACGTTGCCCTGGCGTCGGCACGCCTCGATGAGCAGGTGCTGAGCCGGTATCTGGCCTGGTTGAAGCCCCCATTCGTCGGCATGAATGCCGCCCGTGACCAGAACTGTGTCGAGCCCGGCCGCCCGGCCCGCGACGAGCCGGGCGGACCCGCCGAACAGGTCGGCGAAGTCATGGACGGCCTCGCCCCCGGCCAGCGCGGCCATCACCGCGGGATAGCCGGGCAGAAGCGTGCGCATGGCCACGCCCTCGCCGGCCAGGGCGGCGGGCAGCGCCCCGGCGACGTCGGCGAGGCCTCCGGTCTTGACGAGGGGATAGACCTCGGACGCGACCGAGAGGACGGCGATGTCGCTCATGCGGGCAGCCGGTCGATCATCGCCTGGGTAATGAGGCAGATGCCCTTTTCTGTCCGGCGGAAGCGCGCCGCGTCGGCCACCGGGTCCTCGCCGACGACGAGGCCCTCGGGGATCTGCACGCCCCGGTCGATGACGACGTTCTTGAGCATCGCGTTGCGGCCGATCTCGACGTAGGGGAGCACCACCGCGTTCTCCATCACGCTGAAGGAGTTCACGCGCACACCCGTGAAGAGCAGCGAGCGGCGCAGCGACGCGCCCGAGACGATGCAGCCGCCCGAGACGAGCGAGGAAATGGCCTGGCCGCGCCGGCCGTCCTCGTCGTGGACGAACTTTGCCGGCGGCGTGATCTCGCCGAAGGTCCAGATCGGCCAGTCCTTGTCGTAGAGGTCGAGGTCGGGGACGACGTCGGTGAGGTCGATGTTGGCCTCCCAGTAGGCATCGACCGTGCCGACGTCGCGCCAGTAGGGCTTCGTCTCCGCGGAGGAGCGCACGCAGGAGCGCGAAAAGTGATGCGCCACCGCCTTCCCGTTCTTGACGAGCCACGGGATGATGTCCTTGCCGAAGTCGCGGCTCGAGGCCGGGTCGGCCGCGTCCCGGTTGAGCAGCTCGAAGAGGCGCTTCGTCTCGAAGACGTAGATCCCCATGCTGGCGAGCGCCGTGTCCGGCTTGCCGGGCATCGCCGGCGGCTTCTTCGGCTTCTCGAGGAAGGAGACGATGCGGTCCGTCTCGTCCACGTGCATGACGCCAAAGCTCCTCGCGTCGGCGAGCGGCACCTCGAGGCACCCCACCGTGACGTCGGCGCCCTGCTCCACGTGCTGCTGGAGCATCTGCTCGTAGTCCATCTTGTAAATGTGGTCGCCCGCCAGGATGACCATGTAGCGCGGGTCGTAGCTCTCGATGATGTCGATGTTCTGGTACACGGCGTCGGCGGTGCCGAGGTACCATTTCTCCTCCGACACGCGCTGGCTGG
>JAPLOM010000016.1:0-12227 GCA_026400755.1 Alphaproteobacteria bacterium
GACAGGCCGGAGGCCAGGATCTTGGCCTTCAGCGCGACGATATCTTGATCGCCAATCGGCCGATGATCGGCCGCGGGGATCGGGTCCTGCCACGACAGGTGCTCCTTCGGCACCAGCGGCCCGAGGTAGCGCACGATCGGGCCCATGTCGCGGTGCGTCAGCTTGAACCAGGCCCGCGCGAACGCCTCGGCGAACTGATCCGTATTCTCGTGGAAGCGCCGCGAGATCTTTTCGTAGGCCGGGTCGACGCGCAGGGCCAGATCGGTGGTAAGCATGGACGGCGCGTGACGCTTTGACTTGTCATGTGCATCTGGCACCGTGCCAGCACCCGCGCCATTCTTCGGCGTCCACTGATGCGCACCCGCCGGGCTCTTGGTCAGTTCCCACTCGAAGCCGAACAGGTTCGAGAAAAAGTTGTTGCTCCACTTCGTCGGCGTCGTGGTCCAGATGACCTCGAGGCCGCTGGTGATCGCGTCCTTCCCCTTGCCCGTGCCGAATTTGTTTTTCCAGCCGAAGCCCTGCTCCTCGATGGGGGCGGCCTCCGGCTCTGGCCCGACCAGGGCCGCGTCGCCCGCGCCGTGGGTCTTGCCGAAGCTGTGGCCGCCGGCGATCAGCGCCACGGTCTCCTCATCGTCCATCGCCATGCGCGCGAAGGTCTCGCGGATGTCCCGGGCCGCCGCCAGCGGATCCGGGTTGCCGTTCGGCCCCTCCGGGTTCACGTAGATCAGGCCCATTTGCACGGCGCCGAGCGGGCCTTGCAGATCGCGGTCGCCGCTGTAGCGCTCGTCGGCCAGCCATTTGCCTTCCGGGCCCCAGTAGATGTCCTGATCGGCTTCCCAGGCATCCTTGCGTCCGCCGCCGTAACCAAAGGTCTTGAAGCCCATCGATTCGAGGGCGACGTTGCCGGTCAGAATCAGCAGATCGGCCCAGGAAATCTTGCGGCCGTATTTCTGCTTGATCGGCCACAGAAGCCGGCGCGCCTTGTCCAGGTTGCCATTGTCCGGCCAACTGTTGAGGGGTGCGAAGCGCTGCTGGCCGGAGCCCGCGCCGCCGCGCCCGTCGCCGACGCGATAGGTGCCCGCCGCGTGCCAGGCCATGCGGATGAAAAATGGCCCATAGTGGCCGAAGTCGGCCGGCCACCACTCCTGCGAATCCGTCATCACGGCATGCAGGTCCTTGATCACGGCGTTCAGATCGAGGCTCTTGAACTCCTTGGCGTAGTCGAACGACTCGCCCATGGGATCGGACAGCGGGGAATGCTGGTGAAGGACCGACAGGTCGAGCTGGTTCGGCCACCATTCGCGGTTTCCGTGCCCGCGCGTTCCGCCCGTGAAGGGGCACTTGCCTTCGTCTGCCATGATTTTCCCCGGTTCTGTCCGCTGTCCTGATTCGTATATAGATATCATCAGATTCCTGAATGACGATCCAGCCCACCGACCCTGCGGCGCCAAACAAGTGACAGTCCGATGACAAGCAATCCCTACGAGCGCGACCTGGACAAGAACGCGGCCAACTATGTGCCGCTGTCGCCGCTGGGGTTCCTGGAACGATCGGCCGCCGTCTATCCGAACCGCATCGCGGTGATTCACGGTAAACGCCGTCACACCTGGGCCGAGGCGCGCGAGCGCTGCACGCGCCTGGCCTCGGCCCTGTCCCAGCGCGGCATCGGCCTGGGGGACACGGTGGCGGTCATGGCGCCCAACGTGCCCGAACTGTTCGAGGCGCATTTCGGCGTGCCCATGTCGGGCGGCGTGCTGAATGCGATGAACACGCGGCTGGACGCGGCCACCATCGCTTTCACGCTGGAGCACGGCGAAGCCAAGATCCTGATCACCGATACCGAGTTCGCGCCCGTCATCGAGCCTGCATTGGCCAAGATGAAGAATCCGCCGCTGGTGATCGACATCGTCGATCCCTTGGCCCAGGGCGGCAAGCGCCTGGGCGAATTGGATTACGAAACGCTGCTGGCCGAAGGCGATGCCGATTTCGCGTGGCGGCCGCCCGCCGACGAATGGCAAGCCATCGCGCTCAACTACACCTCGGGCACGACCGGCAACCCCAAGGGCGTCGTCTATCACCATCGCGGCGCGTATCTGAACGCCATCGGCAACATCCTGGTCTGGTCGATGCCGCAGCATCCGGTCTATCTGTGGACGCTGCCCATGTTCCACTGCAACGGCTGGTGCTTTCCGTGGACCATCACGGCGCTGGCCGGTACGCATGTCTGCCTGCGCCGCGTGGATGCGGCCAGCATGTACGGCGCCATCGCAGATTACGGCGTCACGCATATGTGCGGCGCGCCCATCGTGCTGGGCACGATCATCAACGCGAAGCCGGGCGAACGGCGCGAATTGCCGCACAGGGTCGAGGTGATGACGGCCGCCTCGCCACCGCCGCCCGCGGTATTGGAGGCCATCGAGACGCAGGGCTTCCGCGTCACCCATGTCTATGGCCTGACCGAAGTCTATGGCCCCGCCACCGTGTGCGCCTGGCATCCGGAATGGGACGCGCTGCCCTCCGGCGAGCGCGCGGCGCTGAAGTCGCGCCAGGGCGTGCGCTATCCGGTGATGGAAGGCCTGATGGTCGCCGATCCGAAGACGCTTGAGCCTACCCCGCGCGACGGCAAGACCATGGGCGAGGTGCTCATGCGCGGCAACATCGTGATGAAGGGCTATCTGAAGAACCCGAAGGCCACGGACGAGGCTTTCGCGGGCGGCTGGTTCCACACGGGCGATCTGGGCGTCATGCACCCCGACGGCTATATCGAACTGAAAGACCGCTCGAAGGACATCATCATCTCGGGCGGCGAGAACATCTCGACCATCGAGGTCGAGCAGACGCTGTATCGCCATCCGGCTGTGCTGGAGGCCGCCGTGGTCGCACGGCCCGACGAGAAATGGGGCGAGACGCCCTGCGCCTTCTTGACGCTGAAGGAAGGCGCGAGCGCGACCGAGGCCGAGATCATCGCCTTCTGCCGCGACAACATGGCGCGCTTCAAGGCGCCGAAGAACGTGGTGTTCGGCCCACTGCCCAAGACTTCGACCGGAAAAATCCAAAAATTCGTTCTGCGCGAGCGCGCGAAACAGATTGCGGGTTAAAGAAGCCCCTCATGCTGAGCTTGTCGAAGCGTGAGGCCATTTGAACCTCACCCTTCGACGGGCTCAGGGTGAGGGGCTTTTTATGAACTCGAGATAGGCGCACGGCGATGCGAAACCTGCCACGTCGTTCGACAAAACCAGATTGCAGGGGACCGTCCGTGCCGCCAGCCGGGCGGCGCGGTGCCTTCGCCGGTGGACGGGGCCGGAGGGTTCCGGCCCCGCGTCGCGTCAGTGCCGGGCGTCGAGCCTGGCGATCTCGTCTTTGACGCGGAGTTTTTGTTTCTTGAGCGTGTGAATGGTGTCGTCGTTCGGCTTCGGTTGGGTTTCGAGCTGGTTGATGGAACGTTCAAGCTCGGCGTGCTTCGCCCGAAGGGCCTCGATGTGACTGTCCAAACTCACGGTTAAAACCTCCTCACGGTGTAGTGATCGGTTTCCCCCAAGTCCGAAAATGATACGCCTCTCGACGCGGCGATCAACCCCTTCCCTATGACAAAAGCGTGCGTGCCTTGTCCGCGTCCACCTCGGGAAACGCCGAGGCCAGCACGGTGGCCAAATGGCCGCGATCGGCGTCATCGGCCTTGATATTGCACGCCTTTAGATAGGCGTCCAAGCTATCCGCGGCGTCCTTGGCTTTATCCCCCGCAGATTTACCTGCATTCGTGACGGCGGGTGCGATGGCTTCCAGCATCATCTGCTCGATCCGCTCCGCATCGATCTCGCGGCCGAGGATATCTTTCCCCAGGCCGGCGGGTAGACCTTCGGGCGTGCCCTTGAAACCTTCCTTGATGCGGCGGCGGATGATGCGCAGCGCGTTGACCACCTCAGCCTGCCAGGGGTCGGCCACCTCACGCGCCTTGGCAACGGTGGCGGCATTCAGCGGGCCGCGCCCGGTGGACGCCGTCCAACAGCAGAAGATCAGGATGTCCACGTCCAACTTAAGCTTGTCCTGCAACGCGATGACGGCGGGCGAGAAACCCTGCTTGCCATAGATGGCCAGGGTGTAGTCCCAGAACTCGCTTTTCGTGGGGAATTCCATGTTTCGCCTCGTTTCCGTCATCTAGGGCCAAGTCGAGGCCCAGGCGGCAAGCCGAGGCGTACAACTGTCACCGCCATTTTGCTATGGTGGCCGCGAGGTGTCACGGGACTCGGGTGGGATGAACGACGACGATCAAGAGTTCCTGCAGCAACGCCTCGCCGAATTGAAGAGCGAGCATCGCGATCTGGACGACGTCATCGACCGCTTGAGCGAAAAGCGGCCGGTCGATCAGTTGCAGATCCAGCGCCTGAAAAAGCGCAAGCTGCGGCTGAAGGACGACATCACGAAGATCGAGAGCCGGCTGCTGCCGGACATCATCGCCTGAACGGCCGCCTCAGCGGCCGGGGCCGGACGCCTTGGGCCCGAACGGCGGACGCGGGAAACCCTCGAACATCTTTTTGAATTGGCCCAGGAACTGGGGCACCCGCATGACATCGTCGATGCGGCGGTCGAGGAAGCGCCAAGTCGTCTCGAAATCCTCGGAACTGTCCTCCAGCCAGTGCAGTAGCGTGGTCGAGTAGACGCCCGCCAGCAGCATGCGCTTCGTATAGAAATTGAAATCGACCGAGACGTCGCCGATGCCGTGCCAGACGGCGTCGACCGTACGGTAGAGCGAGGATAGCGAGACGCCGGCATAAACCGGCACGGCCAGGATGACCAACGCCCGCCGGATGGCCTCGCGGTTGTGCGCGTTCTGCTCCAGCCGGGTGCGGATGGCGAAGGCCACCTTTTCACGCACCTTCATATGCGACAGGTCGGCTGCTTCCAGCGCGGCCAGCATCCGCTTGTCGGCCTGCTTGCTGTGGAACTCGATGGCCTCGATCACCCCGCCGGGAAACGCCTGATGGGCGGCGGCACGGTCGAGCCCCGCATCCTCGGCGCCCACCTGGAGCGCGTTCAGCGACCAACCCTCGAAAGGCACATGCTTCAGCGCCGCATCGAGAATTGTTTCGCGTAACGCGTCGTTGCCGTCGTCGTGTTTTTTCTTCGCCGTGACCATCAGTCCGCGGCCTCCTCGACCCGTTGGGCGTCGCCGCGCTCTTCCAGCGCGCGCCGCACTTCCTCGACATAACCGAACAGGGACAGATCTTCCATCCGTTGGGGATAGAGGATGCCGTCCAGGTGATCGCATTCATGCTGAACCACCCGCGCATGGAAGCCCGAGGCCTCGCGCTCGACCCTCTCGCCATCCAGCCCATAACCGGAATAGCGGATCTTGGTGAAACGTGGCACCGCGCCGACAAAGCCGGGCACGGACAGGCACCCTTCCAAGCCCAGCTCGCGCTCCTCGGTCAGGGGCTCGACCACGGGGTTGATCAGGACGGTCAGGGGTTCGGGCCGGTCGTCCGGCTGGTCCGAGGCGCGCTCGGCCGGGACATGGAAGATCACCAGCCGCAGATCCTCATGGATCTGGGGAGCGGCCAGGCCGGCCCCGTTGGCGTCTTCCATGGTTTCGACCATATCGGCCACCAGGGCCCGGATTTCGGGCGCGGTGGGGTCGGAAACGGGCCGGGCCGGGCGCCGGAGCACCGGATGCCCCATTTTCGCGATCTTTCGGATGGCCATTCGGCTAATATGGGGGCCGCACCCAGGGGGGGTAAAGCGGGCTTTCCGCAAACCCTTCACAAATAGGGTCTTTTATGGTAATTGGCGCGCCCTAAATCCGTTCAAAGCGGAATTTGCGTGACCGGCGCCTGCCCGAGGGGGGCAAGCGCGTAAGAGGAGTGACTGTCATCGTTCAGGTCATCGTGCGCGACAACAATGTCGATCAGGCCCTTCGCGCCCTGAAAAAGAAGATGCAGCGCGAGGGCGTGTTCCGCGAGATGAAGCTCCGCCGCCACTTCGAGAAGCCGTCCGAGAAGAAGGCGCGCGAGCGCGCCGAAGCGATCCGCCGCGGGCGCAAACTTCTGCGCAAGCGCATGGAGCGCGAAGGCTACTAGCCTTCACCCGCTCCCTTCGGGGAGCGTCCCGTTTTCAAACGGCGCCACGCGAAAGCGGTAGGCGCCGTTTGCATGTCCAGGTATCAGCCGCGATAGACGCCCGTGACGGGGTCGAAGCCGGTGGGCAGGCGGCCGAGCGAGGTCGTCATGGGTGACAACTCGCGCGGCAGATAGCGGCCGCGCCCTTCCTTGCCCTTGAACTCGAAATTCTCGCAGACGACCTCGCCGCGCGAGAACGTCATCACCGGCCAGCCCTTCACCTTGAAGCCCTCGTAGGGCGTCGCGTCCATCGCGTCGTGCAAGAGGGATTGGGAGATGGTGACCTCCTTCTCCGGGTCCCAGATCGCGATGTCGGCGTCGCCGCCCACGACGATCGAGCCCTTCTTGGGCGCGAGGCCATAGATGCGCGCGGGGTTGGTCGAGGTCAGCGCCACGAACGTCTGCAGGTCGATGCGCCCCTTCCCCACCCCCTCGCTGAACAGGATGGGCATACGAACCTCGAGGCCCGGGATGCCGTTGGCAATGTGCTTGAAGTCCGGCTTGTGCGAGTGGAAGAACTTGCCCGTCTTGTCGAACTTGAACGGCGCGTGGTCGGACGAGAGCACCTGGAACACACCGGTCTGTAAGCCGTTCCAAACCAGCGCCTGGTTCGAGCGCTCGCGCGGCGGCGGACTGCACATATAGCGCGCGCCTTCCAGGTCGGGCTTGTCCAGATCCTCGGCCGCGAGTGTCAGATACTGGGTGCAGGTCTCGCCGAAGATACGCAAGCCGCGCGTCTGGGCCCGGCGGATCTCCTCCATGGCCTCGGCGCCCGAGACGTGAACGATCAGGATCGGAACGTCGACCAGTTCGGAGAGCGCGATGGCGCGATGCGTGGCCTCGCGCTCGACCGGCATGGGGCGCGAGACGGGATGGAACTTGGGCGCGGTGTGGCCATGGCCGATCAGCTTGTCCGACAGCCACTTGATGGCCTCGTGATTCTCCGCATGGACCATGACGAAGGCGCCCTCGCGGCGCGCGACGGCCATGATGTCCAGGATCTCGCGGTCGTCGAGTTTCAGAAGATCGTAGGTCATGTAGATCTTGAAGCTGGTGATGCCATCGCGGATCAGCGCCGGCAATTCCTGGCCCAAGACCTGCTCGGTCGGGTCCGAGACGATCATGTGGAAGCCGTAGTCGATCACGCATTGCTTCGACGCGCGCTCTAGCGCGTCGTTCACCACCGCGCGCAGTGACATGCCGCGATGCTGGGCGGCAAAGGGAATGACCGTGGTGGTGCCGCCGCAGGCCGCCGAGCGCGTGCCGCTGAGGAACGTGTCGGCGTTCAGGATACCAACCGAGGATTTCTGCTCGATAGTGCCCAGCGCCGCGATCTTGCCGTCCTTCACGCCGATATCGGCCTTGAAGACATCCGCCGCGGTCGCGATGGTGCCGCCGCGAATCACCAGATCGAACGAAGCCATCGGAACGTCCTCCGTCTCAAGGGCTGGAAGGTTGGGCGTAGCGCTCCACGTGATAATGCTGATGCGCGATCGCGGGGCAGAAGCTGTTGACGATGGGCAGCGCCTTGTCGAACAGATCGCGCCGGTCCTCGGTGTGCGCCATCAGGTTGTCCTTCGCGGCCTCGGCCTTGCGCTTCAGGTCGGCAATGTCGACATGGACCAGCTTGCGGTGCCGCACGGCGAAGCGGCCGCCGACCATCACGCTGTCGACGCTGGTTGCGTCCTCGGTCAGCACGATCTGGTTGATCGGATTGACCAGCGGGATCCAGTTGATGGCGCCGAGGTCGAGGAAGACGATGTCGGCCTTGAAGCCCGGCGCGATGCGGCCGATCTTCTCGAAGCCCAGCGCCTTGGCGCTGGCCACCGTCGCGCCCTCGAAGCAATCGATGGCCGACAGCCAGCGCGACGTGTCCGGGCTCTGCGCGCGCGACGATAGAGCGGCCAAGCGCATGGCCTCGTACATGTTCAGATTGTCCGAGCAGGTCACCGAATCGGTGCCGATGCCCACATTCACGCCCAAATCGCGCATCTCCTTGACGCGCGCGATGCCGTTGCCGAGCCGCATGTTGCTGCTGGGGTTGTGGGCGATATGCGCGCCGTTGTCGGCCAGACGGCGCATATCATCCGTGTCCACCCAGACGCCGTGGGCGCCGGTGAAGTTCGGCCCCAGCACGCCCAGCTTATCGAGATGGGCCGTCACGGTGGCGCCGTAGCGCTTCTTACCCACCACGGCCTGAACCTTCGATTCCAAGAGATGCGTATGGATGCCCACACCGAACTCGCGCGCCATGTCGCGGCAGGCGATGACGAATTCGTCCGAGCAAAGGATGGGAATGGAAGGCGCCAAGGCAGGGCGCACCCGCTCGCGATCGAAGTTCCAGCCGTGCAACAGCGGCCGCAGCGGCGCCAGCGACTCCGCGGCGGGCGCGCCCCGGATCGTCTCCACCTGGCGGCGTAGATCGGCGGCGTCATGTCGGTCGTGGCCGGCGCGATCACGGCGCGCATGCCCGCGTCCATGTATGCGCGCGCGGCGGCATGGATGCCATCGACCGTCGCGATGGGAATCTCGATCACCAAATCGTAGGCCGCGGTGCAGCCCTTCAGCAGCATCTCGCAGGCGCCGACCAGCGTGCTGATGTAGTTGTCCTCGGACCCGCGCCGCCCCGTGATCCAAGATCCTGCGGCCAGCAGCAACTCCAAGGTCCAGAGATCGCCCGCCGACTTGGATAGGTTGCTGTGGCTGTGGGTGTGCGCGTTGACCAGGCCCGGATGGAGCAGGAAGCCTTCGGCGGACACCACGCGCGCGTCGGCGGGCGCCGCCAGGCCCGGCGGGCCCATCCCGGCGATCTCGTCGTTTTTGATCAGGATGTCGGTCGGATCGGCGCTCTGGCGCCGCGCGTCCAAAAGCCGGCCGCCGCGGATGATCTGCCAGTCGGCCATGCTCAGGCTCCCCCGTGTTCGGCCAGCCAGGATGCCAGCACCGCCGTGCCGTCCATGAAATCCGACAGCTCCATATGCTCATCGGGATTGTGGCTGCCGTGATCGTTGCGCACGAAGATCATCGCGGTCGGTACGCCGGCCGCCGAGAAGGCCGCCGCGTCGTGGCTCGCGGGACTGGCGATCTCCTTGTGCGGCAGGCCGAGCGTCTTGGCCGCGCTCAAAAGCTGGCCACGGATCTTGTCGTCCATCACGCCCACGGCCGCATGGGTGCGGCGGCCGAGGTCGAGCCCAACCCGGTATTCCGCGGCCACTTCGTTGGCGATGGCCTGGAAGCGCGCCTCCAGCGTCTTCAGCAGCGCCGGATCGGTCGAGCGCATGTCGAGCGACAGCTCGACCTTGCCCGCCACCTTGGTCAGCGCGTGGTTGGCCGGATCGGTGAACAGACGTCCCACGGTCATGGTCATGTTCTGGCCGGTGGCCAGTGTCTCCTGCCATAGCTGGTCAAGCCGCGAGATCAGCACGCCTGCGGCCAGCGCGGCGTCGCGGCGGTATTCGCGCGCATAGCCGACATGGCCGTACTCGCCGGTCAGCACGATTTGGGGATGGCGGAAATTGCCGGGAATACCCGTGGCGATCCCGATGGGGAAACCCTCGGCTTGCAGCACGGGCCCCTGTTCAATATGCAACTCCAGGAACGCATGCAGCCGCTTTGCATCCAGATGGGGGGCGCCGCCGCGTCGCAGCTTCTCCGGATCGGCGCCGCATTCGGCCATGTGCTCGGCCAGGGTGCGGCCCGTGTCGGTGCGCCGCGCCGTCTCGTAGACGTCGGCAGCCAGCACGCCCAGCGCCGAACGGCTGCCGATATAGGAGACTTGGAACCAGGCGCTTTCTTCCGCGCGCACGCCCATCACGGTCAGGTCGCGCGCGGGCGTCCAGCCCGCGTCCTTGAAGCCGGCCAGCGCCACCAGGCCCGCGACCACGCCGGCCGCGCCGTCGTAGTTGCCGCCCTCGGCCACGGAATCGAGATGCGAGCCCATGAGCACCGGCGGCGCCTTGCGGTCCTTGCCGGGCAGCGTGACATAGGTGTTGGCCGCGGCGTCGCGCGACACTTCGAGACCGGCGCGCTTGCCTTCCTCGGCGATCAGGTCGTGGGCATAATTTTCTTCAGGGCTGTAAGAGGCGCGGCAAATTCCGGCGCCGCGACGCGTCTTCGCGGCCAGCGCGTCGAACACCGCGCCCGCGAGTTTTTCGCGGCCACGTAAGGCTTTCGTCAAATGGGCGGCATCGCTCATCAGTCCCGCCTCCTCGTTGGGTTGTCAGTGTCGCGACGGGCCGCGGCGGGGTCAAGCGTTCCTAGGCCGATCAGCCTAACGCTGTGTGCCTCGACGTTAACTTTTTCGAAATGCGAGATGCGCCCCGAGACCAATCAGAACCGACCCACCAACCCGTTCCGTCATGCGCCGGGCTCGGCTCGAGCGCCGCACCCAAGACGTCAGCGTCCCGGCGAGCGTCACCGCGGCGAGGTCGGCGAGCGAGAACGTCATGTTCACCACGATTCCCAATAGCAAAAGCTGAAGCCAAACCGGGTACGCCGCCGAGGCGTCAACGAACTGCGGCAGAAAGGCGAGGTAGAACATCGCCGCCTTCGGATTCAGGACTTCGACCGCGATGCTTTGGACGAACGCCCGCCGGGCGGACTTGGGAGGAACGCCAGACGTGCCTTCGGCTGCTTCCGTCTTGCCGCGGAACATCGCAATGCCAAGCCAAACGAGATAGCCCGCTCCGGCCAGCTTGACCGCCGTGTAGAGAATGGGAACGGCATGGAAGACGATCGACAGTCCAGCCGCGGCCGTGAAGACATGCACATAGCCGCCCATGTGGATGCCGAGCGCCGCCATCAGTCCGGCCCGCCGGCCGCCAGCCATCGTTCTGGCCGCTGCATAGAGCATGGCCGGGCCGGGCGTTAACGTGAAAACCGCCGTCGCGGCGGCGAAGGCGAGAAGCAACTCGAAGGACGGCATACGGGTCCGCTCCCGTCACTTCGGAATGAGGGCGGCGACGTCGCGATCCGACGGGCGGTCGCTTGCCGCGAGGCCCGCCGCTGCTCCGGCCCGGTCGGCCTCGTTGCGGTTCTGGCTCATCTTCCGTTTGCCCTCCAGCCGCGTGATGGGTATGCGCAGGCCCACGATGCCGCGCAGTTGGGACCGGATGAAGGACTCCGGCGCGTCGGTCACGGCCCAGGGCTCCGCGCGCGGGCCTTCGTGCAGATTGGTCAATCGCGTCACGACATCGAGAAGCCGGTCGGCATCCTCGAAGAACTCGACCGTTCCGTAGGCGTGAATCGCGACGTAGTTCCAGGTTGGCACGACCATGCCCGTTTCGCGCTTGGTCGCGTACCAGGACGGCGTGACATAAGCGTTGGCGCCCAGGAACAGCGCCACGGCCTCGCCGATCGGCGCTGTCTTCCATTGGGGATTCGCGCGCGCCACATGCCCGTAGAGAGTGCCGTACGGCCCGTCCGCCGGATCGACGAACATGGGGATGGGCGAGGCGATCATCCCGTCCGCCGTTGCCGTCACGAAATGCGCAAGACGCGCGGCATGCATCTCGGCATGCAGAACGGCGACATCATCCTCGCGGAAGGCGGGCGGAACATACATGGGGCGTCTCCTTGCTACCGCGAAAGATGGCACTTAATCTGGTCCTATTAAACGTCCAGTTTTATGAAGAAATGATAGACCAGTTTTCACGGGTGCCTCTCGCCTCCGACCTTGGATCAACCGCCCGCGAAGTCGGCGAGGCCATCAAGGCCCAAATCAAGAGCGGCGCTTATGCTCCCGGAGCGCGCCTGCCATCAACCCGCGCCTTGGCGGCCGAGTGGGGCATCTCCCGCACGACCGTAACCACAGCCTATGAGCAGCTTGCGGCCGAGGGGTATCTGGAGACGAGGCAGGGCGCCAGGGCGATGGTCGCTCGGGGCCTCAACCCCGAGCCCGCGCCGTCGAAACCGCGAACGGCATCAACCACGCAGCCTCGCCTCTCCGCCTATGGCCGGCGCGTCATCGCCCTTCCCCCTCCAGCGCCGCACGGCGTCAGCCGGATGATCGCGGATTTCCGCTACGGTGATCTCTCGGCCGCCGACTTTCCAGCCTTGGTCTGGAAGCGCGCCATCGGAGCCTCCGTCCTGCGCCGCCCCACACGATTGCGTTAC
>JAPLOM010000016.1:12252-36969 GCA_026400755.1 Alphaproteobacteria bacterium
AGAGCCAGCCGGATCGCCCGAACTTCGTTCGGCCTTACAAGCCTACCTTTGGCGCGCGCGGGGATTGCGTTGCAGTGCGGACCAGATCGTCGTGGTGAATGGCTCTCAACAAGGGCTGGACCTCTGCGCGCGTTTGCTGCTCGATCCGGGTGAGCGGGTGATCCTGGAGAACCCGTGCTACGCCTTGGCGCGCCAGGCCTTCCTGGCTGCGGGCGCCGAGCCGATCCCGCGCACCGTCGATGCACAAGGCATGCGGACGGACGGGCTGCCGGCTGCGCGACTGGCCTTTGTCACCCCGTCCCATCAGTTCCCCCTGGGCAGCGTCATGTCCGTGAGTCGACGGCGGGAGCTTTTGGCTTGGGCGCGGCGAAACCGCGCGTATATCGTCGAAGACGACTACGACGGCGAATATCGCTTCGACATCCGGCCCATACCTCCCATGCAGACGTTGGATGACGCCGAACGTGTCATTTATCTGGGAACGGTATCGAAGACCCTCTCGCCCACGCTTCGCCTGGGCTACCTCGTCGTTCCAGAGGCGCTGCGCGCCGCTTTCGGCAATGCGAAGCGGTTGATGGACAGGCATACTTCCACCCTGGAGCAGGACGCACTCGCCAGCCTTATCACTGACGGCGTCTACGAGCGGCATGTGCGTCGCATCCGGCGGAAGAACGGCGCGCGCCGGACGGCCCTTCTGGACGCGCTTTCCAAAACCCTGGGCGACAGCGTGACGATAGCCGGCGCCGATGCCGGGCTGCATGCCGTCATTTGGCTGAACCACATCCCACGAAAGCGTGAGGGCGAATTGCTCGCCCGCGCGAACGCCGCGGGGATCGGCATCTATCCCATAAGTCCGCTTTACGATGCCAGGTTCGGCCAGCCGGATCGCGTGGGCCTCATCATGGGTTATGCCGCGCTCGACGAACGCAGCATCGCGCATGGCGTGCGCACTATGGCGGGCATCATCGGAGAACTGGAAACGCGCGGCACGCGTAAGCGCGGACGGTTCAGCCCATCGCCTTGACGACGTCCTCGCACATCTTCTTCGCGTCGCCGAAAAGCATCATCGTGTTGTCGCGATAGAAGAGCGGGTTGTCGACGCCGGCATAGCCGGACGCCAGCGAACGCTTGCAGAACAGCACCGTGCCCGCGTTCTCGGCATCCAGCACCGGCATGCCGTAGATCGGGCTCGCGGTATCGGTCTTGGCCGCGGGATTGACCACGTCGTTCGCGCCGATGACGAAGGCCACGTCGGACGAGGCGAAATCGCGGTTGATGTCGTCCAGCTCGAAGACCTCGTCGTAGGGCACCTTGGCTTCAGCCAGCAGCACGTTCATGTGGCCGGGCATGCGGCCCGCCACGGGATGGATCGCATAGCGCACCTTGACGCCCTGCTCTTTCAGCATGTCGGCCATCTCGCGCAACGCGTGCTGGGCCTGCGCGACCGCGAAGCCATAGCCCGGCACGATGATGACCGAGCCCGCGTTCTTGAGGATGAAGGCCGCGTCTTCGGCGCTGCCGGACTTGACCGAGCGGTCGCCGCCCGCGGCCGCCGCCGGACCCGCCGCCTCGCCGCCGAAGCCGCCCAGGATGACGCTGAAGAACGAGCGGTTCATCCCCTTGCACATGATGTAGGAGAGGATGGCGCCCGACGAGCCGACGAGCGCGCCCGTGATGATCAGCATGTTGTTCGACAGCGTGAAGCCGATGCCGCAGGCCGCCCAACCCGAATAGGAATTGAGCATCGAGATCACGACCGGCATGTCCGCACCGCCGATGGGCACGATCACCAGGATGCCGATGGCCAAGGACAGGCCGACGATGATCCAGAAGATCATGGGCGACTGGTCGAAGCAGAAATAGCCGATCGACGCGACAAGCAGCGCGAGCAACAGCGCGTTCAGGGCGTGCTGGCCCGGGAAGACCAAGGGGTTCGAGGTGATCAGCCCTTGCAGCTTGCCGAAGGCAATGATCGAACCCGTGAACGTGATCGCGCCGATGGCCGTGCCGAGGCCCATCTCGATCAGGCTCTCGATGTGGATATTGCCCGCCTCGCCGATGCCATAGGCCTCGGGCGCATAGAACGCGGCGGCGGCCACGAAGACGGCGGCCAGACCGACCAGGCTGTGGAACGCCGCCACCAGCTGGGGCAGCGCGGTCATCTGGATGCGCAGCGCGATAAAGGTGCCGATGGTGCCGCCGATGATGATGCCGGCCGCGATCCACTCGTAGCTGATGACGTGCGGCGAGACCAAGGTGGTCGCGATGGCCAGAACCATACCCGCGATCGCCAGGAAGTTGCCGCGCCGCGCCGTGACGGGCGAGGACAGGCCGCGCAAGGCCATGATGAAGAAAACGCCTGCGATCAGGTAGGCGACTGCCGTCTGGTTCTCGGTCATCGCTACTTCTTCTTCCGGAACATCTGGAGCATCCGGCGTGTGACGATGAAGCCGCCGAAGATGTTGATGGCAGCCAGCGTCACGGCGACAAAGCCGAACACCTTGGACAGGTTCAGCTCCATGGGACCCGCGGCGATCAGGGCACCGACGATGATCACGCTGGAGATCGCGTTGGTCACACTCATCAGCGGCGAGTGCAGCGCGGGCGTCACGTTCCACACGACGTAATAGCCGACGAAGACGGCCAGCACGAAAACCGTCAGGCCGATAACGAACGGATCGAGGCCCATATGTTCCATGGCTACGTCCCTCCCCCGGCCAGCGCCGGATGGACCACCGCGCCCTCGCGCGTGAGCAGCATGCCCTTCACGATCTCGTCCTCCCAATCGATCTTCAGCGCCTTTTCCTTGGCGTCGATCAGGAGCGACACGAAGCTCCACAGGTTGCGCGCATACAGCGCACTGGCATCCGTCGCGATGCGGCTGGGCACGTTGGGATGGCCGACGATGGTGACGCCGTGCTTCACCACGATCTTGCCGAACTCGGACAGCTCGCAATTGCCGCCCGATTCGACGGCCAGGTCGACGATCACCGCGCCCGGCTTCATCTCGGCCACCATCGACGCGTCGATCAGGCGCGGCGCGGGCTTGCCGGGGATCAAGGCCGTGGTGACCACGACGTCCTGTTTCTTCAGATGGTCGCGCAGCACTTGCGCCTGCTTGCGCTTGTAGTCCTCGCTCATTTCCTTGGCGTAGCCGCCGGCCGTCTCAGCCACCTTGGCGTCCTCGGCGGAAACCTCGACGAAACTGGCGCCCAAACTCTCGACCTGCTCTTTGGCCGCGGCGCGCACGTCGAAGGCGGAGACGATAGCGCCCAGACGCCGCGCGGTCGCGATGGCCTGAAGACCCGCGACGCCCGCGCCCAAAATCACGACGCGCGCGGGCGCAATGGTGCCCGCCGCCGTCATCATCATCGGAAAGGCGCGGCCGAATTCCGCCGCCGCGTCGATCACGGCCTTATAGCCCGCCAGGTTGGATTGGGACGACAGCGCGTCCATGGCCTGGGCGCGCGTGATGCGCGGCGTGAATTCCATCGAGAAGGCCACGATGCCGGCCTTGGCATAGGCATCGAGCAGCGCGCGGTCGGCGTGCGGCGACAAAAGCCCGACCAGGATCGCGCCCTTCTTCATCAGCGCCACCTCGTCCGGTCCGCCCTCGGCGGCGGTCATCGGGCGCTGGACCTTGAGGACGATGTCGGCGTCGCGCAACGTTGCGGCCTCGTCAGGCGCGATCTTGGCGCCGGCCGCAACAAAAGCGTCATCCGGGATGTTGGAGCCCGCTCCCGCGCCGGTCTCGACCAGCATTTCGGCGCCCATTCCCACCAGCCGTTTCACGCTGTCGGGCGTGGCGGCGACGCGGCGCTCATGCGGGCGCCGCTCCTTCGGTACTCCGATTTTCATTGTCTCGCTGGAGTCCCCTGAAGCCGGGCGTGAGGAAGACTACTCTCGCCGCGCGCCACCCTAGCTTGCGCGGCGGCCCACACAATGCCGGGTCGAAATCCCTTTGCCAAGGCCGGACTGGCGCTGCGGGGCAGCGTCTTCACACCACCCGTCACCCCAGACTTGATCCGGGGTCCAGTGCCGGCCGCAAGGCCGGCAAGACAACTTTTTACACTTCGACGCTCGTACTCTCAGCGCACTTCGTGCGACTGGATGCCGGATCAAGTCCGGCATGACAAAAGAAGGGAACGCGCGAGGCGCTCCACATCGTCCCTCTCCGCCTCCGGGGGAGAGGGAGGGGCCCGCGCAGCGGGAGGGTGAGGTGGTTGGCGCCGCGGACTCCCACATCACCCGCTCGCTCACGCTCGCACCCTCTCCCCCCAATGGGCGGAGAAGGTTTTTTAGGCGCGCTTCGGTGCGGAACCGTCCAGGCCGGCCTGCTTCAGCGCCTTGGCCTGACGCTTGGCCAGGGTCGCGCGGTCGAAGTCGCCGATCAGGTCGTGGAACAGGCGGTACCAGTTGATCTCGGCCTTGAGGCGCAGGAAAACCGAGCCTAGCCCCACGGCCGCGCGGTCCATCAGCACGAACTCGCGCGGCGGCTCCACGCCGCCGATGCGCCGCAGCTCGTTGTGCACCTTGGCCGCGACCGTGGCGCCGTAGAGGCCGCCGTCCTTCTCCTGGATGCGGCGCGTCTTGTCTTCCAGCAACGGCGCATAGACGAAGCGCGCCCAAATATTCAGCACGTCGATCACCTCGCGGCGCAGATCCTTGAAGCCCCAGATGCGATAGGCCTCCAGCGCCAGCTCCTCGTCGCCGTCGCGCAGCGCCTTGTAGAGATCGATCACGCCTTGCACGAAGCTGGGTGGAAAGACGCGAATACAGCCGAAGTCGAGCAGGTTGATCGCGCCGTCCGGCCGCGCGCTGTAGTTGCCGAGATGCGGATCGCCGTGGATGACGCCGTATTCGTAGAACGATACATACCAGGCGCGGAACAGGTTTTGCGCCACGCGGTTGCGCTTGGCGGCTGGCGCTTTTTCCAGCTCGGCTAGCGGCTGGCCGTCCAGCCACGTCATGGTCAGAAGCCGATCGGTTGAAAGCGCGGCGATGGAGTCGGGCACATGAACGCCCTCCTCTTTCGCCAGCATCAGGCGATAGAGCGCCATATGCTTGGCCTCGCGCCGGTAGTCCAACTCCTCGCGCAGCCGTTCGGACAGCTCGGCATGAATCTGTTTCGTCGAAACGGCGCGGTCGTAGCGCTCGAACAGACCCAGCACGATGCGAAGCTGCGCCAAGTCTGCTTCAACGACCGAACGCATGTCGGGATATTGCAGCTTGCAGGCCAGCGCCGTGCCGTCGCGCGCGGTCGCGCGATGCACTTGGCCCAGCGACGCGGCCTTGGCGGCCTCGCGTTCGAAATTCTTGAACAGCTTCTCCCAATCATCGCCCAGTTCGGCGGCCATGCGGCGGCGCACGAAATTCCAACCCATGCTGGGCGCGTTGGATTGAAGCTGCGCCAGTTCACGCGCGTAGGATTCGGGCAGCGCATCGGGGATGGTGGACAGAAGCTGGGCCACCTTCATCAAGGGGCCCTTAAGGCCGCCCAGCGCGTTCTTGAGATCGACGGCGTGACGATCCTTGTCGATGCTGACGCCCAGATAGCGTGCGCCGGCCAGCCGCGCGGCCAGGCCGCCGACCGCGCCCGTCACCTGCGCATAACGGCGCACCCGCTTGCCGACGCGGTTGCGGTCGTCGCTCGAAGCCTTCTTGCGCGGCTTCGGCGCGCTCACTTCATTTGCTCAAGCTCGTCCACGAACTTGGAGATCACCGACAGGCCGCGGCCCCAGAATTTCGGATCCGTCGCGTCGAGGCCGAAGGGCGCCAACAGTTCCTTATGTCCCTTGGTGCCGCCCGCGCGCAGCATGTCGAGCTACTTGGCCGCGAAGCCGGGATGGCCCTGCTCGAACACCGAGTAGAGGGAGTTCACCAGGCAATCGCCGAACGCGTAGGCGTAGACATAGAACGGCGTGTGGATGAAGCGCGGGATGCAGGCCCAATAGTTTTCGTAACCGGGCCCCAGCCGGATCGCGGGGCCCAGGCATTCGCGCTGCACGTCCATCCAGATTTCGCCGAGGCGCGTCGGCAGCAGCTCGCCGTGCTGGCGTTCGTCATGCACCCGCCGTTCGAACTCGAACATGGCGATCTGGCGCACCACGGTGTTCAGCATGTCTTCGACCTTGCCGGCCAACAGCGTCTTGCGCCGTTCGGGCGGCGCCGATTCCAGCAGCGCGCGGAAGGTCAGCATCTCGCCGAACACGCTGGCCGTCTCGGCGAGCGTCAGCGGCGTGTCGGCCATCAAATGTCCCTGCGGACCGGCCAGCACCTGGTGACAGCCATGGCCCAACTCGTGGGCCAGGGTCATCACATCACGTGCCTTGCCCTGGTAATTGAGCAAGAGATAAGGGTGCGCGCTGGGCACGGTCGGATGCGCGAAGGCGCCCGACGCCTTGCCCGGACGCGCGGGCGCATCGATCCATGGCTTGTCGAAGAAGCGCTTGCCCACCGACGCCAAATCCGGTGAGAAGCGGCCATAGGCGTCCAGCACCACCGTGCGCGCGGAATCCCAAGAGAAGAAACGGTCGTCGTCGTCAGGCAGCGGCGCGTTGCGGTCCCAATGGTCCAGCACGTCCTTGCCGAACCAACGCGCCTTCAGCTTGTAGTAACGGTGCGACAACGACGGATAGGACGCCTTCACGGCGGCCACCAGCGCGTCGACCACCTCGTCCTCGACGCGGTTCGACAGGTTGCGCGACGAAACCGGGCGCGGGAAATGACGCCAGCGATCCTCGACGGCCTTGTCCTTGGCCAGCGTGTTGGTGATGAGACCGACCAGGCGTGAATTCTCGCCCAGCACCTTGCCCAGCGATTCGGACGCCTTCTTCCGCACCGCGCCGTCGCGGTCGGACATCAGGTGCAGGATTTCGGCCTCGGTCAGTTCCTTGCCGTCCAAGGGAAAGCGCAGATGCGCCATGGTCTCGTCGAACAGGCGCGTCCAGGCACTACGGCCCGCGACCGATTTTTCATGCAGCAGCCGCTCCATGTCGTCGGACAACTGGTGCGGACGGAAAGCGCGCACGTCGCGCAGCCAGGGGCGGTAATGGGACAACGCGGGATCGGCCAGCTTGGCCTCCAGCGCGGCATCCTCGATACGATTCAGCTCCAGCGCGAAGAACAACGTCTCGGACGAGATCGTCGTCACCTTCTCCTGGATGGTCTGGTAGAAGCGCCCGACCTCCGGGTCGGTCATGTCGCCGGAGTGCAGAAGCTGGGCATAGCTCATCAGCCGTGCCAGCACCTCGTCGATGCGTTCGTAATCTGCCACGGCGGCGCCCAACTGCGCGCCCGAATAGCCGGCCAGCTTGCCCTCATGCGTGGCCCGGAACGCCACGGCGTCCTTTTCCGAACGGGCCAGCGCCGCGGTCAATTCAGGGGAATCGCGCCCCGGATAGAGATCCTTCAAGTCCCAGGTGGGCAAGGCGCCCAAATCCCGCACCGTTTTCTCGACAGCCGCCATCTTGTTCTCCCGCCGGACTACAGGCGATATAGGCACGATCGCGCCGCCGACCAAGTGCGCGAAGGCATACGAAACGTCGCATGGGGAGGTTCGTTCATGGCCGGGCAGACGGATTATGGGGCCTGCCCCAATCTGGCACGCATGTTTTTCGACCGCGCTGGAGAACGGGGCAGCCGTCCTTTTCTATGGGCCAAGCGCGACGGCGCCTATCGGCCGGTCGCCTGGGCGGAGGCCATCCGGCAGGTCAGTGCCCTATCGCGGGGTCTGCGCGCTTTGGGCGTCGGGCGCGGAGACCGGGTCTGCCTGGTTTCGGAAAACCGGCCCGAATGGATCCTGGCCGACATCGCTATCATGGCCGCGGGCGCCATCACCGTGCCCGCCTATACGACCAACACCCCCGCCGACCATCGCCACATCCTGACCAACAGCGGTGCGAAGGCCGCCATCGTCTCGAAGCCCGCCCTGGCCGAGCGCCTTCTGACCGCGGCGATCGAGGCGCCCGCGCTCACGCATGTCGTCTGCCTTGAGATGCCGGCGAACATCACCCAGGGTAGACCTTCGGTCCTGTCCTGGGACGAGGTCGTCGCGCGCGGCGAGAAGACGCCGGACGACACGGCCAAGATCGTCGACGCCATCGCGCGCACGGACACGGCCTGCATCATCTACACCTCGGGTACCGGCGGCGTGCCCAAGGGCGTGATGCTGTCGCACGGCGCGATCCTGCATAACTGCAAGGGCGCATTCCGTCTGCTGCTGGAGCTGGGCCTGACCGACGAGGTGTTCCTCAGCTTCCTGCCGCTGAGCCATTCCTACGAACACACGGCGGGCGCACATTTCCCCGTCTCGATCGGCGCCCAGGTCTATTACGCCGAGGGCGTGGACACGCTGGTCGCCAACATGGGCGAGACCAAGCCCACGATCATGACCGCCGTGCCGCGCCTCTACGAATCGATGCATGCGCGCATCATGCGCGACGTGACCCGCAACGGCGGGCTCAAGGAAAAACTGTTCATGAAGACGGTCGAGCTGGGCCGCAAGCGTTACGAGGCGGGCGGACGGCTGGGCTTGATCGACGGTCTCGTGGACTCGGTCCTCGAACGTCTCGTGCGCGATAAGGTGCGCGCGCGCTTCGGCGGCCGGCTCAAGGCCTTCGTCTCCGGCGGCGGACCGCTGAATGTCGAGATCGGAAAGTTCTTCAACGCCCTCGGGGTGAATCTTCTGCAGGGCTACGGCCTGACGGAAACCGCGCCGGTCGTCTCGTGCAACCTGCCGAAGAAAGTCAAAATCCACACGGTCGGGCCGCCGGTCGTGGACACCGAGGTCAGGATTGCCGAGGACGGCGAAATCCTGGTGCGCGGCGAATTGGTCATGCAGGGCTATTGGGGCGACGCCGAAGCCACCGCCGCCGTACTCAAGGACGGCTGGCTGCACACGGGCGACATCGGCGTCATCGATTCAGACGGCTATATCCAGATCACCGACCGCAAGAAGGACATCATCGTCAACTCGGGCGGCGACAATATCTCGCCCCAGCGCATCGAGGGCTTCCTGACCATGCAGCCCGAGATCGGCCAGGCCATGGTTTACGGCGACAAACATCCGCACCTGGTCGGGCTGATCGTGCCCAACAAGGACTTCGCCGACCAATGGGCGAAGAAGTACGGCAAATCGGCCGACCTGACCGCGCTGTCCCAGGACACGCAGTTCCAGGCCGCCGTCTACCAGGCGGTCGAACGCGTCAACAAGGACATGTCGGTGATCGAACGGGTGCGGCGTATCATCCTGGCCGCCGAGCCGTTCACGGTCGAGAACGGCATGATGACGCCGACGCTCAAAATCCGCCGGCACAAGATCCGGGAGAAGTACGGCGAGGCGCTGAAGCGCCTGTACGGCTAGGCCCTAGCCCGCCGTGTTGCCGTGGTATTCGCGATACCACTGCACGAAGCGCGGGATGCCTTCGTCAATGGTCGTACGCGGCACGAAGCCCAAGTCGCGCTGGCTGGCTTCGATATCGGCGTAGGTTTCCTTCACATCGCCCGGCTGCATGGGCGCATGCTCGATGATGGCCTTCTTGTTGGTCTGTTCCTCGATCAAGGAAACGAGTCGCATCAACGGTTCGCTGCGGTGATTGCCGATGTTGTAGACGCGATAGGGCGCGCCGCCGTCCGCGGTCGCGGTCGCGGGGCGGTCCAGTGCGGCGATGGTGCCGGCAACCGCGTCTTCCACGAAGGTGAAGTCGCGCTTCATGTCGCCGTCGTTGAAGACCTGGATCGGTTTTCCGCTCAGGATCGCGCGCGTGAAGATGAAGGCCGCCATGTCCGGACGGCCCCACGGGCCATAGACGGTGAAATAACGCAGGCCCGTCATCGGCAGCCCATAGAGATGCGCGTAGCAATGGCTCATCAGCTCGTCGGCCTTCTTGGTCGCGGCATAGAGCGAGACGGGGTTGTCCACCCGGTCGTCGACCGAGAAGGGCAGCTTGGTGTTGCCGCCATAGACCGACGACGAACTGGCGTAGACCAGGTTGCGGAAACCCTCGAGCGAGCGGCACAGCTCCAGGATGGCGAAGTGCCCTTCCACGTTGGCGCGGATATAGGCCTCGGGATGCGTCAGCGAGTAGCGCACGCCGGCCTGGGCCGCCAGATGGACGATGCGGTCGACCCCGCCTTCCCGCTTCACGGCCTCGGCCAAGGCATTGCGGTCGGCGATGTCCAAGCGTTCAAAGGCAAAGCCCTTGTGCTCGCGTAGACGCGCCAAGCGCGCCTCCTTCAGCCGCACGTCGTAATAGTCGTTGATGCTGTCCACCCCCAGCACGCGCTCGCCGCGCGCCAGGAGGGCCGTCGCCGTGTGATAGCCGATGAAGCCGGCGGCGCCGGTAACGAGGATGGTCATGGTCACGGAACCTCGGGTGCGCCGACGGTATAGCGCGCTATGGAAAAGAAATCATCCGGCGCCTTCGCCCGCGCGAGATGGCGCCCCTCCCCCGGTTGCCAAGGCGGGGGGCGCAGTCCACATTATCAATTGATCAATACGCGTGTTTCCGGAGGCTTTCCCATGGCGCTGGCCGCCGTCACCCTCGACGACAAATACGTGGTCGAACAGGGCCGGGTGTTCATGACCGGCACCCAGGCGCTGGTGCGGCTGCCCATGCTGCAGAAGCGGCGCGACGAGAAGGCCGGCCTCAACGCCGCGGGCTTCATCTCGGGCTATCGCGGCTCGCCCTTGGGCGGCTTTGACCAGGGCATCGTCGCGGCGCGGCGCTTCATCTCCAAGCACAACATCCAATTCTGGCCGGGCGTGAACGAAGACCTGGCCGCGACCGCCGTGTGGGGCAGCCAGCAGGTCAATTTGTTCCCGGGCTCCAAGGTCGATGGCGTCTTTTCCATGTGGTACGGCAAAGCGCCGGGCGTGGCGTGCTGGTCTTGGCCGGCGACGACCATGCGCCCAAATCCTCCACCCTCTCCGTCCAGAGCGAGCACTCGCTGGTCGGCGTGAAAATCCCGGTCCTTTATCCGGCCGGGGTGCAGGATTTCCTCGATTACGGCCTCTACGGCTGGGCCATGTCGCGCTACACGGGCCTGTGGATCGGCTTCAAGGTCGTGTCCGACACGGTCGAATCCGCCGCCTCGGTGATGATCGACCCGCACCGCGCGCAAGTCACGCTGCCGACCGACTTCGCGATGCCGCCGGACGGATTGAACATCCGCTGGCCGGATTTGTGGTACGTGCAGGACGACCGGATCGAGCTGCACAAGCTGGACGCCGCGCGGGCTTTCGTGCGCGCCAACAAGCTGGACCGCGTCGTGATCGACGGGCCCAAGGCGCGCCTTGGCATCGTCTCGGTCGGCAAGTCCTATCTCGACGTACGCCAGGCGCTGGACGATCTGGGCATCGACGAAAAGATGGCCGCCGATATCGGCATCCGTCTTTACAAAGTGGCCATGAGCTGGCCGCTCGAACCCGAAGGGCTGAAGAAATTCGCCCACGGGCTGGAAGAGATCCTGGTGGTGGAAGAGAAGCGCGCGCTTCTCGAACCCCAGATCAAGGAAATCCTCTACCACATGCCCGAAGGCGCGCGGCCACGCGTGCTCGGCAAATCGGACGAGACGGGCACCGCGTTCCTATCGCCCTGCCGCGAGCTGCAGCCCAGCGACGTAGCCCGCGCCATCGCGAAACGCTTGAAGCGCTTCTACGACAATTCGCGCATCGAAGAGCGGCTGGGCTTCCTCGACGCCAAGGACAAGGCGCTGGCCGCACTCAGCCCGCCCTTGGAGCGTACGCCCTATTTCTGCTCGGGCTGTCCGCATAACACCTCGACCAAGGTGCCCGAAGGCAGCCGCGCCATGGCCGGCATCGGCTGCCATTTCATGTCCCAGTGGATGGACCGAAGCACCGACACCTACACGCACATGGGTGCGGAGGGCGCCAACTGGATCGGCCAAGCGCCCTTCACGGAAACCCAACACATCTTCCAGAACATCGGCGACGGCACGTATTTCCACTCCGGCATCCTGGCCGTGCGCGCCTGCGTGGCCGCGAATGTCAGCATGACGTTCAAGATCCTCTACAACGACGCCGTCGCAATGACCGGCGGTCAGCACGTGGACGGGCAGCTGACCGTGCCCCAGGTCACGCGCCAGCTGGCCTCCGAGGGCGTGAAGCGCATCGCCGTCGTCAGCGACGACCCCGGCAAATACGCCATCGGCGAGGATTTCGCGCCGGGCGTCACGCGCCACCACCGCGACGATCTGGACGCCGTGCAGCGCGAGCTGCGCGAGTGGAAGGGCGTCTCGGCCCTGGTCTACGACCAGACCTGCGCCGCCGAGAAGCGCCGTCGCCGCAAGCGCGGCACCTTCCCCGATCCGCAGAAGCGCATCTTCGTCAACGAGCTGGTCTGCGAAGGCTGCGGCGATTGCAGCGTGAAGTCGAACTGCCTGTCGGTCGTGCCGGTGGAAACCGAGTTCGGCCGCAAGCGCGCGATCGACCAGTCCTCGTGCAACAAGGACTATTCCTGCGCCAAAGGTTTCTGTCCCAGCTTCGTGACCGTGCTGGGCGGACAGTTGAAGAAGCGCAAGACCGCAGAGAAGGGCGGCGTCGAAAGTTTCGTGTTCCCCGAGCCCGAACGGCCCGCGACCAAGGAACCGTACAACATCCTGGTCGCCGGTGTGGGCGGCACGGGCGTCGTCACCATCGGCGCGCTGCTGGGCATGGCCTCGCATCTTGAAGGCAAGGGTTGCACGGTGCTCGACATCACCGGCCTGGCGCAGAAGGGCGGCGCAGTGTTGTCGCATGTCCGCCTGGCGGACGATCCGGAACAGATTCACGCGGTGCGCGTGGCGGCGGGCGAGGCGCATTTGATCCTGGGCTGCGATCTGGTCGTGGCCGCGGGCAAGGAGACCTTGGCCAAGATGCGCGCGGGCTATACCCGCGCCGTGATCAACGACCACGAGACGCCGACGGCCGGCTTCACGCGCAATCCGGACCTGGTCTTTCCCACGGCCGAGCTGGAAAAGATCATCGGCGTGGCGGCGGGCGCAGGCCGCAGCGAGTTTCTCGACGCGACCACGCTGGCCACGCACTTGCTCGGCGATTCCATCGCCAGCAACCTGTTCATGCTGGGCTATGCCTATCAGAAGGGCCTTATCCCGGTATCCAGCGAAGCGCTGCTAAAAGCCATCGAGCTGAACGCCGTGTCCGTCGACATGAACCGCCGCGCCTTCCTGTGGGGCCGGCGCGCGGCGCTCGACCTGCCAGCCGTCGAGCGCGCGGCGATGCCCGCCACGGGCGTTCCGACCGACCGCAAGATCTCCAAGTCGCTCGACGAGGTGGTCGCGCGGCGCGTGAAGGAGTTGACCGCGTATCAGAACGCGGCCTATGCCAAGCGCTATGCCGATCTGATCGAGCGCGTGCGCGCAGCCGAGGCCGAGAAAGCCAAGGGCATGTCGGGCCTGGCCCTCGCCGTCGCGCGCTATGCCTACAAGCTGATGGCCTACAAGGACGAGTACGAGGTCGCGCGCCTCTACGGCGATGCCGACTTCGCACGCGAGTTGAAGGACACCTTCGAGGGCGACTACAAGCTGCACATCAACCTGGCGCCGCCGCTCTTGGCCAGTCGCGATCCCGTCACGGGCGAACTGCAGAAGCAGGAATACGGCACCTGGGTGCTGAGCGCGTTCCGCATCCTGGCCAAGCTGAAGGGTCTGCGCGGCACGCCGCTCGACATCTTCGGCTACACGCACGAGCGCCGCACCGAGCGCCGCCTGATCGGCGAGTACGAAGCCGTGGTGGACGAACTGCTGCGCGGCCTCACCCATGACAACCACGCTTTGGCAGTCGAGTTGGCCTCGATGCCGGAGCACATCCGCGGCTACGGCCACGTCAAGGAACGCCATTTGAAGGCGGCCAAGGCGCGCGAGGCGGAGTTGCTGGTCATGTTCCGCACCCCCTCGGCGCACACGAGCGCGGCCGAGTAGTTCCTTCCCAGGTAGCCGGGGGCCTTCATACGCATGACGTCGGTCACGTCGCGCCACGCCGCGTACGGCATCGCGCTGTTCCTGGCCTCGGCCTGCGGGCTGGCGCTCGAGATCGCGGCCGCACGTCTGTTGGCGCCCTATCTCGACATGTCGCTGCACATCTGGACCGCGATCATCTCGGTCGTGGTGGCCGGCTTCGCGGCCGGCAATTGGATCGGCGGGCGGCTGGCCGGACCCGACGTGGACGAGATCGCCGGACGGCGGAGGATGGCGTTCCTGCTGGCGGTGACGGCCCTGACCACCCTGGTCGCTTTGCCGCTGCTCCGCTCGCTCGGTGGCTACGCTTCGCTCTCGACCTCGCTTCTGAGCGTCTTCGGCCTGACCGCCCTGCTCTTCCTCGTGCCGTCGGTCTTCATCGGCACTGTGTCACCGCTTCTTGCCAAGATGGCAGTCGACGTCGATCCCGCCGCGGCTGGGCGCACCATCGGCCGGATGTACGCGCTGGGCGTCGCGGGCGCCATTCTGGGCACGGTCGCGGCAGGCTACCTGCTCATCCCCGTCATGGGCGCGATCAGCACCCTCATCCTTTTGGTCGCGGTCGAGGGAATCCTGGCGGCGGGCTTCGCCCTGGCCGCGCGGCCGAACCGCATCACCGCCGCCGTCCTGTCCGCACTGATCCTGGGCGTTGGCGTCTGGGGCATCGCCATCGACGCGTTTCGTTCCACCTGCACGGTGGAAAGCAGCTACTACTGCATCACCATTCGGGCCGAAGAAGCCTCGGACGGGCGCGCCATGCGGTCGATCTTTCTCGACCGCGCCGAACACAGCGGCAACGTCCGCGACGATCCGGCCTATCTCTATTGGCCCTACGCCCATTTCCTCGACGAGATGCTGACCGCGCGCGACAAGACCGCGCCGCACGTCTTCTATCTGGGCGGCGGCGGTTACACGCTGCCGCGCGCCCTTCTCGCCCGCGATCCCGGCGCCACCATCGTCGTGGCCGAACTGGACCCCGCGGTCACGCAAGCGGCCATGGACCATATGTGGGTGAAGCCCGACCCGCGCATGCAGGTGATCCACGGCGACGGAAGGCTGACGCTCGAGCAGCTGCCACCCGTGCCCGCTTTCGACGCCATGGTAGGCGACGCTTATCGCAACCTTCAGATTCCACCCCATCTGGTCACCCGCGAGTTCCTCCACGCGATCCGCGTTCGCCTGAAGCCGGACGGGTTCTTCGCCATGAACCTGATCGACGCGCGCGTGCGGCCACTGCTGCTGCTCTGCGTCATCAAGACGCTGCAGCTCGACTTTCCGGTGGTGGAGGTATGGCTGGACGAGAAGGAGCCGTGGTACGCGCGCAGCATGAGCTACCTGGTTATCGCGGCCAATGAGCCCACGAACAGCGACCGGCTGGAGGCCCAGCGGGGACCGGAGCATTCCTGGAAGCGATTCTCAGCCGCGGATGTCGAAGCCATGATGCGGGAAGCCGGTCCCATGATCCTGACCGACGACTACACGCCGGTCGAACGGCTGCGCGCGAACTATTGCGCGTTCCGCATCCTGGAGCGGATCGGAATTCATTTGGCCCAGCCGGGACGGTGCCCGCCATGACCGGAAAGCGTCTGTTCCCGCAAGCGGCCGACATGCTGGCCGTCTTCCTGGCTTCCGGCGGCACGCTGGTGCTGGAGATCGCGGCCGCGCATCTGTTGGCGCCCCGCACCGGCCTGACGCTCCATGTCTGGACCGGCGTGATCGCCGCCGTCCTGGCCGGCATGACCGCGGGCCATTGGTTTGGCGGACGGCTGGCCAGCGCGGACGCGCGCACCGCGCGCCGCCGGGTCGCCAACGCCTTGGCGGCCGCGGCGTTGTCGGGTCTGGCCACGCTGGCCCTCGTGCCCTGGCTGGCGAACGTCATGCCGGACGGCCGTTCGACCCTGACCATCGCCGTCTTGTCCCTGCCCTTTTTGCCGCCGGCCCTGTTCGCGGGCCTGGTCGCGCCTATCCTCACCACCCTGGCCATCGAGCAGGCCAAGCACGGCATGGGCCGGGCCTTCGGCCGCCTCTACGCCACCAGCGCCATCGGCGGCGTGGTCGGCGCGATGGGCACGGGTTTTGTGCTGCTGGGTTGGCTCGGCCTGACCGATATTGTGACGGGCGTGGCGGCGTGCTTCGGCTTGGTGGCCGCGATCATGGCCCTGGCCGCACCCCGCAAGACGGACGCGAGGAGAGTGGCATGAGCAAGAACGAGATCGCCCTGGTGATCGGCGCGGGCGGGCCGGGCCTGGGCGCCGCCGTCGCGCGCGCCTGCGCCAAGGATGGCATGCGCGTGGCCGTGGCCAGCCGCACCAAGGCCAAGGTCGACGTCATCGCGCACGCGATCGGTTCCGGCGCGCACAGCTACGCGTGCGATGCGACCAAGCCCGACGACGTGGCCGCCTTGTTCGCCGCCGTGACCAAGGACCTGGGCGAGCCGGATCTGGTCGTTTTCAACGCCGGCGCCTATGCGCCCGGCAACGTGCTGGACATCGATCCCAAGGAATTCGAGCGCTGTTGGCACGGCAGATGGTCGCGCGCGGCAAGGGCACGATCCTTCTCACCGGCGCAACGGCTTCCCTACGGGGCAGTGCGCGCTTCCTGAATTTGGCCATCGGCAAGTTCGGCCTTCGGGCGGTGGCGCAAAGCTTTGCGCGCGATTTGGGCCCCAAGGGCGTGCATGTCGCCCACATCATCATCGACGGCCAGATCGAATCGGATCGCCCCGGCTACCGGGCCGACGAACGCGGGCAGGACGCGGTGCTGAATCCCGACGCCATCGCCGAGACCTATCTGCAACTCCACCGCCAGCACCGCAGCGCCTGGACGCAAGAGATCGACGTGCGTCCTTGGGTCGAGAAATTCTGAGGGTCAGTCGTCGCGCGGGCGCGGTTCGACCGGCATGGCCGTCAGCTTTTCCGCGATCCGGCACCGCCTGCGGATCGGCCACCATTCGTAAAGCAGGATGTCGATAGGCCGCCACATGGCGACCCAGCCGGTGATCAACAGCCCTTCCCCCAGCACGTCCAGCAACACGCCCTCGCCGAACGAGCGGACGAGTTGGCGCAGGAGAAGACAGGCGAACAGGAAAACGGTCGCGATGCCAAGCGTGACACGGCCTTGGTGAAGCTGGTGCGAAAGCGCGCGCCGCCATTCGTCCCGGCGTAGCGCGAAATGGTGGTGGATCGGCACCGCCAAATCCACGTCCTTGGGCAGTTCCGCCCGCGGTAAATGGACGACCAGCTTCATCTTCTGGTCGAGCGGAAATTCGCGCACCGATTCGACGATATAAGCCTCGGCGTCCGGATCGAGGTCTTTCTCGTGGAACGGCGCCGGATCGAGCGAATTGAAAAGCTGGCGCAGGCTGGAGAGCCGAAGCTCGACCAGAACGACGCCATCCTCGCGGCGATAGGCTTCGGTTTCGTTCCGCATGGCCGCACCCCCAACGGAGAACGGCATCATACCAGGTTCTTTTCTCCCTCTCCGCCTTCTGGGGGAGAGGGAGGGGGCCCGACCGCGCAGCGGTTGGGAGGGGGAGGTGGCCGATGTCGCGGATACCCACCTCACCCGCTCGCTCGCACCTTCAACTCGCGAAGCGAGTTGCCCCCCCCGATTGGGCGGAGAGGGTCGTTTATCAGTGCGTGTGGGTCTTCTGCGCCTTATCGAAGGCCGCCTTCTGCTCGGCCGTGGCGTCCTTCTGGTGCTTGGCCTTCCACTGGTCGTACGGCATGCCGTAAACGATTTCGCGCGCCTGATCGTAGCTGACCTTCAGCCCGCGCTCGTCCGCCGCAGCCGAATACCATTTCGACAGGCAGTTGCGGCAGAACCCGGCCAGGTTCATCAGGTCGATGTTCTGCACATCCGGATGCTTCCGGAAGTGATCGACCAGGGCGCGGAACGCAGCCGCCTCCAGTTCGGTGCGGGTCTTGTCGTCCATGGCGGCCTCCGTCGGTAGTGGCTTCCTAAGAAGTGGGATCGCCGGGCCCCGCCCGTCAACCCTTCAGAACCGTTCCACGCGGCGCAGCGCGGGATCGGCCAGGATGGGCGCCAAGGCGTCGCCCAGGATGCCCGCCCAGCGGGTCACGCCTTCCTCGTCGCGGATCAGGTCGTCGCGCACCTCGATCAGCACGTGCGGCAAGCCCCGCTGCGCGCCGTGGTGCATGATCGTGTAACCGTACTCGTCCTGTCCCGAATAGGGCTCGTTATCGCCCACGACCACGCCGGGCGCCTTCGCCAGCCCGGCGATCAGCGGCTTGGGCACGCGCGGATCGCGGTTCCACAGGATGCCGAAATGCCACGGCCGCGCCGCGCCCTTGAAGACAGGCGTGAAACTGTGGATCGAGAGGATCAGCGGCACGATGCCGCGCGCGGCGAAACCGTCCAGGAATCCGCGCACCCGCCGGTGATAAGGCTCGAAGCACGCCTCGGCGCGACGCTTCCGCTCCTCGGCCGAAACGGCGCGGTTGGCCGGAATGACCGTCGTCTCGCTGATCAAAGGAATCGAGGTGGGATCGTCCAGGCTGCGGTTGCAATCGATCACCAATCGCGAGAAGCCCGCCAGCGCGACCGGCGCATCGAAGCGCGCCGACAGATGGCGTGCAACCGACGACGCGCCGATATCGCCCGCGATGTGCCGCGCCAAGTCGACGGGCCCAAGCCCCAGTCCGCCAAGAGACTGCGGAACCGCGTGGCTGGCATGGTCGCAGAGAAGTAGGCAATCACCCCTACCGCCCTCGTTCATCACCGCCACGGGGGGCGGATCGTCGGGACCGAGAAGGGATCGGGCTGCGGGCGAAGGGGCGAGATCGGACATGGCGAGGAACTATAGCCGAAACGAACGCCTGGAAAATGGCGCGGCGGCGGCGCTAGACTTAGAGACGTTGGAGGAGGACCAATGCATACGCTGCCGAACACGAGTGTCCGCAAGTTCGAGACATTCCCGCGCGCCGAGGACATGACGCCCCGCCGCGATCCGCGCCGTGCGCCCGCGGTGAGCATCGGGGACGTGCCCGAGGATTTGCGCAGCGTTCCCGGCGTCGTGCGCGACCGCGCCCAGGAGACGTTCTTCAGCCGCCATTATCCCGAGCCCAACTTCAAGATCGGCAAGCTGAACCAGACCTACCACAAGGTGATCGAGGCCACGCCGGGCAAGGTGGGCGAGACCTACCGCATCCTGGGCGAGAAATACGGCGACCTGCTGGCGCGCGTGAACGCACGGGCCTTTTCCTATCACGAACTGCCGGCCGCCGAGACGATCGACCCCTCGCCCGACTTCACCCAGGCGATCCGCGAGAAGGCCTTGTCCTCGGGCGCCGATTTGATTGGCTTCACGCGCTTCGACCGGAAATACGTCGCGCTGGAGCAAAAGGACGACGCGCTCTTCAAGCACGCCATCGTGCTGTGCCGCGCCTTCGACTGGGAAACCACGGATCGCGCGCCCAGCGTGGATTGGGATGTGCATTCCTACGACACCAGCCTGGCGCTGGCGCTGGCCGCGCTCGAGGTCGCCGACTTCATCCGCTCCAAGGGCTATCGCGTCCAGTTCATCGCCGGCACGGGCTTGCCGGGCGAGAAGATGCTGGCGCCGATCCTGCCGTATGCCGTCGATGCGGGCCTAGGCCAGATGGGCGCCAACGGCACGGTGCTGACGGCCGAGTTCGGCAGCCGGGTGCGCATCATGGGCCTGTCCACCGATGCGCCGGTCACCCACGCCAAGCCGGTCGATATCGGCGTCAACGTCCTGTGCGAGAAATGCCAGGTCTGCGTGCAGCGCTGCCCAGGCCGCGCATTGTCCAAGATCAAGGTCAATTGGCACGGCGTGACCAAGTACAAGGTCGTGGCCGACCGCTGCCTGCCGGTGTTGCGGTTCGCCGAGTGCAACATCTGCACCAAAGTCTGCCCGGTCCAGCATTACGGGCTGAAAACCGTGCTCGATCACTACCGCAAAACCGGCGGCGAAATCCTGGGCAAGGGCTCGGACCAGCTTGAAGGCTACGACATGTTCGAGAAGGGTCACTACGGCCCCGGCGAGCTGCCGCGCTTCGACGCCCAGGAGGGCGGCAAGGGCCTCAAGCACATGGCCTCCCTGCTGGGCGTCGGCATCGACTGAGTTTCCACGAACCGCGATCCCATGCACGGCACGCGGGCGGCGCTGCGACGATGGCGCGTGACCGCGCGTAAGCCGTCCCGCTATAAGGCGCCATGAGCGAAGCCGCCCACGCCAACCCGAGAACCGTCCGGCTCGCGCTCGTTCTCCTTTTCGTGGCCACCTTCGCCGTGGCCATCTCAGGCACCATGGTGCGCCTGTCCGAGACAGGCCCCACCGCGACCGCCTTCTGGCGCATGGCGCTGGCCATTCCCGCCATGTGGCTGCTGATGGGCATGGAGCGGCGCGGCGGCGCGACCGTCACGGCGCGCAAGCCTTCCATCCACGACTTCCTCCTGCTGGCCGCCGCGGGTATCGCCTTCGGCATCGAAATCGCGATCTGGAACGCGGCCATGATGATGACCTCGGTCGCCAACGGCACCTTGCTGAGCAACCTGTCGCCGCTGTTCGTCGCACTGGGCGCGCATTTCGTTCTGGGCCAGCGCTTCAGCCGCACCTTCCATATCGGCCTCGTGCTGTCCGTGATCGGCGCGGGCGTCTTGATGGGCGAGGATCTCAGCATCAGCGCGACCCATCTGGCGGGCGATGCGCTGGCGCTGCAGGCGGCGATGTTCTTCGGCGCCTATATCCTGATCATCGCCAAGCTGCGCAGCCGCCTGACCACCTCGGTCATCATGCTGTGGACCTGCGTCTTCGCCGCCGTGCCGATCCTGCCGCTGCCGTTCATCCTGGGCGAGCCATTCTGGCCTTACAGCCTGGCCGGCTGGGCCGTCCTGTTCGGAGTCGCGCTGATCTGCCAGGCCGGCGGGCAAAGCCTGCTGACCTATGCGCTGGCGCATCTTCCCGCCGCCTTTTCTTCAGTTGGCTTCCTGCTGGTGCCGGTGAACGCGGCTATCGTCGCCTGGATCGTGCTGGGCGAACCGGTGCGGCCGCTGCAAGCGTTGGGCGCGGCCATCATCCTGGGCGGCATCGTGGTCGCACGGCGGGGCAGCCGCTGATGACCAAAGCATTGGCGGCCGACAAGCGCGCGCGGCTGGCGCTAGTGCTCCTGTGCGTGGCGGGTGTCACTATCGGCTTTTCCGGCATCCTGGTCCGCCTGTCCGAAGTGGGGCCGATAGCATCGGCCTTCTGGCGCATGGCCTTCGCCCTGCCCGTGATGGCGTTGTGGCACCTGGGCGAACGCCGGGCGCAACCCGCCGCCACGCGTCCGCCAGCCTGGAGTTCGGGCCTGGTCGCCGCCGGGCTTCTCTACGCGGTCGAGCTGGCGATCTGGCACTGGTCGCTGAAGTTGACCTCGGTCGCGAACGCCACCGTGATCGCCAACATTTATCCGGTCGTCGTCACGGCGGCGGCGTGGCTCTTGTTCCGACAGCGCGCGAACAGGCTGTTCCTGATCGGGCTGGCGACCGCCATTGCGGGCATGATCGTGCTGGTCGGCGACAAATTCACGCTGGGCATCGCCAGCCTGCACGGCGATATCCTGGCCGCCACGACGGCCATCTTCTACGGCGGCTACTTCCTGGTCGTCGCGCGCATGCGGACACAACGCACGACGGCGGAGATCATGACCTGGACCGCCGCGGTGGCGTCCGCCGTGCTGCTGCCCGCCGCGTGGCTGATGGAAGGTTCGTTGTTCCCACCCTCGCTCGGCGGCTGGGCGGCTCTGATCGCCCTGGCCGTGCTGTGCCAGGCGGGCGCCCACGGCGCGATCACCTTCGCGCTAGCCCACCTGCCGGCCTCGCTCTCGGCCGTCACGCTCCTGATCCAGCCGCTGACCGCCGCGATCATGGCGTGGCTGATCCTGGGCGAACCCATCGGCCCGTTCCAGGTCGTGGGCGGCACGATCCTCCTGGGCGGCATCTTCATCGCACGGCGCGGGAGTATGCGGCGGTGAGCAGCGCGCGCCCGTGGCTGGTGTGGAGCGCGGGCGCGCTGTTCTTCTGCTACGCGTTTTTCCTGCGCTCGGCGCCCGCCGTGATGACGGACGAGTTGATGCGCCATTTCTCCGTCGGCGCGGGGCTCTTGGGCAATCTGGCGGCCTTCTACTTCTACGCCTATGCGGCGGAGCAGATCGGCGTCGGCGTGCTGGTCGACAATTTCGGCCCGCGCCGCATCCTGACCTGGACCGCGGTCATCGCCGCGATCGGGTGCCTGTTGTTCGCGACCGCCGACACGCTGAATCAGGCTTACGCGGGCCGCCTCTTGATCGGCTTCGGCTCGGGCTTCGGCTGGGTCACGTCGCTGGCGCTGGTGGCGCGTTGGTTCCCGCCCCGCCGTTTCGCCTCGCTCAGCGGCCTGACCGCGCTGGGCGGCATGGTGGGGTCGGCCCTCGCCGGTGCACCCCTGGCATTGTTGGTCGACGCGGTCGGCTGGCAGGGCCCCATGCTGGGCACCGCGGTGGCCGGCACCGTTCTGGCGCTGGCGTGCTGGATTCTCGTGCGCGACCATCCCGCGCCGCAAACCGTCTCGCGCGCCGCGCGGCTGGGCTTGCTCCATTCCCTGCGCCTCGCGTCGGCGAACCCGCAGACTTGGATCATCACCCTCTACACCGGCGCGGTGGTGTCGCCGTTCCTCGGTGTCACGTCATTGTGGAACGTGCCGTATTTGATCCAGGTCCACGGCCATGAGCGAGCCCACGCCGCGCTGATCGCCATGATACAGATCGCCGGCATGGCGGTGGGCAGCCCGCTCCTGGGTTGGGTCTCCGACAAGATCGGCCGGCGCAAGCCCATCATGTGGTTCGCCATCTTCGTTCAGGCCGTGGGCTATGGCGTGGCGTTCTACCTGCCCGGCGTGTCACCGCTTCTCTTCGGCGCGATGCTGTTCCTGGCCGGGCTCGGCGGCTCCGGTATCATCGTCGGCTTTGCCACCGGACGCGAAGCGAACAGCCCGCGGGCGCTGGGCGCGGCCATGGGCATCATCAACACCTGCGTGATCGGCGGCGGCGCGTTGATCCAGCCCGCGATCGGCGTGATCCTGGACCACCATTGGGAAGGCGCCATGATCGCGGGTGCGCGTGTATACTCCGAGGGCGCCTACCAACTGGCCTTCGCCATCTTGTTCGTACCCCTCGCCGTGGCGTTCGCCGCAAGCCTGTTCATCCGCGAGACCCGGTGCCGCGAGCAGAAGACCTGACACGATGCCCAACTTCGACGCGAACATTTCCTGGCTCTTCACCGAACGGCCCTTCCTCGACCGCTTCGAGGCCGCCGCCAAGGCCGGCTTCCGCGCCGTGGAAATCCAGAACCCCTACGAACATCCAAAGGAAGCCATCGTCGCGCGGCTGGACCAGCACAAGCTCCAAGTCGCGCTGCACAACATGCCGGCGGGCGATTGGGCGGCGGGCGAGCGCGGCCTGGCCTGCCTGCCCGACCGCGTGGACGATTTCCGCGCGACGTGCGCGTTGGCGCTGGACTACGCCGGTGCGCTGCGCGCGCCGCGCGTCCATTGCATGGCCGGCATTGCGCCCGCGAACGCCGACGCGCGGATCTTGCGCGAAACCTACGTACGCAACCTGCGCGAATTGGCAGCGAAGGCCGCGAAGGCGAACGTCGAAGTCATGATCGAGCCGATCAACACCCGCGATATTCCCGGCTATTACCTCAACCGCAGCGCGCAGGCCGTGTCGCTGCTGGACGAGATCGGCGCGCCCAACGTGCGGCTGCAATACGACGTCTATCACATGCAGATCATGGAGGGGGACCTGGCGCCCACCATCGAGCGCCTGCTGCCCCGCATCGGCCATGTGCAGATCGCCGATACGCCCGGCCGGCACGAACCCGGCACGGGCGAAATCAACTATCACTTCGTGCTTGGCAAGCTCGACGCGCTGGGCTACGAGGGATGGGTCGGATGCGAATACCGGCCGCGCGCCGGGACGGTCGAAGGACTAGGCTGGATGGCGCCTTGGCGGGGCGGCGCAGGCTAGGGTCAGCGTGGGAGGAAGGCGATGATCGGCACGGAGACGATGTTCGACGCGGCAACCTATAGCGAGGTCCGCAAGCCGCTTCTGGAAGCCCGCACCCTGCCATCCTGGTGCTATACGTCCGAGGAGTTCTACAAGCGCGAGGTCGAGCGCGTCTTCTTGAAGACCTGGTCCTTCGCGGGCCGCGCGGACGAGATTCCGAACGCGGGCGATTATCTGACCGTCGACATGCCGGGCGGCTCGGTCGTGCTCATTCGCGGGCGCGACGGCGCGGTGCGCGCCTTCGCCAACACCTGCCGTCATCGTGGCACCCAACTTCTCAGCGAGGAAAAGGGCAACTGCCGCGCCATCACCTGCCCGTACCATAGCTGGGTCTATGGTCTGGACGGCCGCCTGGTGGGCGCGCCCAACATGGAACAGACGAAATTCGACAAGGACGCGTTCGGGCTGGTGCCCTTGCGCCTCGACAGCTGGGCCGGATTCCTGTTCGTGAATTTCTCCGACAGCGGCCCGACGCTCCTGGAGCAGCTCGGCGATCTGCCCGAACAGCTCGGCCCCTATAATCACGACGACATGATCTGCGTGAAGAAGGTGGACTACCACGTCGCGTGCAACTGGAAGTTCCTGCTGGAGAACGCGCTGGAGGCCTATCACACAGGCACGGTGCATCGGACGACGCTGGGTGACCAGCAATCCGTGGACCAGGAAACCA
>JAPLOM010000083.1 GCA_026400755.1 Alphaproteobacteria bacterium
CACCGTGGACGCCATGATGGCCCTGATCCGCGAGGACCTGGCGTCGCTTGGCATCAAGCAGTCCGTCTTCACCTCCGAGCGCGCGATCATCGACGCTGGCCGGGTGGACGAGGCCTTGGCCGACCTGGAAAAGAAGGGTCACATCTATGTCGGCACGCTGGAGCCGCCGAAAGGCCAGTTGCCCGACGATTGGGAGCCACGTCCGCAGACCCTGTTCCGCGCCACCCAATTCGGCGACGACGTCGACCGGCCGTTGAAGAAGTCGGATGGCTCTTGGACGTACTTCGCCGCCGACATCGCCTACCATTTCGACAAGTTCCGTCGTGGCTATTCCGACCTGATCGATGTTTGGGGCGCCGATCACGGCGGCTACGTGAAGCGCATGAAAGCCGCTGTCGCCGCCATCACGGACGGGAAGGGGGCGCTCGACGTCAAGCTGTGCCAACTCGTCAACCTGCTCGACAAAGGTCAGCCGGTCCGCATGTCGAAGCGCGCGGGCACCTTCGTCACCTTGCGCGAGGTGGTGGACGAAGTGGGCAAGGACGTCGTGCGTTTCATGATGCTGACGCGCAAGAACGACGCCGCGCTCGACTTCGACCTGTCGAAGGTAACCGAGCAGTCGTTGGACAATCCGGTCTTCTACGTTCAGTACGCGCACGCGCGCGCCTGTTCGGTCGCGCGGCAGGCGAAAGAGGTCGATCCGGCCCTCGATCTCGGCGACGCATCGCTGGCATCGGCGGAACTTGGTCGCTTGACCGATTCCGACGAGTTGGGTTTGATCAAGCTGATCGCGGGTTGGTCGCGACAAGTGGAGATGTCTGCGGAAGCGCACGAACCCCATCGACTGGCGTTCTACCTGTCGGAGCTCGCGGCTGCATTCCACAGCCTTTGGTCGCGGGGCAACAAGGAGACCCAGCTTCGTTTCATCGTGCCGGACAATCAGGCGCTGACGCGTGCGCGGATGGCCATGGTGCGGGGCGTAGCGGTGGTGATCGCTTCCGGTCTACAGGTCTTCGGCGTTGAGCCGGTCGAGGAGTTGCGCTGATGTCCGACCCGTCGGATGACACTATCGAACTTCGAACCGACCCTCGCGACGAGCGCGTCGACGAACCGCCGCGCGAACGCCGGCGCAAACCATGGGTCAAGGGTACGATCGCCGCCGTCGTTCTGATCATCTTCGGCGCGGGCACCTGGTACGCCTATTCGATCGGCATGCGCACGGGCAGCGAAGGGGCTGCTCCTCTGATCCGCGCCGACCAGCGGCCAAACAAGGTGAAGCCCGACGATCCCGGCGGGATGAACGTGCCACACCAGGACAAGACGATCTTCGACCGCGTGAAGCCGACCGACGACAGCAAGAAGGTCGAGCAACTCCTGCCGCCGCCGGAAGAGCCCGTTGCGCGCCCCAAGAAACAGCCGCAGCAGGCCGCCGCGCCGACACCACCGCCTGCTGCGCCGACACCGCCGCCATCCACTGCGCCGGCACCCACCACCGCACCAACGCCAGCGCCGGAGACCAAGGCGCCCGCCGCCGACGCGAAGACGCCCCCGCCGCCCGAGCCCGCACCACCCACCGCAGCCCAACTGGCCGCACCGCCTCCGTTGGCCACGACGCCCACGCCGGCTCCGCAGGCCGCGCCAAAGCCCTCCGAAACGCCCAAAACGGCCGCCGTGTCACCTCCACCGACAGCCGCCGCGCCTGCTAAGAACGGGAGCTACAAAGTCCAGATCGCGTCCGTCCCGTCTCAGGAGCAGGCCGAGAAAGAGTGGGCGAAGGCGAAGGCCACCAACTCCGACCTTCTGGGCGCACTGACCATGTCGATCCAGCGCGCGGACCTTGGCGCCAAGGGCATCTACTACCGCGTCCAGGCCGGTCCCTTGGCCGACGACGCGGCGGCCAAGGCCCTGTGCGGCTCGCTGCAACCGCGCAAGATCGGGTGTCTCGTTGTCCGGCCGTGAGGCCGTCCCCCGCGCGGTCATTTTTGGCTGTGCCGGCCCGCGATTGTCGCCTTCCGAAGCCTCGTTCTTCCGCGAGACGGACCCGCTCGGCTTCATCCTGTTCGCGCGTAATTGCATCGACCCGGACCAGATCCGTGCACTGGTCGATTCGCTGCGCGCGGCGGGCGGGCGGGCCGACGCGCCCGTCCTGATCGATCAGGAAGGCGGGCGGGTGATGCGCCTGTGCCCGCCCCATTGGCCCGACCGGCCCGCCGCCGCGCGCTTCGCCGCGCTTGCGGAGCGCGATGAGGACGCGGCCGCGCGCGCGGCAAAGCTCAATGCCAGACTGATCGCGAACGATCTGCATGCGCTCGGCATCACGGTCGATTGCGCGCCCGTACTCGACGTGCGCCGGCCCGAAACCCACGACGTGATCGGCGACCGCGCCTATGGCGAGAACCCGGGGCAAGTGGCCGCTCTCGGCCGCGCCGTGGCGGAAGGGTTCCTCGAAGGCGGCGTGTTGCCGGTCGTGAAGCATGTGCCGGGCCACGGCCGCGCCCGCGCCGACAGCCATCTGGAACTGCCCGCGGTCGAGACGCCGCGTGCGGAACTGGAAGTCAGCGACTTCGCCCCGTTCCGCGAACTGGCCGATATGCCATGGGCCATGACGGCCCATGTGCTCTACACCGCGCTCGACGCCAAGCATCCAGCCACGACCTCGCCCAGCATCGTGGCCGAGGTGATCCGCGGCTGGATTGGCTTCGATGGCGTGCTCCTGTCCGACGATCTCAGCATGAAAGCGCTGGGCGGTTCGTTCGCGGAGCGGACGCGCTTGTCCCTGGGGGCGGGTTGCGACGTCGCACTCCACTGCAACGGCAATCCTGGCGAGATGGAACAGATCGCGACAGCCTGCGCGGCCTTGACCCCAGCGGCACGGCGGCGCATCGCGGCGGGCGAGGCGAGACGGGGTCGTCCTGCGGCGTTCGACACGCGCGAGGCCGCCGCCGCGCTTGACGCGCTTCTCGCCAACGCCTAAGCGAAGGCCATCTTGGATACCGCAAACATCCTCTACACCGCTTCGATCTGGGTCTTGTCAGGCGTGTTCGCGATCACGCTGCACGAGGCCGCGCATGGATTCGTGGCTTGGCGCCTTGGCGACGACACGGCCTATCGACAAGGGCGCGTGACTTTCAACCCGTTGCGCCACATCGATCCGGTCGGAACGATCCTGGTGCCGGCTCTGCTGCTTTTGTCCGGGGTGCGGTTCCTGTTCGGCTGGGCCAAACCCGTGCCGGTCAACTTCTCCCGCCTTCGACATCCCAAGCGGGACATGATCTGGGTGGCTGCGGCTGGCCCCGGCATCAACCTGGCCCTGGCGTTCTTCTCGGCGCTGGCGCTTCATGCCAGCGCGCTCCTGCCGGACACGGTCGGCCAATGGGCGGATGCAAACCTGGTCAATTCGGTTCAACTCAACGTCATGCTGGCGGTCTTCAACATGCTCCCGATCCCGCCCTTGGATGGCGGGCGCGTCCTGGTGGGCATTTTGCCGCGCCCATTGGCCCGGCCCTTGGCCGGGCTGGAACGCATCGGACTGTTTATTATCCTCGGCGGCCTGTTTATTCTTCCCTGGCTCGGGCAAAAACTCGGGCTGGATCTTAATTTCTTCGACTGGCTCGTGGGCGAACCGGCAACTTTCTTGTTGCGCATCATCGTCGGTTTGACAGGCATCGAGTAGCGAGTTCGGATGAACACAGAGTCTCCGTTTGAGGAGGCCCCGCAAGGCGATGGGGCCGTCGACAGCCAACTCGTCGTTAGCCTTGAAGGCTACGAGGGGCCGCTCGACGTGCTGCTCGATCTGGCGCGCGCCCAAAAAGTCGATCTGGCGCAGATCTCGATCCTTCATTTGGCCGAGCAGTATCTCGTCTTCGTCACCAAGGCGCGCAAGTTGCGCCTGGAGTTGGCGGCCGACTATCTGGTCATGGCGGCATGGCTCGCGTTCCTAAAGTCCAAGCTGCTGTTGCCCCAAACGCCAGAAGAAGCCGAAGCCGCCCCCAGCGGCGAGGCCATGGCCGAAGCGCTGCGGTTCCAGCTTCAGCGGCTGGAGGCCATGCGTGAATCCGGCCAGGGCCTGATGGGCCGGCCGCAATTGGGCGTCGACGTGTTCGCACGCGGCGCACCCGAAGGCATCACCGTCATCGCGCACCGCCCCTACGAGATTTCGCTCTACGAGCTTCTCAGCGCCTATGGCGACCAGCGCCGGCGCAAGGAAACGCAAACGCTGCATATCCCGCCGACGCTCGAGCTGTTCTCCATGGACGACGCCATGGAACGGCTGGTCGGCATGATCGGCCAAGCCGCCGACTGGCGCACACTCAACAGCTTTCTGCCGCCCGGCCTGAAAGGCGGGTTGATGACCCGTTCGGCACTGGCCGCCACCTTCGCCGCCAGCCTGGAACTTGCGCGCGTGCGCGCGATCCAGCTGCGTCAGACTGAAACCTTTGGCCCCATCTACCTGCGCAAGACGCAGGCACAAGAACAAGAATGACCGAGCACAGCGAACATCTCCGTATCCTCGAAGCCGTCCTTTTCGCGGCCACCGAGCCCCTCGACGATGCCTCCATCAAGGCGCGCATGCCCGAGGACGCCGACCTTCAGGCGCTCCTGATCGAGCTGCAGGAGCAATACGCTCCGCGCGGCGTCAATCTGGTGCGTGTCAACAACCGTTGGATGCTGCGCACCGCAACCGACCTGGCGCAGTATCTGCGCACGGAGGTCACGCTGCCGCGCAAGCTGTCGCGTGCAGGTATCGAAACTCTCGCCATCATCGCGTATCACCAGCCCATCACGCGCGCCGAGATCGAAGACATCCGCGGCGTGACGGTCAGCAAGGGCACGGTCGACACGCTGCTGGAAGCCGGCTGGATCCGCCCCGGCAAGCGCCGCGAGACGCCCGGCCAGCCGCTCACCTGGCTGACTAGCGGCGACTTCCTGGTCCATTTCGGCCTCGAAAGCGTGGACGCTTTGCCCGGCATCGAGGAATTGAAGGCCGCGGGCCTGCTCGACAAGCGTCCCGCCCTGGCCGCCATTGGCGGCCAGCCCTCGCGCGATGGCGAGGATACAGGCGAGAACCGTCCGATTCTGCCGGACGAGACGGAAGGGGACATGGTGCCGGAAGACGAAGAGGGCGCTGATGATCCCCGGGAAGC
>JAPLOM010000067.1 GCA_026400755.1 Alphaproteobacteria bacterium
CGGCCTTGGCCGCTCAGAACATCAACCTGCCGCAGCTTCGCAACGATCTCTTCTGCCGTGTGTCTCTTCCTCGCCATCGTCGTCCTCCTTCATGGCAAAAACATACCTCAGGGAGGACCACTTCAAAGGGGGCAGATCAGGACTCACTTTGCCCCCGCTAGCCAGCTCGGATGTGGCCTTATCGTCCAATGGCTTAGGCGGGGTAATACAGCGCTCCATAAAATGGCCCATGCCGGGGCCGCAGCACCCCTAAGCCCGCACGGGTTGGCGCGCCAATGCCAGATTATCCTCCGGCCCGTTGAAACAGCCCGGGCATTGAGAACAACGCGGATCAATGCCCCCTAGTCAGTCCCGCAATCCGTTGAATGCAAAACCGTTTCGGCTCTTAGGCTTGCCGCTTTTCAAATGGGGCGCGGGAGTTTCGGGAGCAGTACGCGCGCGCACGCGCGAGGCCGCATCGCTGGCGTATATTGCCTAACTGTTACCTAAAATGGCGGGGGATGGCGGCTAAGTATTGGTGACCCCAACGGGATTCGAACCCGTGTCTTCACCTTGAAAGGGTGACGTCCTAGACCGGGCTAGACGATAGGGTCGTTCCGGAGCCCCTGCAAATAACGGCGGAGGCCCGCAAAATCAAGCGTTTCCGCTAGGCTGCGCCCCGAGCCCGGGCCCCGTCCAAGATCATGAACTGGATGTCCTCGCGCCCCTGCCAATTGTCGGCGCGCAGGCGACCGGCCAGATGCAGCGGCGCACCCGCGCGGTCCAACAGCGCGTGCCCTAGGGGCGAACCCAAGGCACGGAACGCGATGGCTTTCAGACGCCCGCCATCGGCGCCCGACAGGAAACACCGGATATGCCCGTCGCCGACGATATCGGCCTTGCCCACGCGGACGTCGGACAGCGCGAAGACGGGCTCGGCGTTGCCCGCGCCAAAGGGTTGCAGGCGCTCCAGCGCCGACACCAGCTCGGCGTTCGCGGCCATGACCGACAGCGCGCCATCGAGATGGAGCGTCGGCATCACGCCCTTCTCCGTGATCTCGGTTCCGATCCGCTCGATCAGAAAGGCACGCAGGTCGGCCAGCTTGTCCCGCTGCACCGTGAAGCCCGCCGCCATCGGATGGCCGCCGCCATTAATCAGAAGGCCGGCCTGCCGTGCCGCAATGATGGCCGCGCCCAGGCCGACGCCCGGTACTGAACGCCCCGACCCCTTGCCGTCCGGACCCGACAGGGCCACGACGCAGGCCGGGCGGTTGTAACGCTCCACCAGCCGGCTCGCGACGATGCCGATCACACCCGCGTGCCAGCCGTCCGACGCCACCAGCACCACGGGCGCATCCTTCTCGGCTTCGGCCTGGTCGAGCGCTTGCTCCAGGACGCGGGCTTCCAGCATCTGGCGGTCGCGGTTGAATTGGTCCAGCTGACGCGCCAGGAGCTGAGCGGTCTCGGGATCGTCACAGGTCAGAAGGCGCACGCCCATGCCGGCCTCCCCCACCCGTCCGCCGGCATTCACGCGCGGGCCCAGGATGAAGCCCGCGTGGTAGGTGCCCGGCGCCTCAGTCACCCGCGCCACGTCCGATAGCGCGACCAGACCGGGGTTGCCGCGCTTTCCCATCACCTTGAGACCCTGGGTTACCAGCGCGCGGTTGAGGCCGGTGAGCGGCACGACGTCACAGATGGTGCCCAGCGCGACCAGGTCGAGCCATTGCAGCAGGTCCGGCTCCCGCCGATCGCCGCCGTACCAGCCCATCCGGCGCAGGACGCGATTGACCGCGACCGCCAGCAAGAACGCGAGCCCGACCGCCGCCAGGTTCTTCAGCGGGCTACTCTCGTCGAGCCGGTTCGGATTGACCACGGCATGGGCGCGCGGCAGGCGCGGCTCGGCCGCGTGATGATCGATGACGACGACGTCGAGTCCCGCCTCGGCCGCGGCGTCCAACGGCTCGAACGCCGTGATGCCGCAATCGACCGTCACGATGACCGCGGCCCCGTCATGCTTGAGCTTCAGCAGCGCGGCCGTATTGGGGCCGTAGCCCTCCTTGAGCCGGTCGGGAATATAGAGAAGCGGCGGCGCACCGACGAACGAGAGGAACCGATGGAGCAGCGCGCCCGAGGTCGCACCATCCACATCGTAATCGCCGAAGACGGCGATCTTCTCCCCACTCGTGACCGCGCGCGCCAAGCGTTCCGCGGCCTTGTCCATGTCGAGCAGATGGCTCGGGTCCGGCATGGCCGCGCGCAAGGTGGGATTGAAGAACGGCTCGGCCGTGTCCTCGCCGATGCCGCGCGCCGCCAAGGCGCGGCCGACGATCTCGGGCACGTCCAGCCGCTGGGCCAGCGACAGGCCGAGACGGGCGTCGCCAAGCCGTTGACGCCACGCCTTGCCGCCAAACGAAACGGAGACGCCAAGGACGCAGTCGGAACCAGGCGGCGAAGAGGCGTTGCGAGGATCGCCCGGCGCCACCATCAGCCTGCGAGTTTGGCCAGTCCCGGCTTGCGCGCGGTGTCGTGCTTACCGTCGACGATGCGGACGGTACCCGTGGCCGAACGCATGACGATGGTCTGCGTCTCGATCACCGCGCCGATCCGGTGCACGCCACGCACCATCCAGCCATCGGTCACGCCCGTCGCCGAGAAGACCACGTCGCCCGCGGCCAGCTCGGTCATGGAATAGATGCGGTCGAAATCCTTGATACCGATCTTCTTCGCGCGGCCCCGCTCCTCGTCGTTGCGGAAGACCAAACGGCCCTGGAACTGGCCGCCGACGCAACGCAGCGCCGCCGCGGCCAGCACGCCCTCGGGTGCCCCGCCGATACCCATGTAAATATCGACGCCGGTCTCGGGCCGGGTCGTCGCGATCACGCCGCTGACGTCACCGTCGGTGATGAGCTGGATGCGTGCGCCGGCCTCGCGCGTTTTGGCGATGATTTCCTCATGGCGCGGGCGGTCGAGGATGCAGGCGAAGAGGTCCGAGACCTCGCACTTCTTGGCCTTGGCCAGATTCTTCAGATTCACACCCGGCTTTTCCGCCAACGAAACCACGCCGTCCGGCAGGCCGCCGCCAACGGCGATCTTGTCCATGTAGACGTCCGGCGCGTTGAGAAACTTGCCACCCTCGGCGAACGCCATGACAGCCAGCGCGTTGGGCGCGCCCTTGGCCGTGATCGTGGTGCCCTCCAACGGGTCGAGCGCGATGTCGACGGCGGAACCGCCCTTGCCGACCTTCTCGCCGATATAAAGCATCGGCGCCTCGTCGCGCTCGCCCTCGCCGATCACCACCGTGCCGGAGATATCGAGCCCATTGAGCGCCTGGCGCATCGCGTCGACGGCCGCTTGGTCAGCAGCCTTTTCGTCGCCGCGTCCGATGAAGCGGGCCGCGGCAACCGCGGCAGCTTCCGTGACGCGCACGGCCTCGAACGGCAAATTACGATCCAAGCCGTCGGACATACCCAAAACCTCCCCTCAAAGAGTTTCTATTCTTATCATGCGCGGCGGCTGTACCAGCGCCTCGAAACGGCCGATGCGCGCCAGCGCGCGTGTCATGGCCGCTTCTTCCGTCGCATGGGTCATCAAGACGACCGGCACGATGTTGTCCGGGCTTTTTCCGCGCTGGATCATGGCCGCCATGGAAATGCGCTCATCGCGCAACGCAGCCGCCACATCGGCGATCACGCCCGGACGATCCTGCACGGTCAGGCGGACATAGTATTCGCCGCTGTGCCGCTCCATCGGCGAGACCGCCAGCTTGGCCAGATCCTTGGCCGGAAAGCCAAACGCCGGCATGCGCCGTCCGACGGCAATGTCGATCAAGTCCGAAACGACGGACGATGCCGTCGGCCCCGCGCCAGCGCCCCGGCCTTCGAAGACGCTGTCCTGGACGAAGTTGCCCGTCGCCACCACGGCGTTCAGAACGCCCTCGACATGCGCGATCGGCACATCCATGGGCACCATGCAGGGATGAACGCGCTGCTCCACGCCGTGTTCGGTCAGTTTGGCGCTGCCCAAAAGTTTGATGCGGTAGCCCAGCTCGGCCGCGTATTCGATATCCAGCGGCGAGATGTGGCGAATGCCTTCGACATGAACGCCCGCGTAGTTGACCTCGCAGCCGAAGGCCAAGCTGGTCAAGAGAGCCAGCTTGTGCGCCGTGTCTATGCCGTCGATGTCGAAGCTGGGATCGGCTTCGGCGTAGCCCAGCTTTTGCGCTTCGGCCAGCACATCGCCGAACTCGCGCTTCGATTTGCGCATCGTCGACAGGATGTAATTGCAGGTGCCGTTGAGGATGCCATAGACGCGCGTGATGCGATTGCCCGCCAGGCCCTCGCGCAGCGCCTTCACGATCGGAATGCCGCCCGCGACCGCCGCTTCGAAGGCCAGGGAAACGCCAGCCTCATCCGCCGCGCGGGCCAGCACCGCGCCGTGAAGGGCCAAAAGCGCCTTGTTGGCCGTCACCACGTCGCGCTTGCGGCCGATGGCCGTCTCGACGACCGACTTGGCCGCGCCGTCCGAACCGCCGATCACCTCGACGATCACGTCGGCGTCCGCCTCTGCCGCCAA
>JAPLOM010000009.1 GCA_026400755.1 Alphaproteobacteria bacterium
GGCGTGGCGACAGCGATCGTGGTCCCCGCGGCGGCGCTTCTGTCCTATGGCCTGCTGCGAATCCTGACGACGGCCTTTGCCGAGTTGCGCGACGCCGTGTTCGCCAAGGTCGGCCAGCGCGCCGTGCGCACGGTGGGTCTGGCCGTGTTCCGGCATCTGCACGCGCTGTCGCTGGCCTTCCACCTGGACCGGCGCACGGGCGGCTTGTCGCGCGTGATCGAGCGCGGGACCAAGGGTATCGAGACGCTCTTGTCCCTGATGCTCTTCAACATCCTGCCGACTCTGGTCGAGGTCCCGCTGGTTTGCGTGATCCTGTGGTCGCTCTACGGCGCGCCCTATGCGCTGGTCACCTTCGGCACCATCGCGGGCTACATCGCCTACACGCTGTTCATCACGGAATGGCGAATGAAGCATCGGCGCGTGATGAACGAGATGGACACCGAAGCCAACAGCAAGTCGGTGGACAGCCTGCTCAACTACGAGACGGTCAAGTATTTCGGCAACGAGGGACACGAGGCGCGGCGTTTCGATTCGGCGCTCAAGCGCTACGAACACGCGGCGGTGCTGACACGCACCAGCCTATCCGTCCTCAATCTCGGCCAGGCCGTCATCATTGCCGTGGGCGTCACGCTGGTGATGTTCATGGCCGCCCACCGCGTGGCCGACGGCACCATGACCGTGGGCGATTTCGTGCTGGTGAACAGCTACCTGGTCCAGCTCTATCTGCCGCTTAACTTTCTGGGCACGGCCTACCGCGAATCGAAGCAGTCGATGACCGACATGGAGGCCATGTTCGACCTTCTGGCCGTGCCGGCGCGCGTGCGCGACAAGCCAGATGCCAAGGTACTCGCGGTCGCCGATGGGCGGATCGAGTTCGACCATGTCTCGTTCGGTTACGATGCCGCCCGGCCGATCCTGAAGGACGTGTCGTTTACCGTGCCGGCGGGCAAGACGGTCGCCATCGTCGGGCCGAGCGGCGCGGGCAAGTCGACCGTCAGCCGCCTGTTGTTCCGGTTCTACGATGTCGGCGACGGCGCCATCCGCGTCGATGGCCAGGATATTCGCGACGTGACGCAGGCCAGCTTGCGCGCGGCCATCGGCGTGGTGCCGCAGGACACCGTGCTGTTCAACGACACGATCTATTACAACGTCGCCTATGGCCGCCCCGCAGCCTCGCCGGCCGAGGTGGAGGAGGCCGCGCGCCTGGCCCACATCCACGACTTCGTCATGGCGTTGCCCGAGGGGTATCAGACGCGCGTGGGCGAGCGCGGTCTCAAGCTGTCGGGCGGCGAGAAGCAGCGCGTGGCGATCGCGCGTACCATCCTCAAGGCGCCGCCCATCCTTTTGTTCGACGAGGCGACCTCGTCGCTCGATTCCCACACAGAGCGCGAGATCCAGGACAACCTGGAGGAGATTTCCGCCGACCGTACGACCATCGTCATCGCGCACCGCCTGTCCACCGTGGTCAGTGCCGACGAAATCTTGGTGCTGGAGCAAGGCCGCGTCGTGGAGCGGGGCACGCATGCCGGGCTTTTGGCCCAGGACGGCGCCTATGCCGCCCTGTGGCGCCGCCAGCAGGAAGCCACCTCGCTGGGCGAGCCCGAGCCGATTCCCGCACCCGCATGACCGCGCGGCGCGGCATTGGTAGGATTCGTCCATGACGCCCGTGATGCGGCCATGAACGCGCAGGATCGCGATAGCCAGACGGAGACCCTGGCCGGCGCCATCCGCAAGGGTGACCGGCGGGCGCTCGCCCGCGCGATCACGCTCGTCGAATCGACGCGCACCGATCACCGCAGGCGGGCGGAGGATCTGCTGGCCGTTTTGATGCCGCAGACCGGCAAGGCGGCACGAATCGGTATCTCGGGCGTGCCCGGCGTGGGCAAGTCCACCTTCATCGAGGCGTTCGGCTTGCACGCGATCGGCCAGGGGCATCAGGTCGCGGTGCTGGCCGTTGATCCCTCATCGAAACGCAGCGGCGGCTCCATCCTGGGCGACAAGACGCGGATGGAGGAGCTGTCGCGCCATCCCTCGGCTTTCATCCGGCCTTCGCCCGCGGGCGAGACGCTGGGCGGCGTCGCGCGGCGCACGCGCGAAGCGGGTCTTTTGTGCGAGGCCGCCGGCTTCGATGTGGTGCTGATCGAGACGGTCGGCGTCGGGCAATCGGAAACCGCCGTGGCCGACATGGTCGACCTGTTCGTGCTGCTGATTCAGCCCGGCGGCGGTGACGAGCTGCAGGGCATCAAGCGCGGCATCGTGGAGTTGGCCGACCTTCTGGTCGTGACCAAAGCCGACGGCGATCTGCTCGCCGCCGCCAACCGGGCCGTGGCCGACTACCGGCGGGCGCTGACCCTGCTCCATCCCGCGACCGCCCATTGGACGCCCGAGGTGCTGTCCTGTTCCGCCGTCTCGGGCAAGGGCATCGACCTGGTCTGGTCGGCCGTCGAGCGCTACCGGGCGGCACTGGGGCCGGCCGGGGAGATCGACCGTCGCCGGGCCAGCCAGGCCAAGCGTTGGTTGTGGGGCGAGATCGCCGAAAGCCTGCTCGATTCCCTCCGCGCCCATCCGGGCGTCAGCAGCCGCTTGGCGGCTCTGGAGAAGGAGGTTACGTCCGGGCGGCTGGCTCCCGGCGCTGCCGCGGCCGGGCTTTTGGCCGTTTTCCGGGGCGGCGACGAGGTCCCGGCCAAGCCCGCCAAAAGGCCCCGGCGCTAGGCGGGGAGCCTTGACGGGGCCGCTGGGGGCGACTAAAACCCCGGCCTCACGCGAAATTCCAGGCCGTGCGCCCGATTTTCCGGGCTTCGGACCTTTTTCGAGCAGGAAACGACCCATGGCACGACGCTGCGCGATCACCGGCAAGGGCAACCTGTCGGGCAACAACGTGAGCCACGCGAACAATAAGACGCGGCGCACGTTCCGCACGAATCTCCAGACCACCTCGCTCCTGTCCGAGACGCTGGGTCAGAGCATCCGCGTGCGCGTGTCGGCCAATGCCATCCGCACGATTGAGCATGCCGGCGGGTTCGATGCGTTCCTGCTCAAGACCGCGCCGACCAAGCTGCCGCAAGTCATGCGCCGGCTGAAGCAGCGCCTGGTGAAGGCGCGCGCCGAAGCGGCCTAAAACCGAAGCGGGCCAATCGGCCCGCTTTTTTTGTCCGTATTCCCTCGATTTTGAACGGCGATCTGTGGTCGCCGCGTTTTAGCGCGCGTCCGGCAGCGCGAACATCATCAGGTAAGTGCGCTGGATGGACTGCAAATTGTCGTCCGAGATGATGTAGATCAGCCATTCGCCGTCGCCGCGCCGGACGCCCAGCCCTTCGAAATTGTCGACCGACAGGGGTGGCGCGATATCGGCCAGTTCCTCGCCGGTCAGCCGTCCGCCCGGCACGATCTGGTTCGCCGGGATGAGGCGAATGCGGCCGCCCACGCCGGTCAGCGGGTTGTAGCGCCGCTCCAGAAGAAGCACGTCGCCGTTGGGCAGAGCTTTGGCGTCGGTTGGCTGATAGGCGCCGTGGGTCGCGACGGTCAGCTTTTGCCACACCTTGCCGTCACCGATCCAGCCGACGAAGGCGTCGCCCTCGCGCAACCCTTCGGTGATGGTCAGGAAGCGGCCATCGGGCAGTTCGGTGAACGCTTCCAGGCCTTCATTGCTCGGCGCGTCCTTGAGGCCGGGCGGAATGGACAGCGCGCGCGGCGCGAGCGAGAACGGCGGTGTGGCCGGCGGATAGAACCAGATGCGGTGGTTGCGCTCGAACGTGACGATGATGCCGCCTGAACTCACCATCTCCAACGCTTCGGCGTCGGTCTCGAAGGTCTGGGCGGGCAAGGGATAGCCGTCGACACCGACCAGACGGCCCATCTCGGCATCGTCGACGCCGATGAGCTCGCCAGCCAGGCCGTAGACGAGGCGGGCCGTAAGCCAATCGGAGACGTCGCTGAGCGTCAGCATGCGCTGACCGTCCGGCGAAACCCAGAGGCTCGAAAATCCGCCGAAACGCTTGTCCGCGGATTGGAGTTCGATGCCGCCGCGATACTCCAGCTTGCCGGCTTTGGTCGACGGCGGCTGGGACCGGTCGAGCGGAACCGGCCGTGTTTTAACCGCCACCGGGTCGGCCGCCGCTATCCCAGCCGCGCTTATGGATGCTACGAGAATAGCGGCGCGCAGGACGTGGCGAAGCGATCGAATCTTCACGGCGGAGCCTCGGCGTTAGAGACCTTCGCAGCCCTTTTGGTCAGCGCGCGCCGGCGCGCCGCTTGGCGGATGGCGCCGATCGCTGAGTCTCTTCGTCTTCGTCGAACAGCTCGGCCAGCTGGTCCATCAGCGCGCCGCCCAACTGCTCTGCATCGGTGATGGTGACGGCGCGGCGGTAATAGCGCGTAACGTCGTGGCCGATGCCGATGGCGATCAGGTCCACCGACGAACGGTTCTCGATCCAATGAATCACTTCGCGCAGGTGCCGTTCCAAATAGTTGCCGGGGTTGACCGACAGGGTGGAGTCGTCGACCGGCGCACCGTCCGAAATCACCATCAACACGCGGCGCGATTCCGGCCGTGTGACCAGGCGGTTGTGCGCCCACAGCACGGCTTCGCCGTCGATATTCTCCTTGAGGATGCCCTCGCGCAGCATGAGCGCCAGGTTCTTGCGCGTACGGCGCCAAGGCGCCTCCGCCGACTTGTAGATGATATGGCGCAAATCGTTCAGCCGGCCCGGGTTTGCAGGCTTGCCGTCGGCCAGCCAGTGCTCGCGCGCCTGACCGCCCTTCCACGCGCGCGTGGTGAAGCCCAGGATCTCGACCTTGACCGAGCAGCGCTCCAGCGTGCGCGCCAGGATGTCGGCGCACATGGCGGCCACCGTGATAGGCCGGCCGCGCATGGAACCCGAATTGTCGATCAGGAGCGAGACGACCGTGTCGCGGAATTCCTGTTCGCGTTCGCGTTTGTAGGACAGCGAGTGGCCGGGGCTGATGACCACGCGTGCCAGACGCGCGGAGTCCAGCATGCCGTCTTCCAGGTCGAACTCCCAGGCGCGCTGCTGCTTCGCCATCAAGCGGCGCTGCAGGCGGTTGGCCAGGCGCGAGATGACGCCCTGTAGGGCCGCCAACTGCTGGTCCAGGTGCAGGCGCAGCCGCGTCAGTTCCTGCGCGTCGCACAACTGGTCCGCCTCGACCATCTCGTCGAACTCGGCGGTGTAGGGCTTGTAGGGCGCTTCGCCGGGGGCGTTGCGCAGGTTCATGTCCGGACGATAGGGGCGGCCGGGCCGCGCGGGCTCGTCGTCGCCGCCACCGGGAACCAGCTCAGCGTCCACGTCCTCTTCCGCACCGCTCTCGCCTTCGGTGCCTTCGTCGCTTTCGGATTCCTTCGCGTCGCCGGCCATATCCTCGGACGAGCCGTCGGATTCGCTCTCCGCGCCTTCGCTCTCGCTTTCGGCCTGGTCCTCGTCCGAATCGCGCGCGTCGATCTCGCTCTCGGTCGATTCGGCGTCGTCCTCGCCCAACTCCAGGTCCTTGATCAGCTTGCGGACGGTGTCGGCGTAGCGGCCCTGGTTGTCGATATGCGCGGCCAGTTCCGAGAAGTCGGCGCCCGCGCGCTTCTCCAGGTCGTTGCGCCACAGATCCACCATGGTGCGCGCGGCCTGGGGCGGGGGGGTATCGAGAAGCGCCTCGCGGGCCAGAAGGCGCACGATCTCGGCCAGGGGCGCATCCTCGCGCTCCTTGATGCGAGCATAACCGGCGCGCTTGCAGCGCTCTTCGGTCGTGGCGTCCAGATTCTGGCGCACGCCCTTCATGCGCTGCGCGCCGATGGCTTCGCAGCGCGTCTGTTCCAGCGCCTCGAAAATGGCCCGCGCGATCGGGCCGCCCGGACGCCGCTTCGCATGCAGCGCCTCGTTGTGATAGCGCAGCTTGAGCGCCATGGCGTCCGACTCGCCGCGCGCGTTGGCAACCTCCTCGCGCGTCAGATCGCGCGAAGGCATGGTCACGCGTGCTTCGTTGCCCGTCAGGCCGCTTTCGTCCGCCGTGAAGTCGACGTTCAATTCGTCATGCCGCGAGATCGCGCGCATGGTCGCCGCCGTGTTGCGGCGGAACCGTTCGACCCTGTCTTCGGTGTCGGCCATCGCGATCGCTTAGGACAGCGTGGCGCGGCCCGCGGCCTCCGGCAGCTCGTGGCCGAAGCATCGCTGGTAGTATTCGGCTACGGTGGAACGCTCCACCTCGTCGCACTTGTTGACGAACGTGACGCGGAAGGCGAAGGCCACGTCCTTGAAGATCTCGGCGTTCTGCGCCCAGGTGATGACCGTACGCGGCGACATCACGGTCGACAGGTCACCGTTGACGAAGCCCGAGCGCGTCAGGTCGGCCAAGGCGACCATGGCCTTGATCGTCTCGCGCCCTTGCGGGTTGTCGTAGCTCTTTACCTTGGCCAGCACGATGTTGCACTCGGCCTCGTGCGGCAGATAGTTCAGCGTGCCTACGATATTCCAGCGGTCCATCTGGCCTTGGTTGATCTGCTGGGTGCCGTGATAGAGGCCCGTCGTGTCGCCCAGGCCCACGGTGTTCGAGGTGGCGAACAGGCGGAAGAACGGGTGCGGGCGGATGACGCGGTTCTGGTCGAGCAAGGTGAACTTGCTCTCCAATTCGAGCACGCGCTGGATCACGAACATCACGTCCGGACGACCGGCGTCATACTCGTCGAAGCAGAGCGCGGCGGGATGCTGGAGCGCCCAGGGCAGGATGCCCTCGCGGAACTCCGTCACCTGCTTGCCGTCCTTCAACACGATGGCGTCGCGGCCGATCAGGTCGATGCGGCTGATGTGGCTGTCCAGGTTGACGCGGATGCAGGGCCAGTTGAGGCGCGCGGCCACCTGCTCGATGTGCGTGGATTTTCCGGTGCCATGATAGCCCTGGATCATGACGCGGCGGTTGTGGGCGAAGCCGGCCAGGATCGCGAGTGTGGTGTCGCGGTCGAAGCGATAGGTGTCGTCCACGTCTGGGACGTACTCGTTCGAGCGGCTGAACGCCGGCACATCCATGTCCAGGTCGAAGCCGAAGGTTTGACCCACCGAGACCGTGATGTCGGGGCGGTCGATGAATGGGGACGTTCCATTGGTCGCGGTCATGTGCGTCGATTCCGGTTCTGTGGGATGAATATCGGGGAGGAGATCAGGGCAGCGCGGTCGCCTTGAGCGTGGAATAGGCCTCGTTGATTTTCTTCAGGCGCTCTTCGGAGGCCTTGTCGCCGCCGTTCGCGTCGGGATGGTGGCGCTTCACCAGCGCCTTGTAACGCGCCTTGACGCGCTCCTTGGTGATGGGGGGCTCGACCTCGAGCACGGCGAGCGCGCGCTCCTCCGGCGCCGAGAAGCGCGGGCGGTCCTGTGCTTGAGCTTGGTGCGCCTCGCCGCCGTAACGGAAGAAGCCGAACGGATCGGCGATCCGCTCCTCGTCCGGGCTTGCGTTCGCGGGGCGCGCGCCGAACGGCCAACTCGGGCGCTCCCACACGGTGGAGCGGCGGATGACATTCTCGATCTGGTCGGTCGACATGTCGGCGAAATAGTCCCAGGACAGGTTGTAGGCGCGCACGTGGTCGAGGCAGAAATGGTAATAGGAGCGTAAATCGGTACGCGAACGCGGAGCGCGATATTCGCCGGCGCGGTCACAGCCCGGATGATCGCAAGCGCGAATCTGCACCGCCTCATCCAGCCCGTAATCGTCCAGGGTTCGCGCCCTTCTCCGCGACATGGCGGGCAGTATGTGGACTTGGCTCCTACCTGGCAAGAATGCCGTCCGACGCGGAAATCCTGGGTTGACAGGGGCTTACGCGGCGCGCCAGCGTGCCCCGGTCATGACCATGGCCGACACCATCCGCCGCAAGCTGACTGAGGCGTTCAAGCCGATCCGGCTCGACGTGGTGGATGATTCCCACCGCCATGCCGGCCACGCCGGAGCGCGCCCGGGTGGGGAGACCCATTTCAACGTCGCGGTCGTTTCCGAGGCTTTCGCCGGCAAGGGCCGGATCGAGCGCCAGCGCATGGTCTTCAAGGCGCTGGAAGCGGAATTGGCGGGCCAGATTCACGCGCTGGCGTTGGTCACCCGCACGCCGGCGGAAGACGCCTAGCTGCCCGTATAGAACTCCGGCCATAGACGCTTCACCACCGGTCCGTCGCTGGCATAGGCGTGGCAGGTATCGATCGTCTTGGGCTTGGATTTCCACGTCTGGCCCGCGGCCTCGCGCTTGCGCGCCACGACCGGCCAGATCGTCTGGTAAGCGGTCGTGGCCATCGGTCCTAGAAGCTCGACCAAGTGGGTGCAGCCCTCGGCGCCGCCGACCGCGGCCTGGACCTGACGCCGCCAGCCCGCGCCGATCCGGATGCCCTTGAGGCGCGCGAAGTTGGGTCCCACGGCCTTGCAGACATGGTAAGGCGATTCCTCGGTCACGGCCTCGGCATCGATGATCGTCAACTCGTCGTCCAGGGTCAGGCGCAGCATCATCTGATGGATCGGCTGCCCGGCCTCGATGCGACCGCGGTCGAAATTGTCGAAGCCGTAGGTCTTGGTGTCGACCAGACGGCCCTCGATGTCCCAAAGACCGTCCTCGCGCTGGTAGCCGCGGACTTCGACCTGGCGCAGGTGCAACTCCTTGCGCGCGGCGGGAGACGAAAGGGGCATGGGTGTTCCTTCGATCAATTCATCGCGGGGGAGAGGTAGGCCGCACGGCTGCAGTGGTCAAGCCGCGAGTTCCGGCGCGGCGGCGGCCGGCGGTGTTACGCGCAGCGAGGTGAGTTGGTTGCGCTGGCGGCGCAGGATCTCGAAGCCGAAACCGTGAAAGGTAAAGCGCTGGCCGGGCTCGGGGATGATGCGCGCTTCGCGGATAACCAGGCCCGCGATGGTCGCGGCCTCTTCCTCGGGCAGGCGCCAGTTGAACTGGCGATTCAACTGGCGCACCGTGACCGTGCCGCGCACGATGTAGCTTCCGTCGGGCTCGCGCCGCACGCCGGGCAGGGCGGTCTCGTGCTCGTCGAAGATGTCGCCCACGATTTCCTCGACCACGTCCTCGAGGGTAATCAAGCCCATCAGCGTGCCGTACTCGTCGACCACCATGGCCATGTGCTCGCGCCGGTCGCGGAAGGCGCGTAGCTGGTCGATCAGCTTGGTCGTGTCCGGCACGAACCAAGGCGGCGTCGCGAAGCTGGTAGGATCGAAGCTCGCATGGTCGCTCGTATGGGCGAGAAAGCCGCGCAGCAGCGACTTGGTGTTCAGGATGCCCACGATGTTGTCGGGCTTCTCGCGCCACAGCGGGATGCGCGTGAATGGGCTGGCCAGCGCCTTTTCGACGACCGTGGGTGCGGGCTCGCCCGCGTCGATCACAGCCATTGCCTTGCGGTGGGTCATGATATCGCCGACCTCGTAATCGGCCAGGTCCAGAACGCTGTGGAGCATCCGGCGCGATTCGCCGATCTTGCCCTGACCGTGCAGGTCGATGCTGCCGCGCAGCTCCTCTTCCAGCGAGGCCGCCGACAGGCGCGGGACCGCGCGCACGCCGCCCGCGCGCAGGATCGCGACCACGATGGCCTGCATGGCCTTCGTCACCGGCGTGAGAACGGCGATCACCGGCCGCAACACGGGTGCGAGCGCCAGCGACGTGCGCACCGGTCGGTAGATGGCATACGTCTTGGGCAACACTTCGCCGAACAGGACGACCACGACGGTCATGCCCACGGCCGCGTATGCCACGCCTGCCTCCCCTACGAGCGTGATCAGCGCGCTCGTGGCCAAGGCCGAGGCCACGATGTTGACCAGGTTGTTACCGAACAGGATGCCACCGATCAGCCGATCCTGCTCCTCCCGCAACCGCTCGACCATGCGCGCGCGTTTGTTGCCTTGGTTGGACAAGCGGTGCAGGCGGGCGCGGGAAGCGGCGGTGACTGCCGTCTCGGCGGCAGAGAAGAAGGCGCAGCACAGGACCAGGACGACGATGACGCCGAGTGTGACCCAAAGCCCCAGGTGCATGGCGCGGCTGTCTTTACGCCGCGGCGGCCGCGTCGAGCATGCGGCGAACTTCGTCCAGCTCGATGTCGTGGACGATGAAGGACTTCCCGATGCCGCGCGCCAAGATGAACGTGACGCGGCCGTCCTTCACCTTCTTGTCCTGGCGCATATGCTCAATCAGCCGGTCCGCGTTCCGGCCGGCTGGCCCCAGGATATCGGCGCCGGTCGGCAGGCCTACCGCGCGCAGATGGCGGCGCACGCGCGCGGCGTCCTCCGCTGGGCACAGACCAAGCCGCACGGACAGATCGAACGCCATCACCATGCCCGCTGCGACGGCCTCGCCATGCAGCACGGCGCCGCCATACCCGGCTTCGGCTTCCAGCGCATGGCCGAAGGTGTGGCCAAGATTGAGAAGGGCACGCGGCCCCGTCTCGCGCTCGTCTAGCGCCACGATGCGCGCTTTGGCGGCGCAGCTGGCCGCTACGGCCCGGCGCCGCAGGGCCGCGTCGCCTGCGATCAGCGCGGGCCCATTCTCTTCCAGCCAGGTGAAGAAAGGCGCGTCGTCGATCAGCCCGTACTTCACCACTTCGGCATAACCCGCCAGAAGCTCGCGCTTCGGCAGGGTTGAAAGTACGCCCGTGTCGGCCAGCACGAGGCGCGGCTGGTGGAAGGCGCCGACCAGGTTCTTGCCGCGTTTGGTGTTGATGGCGGTCTTGCCGCCGACCGCGCTGTCGACTTGGGCCAAAAGCGTGGTCGGAATCTGCACGAAGTCGAGCCCGCGCAGCACGATGCTGGCGGCGAAGCCCGCGATGTCGCCGATCACGCCGCCGCCGAGGGCGACCAGCGTGGTCGAGCGCTCGACGCGCTGAGCCAACAATTCCTCGATCAGCCGTTCCAGATGCGGGAAGTCCTTCGTGGCCTCGCCCGCCGGCAGCACGATCGTGCCGTGCGCGATGCCTGCTTCGTCCAAAGAGGCTGTGAGCGCGGACAAATGCAGCTTGGCCACCGTCGCGTCCGTGACGACGACGACGCGCGGCCGTGGCAGGACGGGTTTCATGCGAGCGCCCGCCTGCGCGATCAAATCGGCGCCGACCAGAATGTCATAGCCGCGCTCGCCCAGCTCGACGTGCAGGACCTCGGTCCCGTCCGCGGATGCCGTGGCGCTAGGCTTCACGACGCAGCGCTCCGGCGCGCAGATACTTCGCGGCCGTGATTCTTAAGCGCCGTCATCACGCGTTCGACCGTCACCTCGGGCGGCGCATCGACGCTGTCGACCGTGATGTCGGCTTCGGCATAGACCGGATGGCGCACTTCGATCAGGTGCTCAAGCGTCTCGCGCCGGCTGCCCTTTTTCAGAAGCGGGCGATTGTTCCGCCGCGCCGTGCGCAGCATCAGGATGTCGATGCTGGCGCGCAGCCAGATCGAGACGCCTTTCTCCGCAACCTTGGCGCGGGTCGCGGGATCGATGAACGCGCCGCCGCCCGTGGCCAGCACATGCGGGGGGTTGTCGAGCAGGCGCGCGATCACGCGCCGCTCGCCGTCGCGGAACGCGGCCTCGCCATGCTTGGCGAAGATTTCGGGAATCGTGCAGCCGGCCGCTTCTTCGATTTCGTGGTCGGCGTCGACGAAGGGCAGGCCCAACTCCTGGGCCAGGCGCTTGCCGATGCAGGTCTTGCCCGCGCCCATCAGGCCGACGAGCACGATGATCTTGTCGGATTTCGACGCCGCGCGTGTCATGAGCGGCCCCTGCGGGCGGGCGCCGCGAGCGGGCCGAAAAAGGGACGAATGGTCATTGTCGAACGGAGTTGCTGCCTTAATATCGCCACCGCGCAACCCTAGCACATGCCCCGGCAGACTGTCCTCCTA
>JAPLOM010000022.1:0-61829 GCA_026400755.1 Alphaproteobacteria bacterium
CCGAATTGATTGATTAGCTATCCGGCTCGCCGCGCTTGCGCCGTGGGCCGATCGCCTCGCCCCAGCGCTTGACCGCGCCTATCTCGATGCCGAACAGGTCGAGCGCACGGCCCAGCGTCTGGTCGACGATGTCGGACACGCTCTTGGGCCGCGTATAGAACGCCGGAACGGGCGGAAAGACCACGGCACCCATTTCCGACACCTGCGTCATGGTGCGCAGATGCCCGGTGTGCAATGGCGTTTCGCGCACCAAGAGGACCAGGCGGCGGCGCTCCTTGAGCGTCACGTCGGCCGCGCGGGTCAGAAGGTTCGACGTCACGCCCGTCGCGATCTCCGACAGGCTGCGTATCGAGCAGGGCGCCACGATCATGCCCTCGGTCTTGAAGGAGCCCGAGGAAATGGCCGCGGCGATATCGTCGACGCCATAGGCCCTGTTGGCCATGGCACGCACGGCAGCGACCTTCAGGTCCGTTTCGTGGGCCAGGGTGACCTCGGCCGAGCGCGTCATCACCAGGTGGCTTTCCACCTTGGCGCGGCGCAACAGCTCCAACAGGCGCACGCCATAGATGACGCCCGAGGCACCGCTGATCCCGACGATAAAACGCTTGACCATTCAGGCTTTTTCCCGCGATCGCGACCCTGTCCGGGCGGCGGCGGAGCCTATCCCAAGCCCCTGGCGGGTGCCAAGCCGCGCGCCCTCGACCGGGACGGCGCGGCTGCTCTATCGTGTCGGAAGATAGACGGGGAGGCAGCCATGGCGGCAACGACGGTCGAACGCTCGAAAGACATCGCGATCTTGCCGGCGACGTACGACGCGGGCATCGGTCCCAAGGGCCGCATCGGCTTCATCGCGCTGGCCAACGGCTACACCAGCGAGCACGAAGTGGAGGCCATGCTGCCCAAGGGCGAGGTGGTGCTCTACGTCAGCCGCGTCGCCAGCGACAATGTCGTCAACCTCACCAATCTGAAGGCCATCGAGAGCGACATGATGCGCGCGGCGGGCATGATCCTGCCGGCCGACACGCTCGACGTGATGGTCTATAGCTGCACCTCCGGCACCACGGCGCTGGGCGAGGAGACGGTATTCGCGCGCATCCAGGCCGTGCGGCCCGGCGTGCCGGTTACGACGCCCATCACGGGCGCGCTCGCGGCCTTCCGCGCCCTCGGCGCGCGCCGCGTCGTCATGTTGACGCCCTATATCTCCGAGGTGACGGCGGGGATGCGCGACTATATCGAAGGGCGCGGCATCGAGGTCCTGTCGGCCAGCAACTTCAACATCAGCCTGAATTCGGACATGCAGAAGGTGGCGCCAGAGGCCATCTACGAGGCCGCTATCGCCATCGACCGGCCCGACGCGGACGCCGTCTTAGTCTCCTGCACCGCCCTGCGCACCAGTTCCGTGATCGACCGGATCGAACAGCATCTGGGCAAGCCCGTGGTCACCAGCAACCAAGCCTTGGCTTGGCACGCCCTGCGCCTGGCCGGCTATGCCGAGCCGCGCAAAGGTCTGGGCCGCCTGATGACGCTGCCGTTGCCCGCATAAGCCCTGTTGCGGGGAGCCGGGCCATAGGCTAATCCCTGGGCCGCGCCGGCGCCGCCGGATGGAACGCCCGGCCCCGCGCCGGTGCGGACGCGGCGCCCCGTTTCCTGAGATTTCCGAGGTCCGCGCGTGCACACTTATCGCAGCCATACCTGCAACCAATTGAAGGCGTCCGACGTCGGCAAGACAGTGCGCCTGTCGGGCTGGGTCCACCGCAAGCGCGACCACGGGCAGCTTCTTTTCATCGACCTGCGCGATCACTACGGCATCACCCAGTGCGTGATCTCGGTCGAAAATCCCCTGTTCGAGAGGGCCAGCGCGCTGCGCCCCGAAAGCGTCATCAAGGTCGACGGCGCGGTTGTCGCGCGCAGCCCAGAGACGGTCAACAAGGATCTGGCCACCGGCGAAATTGAGTTGAAGATCGAAGCGCTGGAGCTTCTGAGCGACGCCGAGCCCTTGCCCTTTCCCGTCAACGCCGAACACGATTATCCGGAGGAAATGCGGCTCAAGTACCGCTTCCTCGACCTGCGCCGCGAATCGCTGCACTGGAACATCGTCCTACGATCGAAGGTGATCAGCAGCATCCGCCGCCGCATGACCGAGCAAGGCTTCCTCGAATACCAGACGCCGATCCTGACCTCGAGTTCGCCCGAAGGCGCGCGCGACTTCTTGGTTCCCTCGCGTCTAAATCCCGGCAAGTTCTATGCCCTGCCCCAAGCGCCGCAGCAGTTCAAACAACTCCTGATGATGGCCGGGTTCGATCGCTATTTTCAGATCGCACCCTGTTTCCGCGACGAGGACAGCCGCGCCGACCGCTCGCCGGGCGAGTTCTACCAGCTCGACTTCGAGATGAGCTTCGTCACGCAGGAAGACGTCTTCGCGGCCATCGAGCCCGTGCTGCATGGCGTGTTCGAGGAATTCGCGACGCGGCATGACGGCACCAAGCGCCATGTCTCGCCCGCCCCCTTTCCGCGCATCGCCTATGCCGACGCGCTGCTGAAATACGGTTCGGACAAGCCCGATCTGCGTAACCCGATCCTGATCAGCGACGTGACCGAGCCTTATCGCGGCGGGGGCTTCGGCCTGTTCGCCAAGCTGGTGGACCAGGGCGCCGTCGTGCGCGCGATCCCGGCACCCGGCGCCGCCACCCAGCCGCGCAGCTTCTTCGACAAGCTGAACGCCTGGGCGCGCGAGCAGGGCATGGGCGGCATGGGCTACATCGTCTACGAACAGGACGGCGCCAAGGGCCCGATCGCGAAGAATCTGGAAGCCGGCCGCGTCGAGACGATCAAGACGCTGTCCGGCGCCAAGGATGGCGACGCGGTCTTCTTCGTCTGCGGCAAGCCCGCCGATGCGGCCAAGTTCGCCGGTTTCGCGCGCACGCGCTTGGCGCAGGAACTGAACATCGTCGCCAAGGACCGCTTCGAGTTCTGCTGGGTCGTCGATTTCCCCATGTATGAGCGCGACGAAGAGACCGGCGGGATCGATTTCTCCCACAACCCCTTCTCCATGCCGCAGGGCGAGATGGACGCGCTGCTGCACAAGGACCCGCTGGAGATCAAGGCGTTCCAGTACGACATCGTCTGCAACGGGACCGAGCTGTCGTCGGGTGCGATCCGCAACCACAAGCCCGACATCATGTACAAGGCGTTCGAGATTGCGGGCTATACGAAGCAGGATGTCGAGACGCGCTTCGGCGGCATGCTGAGCGCCATGAAGTTCGGCGCGCCGCCGCACGGCGGCTCGGCGCCGGGCATCGACCGCATCGTCATGCTTCTGGCCGACCAACCCAACATCCGCGAGGTCATCGCCTTCCCGCTCAACCAGCAGGCGGAAGACCTAATGATGCAGGCGCCCAACGAGGTGCCCGAGGCGCGGCTGAAGGAACTCTTTATCCGCCTCGTGCCGCCGCCGGAGAAGAAGACCGACGCGAAGCCGGCAGAGCCGAAAAAGGCCTAGGCCATCGGCTGGTCGAGCGACTTGCGGCGCAGGGCGCGGCCGGCGCGGGCGCCGGTGGCCTTACCGTCTTGCCAGGTCACGCGGCCGTTCACCAGCACCGTCGATATCCCCGCTGCCGCCTGCATCGGCTTGTCGAAGGTCGCGCGGTCCAGCACCGTCTTCGGATCGAACAGCACCAAATCGGCGAACGCGCCGACCCGTACCGTACCGCGGTCCTTGAGTCCGAAGCGGTTGGCCGACAGCGAGGTCATGCGCCGCACGGCCTCCTCCAGCGAGAACAGGCCCAGCTCGCGCGAATAGTGGCCCAGCACGCGCGGGAAAGTGCCCCACAAGCGCGGATGGGGATGCTCGTCATTGGGCAGCCCGTCCGAACCGATCATGATGTCCTTGTGCGCCATGATGCGGCGCACGTCCTCCTCGTCCATGGCGAAGTAGATGCCACCCGCGGGCAGCAACCTCTCGACCGCCTCCTCCTGGCTGCAGCCCAACTCCGCCGCCACCTCCTTCAAGTCACGGCCCGACATCTGGGGCATGGCCTTGGACCAGGCGACCAGAATCTTCTTCGAGCGCGGGATCATGTCGGCGGAGAGGACCGTCGATGAAGCCGGATAAGGATAGACATCCACACCCACCGGCTGCTTTGCCCGCGCGGCATCCAGATGAGGCAACGTTTCGCGTGAGCGGCCGAAGTTAGGCGCGCCCGCCACTTTATGGTGCGAGAGCACGACCGGCGCCGAAGCCGCTCGGCCGATGGCGAAGGCCTCGTCCATCGATTCGATGATCTTCTCGCCCTCGTTGCGCATATGGGTGGCATAGAGCGCGCCGTGCGCAGCCAGAAGCCCCTTGCACAGCTCGATCACTTCGTCGGTCGGCGCGTTGATCGCGACCTTGTAGGCCAGGCCCGTGGACAGGCCGATGGCGCCGGCGTCCAGCGCCTCCTCCAGCATCGCGCGCATGACACGGATTTCCGTGGCCGACGCCGCCCGGTCCATCCGGTCCATGGCGCCGACGCGCAAGGTCGAATGGCCGACCATGGCCACGCCGTTGATCGCGGGCGCATCCTTGTCCAGCGCATCGAGATATTTGGCGAAGCTGTCAAAGCGCCAATGCCCCTCGCCCGCCAACAGGTCGAGCGGCGGCGGCGGACGCCCCGGGGTCTTCAGCGGCGCGACCGAGACGCCGCAATTGCCGACCACCACGGTGGTGACACCCTGGCTCAATTTGGGCGTCATCTCGGGCTTGGACAGAAGCACATAGTCGTCGTGGGTGTGAACGTCGATGAAACCGGGTGCCACCACCAAGCCCACAGCATCGATCTCGCGCCCGCCCTTGGTGCGCGCGAGATCGCCCACAGCCACGATGCGGTCGTCCGTCACCGCCACGTCGGCGCGTCGGCTGGGACCGCCGGTGCCGTCCACGACGGTGCCGTTGCGGATCAGGATGTCGCAGCGTTCCGGTGCTTGATTGGTCATCGCAGCCCTCGCTTCGCGGATGCGCCGATTCTAACGAAAGCCGCGCGCCCTGTCGCGCCACGACCTGCTAAAGTCGCGGGCAAAGAGGAGCGCGGCATGGCCAAGCGGTGGAAGCACCGTCCCGAGGGATCGAACTGGGGCGATTTCGGCGACGACGACCAGTTGGGGCGGTTGAACTTTCTGACGCCCGAGAAGGTGCGCCAGGGCGTGGCCGAGGTGCGCGAAGGCAAGGCGTTCTGCCTGAGCCTGCCGCTCGATTTTCCCAGCGGCAACGTGCTGAGCGCGGCGCGCTTTCCGCCGGAGCTGCGCCCAACCTATTTCAAGAACGGCCGGCCGCGCATGAACTATCCGCTCAACCGCGACAACGCGGCCTTCACCGACGTGATGTGCGACGACGCCGTCCTGATCCACCTGCAGTATTCGACCCAGTGGGACAGTCTGGCCCACATGGGCGCCGTGTTCGACGCGGACGGCGATGGCATGGCCGAGCGCGTCTACTACAACGGCTTCCGCGCCGACGAGCATGTTCAGGGGCCAGTCAGCTACCAGAACGGCCAGGAGACGCCGGGCCACGGCATGGGCGCCGCGGCGCTGGGCATCGAAACCATGGCGGAAACCTGCGTGCAGGGCCGCGCGGTGATGATCGACCTCTTTCCCTCCGTCGGCCGGGCGCGCAAGGCGGTCGGCTATGACGGCATGATGCGCGCGATGGAGGCCGACAGCGTCACGCTGGAGAAGGGCGACATGCTGTGCCTGCACACGGGCTTCGGCCGCGTGGTGATGGAACAGAACCGCAAGCCGGACGCGGAGACGCTGCACGGCTCCTGCGCCGTGCTGGACGGCTCGGACGCCAAACTCTTGCGCTGGCTCACCGACAGCGGCATCTCGGTGCTGGTGACCGACAATTACGCCGTCGAGCATTATCACCGCGACTTCACCACGGCCCATGTCCACGGGCCCTGCGCGGCCTATCCGCTGCACGAGCATTGCCTGTTCAAGCTGGGCCTGCCGCTGGGCGAGCTTTGGTATCTGAGCGACCTGGCCGACTGGCTGCGCGCCCACAAGCGCCACAAGTTCCTGATGACGGCGCCACCTTTGCGCCTGCCGGGCGCGGTCGGCTCGCCGGCAACACCGGTGGCGACGGTCTAGTGACCCGCAAACCTCTGCCACCGGTCACGATTCGCCCCGCTCGCCAGAGCGACGCGCCAGTGCTGGCGCGAATGATGAATCGCCTGCGCGCCCATCACGGCAACACCCGCGGTCGGGCCACGGCCGCCACCGTGCGGCGCGACGGCTTCGGTGCGAAGCGCTGTTACGAGGTGCTGATCGCCGATATCGGCGGCAAACCGTCCGGCTATCTTCTGTTCCACGACGACTACGACCCGACAGAGGCCGAGCGCGGCTTCTATATGGGGGATCTACACGTCGAGGCGCGCGCCCGGCGGCGCAAGGTCGGGCGCGCGCTGATGGCGGCCCTGGCGCGCGAAGCCACGCGCCGCAAACGCGGTTTCCTGTGGTGGATTTCCAACGGCTGGAACGACGCGGCGCGCGCCTTCTACGCCGACCTGGGCGCGGAAGACGAGCCGGTCGTGGCCCACGCCCTGTCGGAGCCGGCGCTCTCCGCGCTGGCTGAAGAAGCCGTCAGACCTTCTTCGGCGGCTTCTCTTCCTTCTGGGCGACGGGTCCGCCGGCCTCGCGCCAGGCGTTGAAACCGCCCGAGACGTGGCAGACGGGCGAGAGCCCCATGCGCTGGGCCACCTGGGTCGCCAGCGCCGAGCGCCAGCCGCTGGCGCAATAGAAGACGAAGGTCTTGCCCGAGGCGAAGATCTCCTTGTGATACGGGCTTTCCGGGTCGATCCAGAATTCCAGCATGCCGCGCGGCGCATGGAACGCGTCCGGCACCATGCCCTCGCGCTGCAACTCGCGCGGGTCGCGCAGGTCGACGAACACCGTGTTGGGATCGCCATGCTTGGCGACGGCGTCCTTGGCGGAAATCGTGGTGATCTCCTTGTTCGCGTCTTCCAGCAGCTTCTTGAAACCGACCTTCATGGCGTCACTCCGTCTCCAATGTCCGGCCCGATGATCGCACGGGCCGCCGATGCGTCAACCTGTCTGGGAATATAGGGCGGATCGTTCAGTCCGCCATGCGCGCGGCCTCGAACGCCGTTCGCAGCCGCTTGCGCAACGATTCCAGTCGCGCCGCCGCATAGGGCTCGGTGGGGCCGCTGCCCCAAATGGGCTTTGGCCAGACCCGGTCGGTGCGATAGCGCGCGACGACGTGGACGTGAAGCTGGGGCACCATGTTGCCGAGCGCCGCCACGTTCATTTTGTCGGGCGCGAACAGTGCGGCCATGACGCGCGAGGCCAAATCGATCTCGTCCGACAACCGTGCGCGGTCGCGCGAAGACAGCTCGTGAATTTCCCGCACGCCCGCACGTTGGGGCACGAGGACGAGCCAAGGAAAGGACGAATCACACGACAGCAGCACGCGGCACAGATCGAGGCGGCAGACCTCAACCGTGTCGGCGGCAAGCTGCGGATGAAGATCGAAGCCCGCGCTGGTCGAAACCGCGCGCCCGGCGCCCAGGGTTCGCTGGGCCGAGCGGCCGAGGATCCAGCCCTCGACACTGCGGATGGCGGGCGCGTCGGGCTCGCCCGTCTCGCGGCGGCCCAGCACGATATTCAGCATGCCGAAGACACCGACCGTGGCGTCGAACGGATCCTCGCCCGCGGGCGCCTTGCCGAACCCGTCCATGATCTGGCTCCGAAGTCCGGGTGAGACGCGTATCCCCGCTTTTTTGACCCAAGCCAGCAGAATGGCGGCATTGGCAACCCGGTCGGCCTGTACGCGTTTGCCCGAATTGCCCGTCCCGACGCGGCGGCCAAAGCGCAGGCCGAGGTGACTATAGATTTCACCCGGATAGGTTTCGGCCAAGACCACGCGTTTGGTGGAAAGCAGCCCATCCAGGGGGCCGTCGAAGGGCCACAGCCCGACCTCGGCGCGCCGGTCGCGCAAGGCCGGTGCCACCAGATCTCGCCAGCCGGCCAAGGCCGCTTTGCCTACCTGGTTGCCCCCCACGGTCCAGAAGATGGGCGCGGCGGCAGGTGGGCCCCGGTCGCAATGCCGCATCAACTCGTCCCGGCTGGAAAGCCCGAGTCCGGCCAGAAGCTGCCCATATGAGAAGTGCTGCCCGGCCGGCGTGCGATCAGGATAGAAGGGCCGATTGAGGCCGATCTCCTCCGGCTTGGCCGCGACATTATAGAAGTCGCGCCACGCCCCCCGGCCGAACCCAGCCAGGGCGTCGATCATATTCGTGATCCCAGCCTTGGCGGCGTAGGCTCGGGGCAGCCCGACCGGAAAATCGAAACCGAAAAAGACCCGGCCTTTCGGCCCAGTCTCGGCCAACAACCTCTCGATCAGATCGCCCGGCTCGCCCACCAGGCGCGGCGCATCGGCGACATAGCGCCCGTCCGCGCCCAGGCGGGCCACGACCATCCAGCGCTTGCGCGCATCGACGCTCCAATCCGCATGGGCGACCAGATGGGGCAGGGCAGCCTTCTTCAAGCGGTGCGCACCGCTTCGGCAATGGCCTTGCCGGCTTCAACCGTCGAGGCTTGGCCGCCGAGATCCCGCGTGACCGGTCCATCCGCCAGGGCCTGCTCGATCGCGCGCTCCACCGCCTGGGCTGCGTCGGGGTGGCCCAGATGCTCCAGCATCATGGCGCCGGACCAGATCTGGCCGATGGGATTGGCGATTCCCTTGCCCGCGATGTCGGGCGCCGAGCCGTGAACGGGCTCGAACATGGACGGCGTCGTGCCGTCGGGGTTGATGTTGCCGGACGGCGCGATGCCGATGCCGCCGACCACCGCCGGCCCCAGGTCGGACAGGATGTCGCCGAACAGGTTGGAGCCCACCACCACGTCGAACCAGTCCGGATGTTGCACGAAATGCGCGGTCAGGATGTCGATGTGATACTGGCTGGTCTTGATGCCCGGATAATCCTTGGCCATCAGCGCGAAACGCTCGTCCCAATACGGCATCGTGTGGATGATGCCGTTGGACTTGGTGGCCGAGGTGACGTGCTTCTTCGTCCGCTTGGCCGCCAACTCGAAGGCATAACGCAAGATGCGATCGACGCCCTTGCGGGTGAAGATCGATTCCTGGACGACCATCTCCTCGTCCGTGCCGGCATAGAGGCGGCCGCCGATCTCGGAATACTCACCCTCGACATTCTCGCGTACGACAATGAAATCGATGTCGCCCGGTTTGCGGTCGGCCAGGGGCGATTTCACGCCCTTGAACAGGCGCACAGGCCGCAGGTTGACGTATTGGCGCATGGCGCGGCGGATGGGGATCAGGAGACCCCACAACGAGACATGGTCGGGCACGCCCGGCAGGCCGACGGCGCCCAGGAAGATGCCGTCGAATTCGCGCAGTTGGTCCAACCCGTCGGCCGGCATCATGCGGCCGTGCTTCTTGAAATAGGCGCAGCTCCAATCGAGCGTCTGCCATTCGAATTCAACACCGAAGCGCGCACCCGCGGTCTCCAACACGCGCACGCCCTCGGGCACGACCTCCTGCCCGATGCCGTCGCCGGGGATGAGCGCGATGCGGTGCTTCTTCGCCGCCTTGGCCATGGATTCGTCTCGCTGGATTTGAGGGGAGAGGGCCGGAAGCCGGCGCTCAGTTCATCGCCATGCCGCCGTTCACGCGCAGTGTGTGGCCGGTGATGTAGGACGCCTCGTCCGAGGCCAGAAAGACCATGGCGGCCGCGATGTCGTCCGGCGTGCCGTAGCGCCCAAGCGGAATCATCTGAAGCGCCTTTTTAAGCCCCTTCTGGTCCAAGGTCGCGAACATCTCGGTCGCGATATAGCCGGGCGAAACGGCGTTGACGGTGACGCCATAGGGCGCCGCCTCGACCGCCACCGCGCGCATCATGGCCATGACCGCCGCCTTGGCCGCCGTGCAGGCCGACATCATGTTGTTGCCGCCGAAATCATAGCGGTCGGCGATGATCGAACTGGCCGAGATCACCCGCCCCTTCTTCCGCTTCATCATGTGGGGCAAGGCCGCGCGGGTGACATAGAAGAACGGGTCCAGGTTGCTGTGAATCGCGCGCTTCCAGTCGTCGTCGGTCGAATCGACGAAGGCGCGCTCGATGATGATACCGGCGTTGTTGATCAGGATGTCGACATGCTTGAAGGCCTTGAGCGTGGCCGAGACCAGCTTCTTGCCGCCCGCCGCCGTGCCCACGTCGGCCTGCACCACCACGGCCTTGCGGCCGAGCGCCTCGATCTCCTTGGCCACGGCCTTCGCCTTGGGCAGCGTGTTGCGGCAATTGACCACGATATGTGCGCCTTCGCGCGCGAAGCGGAGCGCGATCTCGCGACCGATGCCGCGCGAGCTGCCCGTGACGATGGCGACCTTGTCCTTGAGCTTCATGTCCGATCTCCCCTGAGCGACGGGCATGTTAGCCCGGCGGCTTCCGGGGCGGCAATTCGCGATGGCTAGAGCGCGAACAGCACGGTGCAAGCGATGACTGACATGATGGCACCCGCCGCATCGCCGATCAGGCCGACGGCCAGGGCGTGGCGCATCCGCCGCACGCCGACCGCACCGAAATAGACCGCCAGGACATAGAAGGTCGTCTCGCTGGAACCCTGGATCGTGCTGACCAGATAGCCGAGATAGCTGTCCGGCCCAATGGACGGGTCCTGCATGAGCGACGCCAGGTAACCATAGGCACCCGACCCCGACAGAGAGCGCAGGATGGCCATCGACAACGCCTCGGGCGGCAAGCCGAAGGCCGTGGTGATGCGCCCCAGCGGCTTGATGAACAGATCCATGGCGCCGCTGGTGCGGAACATGCCGATCGCGACCAGGATGGCGACCAAATAGGGAATGATGCGCACCGCGACATCGAACGCGTCCTTGGCGCCCTCGACAAAGGCCTCGTAGACCGCCACGCCACGCGCCAGGCCGAACAGGACGAAGGCCGACGCCACCACGGGCACGATCCAGACCGTCATGGCCTTGCCGAACACCAGCATGGCCGGCACCAGGGCCAACAGCACGGCCAGGGTCAGGATCGACGCCCAGACGGGCGCCGCCCGCGTGTCGCTGAGCGTGGCGTCGAAGGAAGACGCCGCGGGCTTCACCACCTGCGCAACGCCATCCGCCGCGCCGGGCGCGACCGGGAAGAGGCGCGCCAAGAGGATGGAAGCGGCGATGGCGATGATGGTCGCGCAGACGGTGGCGAAGATCGTGGTCGCGACGATGCCGGCGGGATCGGCGGAGCCCGCCGCCGCGCGCAACGCGATCACCGTCGTCGGCAGGATGGTGATGCTGGACGTGTTGATGGCCAGGAACAGAACCATCGCGTCGGTCGCCGTGCCCTTACGCGGATTCAGTGTGTCCAGCTCCTGCATGGCGCGGATGCCGAAGGGCGTCGCGGCGTTGCCGAGGCCCAGTAAATTGGCGGAAAGGTTGAGAATCATGGCCCCCATGGCGGGATGATCGGCGGGCACACTGGGGAACAGGCGCACCATCAACGGACGCAGCAAGCGCGACAGAAGCCGCAGCGCCCCACCCGCCTCGATCACCTTCATCAGGCCGAGGAACAACGCCATCACGCCGATCAATCCGATCGACAGCGTCACCGCGTCGCCCGCGGCGGAGATCATGCCGCTGGCCAGCGCCTCCATCGGCGCCTTGCCGTCTCCGTTCCACAGAACTTGCCTTATCGCGGCGGTGCCGAACGCGATCAGGATGAGCGCGACGAAGATGATGTTCATCGCGCGATTCCTTTCGCGAGTGCGTTCATGCGTGCGCCGTGTTGCGCGTGAATCATCATCGCGCGACGCATCGTGTGCGTTCGCGCGACGCAATTTTCGGTTTCGCGTCGTGTGGGACGTTGGACACGCAGTTCAGAAAATTTTCGAAACATGCAACATTCATGTTGAAATTTATCTCATTTTAGTTAATTTTCACCTTAACCCCATATCTTGTTCGTCGGCACAGGGGCCGCCGACTAGACCTTGATGGAGCCTAAAATGGCAGCCAAGAAAAAGGCTAAGAAGCCCGCGAAGAAGAAGACCGCGAAGAAGAAGACCGCGAAGAAGAAGATCTAACACTTAGTTCCTTGCATCGCCCGCCTTCTTCCGAAGGCGGGCGATGCTTGTAAATAGAACCGAAGTTTGAGCGTCCTCCTCCGGTTCTCCTCTCTCCCGAGCAACATTCTTCGGCATCACAGCGGCTTCCGCGCTTGATGCTGTCCGCGCTTTCATCACGCGCCACATCGCGCGGATGTAGCGCGCTGTAAGCGTTCGGCGCTTAGGGATCAAATCTCCGCTCTATTTTCGCCCGCGCTGTTCGCCGCTATAGTCGTAAGGAAACCTTAACTGTTGGGGCACTATTGATGAGCATCGGTCGGCGTATCGCGCACGCTCGCAAGGAAGCCGCCCTTAGCCAACAGGCCGTGGCGGATCGCTTCGCCATCTCTCGCGCGGCGGTGGCGCAGTGGGAAAGCGGCGACACCCATCCCGGCATGACAAAACTGGAAGGCCTCGCGCAAGTGCTCGACGTACGACTGGAATGGCTTGCCACCGGCAAGGGCGCCAAGCAGGCGGGCGATACCGCTTCGTTTTCCGAGAACCTACGTACGGCGCCGCTGCTGTCATGGGAGGCATCGGCGGCTTGGCCGAACCGCGCGAATCCTCCGGGTGGTGCGCACCCACCTCTTATCACGCAGGCGGAGACCGGCGCCCGCGTCTTCGCCCTGGCTATCGAGGACGAAAGCATGTCGCCCGAGTTCACACCGGGCGACCACGTGATCGTCGATCCGGACGTCATTCCTCAGGCTGGCGACTTCGTCGTGGCGCGTTCGGCCGAGGATGATGCGCCCGCCCTACGGCTTTATCGTGCGCTCGAACGCCACGATGGTGAAACCGTGGAGCTAGTGCCGCTCAATGCCGCATGGCCCACACGACGGATTGACCGGCGCCAACCGGGGCGCCTGGTCGGCACGATGGTGGAACATCGGCGCTATCGCCGCTTCTGACCTCAGGCGCCGAACGCGCGCCACAGGGCGAGAACGCCCAGCACGGCGAAAAGCGCCGCGGCCACGAGATGGATGGTCCTGACCGGCAAACGGTCGGCAAACTTCCGGCCCACCAGCACGGCCGGCACGTTGGCGATCATCATTCCGACGGTCGTGCCGAGCACCACCGCCACCACGTCTGGATACTGCGCGGCCAGCGCCACTGTGGCGAACTGGGTCTTGTCGCCGATCTCGGCCACGAAGAACGCCATGAGCGCCGCGAGGAATGGGCCGCGCCCGTTCGCGTCCACCGCATCGCCCGCGATGTCGGGGCGCAACAGCCACGCCGCCATGGCCAGGAAGCCCACGCCGAGCGCGGCATCCAGCCAACGACCGGGGAACAGATCCATGATCGAGGCGCCGGCCAAGCCAGCCAGCGCGTGATTGACGAGGGTCGCGATCAAGATGCCCGCGAGCAACGGCCAGGGGCGCGTGGGATATCTGGCGGCCAGCATCAAAGCCAGAAGCTGGGTCCGGTCGCCGATCTCGGCGACCGCCACGCCAGCGGCGGAAATAAGGAATGCGTCCACGGTGGCAGGCCTTTTGGGTCGAGCGGCGGATGGACCACGGCATGGCCTCCCCTCCGCTCGACGTTCATCGCAGAGAGGCCACGCCCATGGTCTCGCCAAGGCCCGAAGGCTCCCATGCGCCATGGCGGCCGGCGGCCGCCAAGTGTGTTGACGCATGGCCCGGTCGACGCCGGGCGACTACTCCCCAAAGACGGGCGTTTGATAGCCCCCGCGCCCGCGCAACGCAAGCCCCGGCCGGACCTAATACCTATGCTAATGGGCAGGTCCGGTTGGTCCGGCTGCGCTCTACCTTATTGGTGTCCGGGGGGACCGCGTCAGGAGGAGACGGCGATGAAACGCCATGCTTCCGACCCGAGCCGGGCCGCGGCCCTTTGGGCTTCCCTCTCCATCATGCTGCTGTCCTTGGCGTTCGCCGCGGCGATGTAGATGCGCGAACGCGAAACTCCGGCTTTTGGGCCGGAGTGTTCGCGTGTCCGCTTGGGAAGGGTGGTGGGCGCACCAGGACTCGAACCTGGGACCCGCTGATTAAGAGTAGAAGGGGCTATAATCTTCTGGTTTATTTCCGGGCATATCAAGCGTATGAGAACATCACGTAAATCTCGCGTAAAGATTGCGCGTAAAATTTCCGGGAGTTTTTCCGGAAATCCGGTACTTCAGAGACCGTCCATGATGGCGCGGCGGCCGATGCGGACGTCGCGGTGGACGCTCACACTGAGCACCAAGCCGAAGCTGAACATGAGCGACAACATGGCCGTGCCGCCATAGGACAGAAGCGGCAACGGCACGCCCACCACCGGCACCACACCCATGACCATGGCCACGTTGATGAAGACGTATAGGAAGAACAGCGCCATCAGTCCGGCAGCCAACAGACGCCCGAACTGGCTGCGGCTCTTAAGCGAGACGCTGATGCCCTGCACCACGATCAACAGGTACAGCGCCACCAGGACAAGACCGCCGATCATGCCGAATTCCTCGGCATACATGGTGAAGATGAAATCGGTTTGCTTCTCGGGCAGGAAGTTCAGATAGCTCTGCGTTCCCTCCATATAGCCCTTACCGAAGATGCCGCCCGACCCCAGGGCGATCTTGGACTGAAGGATGTGATAGCCCGAACCCAGCGGGTCGCGCTCGGGATCGAGGAACGTAAGGATGCGCCGGCGCTGGTAATCGTGCATGAACTCCCACGCCACGGGCGCCAGGGCGCCGACCGCGGCGACCGCGGCGCCGAAGACCCAGACGCGCAAACCGGCTAGAAACGCCATCGCCGCCGCCGCCATCATCAACATCAGGGCCGTGCCCAAATCGGGTTGGCGCATCACGAGGGCGACCGGGACCAGCACCATGCCGATGGGCGCCAGGAGGTTGACCGGCCGGTTCACGTCTTCCGTCCCCAGGCCGTGGAAATAGCGCGCCAGCGCCATCACCAGCGCCACCTTCATGACCTCGGACGGCTGAATCTGGAAGAAGCCGAAGGAAAGCCAGCGCTGCGCGCCCATGGCGCCCATGCCGACCACCTCGACCGCGGCCAAAAGAAGCAGGGCGAAGCCGTAAAGCACATAGGCCGCCTTGAACCAGAAGCGGATGTCGATCACGCCCACGACCGTCATGAGGGTGAGACCGACGACGAAGCGAGTCATCTGGCGCACGGCCCACGGCTCGAGCGAACCACCGGCCGCCGAGTACAGGGTCACGAAGCCGATGCTCGCGACCGCGCAGAGCAGCAGAATGAGGACCCACCGGAAATGCCAGATCTTCTCCGGCCAGCTTAAGGACGCGCTGCCCAGGTCCCCCGAGCCCAGGAACGTCTCACGTTGCATCGCCTGAGCTCCCGGCCACGGGCGTGCGCGGCTTGACCGATTCGCGCTCCTGGACCAGACGCATGACGTCGCGCGCGATGGGCGCGGCCACGCGCGAGCCGCCACCGCCATGCTCGACGATCACGGAACAGGCATAGCGCGGCGCATCGACCGGCGCGAAGCAGACGAACAGCGCATGGTCGCGCTGGTTCCACGGCAATTCCTCGTTCTTGAGCACGCCCGTGTCACGTTCGCGCTGGGTGATGCGGCGCACCTGGGACGTACCGGTCTTGCCGGCCATGGCCCATTGGGGCTCGATGATGCGCGCGCCGTAGGCCGTGCCGCCCGGCACATTCACCACGCCGTCCATGCCCCGGAAAACCAATTCGAGCGAGGGTGTCGAGATGCCCAGCGGCTCGACGGCCGGAACAGGCGCCACCTCGTCCGGATCGATGCCCTTGATCCCACGCGTCAGACGCGGCTTCACGGAGAAACCGCCATTGGCGATGCGCGCCGACATCACGGCCAACTGCAGAGGCGTGGCCAAGAGAAATCCCTGCCCGATGCCCGCGATCAATGATTCGCCCTGGTGCCAGGGCGCACCGAACGTGGCGCGCTTCCACTCTTGGGTTGGCACCAGGCCGCGGCGTTCGCCCGGCAAGTCGATGCCGGTCAACTGGCCCAGACCGAAGCGCTTGGCCATGGCCGCGATCCGGTCGACGCCGACGCGCCGCGCGGTCTCGTAGAAATAGACGTCGCAGGAATTGCGGAGCGCCCCTTCCATGTTGAGCGAGCCGTGGCCTTCCTTCTTCCAGCAGTGGAAGGTGCTGTCGCCGAACTGGTAGCTGCCGTCGCAGAAAACGGTGTTGGACGGGTTCGCCGTGCCCGCCTCCAACGCAGCCAAGGCCACCATCATCTTGAAGGTGGAGCCTGGGGCGTAGGTGCCGGCGATGCTCTTGTTGATCAGCGGGGCCTTGGGGTCGCGCATCAGCGCGCGCCACTGCTCGCCCTTGATGCCTTCGGTGAAATGGTTGGGGTCGAAACCCGGCTTGGAAGTCATGACCAGAACCTCACCGGTCTTCACGTCCAGCACGACCACCGAGCCACTTTCCTCGCCCAAGCGTTCATAAGCGAAGCGCTGGGCCTCCAAATCGATCGCCAGCGCCACCTCGCGCCCCGGCTCGCCGTCCTCTCGGGACAGTTCGCGCACGACCCGTCCAACCGCATTGACCTCGACTTCCAAGGCGCCGGCCTCGCCGCGCAGCGCCAGATCGTGCTTTTTCTCGACGCCGTCCTTGCCGACCGGGAAGTTGGGCAGGGTCAGCAGCGGATCGCCATCCTGGTCGGCCTCCGACGCCGCACCAACATAGCCAAGCGTGTGAGACAGCATGGGTCCGTAGGGATAGAAACGGCTGCGTCCCACTTCGATGGAAACGCCGGGCAGGTCGGGCGCGTTCACCTCCACCCGCGCCACGTCCTCCCAGGACAGGTTCTCGCGCACCAGCAGCGGCATGAAACGCCGGCTGCGTTCGATCTCGCGCAGCAACCGCGCGCGTTCGGTGTCGCTCAGCTGCAGCACGACGGACAAGGCCTCGACGCTCGCGCGCGCCTTGCCGGCCTTCTCGGCCACCAGCATGACGCGGTAATTCTGCCGCGTGATGGCCAGGGGTTCGCCGAAACGGTCGACCAGGCGGCCGCGCTGCGGCGCCAAGAGCTGAAGATTGATGCGATTGTCGTCGGCCAGTGTGGCGTAGCGGTCGGCATCCATGACCTGGAGCTGATAGAGCCGGCCGGCGATCACCGTCATCAGCACGACCTGACCGCCCAAAAGGATCGTCGCGCGGCGCGTGAAGGTCTTGTAGCGGTCTGCGTCGCCGCGCATGTCAGGCGTTCGCCAGGAAAGCGCGCTGCACGCGGATTAGAAGCCACGCGAGGCACGGATAGAGGACGAGGGTCAGCATGAGCTGAGTCACCGCCGGCGCCATGCGGATAGGCGCGTCATAGAGCAGCGATGCCACCAGCCAGCTCACGATGCCCGCGCCCAGAAGGACCAGCATAAAGACGATCCAAACGACGGCGAAACCCTTGCCCGCGATCATGCGGCTGCGCGAGCGGATCAGGCTATGCACCAGCAGGAACAGAAGCGCGTTGAGGCCCAGTGGCGCCCCCGTCAGCACGTCTTCCAGGATGCCCACCAGGAACACCGCACCGATTGGCATCAGGTCGGGCCGGTAGAGGGCCCAGTAGTAGATCGCCATCAATGGGATCAGCGGCACGATGCTGCGGTAGTCGGGCACGGGCAGCGGAATGGCGTTCAGGACGACCAGCATCACGGTGATGACAAACGGCGCCACGTGCCGGGCGGCACGGTCAAGCCGTTGCCAGAACGCGTTGTTCATGGCCGTGCGGGCGAGCGGGCCGTCACCGAGGGCAGCGGCGCGTCGGTGCCGAAATCGACGAGGCGCAGATACTCCAGGCGGTCGAAATTGACATAGGGCAAAACCCGCACCTCGCCAGTCGCGACCGTGGCGATCACGCCCACGGGCAGGCCCGGCGGAAAGATACCGCCATGGCCCGAGGTGACGATGCGTTCACCCGGCTGTGGCGAAGCCTCGACGGGCAGGAAACGCAGTTTGGGGCGCTCGGAATTGTCGCCCATCAGGATGGCTGGATAGCGCGTCGATTCGATGATGATCGGAATGCGCGAGTTGATGTCGGTCAAAAGGAGAACGCGCGCTGAACGGTGACCGACCTCGGTCACGCGGCCGACCAGGCCATTCCCATCGACGGCGGCCTGACCCTTGCGGACGCCCTGATCGTCGCCGACGTTCACGATCACGCTGCGGACATAGGCCGTGCTGGAATCCGAGATCACCCGCGCCGAGACGAACTGGCGGGACGACGGCGGCACATAGTTCAACATCTCGCGCAGGGACTTGGTTTCAGCCTCCAAATCCCGGGCGATCTGCTGCCAGCCGCGCAGACGCTCGTTCTCTTCCCTGAGGCGGTCGTTCTCGGAGCGCAGCGCGGCCGTCTCGTGAACGTATTGGACCATGTCCCGTAAGGTCGCCGCCGGACGCGACAGGGCGTCGAGCACAGGCGCGAAGCCGTCGGTGATCGTGGTGCGGATGCGTTCGGCGAACTGGGCGTCGGCGCGGCCCAGGATGATCATGCCGGCGGAAAGGAACAGCAACGCCAAGAAGGCGAACCGCGGGGCCGCGGCGCGCACGGGTGTCGCGAATCGGATAATCGATCCGGCCCGGTATCTCACGCTTGGCATCTCCCTCGCGGCGCCACCCGCCGGCGGCGTTCAGCGTTCGTCAGTACGGGTTGATCAGGACGTTCTTGAGGACGCGCATTTCCTCGAGGCATCGGCCCGTGCCCAACGCGACGCAGGACAAGGGATCGTCAGCGATCGAGACCGGCAGGCCGGTCGCGCGACGCAGGACGAAATCGAGGTTGCCCAGAAGCGCGCCGCCGCCGGTCAGCACGATGCCCTTGTCGACGATGTCGCCCGCAAGCTCGGGCGCGGTGTTCTCCAACGCCACCTTGACGGCCTCCACGATGGCGCCCACGGGCTCGTTGAGGCTTTCGGCGATCTCTCGCTCGCTGATGATCAGCTCCTTGGGCACGCCGTTCATCAGGTCGCGGCCCTTGATCGCGATGACCCGGCCGTCGCCGCTGTCCGGCGAAGAGGCACTGCCGATCTGCTTCTTGATGCGCTCGGCGCTGCCCTCGCCGACCAGCAGATTATGGTTGCGGCGGATATAGGCGATGATAGCCTCGTCCATCTTGTCGCCGCCGACGCGGACCGAACGCGAATAGACGATGCCGCCGAGGGACAAAACGGCCACCTCGGTCGTACCGCCGCCCACGTCGACGACCATGGAGCCAGTCGGCTCGGTCACCGGCAGGCCGGCGCCGATCGCGGCGGCCATGGGCTCCTCGATCAGGAACACGCGGCGCGCACCGGCGCTTTCAGCCGATTCCTGGATGGCGCGGCGTTCGACCGCGGTCGAGCCCGAAGGCACGCAGATGATGACCTGGGGCGAGGCGAAGGAGCGGCGGTTGTGCACCTTGCGGATGAAATGCTTGATCATTTCCTCCGCGATCTCGAAGTCGGCGATCACGCCGTCGCGCAACGGGCGGATGGCCTGGATGTTGCCGGGCGTGCGGCCCACCATCATCTTGGCTTCATCGCCAACCGCGAGGACGTGTTTTTTGCCCTTCACGTCGGCGATGGCCACCACGGACGGTTCGTTGAGCACGATGCCTCGTCCCTTGACGTAGACAAGCGTGTTGGCCGTGCCGAGGTCGATGGCCATGTCGGCGGACAGAAGGCCGAGGAGCTTCGAGAACATCTATTCTTCACATCCTGTAGAAATCGGTTGAACCCCCATCGACACGGCTGCGCCGTCCGACCGGTTTCACCCGGCCGGACGGCGCGCCATGGTCACATTCCGAGCGCGGCAGGCGCCGTCTTCTGCCGTTTCACCATGAGCTTGTTCAGCGCATGGAGATAGGCCCGGCAGGACGAGACGACGGTATCCGTGTCGCTCGCCTGGCCGTTGACGGTCTTGCCGTTCTCTTCGAGCCGCACGGTGACACCCGCTTGGGCATCGCTGCCCTCGGTCACCGCATCGACTTGGTACAGCTTGAGCTGGGCCGTGTGGGGCACCAGCGCGTGGATGGCGCTGAAGGTCGCATCGACCGGGCCGTCGCCCTGGGCCTTCGTGGCCTTGCGTTCGCCATCGATCTCGAGTTCCAACTCGGCCGTCTGCGGGCTGAACGTGCCGCACGTGACCTTCAGGGACAGGAGCTTGAAACGCTCGTTGCCGCCGCGGGCGTTGTTGTCGCCCACCAGCGCCACGATGTCCTCGTCGAAGATCTGCTTCTTCTTGTCGGCCAAGTCCTTGAAGCGCACGAAAGCATCCTCGAGCGCGTTCTCGCCCAACTCGCAGCCCAGATCCTTGAGCTTGGAGCGGAAGGCGTGGCGGCCGGAATGCTTGCCCATGACCAGGGCCGAGCGCGAGAGGCCAACCGATTCCGGCGTCATGATCTCGTAGGTGCTGGGGTCCTTGAGGACGCCATCCTGGTGGATGCCCGATTCATGCGCGAAGGCGTTGACGCCCACGATCGCCTTGTTGGGCTGCACCGTGAAGCCGGTGATGCTAGAGAGCAGGCGCGAGGCCTTGGTGATGCACTCGGTCTTGATCCCCGTGGTGTAAGGGATGCGGTCGCGGCGCACGCGCAGCGCCATGACGATCTCTTCCATCGCCGCGTTGCCGGCCCGCTCGCCGATGCCGTTGATCGTGCATTCGACCTGCCGCGCGCCCGCGCCGACGGCGGCCAGGGAGTTGGCGACCGCCAAGCCCAGATCGTTGTGGCAATGGACCGAGAGAACGGCCTTGTCGATATTGGGCACGCGGTTGCGCAGCATGGTGATGAGTTCGGCGAACTCCTGCGGCACGCTGTAGCCGACCGTGTCGGGGATATTGATCGTGCGGGCGCCGGCCTTGATGGCGCTTTCGACGCAGCGGCAGAGGAAATCGTGGTCGGTGCGCGAGCCGTCCTCAGGCGACCACTCCACGTCCTCGCACAGGTTGCGGGCATAGCTGATGCTGTCGACGAGGGCGGCGTGGACCGCCTCCGGCTCCATGCGCAGCTTGACGCGCATATGGAGCGCGCTGGTCGAAATAAAAATGTGGATGCGCGGGTTGCGGGCGAACTTGAGCGCTTCCCACGCGCGGTCGATGTCCTTGCGGCCGGCGCGCGCCAGGCCAGCGACCTGCGAGGTCTTCACCGCGCGCGATACCTCGCGCACAGCCTCGAAATCGCCGTTGGACGCGATCGGGAAACCCGCCTCGATCACGTCGACGCCCATCTCCTCGAGCACCTCGGCGACGCGCAGCTTCTCGTCGAGATTCATCGAGCAGCCCGGCGATTGCTCGCCGTCGCGCATGGTCGTGTCGAAAATGATAACTCGGTTGCGGTCGGTCTCGGTCTTCATCGTTCTAGTCCCTTCAAAGACTTTAGGTGGACGACATCCTTCGAGAGTCATCTCCCCTGAACGGCCGCAGTCGAAATGATCGACGGCGGTTCAGGGGCACCTAAGTCGAAGGGCGAGACGGCCGAGCAGAATGGACGACAGCGCGACCGTGCGGGCGCAACGGATCGCCGGAGCCATCAGGCTCCGCTCCGAAGACACCACGCTCAACGCTCCGCCGCGCATTTTTGGCCACCAACTCCGCAATCTAGCCACTGGATCGACGCCTAAAGCCCTGAAATTAGGGCTTAAAGACGCATCTTTACACTCGCAAGATTTACGCCCAATCAGCCCTCCCCCGCAACGGTTTTATGGAGAATGGCCGTAAAAAGCGGCCAAATTCAGGCCGCTAGAGGGGTTGTTGGGAGGCGCCCTGTGACCCGGGAGGGGCCAGCGCCTGTGGCTGCCCCCTCCCGTAGCCCCTAGTTCTTGGCCTTGTCGACCAGGCGGCGCTCGGCGATCCACGGCATCATGGCGCGGAGCTTCTCGCCCACCTTTTCGATCGGATGCTCGGCCGAACGGCGGCGCATGGCCTTGAAGCTGCTCTGGCCAACCGTGTTCTCGAGCATCCAGTCGCGCGCGAAGCGGCCGGACTGGATGTCGTCCAGCACCCGCTTCATCTCGGCCTTGGTCTCAGTCGTGATAATGCGGGGCCCACGCGTGTATTCGCCGTACTCGGCGGTGTTGGAGATCGAGTAGTTCATGTTCGCGATGCCGCCCTCGTAGATAAGGTCGACGATCAGCTTCACCTCGTGCAAGCACTCGAAATACGCCATCTCGGGCGCATAGCCCGCCTCGACCAGCGTCTCATAGCCCGCGCGGATCAGTTCGACCAGGCCGCCGCACAGGACGACCTGCTCGCCGAACAGGTCGGTTTCGCATTCCTCGCGGAAGTTGGTCTCGATGATGCCCGCGCGGCCGCCGCCGATAGCGCTGGCGTAGGACAGGCCGATCTCCTGGGCATTGCCCGACGGATTCTGCGCGACCGCGATCAGGCACGGCACGCCCGCGCCGCGCACATATTCGGAGCGCACGGTGTGGCCAGGACCCTTGGGCGCGACCATGAAGACGTCCAGGTCGGCGCGCGGCTCGATCAGGTTGAAGTGGATGTTGAGGCCATGGGCGAAGGCGATGGCCGTGCCCTGGCGCAGGTTCTGGTGCATGTGATCGCGGTAGAGCGCGCTCTGCCCCTCGTCCGGCGTCACAATCATCGAGACGTCGGCCCACTTGGACGCGGCGGTCGGGTCCATGACCTTGAAGTTGGCGCCTTCGGCCTTCTTGGCCGAGGGCGAGCCCGGACGCAGCGCGACCACCACGTCCTTGGCTCCGCTGTCGCGCAGGTTGAGGGCGTGGGCATGGCCCTGGCTGCCGTAACCGAAGATCGCGACCTTCTTGGCCTTGATCAGGTTCACGTCGGCGTCACGATCGTAATACACGCGCATGGTTGGTTCTCCCCGCGTCGATGGGTGTGAAACGGCGTCCTAGAGAGGCTTGGGGCCGCGCGCAATGGCGACGACGCCGGTGCGCGAGACATCCACGAGCCCCAGGGGCCGCATGAGGTTGATGAAGGCGTCGAGTTTCTCGGTCGAGCCGGTGACTTCGAACACGAAGGATTCAATCGTGGAATCGACCACGCGCGCGCGGAACACATCAGCGATGCGCAGCGATTCCACGCGCTTCTCGCCGGTGCCCGCGACCTTGACCAAGATCAGCTCGCGCTCGATATGCGGCCCCTCGACCGTCAAGTCGCTGACCTTATGCACGGGCACCAGGCGCGAAAGCTGGGCCTTGATCTGCTCGATCACCATGGGCGTGCCGGAGGTGACGACCGTGATGCGCGACAGGCGCTCGGCAGCGTCCACCTCGGCGACCGTCAGACTCTCGATGTTGTAGCCGCGGCCGGAAAACAGGCCGACGACACGCGCAAGGATGCCCGGCTCGTTGTCCACGAGCACGGCGATGGTGTGCCGCTCCACGGTTTGCGTCTGTGCCACGTTAAGTCCCCCGTCCGTCTTGAATCGGTGCCGCCGTTCCGTCCCGCCCGGCGCATGCCGCCGGGCACACAGATCAGACCAGCACCATCCCCTCTTCCGACACCGACTTGTCGGCGGGCTTGCCGGATTCGTCGCCCGGGCCCAGAAGCATGTCGTTGTGGGCCGCGCCCGACGGGATCATGGGGAAGCAGTTTTCGGTCTTATCGACCAGGATGTCGGCGATGACGGCCTTGTCGGTGGCCAGCATCTCCTTGATCACGCCGTCCAGCTCGTCGGGCTTGCTCGCGCGCAGGCCGACGGCGCCGAACGCCTCGGCCAGCTTCACGAAATCGGGCAGCGATTCCATGTAGCTTTCGGAATAGCGGCCGCCATGCAGCAGCTCCTGCCACTGGCGCACCATGCCCATGTACTCGTTGTTCAGGATGAAGACCTTCACCGGTAGGCGGTATTGCGCGATGGTCGACATCTCCTGGATGTTCATCAGGATCGACGCCTCGCCCGCCACGTCGATGACAAGCGCCTTGGGGTGCGCGATCTGCACACCCATGGCCGCCGGCAAGCCGTAGCCCATGGTGCCCAGGCCGCCCGAGGTCATCCAGCGATTCGGCTCCTCGAACTTTAGATACTGGGCCGCCCACATCTGATGCTGGCCCACTTCGGTCGTGATGTAGTGGTCGCGATCCTTGATGGCTTCGTAGAGGCGCTGCAGCGCGTATTGCGGCTTGATCACGTCCTTGCCCGGCTTGTACTTCAGGCAATCGCGCGCACGCCACTGGTCGATCTGCGTCCACCAGGCCTTATGGGCCTTCTGGTCGATCTTCGGCTGCTTGGCCTTCCACACCTTGATCAGGTCTTCCAGCACATGGCCGGCGTCGCCCACGATCGGCAGGTCCACGGCCACGTTCTTGTTGATCGAGGACTGGTCGATATCGATGTGGATCTTCTTCGAGTTCGGCGAAAAGGCATTGAGGCGCCCGGTCACGCGGTCGTCGAAGCGCGCGCCCACGTTGATGAGCAGGTCGGCGCCGTGCATAGCCAGGTTGGCCTCGTAGGTGCCGTGCATGCCCAGCATGCCGAGGAACTGCGGATCGCTGGCCGGAAAGGCGCCCAGGCCCATCAGCGTCAGCGTGCAGGGGAAACCGGTCAGATGCACGAGCTGGCCCAGCAGCTTGGACGCCGCAGGGCCCGAATTCACCACGCCGCCGCCGCAATAGAAGACCGGACGCTTGGCCTTCATCATCATCTCGACGGCGGCTTCGATTTTCCTGAGGTCGCCCTTCACCTGCGGCTTGTAGCTGCGATGCTTCACGCGCTCGGGCGGCACGTACGAGGCCGCGCCGACCAGGATGTCCTTGGGCAGGTCGATCACCACGGGACCGGGCCGGCCGCTGCGCGCGACGTAGAACGCCTCGTGCATCACGCGCGCGAGATCCTTTGGATCCTTCACCAGATAATTGTGCTTGGTGCAGGGCCGCGTGATGCCGGTCGTGTCGGCTTCCTGGAACGCGTCGTTGCCGATCAGGTGCGTCGGCACTTGGCCGGTCAGACAGACGATCGGAATGCTGTCCATCAGCGCATCGGTCAGGCCGGTGACGGCGTTGGTGGCGCCGGGACCCGAGGTCACCAGCACCACGCCCACCTTGCCGGTCGAGCGCGCATAGCCTTCGGCCGCGTGCACGGCGCCGCCTTCCTGGCGCACCAGGATGTGGCGCAGCGAGTTCTGCTTGAACATGGCGTCGTAAAGCGGAAGGACGGCGCCGCCGGGATAGCCAAAGATAACCTCGACGCCCTGGTCCACCAGTGCCTTGAGGATCACTTCCGAACCGGTCATGGGCTGATCGGCCATGACGCTTCTCCCAACTAAAAAGACGCTCACGCCCATTCCCGATCCCTGCTGGAATCGGGCGGGTCGCAGCCGCGGCCATCCGCGTATAGCCAGAAAACCTAGTGAATCAGGGGAGATAGGTCAACAGTCGGGGGCCAAAAGCCGCGTCGCGGCGGCCGAATCCGGACGTTCCAGGACCAGGTCCGGTGCGAGCTGGTGCCGGAACCAGGTGGTCTGGCGCTTGGCATAGTTGCGGGTGGCCTGGCGCGCCTTCTCTTCCGCTTGCTCCAGGGTCCACTCACCAGCCAGGTGCCGCGCCAATTCGCGGACGCCGAGCGATTTTAGCGCCGGCAGGGCTGGATCGAGGCCAAAAGCCAAGAGCGCCCGCACCTCGTCGAGGGCGCCCGCTGTCACCATGGCGCCGAAGCGTGCGTCGCACGCCGCGTAAAGCGCGTCGCGCGGCGGCATGAGCAAGATGGTGCGATAGACGTGAGCGCCCGTCCCCGCGCCACCCGCGCGCTGCCATTCGGGTAGCGTGCGGCCGGTGGCCTCGACCACCTCCCACGCGCGCACCAAGCGCTGCGTATCGCCCGCGGCCAGCCGCGCGGCGCTTTCAGGATCGCGCCGCGCGAGCTCGGCGCGGAACGCCTCGCCGCCAAGGTCGCGTTGACGCGCGCGCGCCGCCTCGCGCACTTCTTGCGGAATCGGCGGGATTTCGGCGAGCCCACTAAACAGCGCCCTCAGATAGAGCCCAGTGCCGCCGACAAGGATCGGCAGACGCCCCTGGCTGCGCGCTTCTTCGATCGCCGCGAGGGCAAGCACGCGCCAGCGCGCGGCTGAGCAAGGTTCGGCGGCCGAGAGAACGCCGTAGAGGCGGTGTGGCGCGCGCGCCATCTCCGCCGCGCCCGGACGCGCGGTCAGAATGCGCAATTCGCGATAGACCTGCATGGAGTCGGCGTTGATGACGGTGCCGCGCCGCGCGGCCGCTAAATCGAGCGCCAGGCGCGACTTGCCGCTGGCGGTCGGGCCGGCGATGACGAGAACGGGCGTCATGCCCTTGCCAGACGCAGCGATCCGACCTTATCTGCGCGCGCGAAACGGTTGGAACCCAACATGACGTCCGTCTTGACCCTCATCGCCGGCATGACCGGCCCCGCGCTCGATCATAGCATCGCCGAGCAAGCGCGCGTGGCGTTGACAGATTGCGGCGCGGACGTAGGCGCGCCCGATTGGTTGGCGCCCGGTGCCGCCTGCGACATTCCTTATACAGGCGCAGCGCCCGAAGCGGCGCAGGCCGCCGTGCGCGCGCGCCTCGGCGCCCTTCCCATCGACCTGGCCGCGCAGCCCGCCGCCGGCCGGCGCAAGCGGCTGTTCGTGGCCGACATGGATTCGACCATGATCACCGGCGAATCGCTCGACGAGCTGGCGGCCTATGCGGGGGTGAAGGACGAGGTGGCCGCGCTGACGGTGCGCGCCATGAACGGCGAGATCGACTATCGCAGCTCCTTGCGCGCGCGCGTGGCCATGCTGAAGGGCCTGAAGCTGTCGACCATGGAAGAGGTGGCGGCCCGCATCGAGGCCACACAGGGCGCGCGGGCCCTCGTGCAAACCATGCGGAAGCACGGCGCGTATACGCTTTTGGTCACCAGCGGCTTCCGCTTCTTTAGCAGCCGCGTGCGCGATACGCTGGGCTTCCACGGCGACATCTCCAATCAACTGGAGATGGATGGCGATAGCCTGACCGGCGCGGTGGTGGAGCCGATCCTCAACCGCGACGGCAAGCGCGAGACGCTGGAGCGCACGGCCGCCGAGCGCGGCATTCCGCTGGAAGCAGCGTTGGCCGTGGGCGACGGGGCCAACGACCTCGACATGCTAGCACGGGCGGGGCTTGGCGTGGCTTTCCGGGCCAAGCCGGTCGTGGCCACCGCCGCACGGGTGCGCGTGGATCACGCGGACCTGACCGCCCTTCTCTATTTGCAGGGCTACCGGCGCGACGAATTCGCCGGCTGAGGCTTCAGCCGATCTTCAGGGGCACGAAGGCGTTCTGGCCGCCGCGGCCGCGCTGGATCAGGACCACAACCGTCTTGCCGCCGTCCTTTTTGATCTTGGCCACCCGGGACTGGACCTGCGCAGGCGTGGACACCTTTTCATCCTGCACCTGCAGGATGATGTCGCCCGGACTGATACCACGCTCCGCCGCCGAACTGTTGGGCGCCACGTCGGTGATCAGGACGCCATTCACGTCCTTATCGAGCTGGAAGCGCTGGCGCACATCGTCGGTCAGCGCCGTCATGGTCATGCCCAGTTCGCTGACGCCCTTGGGCTCAGCCGGGGACTTCTGCTTGGAGCCGGGTGCCGCGGCCGCGACCTGATCCTCAGGCAACTCGCCGAGCACGATGGACATCGACTCTTCCTTGCCCTTGCGCCAGACCGTGACCGGCACGCTCTTGCCGACCTGCGTCTCCGCCACGATCGAAGGCAGCGAGCGCATGCGTTTGATCTCTTTCCCGTCGAAGGAAAGGATGATGTCGCCGGGCTGGATACCGGCCTTCTTGGCCGGACTGCCCTCGTTCAGGTTGGCCACCAGCGCGCCGCGCGCGGGGCTCAAGCCGAAATTGTCGGCGATCTCGTCGGTGACGGTCTGGATATGCACACCGAGCCAGCCGCGCCGCACCTTGCCCGTCTCGCGAAGCTGGGCGATGACCGGCTTGGCCTGCGCCGAGGGAATCGCGAAGCCGATGCCGACCGAAGTGCCCGAGGGCGAATAGATCGCCGTGTTCACACCGATCACCTGGCCGGCCACGTTGAACATAGGGCCGCCGGAGTTGCCCTTGTTGATGGGCGCGTCGGTCTGGATGAAATCGTCGTAGGGGCCGGAATGGATATCGCGACCGCGCGCGGAGACGATGCCCGCCGTGACCGTGCCGCCCAGGCCGAAGGGGTTGCCGATGGCGATCACCCAGTCGCCGATTCGCATGGTGCTGGAATCGCCCCAATTCACGAAGGGCAATGGCCGCCCGGCATCGATCTTGAGCAGGGCCAGGTCGGTCTTGGTATCGCGCCCGACCAGCTTGGCAATGTAGGTGCGGTCATCGTTCATGGTGACGGTGATCTCGTCGGCGTCTTCGATGACGTGGTTGTTGGTCACCACATAGCCGGCGGGGTCGATGATGAAGCCGGAACCCAGCGAGGTCAGCTTGCGCGGCGGCGCGTCGGGCTGGCCGCGGCGTTCCATGAAATCCTTGAAGAACTGCTCGAAGGGCGAACCCGGCGGCAACTGCGGCATCTCGGGCGCGCGCTGCTGGGCCTTGGCCGTGGTGGTGGTCGAGATGTTCACGACCGCCGGCAGAAGCTTCTCGACCGTGTCGGCGAAACTTTCGGGCGCAGGGGCCGCGCGCGCCGTGCCCATCGCGAGGATGGCGGCCAGGATCACCGTCGCAAACAAAATCGCCACCGGCCGGCGATCGATGCGCCGCGCGTGGGGAGCCGTCATATGCGCCACCTTGGAACCTCGTGAAATCCGTCCACAGCCCTAGATAGCGAACTTTCCAGGTAATTGCGACGGATGTAAGGCGTATGGCGCGCGGATCAAGGCCATTCACACCCGCCGGACCAGCCAAACCACGCCGAGGCCCAAAACGGCGGCAACGACCCCGCCCACCCGAAGGGCGCCGGGCGGCACGGGTTGGATCGCCGCCGCCATGCGCTTCATCCGCTCGGGCGCCGCGGCGTAGAGCAGCCCCTCGATCACCAGGACCAGGCCGAACGCCGCGAGAAGGTCGCCCATCGGCCCGCCGATCAGCGCTTGCCGGTCCCTCGGAAGTTCTCGAAGAACTCGCCCTGGGGCGACAGGATGTAGGTCGTGTCACCGGGTTGCAGCGCCTCCCGGTAGGCCTGCATGGAGCGATAGAACTCGTAAAACTGCGGGTCGACGCTCAAGGCCTTGTTGAAGATCTTGGTGGCCTCGCCGTCGCCGAGACCGCGCTGGATTTCCGATTCCTTGTTGGCCTCGGCGCGGATCACGGTGGACTCACGGTCCGCGGTGGAGCGGATCTGCTGGGCGCGTTCGAAACCCTGGGCGCGGAACTCGGCCGCTTCCCGTTCGCGCTCGGTGCGCATGCGGGCATAGACGGCTTGGCTGGTCTCGTCGGGCAGGTCGGCGCGGCGGATGCGCACGTCGATCACGTCGATGCCCAGCGGCCTGGCCGCCGTGTTCACCTCGTTGTGCAGGTCGGCGATGATCTTCTCGCGATCCTCCAGCACCATCGAAAGCGTGTGCTTGCCCAGCACGCCGCGCACGGCCGTAGTGACGATGCGGTTCAAGAGCGCCTGCAAGGCCGCCTCGCTGCCCACCGCCTGCCGGAACTTCAGCGGATCGGCGATGCGGTAGCGCGCATAGGCGTCGACCAAAAGCGGCTTCTGGTCAGCCAAGATCACGCGCTCGATGGGCGGATCGAGCGGCAGGACTCGCGCATCGAAATAAATCACGTTCTGAATGAACGGCAACTTGGCGTTCAAGCCGGGTTCCTTGATCACGCGCTTCGGGTTGCCGAACTGGAGCACGATGGCTTGCTGCGTCTGTTGCACGGTGAACAGCGTGCTCATCAACAGGATGATGAAGACCAGCGCCCCGATCCCGATCAGGATCAACGCACGCTTGTTGGACAGGATACGATCGACGTTCATGGCGCGCCCTCCCTTACGGCTTCTTCGCCGGCTCGGGCGCCGGATGGTTTGCGGAAGGCAGCGGTAACGGCAGGTAAGGCGCGGTGCCGCCCGATCCCGTCACGATGTATTTCTTGGCGTCCTTGAGGATCGCTTCCATCGTGTCGTAGTACATGCGCTTTGTGGTCACGTCCTTGGAGTTCTTGTATTCGTTGTAGACCGAGGTGAAGTGCTGGCCGCGGCCCTGCGCCTCGTTGATGACGCGCTCGCGATAAGCGTTGGCGTCCTGCACCATTTTCACCGCCTCGCCGCGAGCGCGCGGGATGATGTCGTTGCGGTAGGCCTCGGCCTCGTTCTGAGCGCGGTCGCGGTCCTGCAACGCGCGCTGGACGTCGTTGAAGGCGTCGATCACCGGCTGGGGCGGATGCACCTCCAGGAGCTGCACCTGGCGGATTTCGATGCCCGCGCCATAGGCGTCGAGAATATTCTGCAAGAGCGTGCGCGTGTTGGCTTCGATCGTGCCGCGCGCCTCGGTCAACGCGGGCTGGATGCCCGTATGGCCGATCACCTCGCGCATCGCGGCCTCGGCAGCGACCTTCACGGTCTGCTGCGGCTCGCGGATGTTGAACAGATATTCGCCGGCGTTCTTGATCTTCCACTGCACGGCGAAATCGACGTCGATGATGTTCTGGTCGCCGGTCAGCATCAGGCTTTCTTCCGGCACGTCGCGCTTGGGACCGCGCGAATCCGCCATCGTGCGGAAACCCACGTCGGTCGAGTTGATCTGCTCGACGCGCGGCGTCTGCACGGACTGGATGGGCGTGGGCCAATGATAGTTGAGGCCCGGCTCGGTGGTCTGGCCGTTCCACGCGCCGAAGGTCAGGACGACGCCCTGCTCGCCCGGCTGAACCCGGTAGATGCCCGAGAGCAGCCACAGCACGATGACACCGGCCAGAATATAGAGAGGCAGGCGCGAACCGCCCGTGCCGCCCGGAAACATGCGCTTGAAACGATCCTGTCCCTGACGGAACAGATCGTCGAAGTTGGGCGACTTCTGTCCGCCGCCGCGGCCCCAGGGGCTGTTGCCGCCGCCGCCGCCGCTACCACCGCCGCCCCATGGGCCCCCGCCCCCTTGATTTTATATATGGCCCGCCTTATATGACAGGTATATATGGCCTGCCTTATATGACAGGCTCTTGGGTGGGGACAATGAATCCGGGCGCGTTCTGCGCCTCTTCTTTTTTTCTTTTGTCTCCCACCCTTGGTTATCGCTGGAATCGTGGCAATTTCAAGGCATGGCCGAGATCACTGAAGAACGCGTGCTCGATGCGCTTCGCGCCGTGCGCGATCCCGACCGCGGCGGCGACGTGGTCGCACTCGGTATGGTCTCGGGCCTGAACGTCACTGAAGGGCGCGTCAGTTTTTCCCTCGCCATCGATCCCAAGGACGCCGCGCGCCTGGAGCCGTTGCGCAGGACGGCGGAAGCTGCCGTGGCCGCGCTGCCCGGCGTGGTTTCGGCCGTTGCCATCCTGACCGCCCACCGAGCCCAGCCCGCGCCGCAACGCACGCCGCCGCACGCCCATCCTCATACGGAAAAGCCCGGGCTCGCAGGTGTGCGCGCCATCGTCGCGGTCGCCAGCGGCAAGGGCGGCGTGGGTAAATCCACCGTGGCCGCCAATCTCGCCCTCGGCCTCGCCGCGCAAGGCCTCAAGGTCGGGTTGCTCGATTGCGACGTCTATGGCCCGTCCATGCCGCTGATGATGGGCGTCAAGGACAAGCCGACGAAGGCGGCGGACGGCAAGCGCTTCGCCCCACCCGTCGCCTACGGCGTCAAGGTGATGTCCATGGGCTTCTTGGCCTCGGACAAGACACCCATGATCTGGCGCGGCCCCATGGTGGCCAACGCCGTGGAACAGATGCTGCGTGGCGTGGAATGGGAGCCGCTCGACGTGTTGGTCGTCGACATGCCGCCCGGCACGGGCGACGCGCAGTTGACGCTTGCCCAGCGCGTACCGCTGGCCGGCGCCGTGATCGTCTCGACGCCGCAGGACATCGCGCTGCTCGACGCGCGCAAGGGCCTCAACATGTTCCGCCAGCTCGAGGTGCCCGTGCTCGGCATCATCGAGAACATGAGCTATTTCCATTGCCCTCACTGCGGCGAACGCACCGACGTTTTCAGCCACGGCGGCGCCAGGCGCGAGGCCGAGGACACCAAGGTCGAGTTCCTGGGCGAGATCCCGTTGGATATCGCGATCCGAGAAACATCCGACTCGGGCAAGCCCATCACCGCGACCCAGCCGGACAGCAAGCACGCCGAAGCCTTCCGCGAGATCGCGCGCAAGGTGTGGGCCAAGGTCTCCGGCGAAAACGCGGGCGTCCGCACGCCGCCGCGCATCGTCGTCGAATAAAGACTCGCAAAGTTGCCGTGAATAAAGGGCCGGTGTGCTTTCGCACATCGGCCCTTCTTGAATGAGACGCGCGAGAAAAGTCCGCGTCTTAGTCTTGTCCGTGATCGCCGCGTCTGGTTTGGCCGGTATAGCTGTGGGCGGCGGGCACGGTCCGCTGAAAATCCTCGTCGCTCAGTTCGTCGAGGAACTCATCCGACGGCACGGGTTGATTGGACGGATTCATGATCGATTCTCCCCGGTATGTTCATCTGGTCTGCCGAACCCAGGGAAAAGTGCGCGTCATTCATTATCGTGTAAAGGCAGTCGCCAGCGCACGCCTTCAACGAATGACCTTATCTTAACGACGATTTTACCCGCCGTATTTTTTCTGAAGCGAGGCGAGGCCGGCGCCGTAGGCGCCTTGGACGAAAGCTTCGGATTCGGCGTCCGTCGCATCCTTGGCTAGAAAGACCGCCGACCAATTGAGCATGCAACCTTTGCCATCCACCGAAGGCACCAGGCGGAAGGTCGAAAGATAATCGCGGATCGGCAGGGTCGTTTCGACGATGGAATAGGTCAGCGTGAAGTTCGCATCGTCGCGCGATTCCTGGCGTTCGATCGCCGCGCGCGGCCCCTTCCACTTGATCTGCAGGTGACGCAGTTGGCCGACGCCGTCGCCCTCCTTGCGGCTGGTCAGGATGCCGGGGATCCAATTGGGCAGGCCGTCGAAATCGCCGGCGAAGCGCCACACCGTGGCGGCAGGCGCCGCGATGGGGCCGGTCACCCATATGCGCAACATGGTCAGACGGCGCGGCCGAGCACGGCCATCAATTCGGCCCACTCGCGCTTGCTCATGCCACTTTGTTCCTGGGTGACCGTTTCGCCCCCGATCAACTTCTTCACGACCGCGATTCCCTTACCCGAGATGCGAACGCCGCCAAGCCCGTGGTCCTCGAACGCCTCGTAGGTCATGGGCACCCAACGCTTGGCCGTCTCCAGCATGGCGTCGGCGTAGACGCGAATCTCGTACTGGGCATGGGCATCGGCACGCAATGAGAGGAAATGCAGCAGATTGTGCAGATCGGTTTTCCAGTACCATTGGGTGTAAAAGCCGAGGTTCAGGTTCATGCGCGCCAGTTCTCGCGCCAGGCCCGAGCGCGCCGGATCAATGACGGAGCCGTCGGAGCGCTCGTTCATCATCTCCTCGTAATGCGCGTAGGAGCGCATGGCGTCCTCACGCAGAAGGTCGAGCACACGCGCGGCCTCCTTACCGTCGAGCACGTCGCCGCGCCCCTGACGGTTGGCCACGGATTGGACGGCCAATTGCTCCGGCGCGGGTAAGTAGAATTCATTGTCCAGGATTGAATAGCGCGCCGAGTACTCGTTCACGTTGGCCGTGCGGTGGCGGATCCACTGGCGCGCGACGAAGATCGGCAGCTTTACGTGATATTTGATCTCGCACATCTCGAACGGCGTCGAGTGGCGATGGCGCATCAGATAGTTGATAAGGCCGCGATCCTCGCTGACCCGCTTGGTGCCCTTGCCGTAAGAGACGCGCGCGGCCTGCACGACCGCCGCATCGTCGCCCATGTAGTCGATGACGCGCACGAACCCATGGTCGAGCACGGGCAGCGGCTCATAGAGAATCTCCTCCAGCTCCGGCACGGTCGCGCGGCGGGTCGGCGCCGTCGTGCCGCGCAGCGCGTCGATCTCCGCGCGCTGGGCATCCGTCAGGGAAATCTTCTTGTTCTTGGGGTTCGCCATCGCGGGTCCTAGCAGAGGTCGGCCCGGGTAGGCCGGGCGTCGGGAAAGGCGTCCATGATTAGCACAATCCGCCGCCGCGATCAGGCGCGAGCAACAGCCAGGCGGGCCAGGCTTTCCGGCGGCCAGACCCGCGCCGGATCGTAAGTGTCCTCGACCGCCGGCACGCCATCCGGCAGCGCGATCCAGGGAAGTTTGAAGCGGGTGAAACAGTGGATTTGCGGCTGGAAATCGCCGCCCGCATCCAAAGTTCCCACCGTGACCAGAGCTATTTTTGGCCCAAAGAACGGATGGTGGGTCCACAGCGCAACGCCGCAGTCCTGGCAACGGACGGCCGTATGGCGATGCCCGGCCTCGCTTGTATAGGGCACTGGCACCGGTTGGCCTTGCAACACGGCCACGCGGTTGGTCTCGATGGGGGCGTTCACCCCGAAAGCCGCGCCCGAAAGACGCTGGCACCGCTTGCAATGGCAGGCATGGACGAACAAGGGCGCACCGGTCATCCGGTAGCGCACCCCGCCACAGGCGCAGCCGCCGTCATACGCCTCGGACATGGCGCTTTCCTATGGGTTACAGGGGCCGTTTGCAGGAGGGCCCCAGGCTTCCTATATTCAAGGGGCTGGGTTTTCCCAGATATGGCGATAAATGCCATGTGCAATAGGCGTAACGGACCCGGGGGCAGTACCCGGCGCCTCCACCAATTTCATCCTCCGGTTCGGCTTGGCCGGCCGGAGGCCTTATGGGGGCGAAACAGGCTCGACGTGCGTTGAAAAGCATGGACTTCGCTCGGTATGGTTCCGCCGTTAACGGGCTAATCTTATAGATGCCAATGATAACGATTTGGCTCTCGCTGCTTAAGACCTAAGCAAGCGCGGTTCGGGGGGCACCGGGCAACAGAAGCCCCCCACTCGCCTGGCCCGCTCCCGGGGCGAGGCGAGGAGGGAGGACAGGGTATGGCGAAATCGATGCTGCGCTACGACAGGCTGATTGAAGACGCGTTGCGCGGTGTGGTTCGCCAAGTGCTCGCCGATGCGGTCGAAGACGGCTTGCCTGGCGCGCACCATTTCTACATCACCTTCCGCACCACCCATCCCGGCGTCGAGATGTCCGACCGGCTGCGCGCGCAGCATCCGGAGGACATGACCATTGTCATCCAGCATCAGTATTGGGGGTTGGAGGTCGAGGAGTCGCGCTTCCGGGTGACGCTCAGCTTCAACCGCATGCAGGAACGGCTGGACATTCCCTTCTCGGCGGTCACCGGCTTCGCCGACCCGTCGGTCCAGTTCGGTCTGCAGTTCCAGCCGACCGAAGACGCCATGCCCGCGGTGGCGCCCTTGACCGCACCGGAGAAGGCGGCGGCGCCCGCCCTCGTCACCGAAGAGACGTCCGAGAAGCCAGACGAACGCGGCCAGGTCGTGGCGCTGGACGCCTTCCGCAAGAAATAACACCGCCCTTTCGCAAGATCCCCACCGGACGGGCGCGGCATCGCGCCTCCATTCAAGGAAACGAGATGACCGACTTCAGCTTCGAGGAGATATTCCAGCTCGGCAAGGACGAGACGCCGTATCGCAAGCTCGATGGGGATTTCGTCCACGCCAAGAAAGTGGACGGGCTGGAGATCCTGAAGGTCGCGCCCGAGGCGCTGACGCGCCTGTCGGCCGAAGCATTCGTCGACATCTCCCACCTTCTGCGCCCCGGCCACCTGCAGCAGCTCCGCCATGTCTATGACGACAAGGAAGCGTCGGAGAACGACCGCTTCGTCGCGCTGGAGATGCTGAAGAACGCCAACATCGCGGCGGGCAAGATCCTGCCCATGTGCCAGGACACCGGCACCGCGATCATCATGGGCAAGAAGGGCGAAGGCGTGATGACCGGCGGCGGTGACGCCGAGGCGCTGTCCAAAGGCGTCTACCATGCCTATGTCGAGAGCAACCTGCGCTACAGCCAGATGGCGCCGCTCGACATGTACAAGGAGGTCAACACCAAGACCAATCTGCCGGCGCAGATCGACCTCTACGCGACCGAGGGCGACGCGTACAAGTTCCTGTTCATCGCCAAGGGCGGCGGGTCGGCCAACAAGTCGTTCCTGTACCAGGAGACGCGCGCGATCCTGAACCCGGCCTCGCTGATGAAGTTCATCGAGGAGAAGATGAAGTCGCTGGGCACCGCGGCCTGCCCGCCCTACCATCTGGCCGTGGTGATCGGCGGCACCTCGGCCGAGCTCAATCTCAAGACCGTGAAGCTGGCCAGCTGCCGCTATCTCGACACCCTGCCGACCAGCGGCAACAACCATGGCCGCGCCTTCCGCGACCTGGAGCTGGAGGCCAAGATCCTGGAGCTGTCGCGCCAGATCGGCATCGGCGCCCAGTTCGGCGGCAAGTATTTCTGCCATGACGTGCGCGTGGTGCGCCTGCCGCGCCACGGCGCCAGTCTGCCAGTGGGCATCGGCGTTTCCTGCTCGGCCGATCGCCAGGCCCACGGCAAGATCACCCGCGACGGCGTTTTCCTGGAACAGCTCGAGACCAACCCGGCCCAGTACATGCCGGAGATCACCACGGCGGAGTTGATCAACGACGTGGTGAAGGTCGACCTCAACCAGCCCATGAGCGAGATCCGCAAGGCGCTGAGCCAGTATCCGATCAAGACGCGCCTATCCTTGACCGGTCCCTTGGTGGTCGCGCGCGACATCGCGCACGCGAAGATCAAGGAGCGGCTGGATGCGGGCGAACCCATGCCGGAGTATTTCCGCGACCGCATGATCTATTACGCTGGCCCGGCCAAGACGCCTAAGGGCTATGCCTCGGGCTCGTTCGGCCCGACCACGGCGGGCCGCATGGACTCCTATGTCGACCTGTTCATGTCCAAGGGCGGCAGCTTTGTCTCCCTCGCCAAGGGCAACCGCTCGCGCCAGGTGACCGACGCATGCAAGAAGCATGGCGGCTTCTATCTCGGCTCCATCGGCGGCCCGGCCGCGCGCCTGGCCCAGGACTGCATCCGCAAGGTCGAGGTGCTGGAGTATCCGGAACTGGGCATGGAGGCGATCTGGAAGATCGAGGTCGAGGACTTCCCCGCCTTCATCGTGGTCGACGACAAAGGCAACGACTTCTTCGGCAGATTGTGAGATGCCGGCCGGGCATGTCCTGCCCGACGTGCTGGCGCCGGGCCTTGCAATCGTCTTCTGCGGCAGCGCCGCGGGGCGCGTCTCGGCGCTGAAAGGCGCCTACTACGCAGGCCCGGGCAACAAGTTCTGGCCCACGCTTCATGCCATCGGCCTGACGCCGCGCCTGCTTGCACCGGCCGAGTTTCCGTTGGCGCCGTCGTTCGGCTTCGGTTTCACCGACATGACCAAGATCGCATCCGGCGCGGACGCCGATCTGCCGGCCGGCTCCGACGATCCCGAGGCGGTGCGGCGTAAGATCATGCGCTTCAAACCGCGCGCGCTGGCCTTTGTCGGCAAACGGCCCGCGCGCGTCTTCTTCGGCCACCTAGTCGATTACGGCGTACAGGCCGAACGCATCGGCGAAACAACCGTCCATGTGTTGCCCTCGCCTTCCGGCCTCGCCCGCGGCGCGTGGGACGTGCGCTGGTGGCACGCCCTCGCCGACAGCGTGCGGGCATGAAGCGCGCCATAGCCCAATCGCTCGCCGCGCGGCTCATGGCGCTGGGACCGGTCGAGGCCAAATCCATGTTCAGTGGGCACGGACTTTTCCTCGACGGCATCTGCTTCGCGCTGGTGACCCGCGACACGGTCTTCCTCAAGGTAGACGCGCGCAACCGGCCGGAGTTCGAGCGCGCCGGCATGGGCCCATTCCGCCCCTGGGCCGATCGTGACACGGCGCTGGTCACCTTCTACGAAGTGCCCGCGCCCGTGGTGAAGGACGCGCGCAAATTCGCCGCGTGGTCAGCCAAGGCGCTAGACGCCGCGCGCGAATATCGGGCGAAGAAAAAGCCAAAGAAGCCGCGCCGGTAGTTACCCGCCGTCGAACCCATAGAGCGCCGCCGGATTGTCGCGAAACAACTTTCGCTGCAGCGTGGCATCGCCGGTCCAGGTGGGCACCAGATCGAGCAATTCGGCATCGTCGGGCATGGCGCCCTTGGCGGCCGGATGGGGCCAGTCGGTGCCCCAGACGCAACGCTCCGGCGCCTCGGCCAACAGCGCGCGGGCCAGGGGCGCGGCATCGGCGTAGGGCGGACCGTCGACCGTGACGGCATAAGACCCCGACAGCTTGACCCAGGTACGCCCTTCGCCCAGCAGGCGCCGCATGGTTTCGACCGCGGGCGAATTCAGCCCCACCGAAACCGGCATATAGCCCATGTGATCGATCACGATCTCGACCGGCAACGCACGCAGGCGCGGCGCCAGGTCAGGCAGGGTGCGCGCATCGAGCAGAAGTTGCAGATGCCAGCCATAGGACGCCAGCCGCTTGGCCAGCGGCTCCATGGCTTCGATGGGCACGCCGCCCTTGAACAGAAGATTGAGGCGCACGCCACGAAAGCCGACACGATCGAGCCGTTTGAGCGTGGCCTCTTCCACGTCGGGCCCCAGCACGGCCACGCCGCGCGCGATCGGGCCCAACCGCTCCACCGCGTCCTCCGTACAGGAATTGTCGGTGCCGAAGACACTCGGCTGCACGACGACACAGCGCTCGATACCCAGCGCCTTCATCAACCGCTCATAGTCGGCGAGCGACGCCTCGGGCGGCGTGAAGCTGCGATTCGGCTGCAGGGGATAGCGCGCGTAGGGTCCGAAGATGTGCAAATGGCAGTCGGCCGTGCCGGCCGGTGGACGAAAGCGCGGCGGCGCTTTCGGAAACGGCGCGTGGGATTCCATAAACTTTCTCCCCCATCGGTAATGATGGCGTTATGTTCCTGGTTGATCCGTCCGCGCCGGTAGGAAAAACTGCCCCTTCCCGACCGCCGGCGGATTTCTCATAGTCCGGCCCGTTTTCAGCCCTGCGATTTCCATGACCGACGATATCAAAAAACGCTCTGTCCTCATCACCGGCCACCGCACCAGCGTCTCACTTGAGCAGCCGTTCTGGCACGCGCTCAAGGAAATCGCCGACCGTCGGCACGTCTCGATCAACAAGCTGGTCGAGGAAATCGATTCCCAGCGCAAGGGCAATCTGTCGAGCGCGATCCGCGTCTACGTGCTGGACTCCCTGACACGCACCAAGCGGTCGGAACGCAGCGGCGTCTAACGCCCGCTATTGCGCAGGCGCCTTCTTCTTGCCCTGCAGTGCGTTGATCAGGCCGGGAATCACCTGCTGGGTCAGGTCCTGCACGACGGTACCGCCAACTTTTACATTGGGACGGTCCAAGGCGCCGCTGGCCGCCACCGTCAACATCGGCGTGGTCGATGTGCGGCTGACGACCTGACCCTGGCCGTTGATCGTCCAAGCCGGCAGATCGACCGTGCCGGTGACCTGGGCCGTTACGCCCGGCGGGCGGCTGTTAACGAGCTGCAGATCGTTGGTGCGGATGACGCCACGCTCGACCTTGAAGGTGCCCTTCAGCTTGCCCGAATCGCTGCCCGCGGCGGCGGTTAACAAGGTGTCCATCGTACCCGAGAGGCTTTGGATCAGCTTGGCCGAGATCAGATCGGCCACGGCGGTGGCGCCACGCGTGCTGGCATCCACGCGAGCGGTGACCGTGCCGTCGATCGCGGCCTGGCCATCGAGCGTCGAGACCAGGTCGTATTCCGTGCGCGGCACGCCGCGCAGATTGCCGCGAATGCTGGCCCGGCCGGTGGCGCGGTCGGAATCGGCCAGCGTGTGCATGGCCTGCTGGACGTCGAACTGGTCGAGAGAAAAAGTCGTTTCCAGGTTACGCGCCGTACCGCCGACCAGCTTGCCCTTCACGTCCAGATTGCCGTCGAACAGCTTGCCGGTGAAGCGGCGCAGCTCCAGCACGCCGTTGGCCAGCACGGCCTCGACCTGCGCGTTCGCGACGCGGTACTTGCCCAGGCGGATACCGCTCGACTGCAGCTTGATCTCGGCATCGTTGGCCGAGAGCCAGGCAAGGTCGATCGGCTCGCGCGACCAATGCTCGGTCTTCGAGGCAGCACCACCAGCCGCAGCGCCTCCACCGGGCGCGGCAGCGCGCGCAGCCGGGACGGACGCCGCGGCGGGAGCGCCGAAGAATTCGCCCGGCATGTCGCCCGTGGTCAAATTGACGGTGTATTTCGCGCGCGGGCCAGCATAGTTGGCGCGCGCCTCGCCGCTCACATTGGCGGGGCCGATATTGCCGTTTAGGCCGGTGAAGGCCACGTTCGTGGGGTCGCCCTGGAGCTTAGCCACCAGTTTCGTCGGCCCCAGCTTGCCCGCGACCTTGGTGGACGGCGATAGCGCGCGCAGGAACGCCGCCGTGTCGGGGAAGTCGGCATTGAAATCCATGTCGTATTTCGACGAGGCCGGTACAGCCACCGCCTTGCCTTTGGCCTTCAGTGCGCCATCCGCGAAGGCCAGCACTGCATCGACATCCATATCCTGACCACCCTGACCGGGCGCGCCCTTCACCTTGGCTTTTAAGGTGAAGGGACGGCGCGCCGTCTTCTCGTCGGCGTTGCCCAGGAACCAGCCCAGGTCGGGATGGTCGAGATCGAGGGTCATGTCGTATTTGGCGGCCGTGTCCACATCCGCGGCCTTGCCCTTGACCGCGAGCTTGCCGTTCGCGGCAGCCAACTGGAGGTCGAGCGTGACGTTCTTGCCGTCGGTGTCGGCCGCGCCCGTGAGGACGAAGCGGCCGAGCTTGGATGCGCTGGCCGGCACGGGCAGGCCGAGCGCCTTCAGCACGGGCCCGGCCTCGTTCGCGCGCACGTCCAGGTTGGCCTTCACCATCGGCATGCCCGTGAAGCCGCCGACGGTGCCGGTGAACTTGGCTTGGGCGCCCGCGACGTTCTTCGCACTGAGGTCGCGCACCGTCAGCACATTGTCGAGCAGCGTGCCGTCGAAGGACACGTCTTGCGCCTGCAGCCCATGATAGGAGAGCAGGCCCGCGCGCAACTTTACGTTGGCGTCGAAACTTTGAAGCGGCGCCAGCGCCGCGAGCGGCGCGTTGACCGGTGCCTGGCCGCCGGCCCCATCGCCGGATGAAGACGCGCTTTGCGTCCCGCCGCCGCCCGAATCGTCCTTCTTCGCCGCGGGCAGATAAGCGTCGATCATCAGCCGGTCGACCGCCAGGGACGCCGCGATGGCCGGACGCTGGCGCAAGGCCAAGGTCGCCCCGCCCGCCAGGCGCGAGCCGTCGAGGGTGGCCTGGATGTCGCGAAGCTGGATCTCTTCGCCGGACGTAGCGAAATTGCCCGCGAAGGTGGCCGTCGTCAGCTTGCCCTCGGGAATCTCGTCCACCTTCAACTTGAGCCAAGAGAGAAGTGAACGAACGTTGTTGGTGGCCAGCTTGGCGCTGCCGTCGACGGCGAAGGCGCCCTTTCGCGTGGACAACGCGCCGTTCAAAGACACGGCGGTATCGCCCGGCAGGCGCGCTTCGGCCTTCTCGATCGCGAGGCGGCCGTTCTGAAGCGCCGCGGCGACGCGGAGATCCTTGGTTTCCTGGCCGTTATAGACGACCGTCGCGGCGCTTAGGTCGAGCGTGCCGTTCACGTTGGTCGGCAAGGCAAATCCGACGGGCGTTTCGGCTTTCGAAGCTTGGCTCTTTTTACCCGTCAGCGCAGGCGCCTCGGCCGGCTTGGCGGGCGCGGCCTGCGGCGGCGCGGGTGGTTTCAGAAGCGCGTCGAGATCGACGCGGTCGGCGGTGACGCGCGCCTTCACGTCCGTGGTCTTGCCGAAGGCCATGTCGACCGCACCCGTCGCCTTCGATTCGCCCATGGTGAGCGAAAGATCGGCGATCGAAAGATTGGAATCGCTGCTCTGGATGGTGCCGTCCAGGATGAAGCGATTGACCAAAATCGGAAGTTGGTCGCTGGCCGCACCGCCGAGGAACGCATTGGTCAGCTTGATGAGATCGCCGGCCTCCGCATGCAGTTTGCCGGAGAGTTCTTCCCGGTTGTTCTTGGCGGCCACCAAGATGCCATTGAAGTCCAAGCGGGCCTGTCCAGGATCGAATTCCAGGGACACGGAAACGGCCGATGGCGTATCCGCGCCTAGCCGGCCGACAGAGATGTTGAAGCGGGCCGGTAAGCCACGCGGCATGGCCGTGCCCTGCGCGCGGAAGGGACCAGCGGCCGATTGAACCGAAAGCTGGGCCGCGATGGCGTCGGCCCGTTCGATATGGCCGGTGCGCGAATCACGATAAACAATGACGCCTTCCTGCACGATCAGGGGGTCCAGGCGCGGGAAACCCTCGTCCGCCTTGGCGGCCTCTACGGGTTCGCTGTTGCCGTCAGATTTGGGATTGGCGGACGCAGCGGGCGTGAGAATCCAGTTCACCCGGCCATCGGCCATGGTTTCCAATTCCACCACCGGGCGCACGAGCGTGATGTTGTCGACCCGGATGCGCCCCGCCAGAAGCGGGAAGAGTGCCAGCCGCAAACGCAGCGACTTCAGCGTCACCATGTCGGCGACGGCCGCGCCGGGGATGTTGTCGAGCCGGATATCCTCGGCCACCAGCGTGGGCTTAGGCAGGATCGAGACGCTGATCGGCCCGCCGATCACCAGGTCACGCCCGGTGAGCTCCTTGGTCTTGCGCTCGATCTCACCCTTATACCGGCTCCAGTCGACAAAGCTTGGGCCGACCAGGGCCAAGACCAGGACGAGGCCGATAAGGGCCACGAGGCCGTAGAGAATCTTCTTCAAAGCCGCACTCCGGGGAGGAAGGCAGGAAGGCTAAGAGATCGAAGCCCCTGCACTCAAGATCAAACCGGAGAATGTGGCGATTTTACGGGAGCCCCCATCGCTCGCCATGCGATTGCTAGATCCGGACGACCTTACCCGGGTTCATCAGGTTGTCCGGGTCCAACGCCATTTTGATCGCACGCATGACGGACACGGCCTCGCCATGCTCGGCGACCAGAAAGTCGAGCTTGCCGTAACCAATGCCATGCTCGCCCGTGGAGGTACCGTCCATGGCCAGCGCCCGCATGACCAATCGCTCGTTAAGCCGCTCGGCTTCCTTCAGCTCCTCGGGCTTTGAAGGATCGAGCACGAAGGCTAGGTGGAAATTGCCGTCGCCCACGTGGCCCACGATGGGCGCCATTAGGAACGATCCATCCAAATCACGCTTGGTTTCCGCGATGCACTCGGCCAGACGCGAGATCGGCACGCAGACGTCGGTCGGCCAAATCTTGCCGTTCGGGCGCATGGCCATGGCGGCATAGGCCGCATCGTGGCGCGCCTGCCACATCTTGGTGCGGTCCTCGGGCTTGGTCGTCCAGGCAAAGTCAGTGCCGCCGAAATCCTTGGCGATTCCCTGAACGGCCTCGGCCTGCTCGGCCACACCGCGCTCGCTGCCGTGGAACTCCAGGAACAGGGTCGGCGCCACGCGGAAGTTGGTCTTGGAATAGGCGTTGATGGCCTTGAGCATGACGTCGTCAAGCAGTTCGATGCGCGCGACGGGCACGCCGGACTGGATGGTGACGATCACGGCCTGCACGGCTTCGTCGAGCGTCGGGAAGGAACAGACGGCCGCCGAAGTGGCCTCCGGAATGCCGTAGAGGCGCAAGGTGATTTCCGTGATGACGCCGAGCGTGCCCTCGGACCCCACGAACAGACGGGTCAGGTCGTAGCCCGCGGAAGATTTACGCGCACGCTTGGAAGTACGAATGACGCGCCCGTCAGCCAGCACCACGGTCAGCGCCAGCACGTTCTCGCGCATGGTGCCGTAACGCACGGCGTTGGTGCCCGAGGCGCGCGTGGCCGTCATGCCGCCGATCGAGGCGTTGGCGCCCGGGTCGATCGGGAAGAACAGGCCCTGGTCGCGCAGATGCTCGTTGAGCTGCTTGCGCGTGACGCCGGGCTCGACCGAACAGTCCAAATCCTGGGCATTGACCGTGACAATGCGGTTCATCTGCGACAGGTCGATGCAGACGCCGCCGTGCAACGCAGCCACCTGACCTTCGAGCGAGGTGCCCGCGCCGAAGGGGATGATCGGCGTATTGTGCTTGCGGCAGATCAGGACGATGTCGCGCACGTCCTCGGTCGATTGCGCGAAGACGACGGCGTCGGGCGGCATGGCGCGGTGGTAAGACTCGTCGCGCCCATGCTGCTCGCGCACCGAAGCCGCCGTCGACAGGCGGTTGTCGAAGCGGGTGCGAAGCTCGGCGATCAAGGCGTCGGTGCGCGCGAGCGCGGCGGTCATGGCTCGGGGTTCCCGGTTGCGGACGCCTACGCTAACCCCGCCTTGACCGGCCCGCAACGAAGAGACGTCCCTCCCGCCGGGAGGGACGGGCGCGGATCCACGCGTCGAGCGGCGCGAAGAGAGCCAGCGTGCGGACCTCGATGCTCTCGCGCGGCGCGGCGCCGGGCGGGCTGCTCGGGTCGTCAAAGGCCGTGTGAGGGGCGAACCGGGCCGTGCCACCGCCGGTTTCGGAATCGAAGCTTTTAATCAGCAGCGCCTCGTCGACCCGCATCTTGGGAAAATAGAACCAGCGGTGCCTGGGGCTGTAGGCTACGGAATAGGTGTGGCCGACGCGATCGCGGTAGACCAGGTCGGAGACGACCAGATCCTGGGGATCGACCGTGCTGGCGTCACAGACGGCCAGTGGAGAGTCCTGGACCGGTCCACGGATGGGGCGCCAGACATTGATGATGGCGAACCGATGCTTCAACAGCCGCTCGGCATCCTCGCCGATCGCCAGCAACTCTTCGCGCGCGCGGCGCCCGCCCGAATCGGCGGTGAAGTCGTTATGCACACGCCGCACCGGCTGGCTGATCCCTTTCGAATCGCGGCCGGACGCCGCGGCATGGCGCAGGTTGTAATCGAAGGTCACGACCTTGGACGCACCCGTGATGCTGCGCACCAGACGCGCGCTCTCTTCGAAATAGCTGCTTTTGATCGCCGCCGCGTCGTGGAAGTCCGAAACCGCGGTCGGATGGCGTACGAAAGCGAAGCCTTCGCGGTCGAGCGACGTCCGGCCTTCCAAAGGACGCCCATCATGCACGGGCACCGACACTTCGATGTTCTTCCCGGACTGCCAGGGTACGCCCGGCGGCGGCTCGAACGTGTAGGAGACAGGCCGCTCCGACGAATCCTCTAAATAAAGCAGCTTGGCGTCGACATGGCTGCGAATATCGGCGGCCAGATGGGTGTCCATGATCTCCTCCGAAATCGAACGCGATAGAGATAAAGATGCGCCGGGGACCGCGGCGGTCAACGAACGTGACCTGCCGCACGGCTGAAATTAACTAAACCGACGATGTAGAAAACTTACCGTCGCTCAGGCATCGGGTGCGAAGACCGCCAGGACACGCACTTCGATGCTTTGGCGCGGCGGGGCGTCCGCCGGCGTGTTGGGATCGTCGAAAGCGCCGTGCGGGGTGAAGCTGGCGCGCCCGCCGTCCGAATCGAAGCATTTGATGAGGAGCACTTCGTCGGTGCGCATCTTCGGCACGTAGTACCAACGATGGGCCGGATTCGGAGCCAGCGAGTAGATCTCGCCCTTGCGGCCCGGATGCATGAGGTCTGACAAGACCAGATCATCCGGCGAAACGGTGCGCGCGTCGCACAAGGCCAGCGGCTTGTGGACGACGGGGCCGACGATCGGACGCCAGACGTTGATCAGCGCAAACCGTTGCTTGAACAGCCGGTTGGCATCGAGACCCGCCGCTTCCAATTCTCCTCGCGCGCGCTTCGGGCCGGAACCCGCGGTGAAATCGCTATGGACCCGGCGGGCGACCTCGCGCACGCCCTCGGCGGTGCGCCGTTCGACCGCCCCCGACCGGACGTTATGGTCATAGGCCAACGCATGCGACGCCCCGGTGATGCGCTTGATCAGCGCCGCGCATTCGGGGTGATAGGCCGACTTGATCGCGTCGGTGTTTTGGAAATCGCGGAACGCACTAGGCGCTGAGAGGAATTCGAAACCCTGCACATCGATCGAAAGCTGATCGCCCAGCGGTCTCGCGTCGCGGATGGGCAGTTTCACATCGACATAGTTCCCCGTGCGCCACGGCACGCCCGGCGGCGGCTCGAAGGTGTAATTGACGGGCCGCTCGTCCTTGGACGCGACGTGAAGCAACGCGGCCTCGACCAGCGGAAGCTCGGCGGATTCGGTGAGAGCCATGGGCACAGTCCTCGAAGGGGCGATGGGCTTAACGATCGGTCGCCTGAATTGCAGGATCAACGCAAGCAGCGGCCAGCGCCAATGAATTAATGTCCGCACGCGCCCTAGGAAAAGTTATCGATGCAGCAATCGCACAAATAAATGTGAAGATATTTCAAAGGTTTGCCTGACTCGTCGCTTATCGGTTTTATTACTCGCAGCGCCTCCGTGAAGGACTCGGAAAGCCCCCAAATCCAATGCTGTGACTTCGGTGTGAATGCCCACGCCCATCGTTGCCTCGCTCATGAAAAAGGCTCGCCGGTCAACCGGCGGGCCTTTTTGCTCTGCTCGTAGCGAAGTGTCAGTGCCTTGTCGTGCTGGGGGCCATCATGCGGCACAACGCGGCGCAGCGGCGGCATTCGGCGGCGCATTCTTCCTCGCCGCGCGCCTCGCACAGGGCTGCATAACGCAAGCAAAGCTCGGCACACAGCCAGCACGCGTGTTCTAGATTGTCGGATCGCGCCAGGTTCGTGATGGCCGCGGCGTTGTCCGCTTCGTCGGCCGACATGATCAGGCGGAACTGGCGCGGCTCAAGCTGCTCGCCGTCGAACATCCGCTCGCCACGCGCCAAGCGCGTCGCGTAGCTGACCACCGATTCTTCCCACTGGTCGTGAAACCGTACCGCCAACTCAATCATGCGGACCTCCCATCCGGCCGGCCCGCATCACCGGGGCCGATCGCCTAGTTCAACCCCGCGTGGGGCGCGGAGTTCCGGGGGCGTCGTTGGCCCGCGTTGACGTGATATGTAATGTTATATTATTACATACTCCGAGACGGTGCAGCGCCCGTCCGTTTTGGGGGATTCGATGAAATCACGCGTATTCGCAGGCGCCGTCTTGGCTGGGCTCGCATCCACAGCGCCGGCCACCGCCCAACAACCCACCGCCGCCGACATGCAGGCCCTGGCCAAACAGGTTCAGGAGATGCGTCAGCAGTACGACCAAGAAATGCGGGAGATGAAGCAGTCCTACGAAACGCGCCTTACGGAGATGGAGCAGCGCCTGAAATCCACGGAAGCCGCCGCGGCCAGCGCCGACAAGACCGCGGCCGAGGCGCAGCAAACGGCGAAGCAAGCCTCGGAACAGCCTGTCCAGACAGCCAGTGCGCCCGCCGCCGCCGGTGCGTTCAACCCCGCCATCAGCCTGATCCTCAATGGCGCCTTCGCGAAGATGGCGAAGGAACCGGCAAGCTGGAACGTGCCCGGCTTCGCCACCGGCGACGAGGCGCAGCCCATCTCGCGCGGCTTCTCGATTGGCGAGACCGAGTTGGACATCTCCGCCAACGTCGACAACAAGCTCTACGGTCAGGCCACCATCGCCTTCCAGAACGACAACACGCTGGCGGTGGAGGAGGCCTATATCCAAAGCCTGTCGTTGCCTTACGGCTTCATCGCCAAGGGCGGGCGCTTCTTTTCCGACATCGGCTACCTGAACAAATTCCACGCCCACGCGTGGGATTTCTACGACGCGCCGCTGCCCTATCAGGTGTTCCTGAACACCCAATACAACGACGATGGCGTGCAATTGAAATGGCAGGCGCCGACGGGCGCCATGATGCTGGAGTTCGGTGGCGAGGGCTTCCTGGGCTCGAGCTTCCCGGCCTCGGGCGCCGTGAACCAGGGCATCGGCAGTTACAGCGCCTTCGCGAAGGCCGGCGGCGACATCAACGCCAGCAACAGCATCATAGCGGGCGTGTCGCAGCTTTGGACAAACGCCGAGAACCGGTCGAGCAACGACGACTCCCTGCTGTTCACCGGCCGCACGAACATGACGATCTTCGACATCGTCTATAAGTGGGCGCCGAACGGTGACCCCTCGCGCACCAACTTCAAGCTCCAGTCGGAATTCTTCCTGGTACACAACGCGGGCACCTACAACAACGAACCCTACGACGGCAATCCAACCGGCTGGTACGTCCAGGGCATCTATCAGTTCGCGCCGCGCTGGTCGGCGGGCCTGCGCTACGACGCGCTGTCGCCGGCCGCCGTGCCCTCCTCGCTAGCCGGCACCCAACTCGATGGGCTCGGCCAGACGCCGCGCCGCTATAGCGGAATGCTCCAATACACGACCAGCGAATTCGGCCGCTTCCGCCTGCAATACATCCGCGACGATTCCTATGGCGGCGCGGGCGGCAACCAGTACGTCCTGCAATACACCGTCAGCCTGGGCCCCCACGGCGCCCACGCCTATTGAAGGAGCGCGCGATGAAACGCCTATCCCTGGCGGCGTTCGCCGCTTTCGTCCTCACCGCACCCGCTCCCGCCCACGCCGCGCTGAATATCTTCGCCTGCGAGCCTGAGTGGGCCGCACTGGCGCAGGAACTGGGCGGAGACAAGGTCACAACCTATGCCGCCACCAGCGGCCTGCAGGACCCGCACCAGGTTCAAGCGCGGCCCAGCCTGATCGCCCGCGCGCGCGTGGCCGATTTGGTCGTCTGCACCGGTGCCGAACTGGAAGTGGGCTGGATGCCCGTCGTCCTGCGCCAGGCCGGCAATGCGCGCATCCAGCCGGGGCAACCCGGCTATTTCGACGCGGCCGGCGCGGTGCGGCTTCTGGACATTCCAACCCGCCTCGATCGCGCCGACGGTGACGTCCATGCCGCCGGCAATCCGCATATCCAGACCTCGGCGCGAAACATCCGCGCCGTCGCCGTCGCGCTGTCGCGCCGCATGCAGGACATCGATACGGCCGAGGCAGCGACCTACGCCAAGCGCACGGACGATTTTCTCGCGCGCTGGGACGCGGCGACGAAACGCTGGGAAGAGGCCGCCCTCCCCCTCAAGGGCGTGAACGTGGCTGTCTCGCACAAGAGCTGGATTTACCTGACCGCGTGGCTCGGCATGAAAGAGATCCTCGCGCTGGAACCGAAGCCCGGCATTTCGCCCGGCCCATCTTATTTGGCCCAGGTGCTGGCCGACGTACCGCGCAAGTCGATCCGCTTCATCATCCACGCGGCCTACGAGGATGCACGCCCGGCCGAGTTCGTGTCGGAGCAGGCCAAGATTCCCGTCGCGACCCTGCCCTTCACCGTCGGCGGCGACGAGAAGGCGCACGATCTGTTCTCGCTGTTCGACGACACCATCGCACGCTTGCTCGCCGCCTATGCCGGATAGCATCGCGATCCTGATGCCCGCGATGCTCGCGGGCCTCCTTGTGCTGGCCACGCATGTGCCGCTGGGTCAGATGGTGCTCGCGCGCGGCATCGTCTTCATCGACATCGCGATCGCGCAAGTGGCGGCGCTGGGCGTCGTCGCGGGCCACGCGTTGCTGGGCGGCGAAACACAGGGGCTCGCCGCGCAGGCCTGCGCCGCTGCCGCGGCGCTTCTGGCCGCCGGATTCCTGGCCTGGACGGAACGGCGCGCGGGCACATCCCAGGAAGCGATCATCGGCGTGGTCTATGTGGTGGCCGCCAGCGCACAAATCGTGCTGCTGGGTTTCGACGCGCACGGCGCAGAGCACCTCAAGGATCTGCTGGTCGGCCAGATCCTTTGGGTCGCACCCAGGGATCTTTTACCCATCGCCGCTCTGTACGCATTGGTTCTCTTCGCGCTTCGATGGGGCGACCTCACACGGCGGCGGCTTTTTTTCTACGCCGTGTTCGCCGTTACCATCACCGCATCCGTGCAGCTTGTGGGCGTGCTGCTGGTTTTCGCTTCGCTGATCGTGCCGGCATTGGCGGCCAGGCGGCTCACAACGAAGACGGGCCGATTCATCGTGGGATATGTGACCGGCGCCCTCGGCTACATCTTGGGGTTGAGCATCTCATTCATCACAGACGCCCCGACGGGAGCCACGATCGTTTGCACCCTCGCCGCCACGGCGGTCGCGACCACTGCTTTGTCCCGAAAATGTCTCGCCCCTGCCCCGCAGTAAGTCCTTGAATCTCCACGGCTGAGATCGGGATTCGTCCCACACCGACACCGGAACTTCACGCTCGTGACGGCGTTTTTTCCACGTCCGCATGGGACACATCTTGTTGTGTCGGCCCTCGGGGACGGGAGGTTGGGATGCTGGGAACGCCGGTTAAGAGCACACTTTTTGCCCTGGGATTCTTGGCGCTGATGGGCGCGGCCACGGAACTGGAACCCGCCACGCCCTGCGCGCGCTCCGAGCACGACAATTGTTTTGTCGGCGTGGCGTCGTGGTACGGCCCGGGCTTTCACGGCAAGCGCACTGCGAACGGCGAGAAGTTCAACAAGAACGCCCTGACCGCCGCCCACAATTCCCTCCCGCTCGACAGCAAGGTGCGCGTCGTTAACATCGCCACCGGCAAGGAAGTGACCGTGCGCATCAATGACCGGGGTCCCGGTTATGGCCGCTCGATCGACCTGTCTGAGGCCGCCGCGCGCGTGCTCGGCATGCAGCGCAAGGGACTGGCACGTGTCGCCGTTCACAAGCTGGACGACGATAACGACAACAACGACGACAAGGGCGGCAAGAGCTAGCCAATCTGAAACTTTGACCGCCCACCCTTCGAAGCCGATGATGATCTCGGATTCGGAGGGAGGTGGTCATGTCGACGCAGCGCACCGGCCGTGCCGAGAGCCCAGCGGACGAATGGAACGCCTACGTCCTTCGTTTCCTCATGCATCACGGACAGGAAAGCCAGCGCCATGCGCGGCGGCTTGCGGCGTTGGAAAGCGTCGTGCTGCGCCTGTGCGAGGACGCGCCGCCTACGGCCTCCTTCGCGCTTCACAAAGCCGCGAGCGATCTCCGCGCGGAAGCACAACGCTATGCCGCCGAGACGCAGGATTCTGTGAAGAAGGTGGAGGAGTTGGCCGCCATGGCCTATCGCTTCCTTTCCCAGCAGGACGGACCCACCCGCCCCGAAAGCAGGCCTGAACCAGCGCCACCCGCCGGAAGGGCGCAGGCCAAACGCCCAGCGCCCATGAAGAAAAAGGCGCCAAAAAAGACATCCAAGAAGAAGTGCTGACCCGATTCGTCCCGATTTCGCCACGTCGACGGTGCGAAATCCCGTCAAGGGAAAATTCTTGCGTCCGGCAGGCGGAAAGGGCGCAAACCGCCTTGACGTGAATCTGTCATAAACCCCAAGATGTTGATGTTCTCGGTTCCCCGAATGGCAACATTTAGGGCTAAGAGGGAAGCTGGTGCGCCGCCCTGCGGCTAAGCCGGCGCTGCCCCCGCAACTGTAAGCGGCGAGCGGTTGCCATCCATGGTCACTGACGCCGCGAAGGCGTCGGGAAGGCCCGGCGACCGTCACGACCCGCGAGCCAGGAGACCTGCCGCGAACACGAAAAACGTCCTCGGGGCGGGGTGCTCCCGGTGGCCGCGGAGCTGGATTTGTGGGATTAAATTCCTTCCAGCTACGCGTCCCCCGGCCCCCGAACCCCGGACCGAGCCAAGGGGGATCCGATGCCGTCACTCGCCTACGATTTTGACCGCCACGGCCATCTCGTTCCGCTGGAACCGCCGCCGGTCCGAAAGCGCGTGGCGAAAGAACATCGCCCTCCCGCCCCCGTGCCCCAGCCGGTGGCGACGCCCGCGGCTGCGGCCCCCCGCCGCGCGCCGACCCCGGCACCGTTGGCCAAGCCGCCCACCCCGGCCGACCTCAAGCTCGATCGCAGCCGTGACGACCTTCTGACCGTGTTCGGCAAGGCCACCCTCCAAGACCGCTATCTGATGCCGGGCGAAAGCTTCCAGGACGCCTTCGCCCGCGTGGCCTGCGCCTATGCCGACGATCTGGCCCATGCCCAGCGCATCTACGACGCGATCTCCAAGCTGTGGTTCATGCCGGCCACGCCCGTGCTGTCCAACGGCGGCACCACGCGCGGCCTGCCCATCTCCTGCTTCCTCAACAGCGTGCCCGATTCCCTCGACGGCATCGTCAGCACCTGGAACGAGAATGTCTGGCTGGCCTCGAACGGTGGCGGCATCGGCACCTATTGGGGCCAGGTGCGCTCGATCGGCGAGGCCGTGAAGGGTTGCGGTGAAACCTCGGGCATCATTCCCTTCATTCACGTCATGGACGGGCTGACCTTGGCGATCAGCCAGGGCTCGCTGCGCCGCGGCTCGGCCGCCGTCTATCTCGACATCCATCACCCGGAGATCGAGGAGTTCCTCGAGATCCGCAAGGCTTCGGGCGACTTCAACCGCAAGGGCCTGAACCTTCACCACGGCATCAACGTAACCGACGCTTTCATGGAGGCCGTTCGCGACGGCGCATCTTTCGCGCTGAAAAGCCCCAAGTCCGGCGAGACGGTGCGCGAGGTCTACGCCCGTCGCCTGTGGCAGCGCATCCTGGAGACCCGCCTGCAGACCGGCGAGCCATATCTGCTCTACATCGACGCGGTGAACCGCGCGCTGCCCAAACACCAGCGCGAACTGGGTCTCAAGGTCTCGACCTCGAACCTGTGCAGCGAGATCACCCTGCCGACCGGCAAGGACCACAACGGCAAAGAACGCACCGCCGTCTGCTGCCTGGCTTCCATGAACGTGGAGACGTGGGACCAGTGGTGCGACGAGCCGCATCTGATCGAGGACGTCATGCGCTTCCTCGACAACGTGCTGACGAGCTTCATCGAGCAAGCGCCCGACGGCATGGAACGCGCCCGTTACTCGGCGTTGCGCGAGCGTTCCGTCGGCCTGGGCGTCATGGGCTTCCACTCGTTGCTGCAGGCCCAAGGCATTCCGTTCGAAAGCGCGCTGGCGAAGTCGTGGAACTTCCGTATCTTCAAAAAACTGCGCCGCGAGGCCGACGCGGCCTCGGTCGCGCTGGCGCAGGAACGCGGCGCCTGCCCGGATGCGCAGGAACGCGGCATGACCGCCCGTTTCAGCCACAAGCTGGCCATCGCGCCGACGGCATCGATCAGCATCATTTGCGGCGGCACCAGCGCCTGCATCGAACCGATCCCGGCCAACATCTACACGCACAAGACGCTGTCAGGCGCCTTCTCGGTACGCAATCCGTACCTCACGCGCCTGTTGCGCGAAAAGGATTCGGATACGCCCGAGGTGTGGCAGTCGATCGTCGAGCACGAGGGTTCGGTCCAGCATCTCGAATGCCTGACCGAGGACGAGAAGCTCGTCTTCCGCACCGCATTCGAGATCGATCAGCGCTGGATCATCGATCTGGCGGCCGACCGCGCGCCCCATATCTGCCAGAGCCAGTCGCTCAACCTCTATCTGCCGGCCGACATCGACAAGTGGGACCTGCACATGCTGCATTGGTCGGCGTGGCAGCGCGGTATCAAGAGCCTCTATTACTGCCGCTCCAAGTCCCTCCAGCGCGCCGGCTTCGCCGGCAAGCTGAACGAAAAGGCCAAGGAAGCCCCCCTCGCGGCAGCCGAGCGCACCGACTATGAGGAATGCTTGGCATGTCAATGAGGGACCTGGGCGCTGTCGACCCGCGCACGCTGATCGGCCAAGGCCGCATCGGCCTGCTCGACGCGACCGGCACCTACGACGTCGAGCGCTACCCGTGGGCCTATGATTTCTGGAAGCGCCAGCAGCAGATTCACTGGATGGGCGAGGAAGTCCCGCTGGGCGGCGACATCAAGGATTGGGCGTCGGACCGCGTGACGGACCAGGAGCGCGCGCTTCTGACCCAGATCTTCCGCTTCTTCACCCAGTCGGACGTCGAGGTCGGCGACAATTACCTGAAGCGCTACATCCCGATCTTCCAGCCGCTCGAGCTGCAGATGATGATGGCCGCCTTCTCCAACATGGAGACGGTCCACATCGATGCCTATGCGCTTCTGCTGAAGACGCTGGGCATGCCCAAGGCCGAGTTCGCGGCGTTCCGCGATTACGCCGAGATGCGCGCCAAGGCCGACTACATGCACACGTTCGGCGTCGGCACCGTGGCCGACGTATCGCGCACGCTAGCCATGTTCGGCGCCTTCACCGAAGGCATGTCGCTGTTCGCCAGCTTCGCGATGCTTCTCAACTTCCCGCGCCACAATAAGATGAACGGCATGGGACAGATCGTGAGCTGGTCGGTGCGCGACGAGAGCCTGCACTGCGAGGGCATCATCCGCCTGTTCCATGAGTGGAACCGCGAGACGGGCGCCCTGACCAAATCGGTGCGCGATGACATCATCGACGTGGCCAAGACCATGGTCGGCCTCGAGGAACGCTTCGTCGACCTGGCCTTCGGCATCGGCGGCATCCAGGGCATGACGCCCGAGGATATCCACGCCTATGTGCGCTACGTGGCCGACTGGCGCCTGACGCAATTGAAGCTGACGCCCGTGTTCGGCTGCTTCGAGGAAACCGAGAGCGGCTATAAGCCGCTCAAGGCCCATCCCCTGCCGTGGCTCGTGGAAATCCTAAACGGCGTGGAGCACGCCAACTTCTTCGAGCAGCGCGCGACGGAATATTCCAAGGGCGCGTCACGCGGAAGCTGGGATGGCGCCGAGGGCGTCTGGTCCAGCTTCGACAAGCTGCAGACTCCGCGAGTCCAGGCCTAGGCGAACAAGTAAGTCTTCAAGAAGTCGCAAGGCGCCTGGAATTCGGCCGCCGCCGCGGGACCCGAAAAGCGCGCGCGCGTGAAGCCGTGGATCATGCGCTCGGCCACGCGGAAGACGACCGGCGTTCCGGCCTTCTTCAAACGCTGCGCATAAAGCCGCCCGTCGTCGGCCAGGCAGTCGACCTCGGCAACGTGGATATGGGCGGGCGGCAGGTGGGACAGGTTCTTCGCCTTCAGCGGCACGGCATACGGATCGTCGATCGGCCGGCGCTTGCCGAGATAAAGGTCCCAGGCCTTGTCCATCCCGGCCGTGGTGACCGGCGAATCGCGATAGGTTTCATAGGCAGGTAGGGTCAGCTCGTCGGTCAGGCACGGGTAGATCAGCACCTGGGCCGCGATCTTCGGCCCCTTGCGGTCGCGCGCCATCAGGCAGCAGGACGCCGCCATGTTGCCGCCCGCGCTGTCGCCCCATAGGCCGATGCGGGCGGGATCGCCGCCCAACTCGCCGCCATGCTGGGCCAGGTACGAGATCGCCGCGTAGCAATCCTCGACACCAGTCGGAAACGCATGTTCCGGCGCCAGGCGGTAGTCGGCGCCGCCGTGGATATAGACCGCGATGGGCGAGGCTTTCCGCGCCGCCTTGGGACGATAGATGCGGACGGGGATATCCCAGCCCACGCGCGGCAGCTTCATGTCGCGCACCACCATTCCGTCCGGATAAGGACGGCGCAGGGCAGCGTCGTAGCTGTCCCAACTGTTGCGCTGGGCGTTGGACGCCGCCTCGGTCGGCACGGCCTGCTTGGCCGCCACCAACTCGGCCATGTCGGGATGCAGATTGAATTGGGACATGGCGTCCATAAACGTCTCCGTCGCGGCGACTCAGCGCAGGGGCGAAAAATCGGTAGGAAGCAGGATGCGGCTTTCCGCCGTCTCGATCAATTCGGCGATCTTCGGCGTGAACGCCTTCCAGCGCGGGTCGGCGGCCAGTTTCGCGCGCCGCTCGGCGCGGTCGTTCAGATCCTTGTAACCCCACATATGGACGATGTGGCTCAGGGGGCCGATCTCGGTTTGGAAATAGCCGATTAGGTTGCCCAGGATCGGCTGCTGGATGGCGATGCCCTCGTCGCGGATCAACGACAGATACTGGGCCAGCTTGCCGTTCCTGATCTTGTATGTGCGCTGTTCGACGACCATGCGTTCTTCCCCTCTTTTGACGCTGTGCCTCGGAACGATGGCCGGGCCGTCGAGCAGGCGCAAGCCCGTCGCCTTGCGCTCGCGACTCACCCATAATCCCGGCCCATGACTGGGGTGTCCTTCCTTCTGACCGTCTACAACAAGGCGTCCTACCTGCCCGCCGTGCTGACCGCCGTGCGCGGGCAGACGGGCGATTTCTCGCGCGAAATCGTGATCGTGGACGACGGGTCGACCGACGAATCGTTGGCCGTGGCGCGGTGCGTGACCGAAGGCTGGCCAGACGTGCGCATCGTGGCCCAAGCCAACGCGGGCGCCAGCGCGGCCATGAACCGCGCGGCCGAGGAAGCGCGGTTGGCCCATCTCAAGCTGGTCGATTCGGACGACCTTCTGGCGCCATCGGCTACCAACCTTCTGTTGCGCGCGCTGGCGGAAACCACGGCCGTCCTGGCCGTGGGCCAGGCGCAGCCCTACGACTATCGCGCGATACCCGAAACGGCGACGGACGACGCCGAATGGCGCGGCAGCCGCGTCATCGCCGATGCTTTGGCCGCGACGCTGCACACCTCTCGCTACAACCCATCGGTCATGCTGCTGCGGCGGGCGGATTATTTCGCGGCGGGCGGCTGCGACCCGGACGTGACCTGCCAGGAATACAGCCTGTCGCTGCCCTTGGCACTCCGTGGCGGCTTCGTCGAAATCCCCAACATCGTGGCCCACGTGGCACGCGGCGATTCGAATCGCCTGTCCGCCAGCGCGAAACGCGAATTGGCCAATATCACGCGCGCCACGCTCAACTTCGTCCGCCGCCATCCCGATCTTCCGATGCGCTATCGCCGCATGGCGCTGAAGAAAGCCGCCGGCCGCGCGCGATTGTGGGCGCAGCGTCACGGTGCTCCAGGCGGCCCGTGGCCGTACGTCTGGCGCCATGTGCTGGCGCAGATGCCGCTGCCCGTCGACCATGCGCGCGGCATCGAGGAATGCCTGCGCGCGTTCGGGGAAAAATGACCCACTAGTCTCGCGCCGCCACCAATGCGGCCGACATTTTCTTCGCGGCGGTCAAAAGCGGCTTGGCGTAGCGCTTTTCCAGTTCCCCCATGGTCATGGCTTCAGCCACGACGATGATGTTCACGCTGGCCGCAACGCGGCCGCCATCCATCACCGGAGCAGCCAGGGCGCGAATGTCGGGGCGATTCTCCTGGTCGCTGGTCGCATAACCTTTCGCGCGCACGGACGCGAGCAACGTTTCGAACCGCTTCATGTCCTTGGGTTGACCGGTCCCCTGGCGCAACACGGTCAAGCAATCCCGCCGCTCAGCCTCGGGCAGGAACGCGAGATACGCGCGGCCCAAAGCCGTGGGCACGGCAGGCACGCGCGAGCCCACCTGCCGGCTGACGCTCAGAACGCCCGGCCGGCGGCTCGTTTCCAAGATCACCATGGCGTCGCGGTCGAACACGGCGAGGTCGGAAGGCCAGGGAATCGCGGCCTGGAACTCAGTCAAGACCGGGCCGATGGCGGCCGCCAAATTCCGCCCGTGATCGAAACGTCCGGCCAAGCCCAAGGCGCGCGCGGTCAACGCATAGGTGGGGCGGTCCTCGCCCGATGCGCGGACATAGCCAGCATGGATCAATGTTTCCAACAGACGCACCAAAGTAGCCTTGGGATATCCGGTCGCCGCGTGCAGGTCTTTGATCGACACAGCACCCTGCGCCGCAACGGCCTCCAGCACGGCCACGCCGCGCAGGAGAGCCGTGACGGGCGCGTAGCTGGGCATCGCCGGCTAGCCGCGCCCCGCGGCCAGCGCCGCGTCGCGCAACTTGGTCAAGGTCGTGCGGGTTGTAATGGCCTCGGGATCCACCACCATCTCCAGCACCGCGGGCTTGCCGCAGGCCAGCGCGCGCGGCAGCGCCGCCTTGAACTGCTCCAGCGTCTCGATCTTCTCTCCGTAAGCGCCGAAGGACTCGGCATATTTAACGAAGTCCGGATTCCGCAACTCCGTGGCCGGATAGCGGCCGGGAAACTGCGTTTCCTGGTACATGCGAATGGTGCCGTAGAGACCGTTGTTGAAGACCAGGTAGACGACGTTGACGCCGTACTGCACGGCGGTCGCCAGCTCGTTGCTGGTCATCATGAAACCGCCGTCGCCCGCGAAGGCAATGACCGGCCGCTCCGGCGCCACGATCTTGGCCGAGATCGCCGCCGGCACACCGTAGCCCATGGCGCCGTTGGTTGGCCCCAGGAACGAACGGAAGCGCGACAGCTCGACATAGCGGTTGACCCAGGTGGCGAAGTTACCGCCGTCGGAGACGATGATCGTGTCGCGCGGCATGGTCTCACTGAGCCAGCGCGCCACACCACCGAGATCGAGCGAGCCGGGCACCGGATCGATCGCCAGGGTGGCCTCGTAATCCGCGCGCGCATCCTTGGTCCAATGCGCCCAGGCGGGATTGTCGATACGGACCTTGCCCGCGGCCGCGGCAAACTCCTCCATGCCGGAGCAGATGAGTTGCTCACCTTGATAAACCCGGCCTAGCTCTTCCGGGTCGGCGTAAACGTGGATCAGTCGCTGCTCCGGCACGGGCGGCTTGATCAGCGTGTAGCCGGACGTAGTCAGCTCACCCAACCGCGCGCCCACGACCAGCAGCAGATCGGTCTTCTTCACCCGCTCGCCCAAGGTGGGCGCCACGCCCAAGCTCAAGTCGCCGATGTAGCTCGGGTGCCGGTTATCGAACAGATCCTTGCAACGAAACGAGACCGCGACCGGCAGGCGGTTGCCCTCGGCGAACGAACGGATGCCGTCGACCGCGCGCGTGGTCCAACCGCCGCCGCCCACGACCAGCAGTGGGCGCTTGGCCGTGCGCAGCCGGCCTTCCATCTCGTCGATCGAAGCCGGCGTCGGCGCGGGCCGCACCAGCTTGTAGCGCGCCACGTCCGCCGTCTCGCATTCCTCGACGCACATGTCTTCCGGCAGGCCCAACACAACGGGGCCGGGACGACCGGAGACGGCGTTGTGGAACGCGCGGCTGACCATCTCTGGAATGCGGCGCGGATCGTCGATCTCGGCCACCCACTTGGCCGTGTGTCCGAACATAGCCTTCAGGTCGATTTCCTGCAGCGCCTCGCGTTCCTTGGCGTCGCGCGTAACGAGGCCCACGAAAAGGATCAGTGGCGTCGAATCCTGTAGTGCCGTGTGCACACCGATCATGGCGTGGGAAGCACCGGGGCCGCGCGTGACGAGGCAGATGCCTGGCCGGCCGGTCATCTTGCCGTAAGCCTCGGCCATGCTGATGGCGCCGGTTTCGTTGCGGGTGGTGAACAGGCGGATCTTCTCGCGCGCCGCATGCAACGCGTCGAGCACGCCCAGATAGCTTTCTCCCGGCACGCAATAGGCCAGATCGACGCCGTGAATCAGTAATTGGTCCACCAGTACTTCGCCGCCGGTGCGCCTGCGGTTCGATGCCATCATTTATTCCCTCAGTAGGACTTGGGCAAACCGAGAACCTTCTCGGCGATATGGTTCATGATCATCTGCGGGCTGATGGGTGCGATGCGCGGGATGAAGGATTCGCGCAAGTACCGCTCGACGTGGAATTCCGCCGAATAACCCATACCGCCGTGGGTCTGGATCGCCGTCTCGCAGGCCGTGAAAGCCGCTTCGGCGGCCAAGAACTTGGCCGTATTGGCCTCAGCGCCGCATTCCTTGCCCGCGTCGTAGAGCGCAGCGGCTTTCAAGGTCATTAAATCCGCAGCCTCTAAATTCATCCAGCAGCGCGCGAGCGGATGCTGGATGCCTTGATTCTGCCCGATGGGCCGGCCGAAGACGACGCGCTGCTTGGCATAGTCTGTCGCGCGCTTCAACGCCACCATGCCCAGCCCCACGGCCTCCGCCGCGATCAGAATGCGTTCGGGATTGAGGCCATGAAGCAGCATCTTGAATCCGGCCCCCTCCTCTCCCACGCGGTCTTCCGCGGGCACCTCGAGCCCGTCGAAGAACAGCATGTTCGAATCGACCGCATGGCGGCCCATCTTGCGGATGGCGCGCGCCTCGACCTTCGCCCGGTCGAGCTTGGCGTAGAACAAACTCAGGCCATGCGTCTTCTTGACGACCTCATCGAGCGGCGTTGTGCGCGCCAGGATCAGGGCACGGTCGGCGACCTGCGCGGTCGAGATCCAGATCTTCTGACCAGTGATGACATAGCGATCGCCTTTCCGTTCGGCGCGCGTCTTGATCTCGGTCGTGTTGAGACCCGCATCGGGCTCGGTGACGGCGAAACAAGCCTTCTCCTCGCCACGAATCAACGGCGGCAAGAAGCGCGTCTTCTGTTCATCCGTGCCAAAGACGACCACGGGTTGCAGGCCGAAGATATTCATATGGACGGATGAGGCGCCGGCCATGCCCGCGCCCGATTCCGCGATCGCGCGCATCAGGACGGCGGCCTCGGAGATGCCCAACCCTGCACCGCCGACCGATTCGGGCATGGCCACGCCCAAGAGGCCCGCATCAGCCACTGCACGATGGAAATCGTGAGGGAAAATCCCGTCCTCGTCGCGCTTCAACCAATAGGAATCGTCGAAAGGAGCGCAGACCCTTTCAGCCAGCGCGCGGATATCCCGCTGGGATGCGCTCGGTTCAAAATTCATGCGTCCCTCCCGCGGGCGGCATTCACGTTTCACACAATGAAATTATATTTCAATAATAGCGACGCCAATAGGGACCGTGCAAGCCATGGCCCGGCCCAGGCGAAGCCGATTTCAGGCCGCCTTCGACTGGTCCACGTTCACGACCAGAAGGGTCACTTCATCCTCGGCCACGAACTCGTGCATCTCGCCGGGGCGGCGAACCACGAAGGAACCCGGCGGAACCTCGACGCCGCGGTCGCGGAAACGACCGCTGACGACGTAAATCATCTCGGTGTACGTGTGGGCATGGAGCGGCGAGACGCGGCCTTTCGCCTTGAAGACGTTGGCCTCGATGCCATCCGCCTTGAACAGCGCGTGCTTGGCGAACTCGCCGGGCACGACAGAAATCCGGGCCGACGTCACGCTGGCCACTTCGGGGCCGGGTTTCGAATCGCTCATCGCCTTAGATCCCTTTCCGGGCGCACAGAGCGCCACCATCAAGGGGCAGTCTAGGACTGATCGGCGTCGGTCCCAAGCTTGTCGTCGGTTCCTTTGCCGTCGCGCCCATAAAGGAACGTCACGACGCAATAGCGCCGGCCGCGGGTCACCGGCCGCACTTCGTGGAGCAAGGAGCAGGAGAAGGCGATCACGCCACCGGATGGCGGACGATACGTGCGCGAATCGTGTTCCAGGAAGCGAAGATCGCCACCCTCATACTCTTCGACATTCAGATTGATGGTCAGCGCGAACAACCGATTTGACGTATCAGGCGTCGCGTCGTCCCGGTGGGAGCGGAAATAGCCACCCTCGTCGTACCGGCAGATGAAGTACTGGTCGATCTTGGCGACTTCGAACTGGAACGCCTTGCGCAGTTCCGGGAACAGTCGGCGCCCAAGGCGCGCGGTGATGGCGTCGGTGAGAGATGGTTCGGACACGCCGACGTCGCGGCGCTTCTTGAAACCTTCATCCAGGACGACCTCCAACGCTTTGGTCTCTGGATTTGGAACGACATAGACGCCTTCCTTGCCGCCGTCGCGTTCGAAACTGTCGATCAAATGACGGCAGAGCTGCGGCTCGAACACGCGCGGCACGATCAGCACAGGCGCGGACGAAAGCGCGGAGCCGCGCTCTCCCAACGGCAGCAAAGCGCCCACCACGCCCGTCAAACGCGCAGGGTGCATCTCGACGGGTGCGATCGGAACGGTCTCGACAAGATGAAGATTGTGGTCAAGCACCAGAGAGGCTCGATCATATTGTCCGGATGCCTCGTTCCAGGCACCGAACATCGCGCTGATGC
>JAPLOM010000022.1:61900-119661 GCA_026400755.1 Alphaproteobacteria bacterium
TAATCCAAGATGATGCGCCGGCCCGGCGCCTCGGCCGGAAGCCGGCCGGACGCTGCGTCCTGTGGATCACAGGTCACGAAAAAAATGCAGGCCTTTTGGTCATTGAACAGCTCGCCGCGCCGCGCAAGCACGCCGGCCATCGCTTGCATCGCGGAATCAGCCAGCGATTCCACAAAGCAGAGGACGACATAGCGTCCCGCGACTGTATTGAAATGGAAGTTGGAGCGGCGGGGTGTGGGCGCGACGAACCAGGGAGCAGGATCGCCGATAGCGAGTTGGGGCATTGAATTTGTTCCAGCGAAGCATTGGGGGCTGCGAACGAGCACCGAGATCATTGCTCATGCGAACAGAATCAAGAACTGCTTTACCAGCGGCGGGATATGCGCTATGCGCAACGCTTCGCTTCCTTTCTCTCGTCGGTCGATTTTCTGATTGTGTAATTCTACTCAGAACTTGTTTGCATCTTGCGCCGAGAGGACCAACACTGCCTCGCGACGGTCATGTTTTCGCGCGGATTTTTTACGGTCTATTTATCTCGGTGACTTTCTTTCCGCTTTCACTCGACGGGGGCAGCCGCGTGAAAATCCTGGACGTCCTCTTCGCTATCGCCGTGCCAATCATCTGGGGATTGGGCTTCACGCTCGCCAAATTCGTGCTGGCGGAGTTCCCGCCGATCATGTTGATCGCGCTGCGCTTCAGCGTAACCGCCTTGGCGCTGGTTTGGTTCGTGCGCATGCCACGCAAACTGCTGCCACGAATCTTTCTGGTCTCCGTGGTCAGCGCGACGATTCAATACAGCCTGACCTATACGGGACTTGACGGCATGGATGCCTCGACCGCGGGCATCGTGATCCAGCTCGAGGTGCCCCTCGCCGCGCTGATCGCCGCCATCTTCCTCAAGGAGCGCCTGGGCTGGCGACGCGCGGTGGGCATGGCCATGGCGTTCGGCGGCGTGGCGATCATGTGCGGCGAGCCCAGGATCCAGGAGAACATGCTGCCCGTATTCTTCGTCATGGGCGGCGCGCTGACTTGGGCGATTGGCCAGGTGATGGTGCGCGCCTTGGGCCAAGTCGGCGGCTTCACCCTGATCGCCTGGGTCGCGGTCATGGCTGCGCCTCAACTCTTCCTTTCATCCGCCGCGTTCGAAAGCGGCCAATGGGAGGCGCTGCGTAACGCCACCTGGGTCACATGGGCGGCCATCCTCTATCTCGGCCTGATCATGAACGGCATTGGTTACGCCATGTGGTACCACCTGCTCGGCCGCTATCCGGTCAACCAAGTGATGCCCTACCTTCTCCTGGTGCCGGTAACGACGGTGGCCACCGGCGTCGTTCTGCTGGGCGAGGATTTAACCTGGATCGTCGCGCTTGGCGGGCTTGTGGTGGTCTCCGGCATCGCCTTCATCACGGTCGATTTGGAGCGGCTCCTGCCCGCCAGATTGCGCGCCGCACGCGGTTAAGCCACGGCTTCATGGGTGGCCTCGCCCTTGTTCGCGGCCGCCGACGCCACTACTCTTATTCGCACGACAGTAAGGTGCTTTCGGCCCGACAGGACACGGGAGGAACGGAAGAGTGGACGGTTTCGTCGGCGTAAACGACGTCATCGAGCCGCGCCGTCTCAAGGCGCTTTCGGAACGATCCGACGCGAGGGGGCTCATCCAAGCGGCGAGTCATCTAGGCGCGATCGGCGCGACGACTGCCTGCCTCGCGCTCACCTGGGGCAGCTGGTGGGCGGCGCCGTTCTTCTTCCTGCAAGGCGTCCTTCTGAACCAGCTCTATGCCGCCGAGCACGAGTGCTACCACGGCACCGCGTTCAAGACCCGCTGGTTGAACGATTGGTTCGGGCGTCTCTTCGGCTTCGTGAATTTCTACCCCAGCGACTACGACAAATGGCAGCACTTCGCCCATCACCGGAATACGCAGGATTGGGTGAAAGACACCGAGCTTCTCAAGCGCAAGCCCTATGGCTCCGTCTGGCCGTTCCTCTGGATGTTCTCGGGTGTACCGTTTTTTTATCACCGCGTCCGCTCAATCGTTGGGCATGCGTTCGGCCACATCCCGGAGAAGATTTTCACCGAACGGCAGACGCGGATCCTGATCCAATCCGCGCGCCTGCATCTTGTTGGCTATGGGGTTATCGCGGCAAGCGCACTCGCGCTCGGGTCGTGGTGGCCGGTTGTCTATTGGATCGGCCCCATGATGTGCACGAAGTGGGTCTACTGGCTCCAAGGCATCGGCGAGCACACAGCCACCACACATCACCGGAACACGCTGCAGAACACGCGCACGTTCCAGACCAACGCCTTCATGCGCTGGGTACACTGGAACATGACCTACCACACCGTGCATCACACGTTTCCGAGCGTGCCGTTCCACCGGCTGCCGGAACTTCATCGCGAGGTAGCGGCGAAGTATCCGCACCCGCTGCCGGAGGTCACGTATTTCGGCTGCTGGTGGATGCTCTTCCGCGCGCTCCGGCGCGGGCGGACCGAACTCGACCTGGTCGCCGAGGCAGATGCGGCTTATCTCGCGCGCATGACGAAGGCCCGCGCCGCGGAATAAGCTTCGCGGAAGCGTCCTGGAGAAACCCGTGATCGACGGCTTGAGCGTTATCGAGCGGCCCTCGCCCAACCATGGCGAACGACGGCTGCCCATCGACATGGTCGTGCTTCACTACACGGACATGGAAAGCGCCCAGGCGGCGCTCGACCGCTTGGGCGATCCCGCGGCCGAAGTCAGCGCGCATTATCTGATCGACGAAGACGGCGCGGTTCACGCGCTGGTCGATGAGACGAGGCGCGCATGGCATGCGGGGGCGGGATACTGGGCGGGAGAGACGGATATCAATTCGCGTTCCATTGGGATCGAATTGCAGAACCCAGGGCACGGGCTGGGATACCGGGATTTTCCGGCCGGACAGATCGCGGCCGTGGAGCGGATATTGCGGTATCTAATTACCAAATATTCGATCCTGCCTCGGCATGTGCTTGGGCACTCGGACGTGGCGCCGGGACGCAAGCGGGATCCGGGCGAGCGGTTCCCCTGGCAGGCCCTGGCGGCGGCAGGGATCGGGCGCTGGCCCACGGCGCGCAAGCCGGATGGCGGGCCAGTCATAGCACCCGGCAAGACCCACGCGCTGGTGGCGGCCGTCCAGGAAGCGCTGGGGGTGTACGGGTACGGCCCGATCCGGATCTCGGGCATGCTCGACGCCGAGACCGAGGCGGTCGTCACCGCCTTCCAGCGCCATTTCGTCCCCGAATGCTTCGCGGACGGCGTTGAGCCGCCGGGACATCTCGGGCCCCTCACCCGCGCGCGCCTGGCCGGGCTCGTTGACGCGCGCCCCGCTAAGGCCTAACTAGGCCCCGCCAGACGGCCGGATGGCCGCCTTTGCACGCAAGTGCGGGGGAGGAAAGTCCGGGCTCCATGGAAACGCGGTGCCGGGTAACACCCGGCGGGGGCGACCCCAGGGACAGTGCCACAGAGAAGAGACCGCCACAGCCGACCCCCGGTTCGCCGGGGCAAGGCCGGCAAGGGTGAAACGGAGCGGTAAGAGCGCCCCGCGCCTCCGGTAACGGAGGCGGCACGGCAAACCCCACCGGGAGCAAGACCAAATAGGGACGGCACGCCGGGCGCAAGCCCGGCAGGCGGGTTTCCAAGCCGCCGTCCGGGTCGGTCGCGCGAGGCGCCCCGCGAGGGGCGTCCCAGATGAATGGTCATCCCCCGCGCAAGCGGGGACAGAACCCGGCTTACAGGCCGTCTGGCAATTTTATAGGGTATTTAAATACCGTATTTTGAGCGATGGGCGCGTTGCATCACGGACGCGCCGCTGCAAATCCACGGTGGAGCGGCTGCCCAGACGGTGCAGCAGCACGAGGGAAAGAACGCTGGCGCGCCGCAAACCGCCGCCGCTTGGCGCTTTTTCCGGTCGACAGATCACGGTCTTTCGCGTCTTTCGCGCGTTACTTTCACTTCGTTCAAGTCTTCATTCCCGATGTTCGAAACGAATACTTGCGAAACCTTTCCCCTCGTCTTGCCGCTCCGCGCCCCGCTTCGGATCAAAAATCCTTATGGGAACATACGGGGAACATAATTTCGTCGTATTTCCGGGGCAGGATGCACGGGTCGGGAGGGCGATGAGGACTTGCACTAGATCGGGCGCGGATTCAAAAACCCGCCACAAACTCTTGAAACTCACTGTCTTTTACTATCAGAAGTCATTGACGCCCATATAATCCCATGTTATCCCACGATGTCCCATGAAAGTACGCCCCCAAAGGCGTGCCTGAACGGGATCCGATGTGGAGCCCGGTCGGGGAGACGGGCCAGGGGCCATGGGGCGTGGGACGGGCAATGCCGCTGTTCCTCAACACCCACGTGAACAAGGTGGATCGCAAGGGACGGGTCTCCGTCCCGGCGCCCTTTCGCGCGGCCCTGACCGGCCAGGCTTTCAGCGGCATCGTGGCATTCCCCTCCTTCCGCGCCCCCGCCATCGAGGCGTTGGACCGCGCGCGGATGGAGCATCTGTCCCAGAGTACCGACGACTTGGCGCAGTTCTCGGAAGCGCACGACGATCTGTCGGTCGCGATCTTCGCCAACGCGGCCGAACTGGCCTTCGACGGCGAGGGCCGCATCATGCTGCCCGAGACGCTGGCCAAACATGCCGGCATCGATGAGATGGCGGCCTTCGTCGGTCTCGGCCAAACCTTCCAGATCTGGAATCCGGAGCGTTTCGAAGAATATCGCCGCTCCGCCGCCGAGCGCGCGCGGGAAAAGGGCGCCGCGCTGGTCCTGCGCCGGCCGACGCCGGGTGGAGACGCTCCATGAGCTCCGGCACCAGCGCGCCAGACCAGCCGGGCGCGCACGTCCCGGTGATGCTCGGTGAAGTCCTCGAACTCCTGGCGCCGCGTGACGGCGCGATCTATGTCGACGGTACCTTCGGCGCGGGCGGCTACAGCCGCGCGCTGCTCGAGGCCGCTTCCTGCACCGTCCTGGCCGTCGACCGCGATCCCGACGCGATTGCACGCGCGGACGCGCTGGAAACATCCTTCGGTACGCGCTTCGCCATCGCGGAAGGCCGCTTCGGTGAGATGGCCACGCTCTTGGCCGCCCATCTTCCCAAAGGCGCGGACGGCATCGCGCTTGACCTTGGCGTCTCCTCGCCCCAGCTCGACGACCAATCGCGCGGCTTCTCGTTCCGCGCCGACGGCCCACTCGACATGCGGATGGAAAAATCCGGTCCCTCCGCCGCCGACATCGTCAACACGGCGTCCGAAGGCGATCTGGCCAATATCATCTTCAACCTGGGCGACGAACGTCATTCACGCCGCATCGCGCGTGCCATCGTGGCCGCGCGCCGCGAGAAAAAGCTGACACGCACGCGCGAGCTGGCCGATCTCGTGCGCGGCGCGGTGCCCGCCGCCGCGCGCAACGATGCGTCTATCCATCCCGCCACGCGTACCTTCCAGGCGCTGCGTATCCACGTGAACGACGAGCTGGACGAATTGGATCGCGGCCTGACCGCGGCCGAAACGTTGTTGGCCCCGGACGGCGTCCTGGCCGTCGTGTCGTTCCATTCGCTCGAGGATCGCAGGGTCAAAGCGTTCCTGCGGTCGAGAAGCGGCGGCGCCCCCCGCGCCTCGCGCCACCTCCCAACCGGGGCCGTGGGCGCCGCCGCGCCTTCCTTCGAATTGCTGACCCGCCGGGCCTTGCGCCCGTCGGACGACGAAGTCGCCCGCAACCCCCGCGCGCGCTCCGCCCGTTTGCGCGCCGGTCGCCGCACCCACGCCCCGGCTTGGCCGGACACGTCCTGGAGGAACGCCGCATGATTCGCCGCTCCACCATCTTCACGCCTCTGGTCGCCATCGCGCTCGGCTTCGGCCTGTTCCGGCTGACCTACGAGGTGCAGACGCTGGAAGGCGAGCTGGCCCGCGTCAACCGCGCGGTCGTGGCCGAACGCGAAGCCGCCCACGTTCTGCGGGCCGAGTGGAGCTACCTGAACGAGCCCACGCGGCTGGAAGCGCTGACCAAGAAACATCTGAGCCTGCGCGCGACGCAGGACGGCCGCATCCGCACCGTCGCCGAAATTCCGGCGCGCCCCGACGCGCCGATCGCGACCGCCGCGAATAGCGCGACCGCGCCAACCACCGTCGCCGCCAACGTGACACCCGCGTCGTCGTGGGGCGAGGCTCGGCCCACCCTTACCGCGGGGAAGCCGCTGCCGTGAACCAAGCGACCAAGCCGGGCCGTCGGACCGCCGCGCCCCCTGGGGCGCGGGTGGTGATCGACGGCGCGGCGAAGCAGGCGCTCGAAATCGGGCGCAACCGCCTGTTCGTCATCGCCGCCGTCTTCGCACTGGGCTTCACCGTCATCAGTGGCCGCGTCGTCGACGTGATGGCGCTGAAAGGCGGCGCCGCGCCGAAGAGCGCAGCCGTCGCCGTCGAACAGCCCGACCGCGCGGCCATCCGCGACCGTAACGGCGAGCTTCTGGCCACGAGCCTCGGCACAGCGTCCTTGTTCGCCGACGCGACCCAAGTATCCGATCCCGCCACGGCGGCGCGCCAGCTGAAGGGCGTCCTGCCCGAGCTCAACGAAGCCGACGTGCGCACGAAGCTGACCTCCGAGCGCCGCTTCATCTGGATTCACCGCAACCTGACACCGCGCCAGCAATATGCCGTCAACCGGTTGGGCATCCCCGGCCTGTCGTTCCAGCGCGAGGCACGCCGCGTCTATCCACAGGGTGCCATGGCCGCGCACGTCGTCGGCTTCACCGATGTGGACGGCAAGGGCATCGCGGGCATTGAACGCTCCTTCGACGGTGCGCTGGCGGCCGGCACCGCACCCATCGACCTATCGCTCGACATGCGCGTGCAGCACGCGGTGGTCGATGAGCTGACCAACGCGATCAAGGACTTCAACGCCGTGGGCGGCGTCGGCGTCGTGCTGGACGTGCGTTCGGGCGAAGTCTTGGCCTTGGCCTCCCTCCCCGACTTCGATCCCAACCATCCGGGCGACGTGAAGCCCGAGGACCGCTTCAACCGCGCGACGCTCGGCGTCTATGAAATGGGCTCGACCTTCAAGACCTTCGTCATCGCGGGCGCTTTGGATTCCGGCACGGCGACGCTGAAGAGCGGCTACGACGCAACCAACCCGATCCATATCGGCCGCTTCACCATCGAGGACTATCACGCTAAGCGGCGCTGGCTGTCGGTGCCCGAGATCTACATCCATTCGTCCAACATCGGCGCGGCCAAGATGGCGTTGGATTTGGGCACGCCTCAGTTCCGCGCCTTCCTGCACAGCGTGGGCTTCAACGAGCCCAGCCCGCTGGAGGTACCCGAGGTCGGCAAGCCAATGTCGCCGGCCCAGTGGCGCGACATCAACACCATGACCATCGCCTTCGGTCACGGCATGGCCGTCTCGCCGATCCAGTTGGCCAGCGCGACGGCCGCCATGATCAACGGCGGCATCCTGGTCCAGCCGACCCTCATCAAGCGCACCAACGTCGAAGGCGCGATGGGCGCGCGCGTGATCTCGCGCGAAACGTCGGCCGACATGCGCAAGTTGATGCGACTGGTGGTCGAACAGGGCACGGCCAAGTCAGCCGATGTTCCCGGCTACCTGGTCGGCGGCAAGACGGGCACGGCCGAGAAGACGGGCGTGGGCGGCTATAAGAAGAAGTCGCTGCTGTCGTCCTTCATCGGCGCCTTTCCGATGAACGATCCGCGCTACCTGGTGCTGGTCATGCTCGACGAGCCCAAGGGCAACAAACAGTCCTACGGCTATGCCACGGGCGGCTGGGTCGCGGCGCCCGCGGCGGGCCGCATCGTGCGCCGCATCGGACCGATGCTGGGCGTCGAGCCCGTCGACGACACCACACCAGAGATGAAGAAAGAGATGTTTGTCGTGGTGAATCCCAGGGCCCCGACCCTTGCGTCTTATTGATCTTATGGCGGAGGGAAGCGGCACCGTGAACCTGGACCCGGCGATCGGCGCTCTCGACATCCGTGGCCTTGCCGCGGATTCGGGCGCCGTGCATCCCGGTTTCCTATTCGCGGCGCTGACTGGCAGCCGCACGGACGGCCGCACTTATATTGCCGACGCACGCAAGCGCGGCGCGGTGGCATTGCTGGGCCGCCCCGATATCGCAGCCGACGCGCAAGGCATGGCCTTCATCGCAGACGCCAACCCGCGCCTGCGCCTAGCCCGCATGGCCGCCGCCTTCTACGGCGCGCAGCCGCGCACCGTGGCCGCCGTCACCGGCACCAACGGCAAAACCTCGACCGTCACCTTCGCGCGCCAATTGTGGACCGCGCTCGGCCGCCGCGCGGCCAGCCTCGGCACGCTGGGCGTCGCCGCTCCCGATCTGAACATCGACGAGGGCCTGACCACGCCCGATCCGATCGCGCTGCACGACATGCTGGCCAAGCTGGCGAAAAGCGGCGTCGACCATGCGGCGTTGGAAGCCTCCAGCCACGGTCTCGACCAATTCCGCCTGGACGGCGTGCGCGTCTCGCTGGCCGCGTTCACCAACTTGACGCGCGACCATCTGGACTATCACCACGACATGAATGCTTACCGGACAGCCAAGCTGCGGCTGTTCGGCGAACTGCTGGCGCCGGACGGCGCCGCGGTGCTGAACGCCGACGCGGACGGAGTCGAACATTTCCAGGCGACCTGCGCCGCGCGTGCCTTGCGCGTCCTGACTTATGGCGAACGCGGCACGGACCTCAGGCTCGAAGCCGTGGAAGCCCGGCCCAACGGCCAGCGCATCGTTCTGAACGCGGCCGGCACGCGGCACGACATCTTCCTGCCGCTGGTCGCGCGCTTCCAGGCCATGAATGCGCTGTGCGCGCTGGGCCTGGTCACCGCCGGCGGCGAAGACATGGATAAGGCCGTGGCGGCGCTTCCCGCCCTGCACGGCGTTCCCGGCCGCGTCCAGCGCGTTTCGGTCCTGTCCAACGGCGCGGGCATCTATGTCGATTACGCCCACACGCCCGATGCGCTGGAGACTGTCCTGCGCGCGCTGCGCCCCCATGCGGCGCGCCGCCTGTCGGTCATCTTCGGTTGCGGCGGCGACCGCGATCCGGGCAAGCGGCCGCTGATGGGCGACGTCGCGCGGCGACTGGCCGACGACATCTTCGTCACCGACGACAATCCGCGCAGCGAGAACCCGGCCGAGATTCGCCGCCAGATTCTGGCGGCCTGCCCGGACGCCAAGGAATTCGATTCGCGCGCCGACGCCATCGGCGCCGCCGTTGCCGCCTTGCAAGCGGGCGACGTTCTGGTCGTCGCAGGCAAGGGGCACGAGCGCTATCAGATCGTCGGCGACAAAGTGCTGCCCTTTGACGACGCGGCGATCGCCGCGGACGCCGCCCGGGCGCGCGGAGGCCGCGCATGACCGCGCCGCTGTGGACCGCCATCGACGCCGCCGCCGCGACCAAGGGCCAGGCCACCCGGCCCTTCGCCGCCGAAGGCGTCTCCATCGACAGCCGCACGGTCGCCAAGGGCGACCTGTTCGTGGCTCTGAAGGGCCCCAGCTTCGACGGCCACGATTATGTCGCCGACGCGCTGGCCAAGGGCGCCGCCGCGGCCATCGTGACACGCCGGCCCGAAGGCTGCGACGACGCACCTCTTCTTATTGTCGAGAATACCGACGACGCCTTGTCCGGCTTGGCGCGCGCGGCGCGCCGGCGCACCCGCGCCAAGATCGCAGCCGTCACCGGCAGCGTCGGCAAGACCGGCACGAAGGAAGCGCTGGCGACCGCGTTGGCCGGCCAAGGCAAGACCGCCCATTCACCCGGCAACCTGAACAACCAGTGGGGCCTGCCGCTGTCGCTGGCGCGCCTGCCGGCCGATGCCGTCTACGGCGTGTTCGAACTGGGCATGAATCACGCCGGCGAGATCGCGCAGCTGACCCGCCTGGCGCAGCCGGACGTCGCCATCATCACGACGATCGCGCCGGTACACCTGGAATACTTCAATTCCACCTTCGAGATCGCCGAGGCCAAGGCCGAGATCTTCGAGGGCATGAGCGGCGGCACCGCGGTGCTCAACCGCGACAACGCCTATTTCCCGCTTCTGGCCGGTCACGCCGCGGGCCGCGGCGTCGGCCGCGTCGTCGGCTTCGGCGCGCACCCGGACGCCACCGCGCGGCTCCAGGCTTGCGAAGTGGATTCCGACGGCACCTCGGTCAAGGCCAATCTGGACGGCAAGGAACTGCGTTACTGCCTGGGCCTGCCGGGCCGCCAATGGGCGCTCAGCAGCCTGGCCGTTCTGGCCGCAACGGCGGCACTCGGCGCCGACGTCGAGATCGCCATGGAAGCGCTGACGCGCATGGAAGGCTTGGACGGGCGCGGCCGCCGCCACAAGGTTTCGCTGCCCTCCGGCGCCATCAGCCTGATCGATGAAAGCTACAACGCGAGCCCCGTGTCCATGCGCGCGGCCATCGACGTGCTGGCCGCGTCGAAGCCGGGCGCGGGCGGGCGCCGCATCGCCGTCCTGGGCGACATGCTGGAATTAGGCCCGAGTTCCGCCGCCATGCACGCGGCCCTGGCCGAAGCGCTGACCGAGAACGGCATCGACCTGGTGTTCCTGGTCGGCAAGCAGATGGCCGAATTGGAACGCGAATTGCCGCGCGCCATGCGCGGCGGGCGCAGCGCCACCGCCGACGAAGCCGTGCCCCAGATCATCGCGCAGTTGCGCGAAGGCGACGTCGTCACCGTCAAGGCGTCGCACGGCATCCGCACAGACCGCATCGTCCGCGCGATTCTCGCCGCGGGCCGCGCGGCCCCGACCCGGCATTGAGGCGCAGACATGCTCTATAATCTGCTCGCGCCCTACACCCAGGACTTCCCGGCCTTCAACCTGTTCCGGTATCTGACCTTCCGGACGGGCGGCGCGGTGATCACGTCCCTCGTCATCAGCTTCGTCCTGGGTCCGCGCCTGATCGCGTGGCTGCGCCGCGTGCAGGTGCACGGCCAGCCGATCCGCGAAGACGGCCCGCCCGACCATCTTCTGCGCAAAAAGGGCACGCCCACCATGGGCGGGTTCCTGATCCTGATCGCGCTGACCGTCAGCACGGTCCTGTGGGCCGACATCAGCAACGGTTACGTCTGGGCGGTTCTTATGGTCGCCGTGGGCTTCGGCGCCGTCGGCGGCGCGGACGATTTCATGAAGCTGACCAAGCGCAACAGCAAGGGCCTGCCCGGCCGCCTGAAGATGCTGTGGCAGGTCCTGATCTCTCTAGGCGCCACGATCTGGATCGTCTCGCTGGCCAACCCCGCGCTGTCCACCAGCCTGGCCGTGCCGTTCATCAAGGCGCTCTTGATCGACCTGGGCTGGTTCTTCATCCCCTTCGCCATCTTCGTGATGGTGGGTGCCTCGAACGCGGTGAATCTGACCGACGGTCTGGACGGCCTGGCCATCGTGCCGGTGATGATCGCGGCGGGCGTGTTCGGCTTCATCGCCTACCTGGTCGGCAACCTGGTCTTCGCCAACTACCTGCAGATCCACTATGTCGCCGGCACTGGCGAGCTGGCCGTGCTGTGCGGCGCCCTGGTCGGCGCCAGCCTGGGCTTCCTGTGGTTCAACGCGCCGCCCGCCATGGTCTTCATGGGCGACACGGGCTCGCTGTCCATGGGCGGGGCGCTGGGCGCCATCAGCGTCGTCATCAAGCACGAACTGGTGCTGGCCATCGTCGGCGGCCTGTTCGTGCTGGAAACCATCTCGGTCATCGTCCAGGTCGCGTCATTCAAGCTGACCGGCAAGCGCGTCTTCCGCATGGCGCCGCTGCACCATCACTTCGAGCAGAAGGGATGGGCGGAATCGACCATCGTCATCCGCTTCTGGATCATCGCCTCCATCCTGGCCCTGGCCGGCCTCGCCACGCTGAAACTGCGGTGAGGGCGCGGCGCGCATGATCGACCTTTCCTTCCTCGCCAATAAGCGCATCGCGGTGCTGGGGCTCGGCCGCTCCGGTTACAACGCCGCGCGTTCGCTGATGGCGGGCAAGGCCGTGGTCATGGCGTGGGACGACGACGCCAAGCGGCGCGAGACCTGCGCCGCGGGCGGCATGCCCATCGTCGACCCGTCGGGTCTGGACTGGTCCAAGATGGACATGCTGGTGCTGAGCCCCGGCATCCCGCACCGTTTCCCGAAGCCGCATCCGGTGGCGCAAGCCGCGCGCGACGCGGGCGTCGCCATCGTCTCGGACGTGGAGCTTCTGGCGCGCGCGCAACCCGACGCCACCTACATCGGCATCACCGGCACCAACGGCAAGTCGACCACCACCTCGCTGATCGGCCACATCCTGGAATCGGCGGGCTGCAAGGTGGCCGTGGGCGGCAATCTGGGCACGCCCGCCCTCACCCTGCCCGCACTCGGCGCGGACGGCGTCTATGTGCTGGAGATGTCGTCCTACCAACTCGAGATCACGCCCTCGCCCGTTTTCGACGTGGCGCTGTTGCTGAACATCAGCCCCGACCATTTGGACCGCCACGGCGGCATGACGGGCTACATCGCCGCCAAGCGCGCGATCTTCCACGGCGCGCGCACGGCCATCGTCGGCATCGACGACGAACATTCGCGCGCCATTCGCGCCGCGCTGGCGCAAGGCGACGGCATCAAAACCATTCCCGTCTCGGGCATCGACGCGACGCCGGGCGGCGTCTATGTCGAGGCCGGCCAACTGATCGATGACATGGCGGACAGCGCCGAGCGCGTGGCCGACCTGACCCAGGCGCGCGCTCTGCCCGGCGTGCACAACGGTCAGAACGCCGCCGCGGCCTATGCCGCGGTGCGCGCCATCGACATGGGCCGCGATTCCGCCGCGCGCGGCATCGTGACCTTCCCGGGCCTGGCACACCGGCAAGAGTTGATCGCGACCATCCGCGGCGTGCGCTACATCAACGACAGCAAGGCCACCAACGCCGACGCGACCGCGCGCGCGCTGGCCTGCTACGACACCATCTATTGGATCGCGGGCGGCGTGGCCAAGGAAGGCGGCATCGATTCGCTCGGGCCTCTGCATCCGCGCATCGCGCACGCGTTCCTGATCGGCGCCGCCGCCGAGCCGTTCGGGCGGACGCTCGCCAGCAAGGTGCAAACGACCCAGTCGGGCGACCTGGCTACGGCCGTGCGCCAGGCCCACGCCATGGCCCAACAGTCTTCGCGCAAGCCGGCCGTCGTTCTTTTGTCGCCGGCCTGCGCCTCGTTCGACCAGTTCGACAATTTCGAGGCGCGGGGCGAGGCGTTCCGAAATCTGGTCCTGGCCTTGAACGGCGACGCCGAGCCTCATCGCGGGGGGGCCGCGGCATGAGCCCCTTCGCACGCAACAACACGAGTGCCTTGGGCCGGTGGTGGTGGACCGTCGACCGCTGGACGCTGGCCGCGCTGGCCGGCCTGATCGCGGTCGGCGCCATGCTGACCTTCGCGGCCAGCCCGTCGGTCGCGCACCGCATCGGGCTGGAACCGCTCTATTTCGTGCGTCGCCAACTCATGTATATGCCACTGGCCGCGGCCATCATGGTGGGCGTGTCGCTTCTGTCCGTGCGCGACATTCGCCGCCTGGCCGCCATCGTTCTTCTAGTCGGCGTGCTGTTCATGGCGCTGTCACCCATCGTGGGCATGGAGATCAAGGGCGCCAAGCGTTGGATCGCGCTCGGGCCCCTGTCGTTGCAGCCCTCGGAGTTCGTGAAACCCGCCTTCGCCGTGATCGCGGCCTGGCTGTTCTCCAGCGAGCGCCTGCGCGCGGGCATCCCCGGCAACACGATCTCGATCGCGCTGTTCCTTCTGATCGTGCTGCTCTTAGTGCGCCAGCCCGATTTCGGGATGATCGTGGTCATCTCCGTCGTCTGGTTCACCCAGTTCTTCCTGGCCGGCCTGCCGTTCCTGTGGGTGGCGGCGTTCGGCCTGCTGGGCGCGGGCGGCGGCATCGGCGCCTATATCGCCTTCCCCCACGTGGCCAGCCGCATCGACCGCTTCCTCGATCCCGCGTCGGGCGACACCTACCAGATATCGACCGCGCTGCAGGCCTTCACCTCGGGCGGCTGGTTCGGCCGCGGCCCCGGCGAAGGCATCGTGAAGACCATCATCCCCGACGCGCACAGCGACTTCGTCTTCGCGGTGGCGGGCGAGGAGTTTGGTCTGTTCGCGTGCCTCCTGATCATCAGCCTGTTCGCCTTCGTCGTCCTGCGCGGCTTCACCAAGCTGCTGAAGGAATCGGACCTGTTCGTCCTTCTAGCCACGGGCGGGCTCCTGACCCAGTTCGGCTTGCAGGCCTTCATCAATATGGCGTCCACGCTGAGCCTCATGCCGACCAAGGGCATGACGCTGCCCTTCATCAGCTATGGCGGCTCGTCACTTCTGGCCTTGGCCTTCGCCATGGGCATGGTGCTGGGTTTCCTCAGGCGCCGCAGCGCCACGGGTGGTCGCGCATGAGCGGCGAGCGCAAGGTCCTCCTGGCTGCGGGCGGTACCGGCGGGCACATGTTCCCGGCGGAAGCGCTGGCGCATGAGCTGCTGGCGCGCGGCGTGCGCCCGTCGCTGATGACCGACCGGCGCGGCGCGTCCGTGCCGGCCGCCTTATCCTCCATCGAGATTCATCGCGTGCGCGCGGGTGGCGTCGCCAGTGGCAGCATCGTGAAGCGCATGGCCGGTATGGCCTCGCTTTTGTGCGGCATGTTGGAAGCGCGGCGCATCGTCCGCCACATCCGGCCCGACGCCGTGGTGGGCTTCGGCGGCTATGCCTCCCTCCCCGCCATGATGGCGGCCACGGGTGCGGGCGTGCCCGCCATGATCCACGAACAGAACGCCGTGCTGGGCCGCGCCAACCGCATGGTGGCGTCCCGCGTGCGCCGCATCGCCACCTCGTTCGAGAAAGTCTCGGGCCTGCGCGAGGCGGATCGCGCCAAGATCCGCCTGACCGGCAACCCGGTGCGCGCCGAGATCGCCGCCGTGGGACCGTACGAAGCGCCGACGGCCGGCGGCGAGCTGCGCGTGCTGGTCTTCGGCGGCAGCCTAGGCGCCTCAGTCTTCGGCCGCGTCGTGCCCGCAGCCATGGAGAAGCTCGACGCAAGCCTGCGCAAGCGCCTGCGCATTGTGCAGCAATGCCGCGCCGAGGATCTGGACCGCGTGGCCGCATCCTATAAGTCGCTCGGCATCGAGGCCGAGACGCGCAAATTTTTCGACGACATGCCGCGCCGACTGGGCTGGGCCCAGCTCGTGCTGTGCCGCGCGGGCGCCTCGACCATCGCTGAGTTGGCCGCCGCCGGACGGCCGGCCCTGCTGGTGCCCTATCCGCATGCGACCGACGACCATCAGACCGCGAACGCCAAGGCGCTGGAAGCAGCGGGCGGCGTCTGGGTCATGCCCGAGCGCGAGATGACTGCTGAAAGCCTGGCCGCTTCGCTGGCCGAAAAATTGTCCAACCCCGTCCTGCTGGGCACCGCCGCCATGGCGCTGCGCGCGGGCGCGCGCAAGGACGCCGCGCGGGCGTTGGCCGACCAGGTCGCCGCCCTGATGGACCATCCGGTGCGGGAGAAGGCGGCATGAGGCCAACGTCAAGCGCCTGCAGAAGCTGGGCATTCGCACCTTCGTCGGCCACAAAGCCGAGAATTTGGGCGACGCCGAGGTGGTGGTGGTTTCCTCGGCGGTGAAATCCGACAACCCGGAAGTCGCCGACGCGCGCTCGCGCCTGATCCCGGTCGTGCGCCGCGCCGAGATGCTGGGCGAGCTGATGCGCCTCAAATGGGCTGTCGCCATCGGCGGCACCCACGGCAAGACCACCACGACGTCGATGGTGGGCGCCGTGCTGGACGCCGCCGACATCGATCCCACCGTCATTAACGGCGGCATCATCAACGCCTATGGCACCAACGCGCGCCTGGGTGCGGGCGAATGGATGGTGGTCGAGGCCGACGAATCCGACGGCACGTTCACCAAGCTGCCCGCGACCATCGCCGTGGTCACCAACATCGATCCCGAGCACATGGATCACTATGGCGATTTCGATTCGCTGCGCTGCGCCTTCGACGCCTTCGTGCAGAACGTGCCGTTCTACGGCTTCGCCATCCTGTGCATCGACCATCCCGAGGTGCAGGCCATGATCCCGCGCGTCTCGGACCGCCGGATCGTGACCTATGGCATGAGCCCGCAGGCCGACGTGCGCGCGACCAACATCGAGATGGGGCCGGACGGCTCGACCTACGATGTCACCATCGTCGACCGCATGCAGGACACGACGCGCACGATCCAGGGCATGAAGCTGCCCATGGTCGGGCGGCACAACGTGCAGAACTCACTGGCCGCCATTGCCGTCGCGCACGAGATGCACGTGCCCGACGAGACCATCCGCAAGGCGCTGGCCAACTTCAGCGGCGTGAAGCGCCGCTTCACCCGCACGGGCGAGGCCAACGGGATCACCGTGATCGACGATTACGGCCATCATCCGGTCGAGATCCTGGCCGTCTTGGCCGCCGCGCGCACCGCGACCCGGGGCGGCGTGATCGCCGTCGTCCAGCCGCACCGCTACACGCGCCTGTCCAGCCTGTTCGAGGAGTTCTGCTCCTGCTTCAACGACGCCGACACGGTGATCGTGGCCGACGTCTATGCCGCAGGCGAGAAGCCGATCGAGGGCGCCGACCGCGACGCGCTGGTCGAAGGCTTGCGCCGGCGCGGCCACCGCCATGTGCTGCCGCTGGCCGACCGCGCTTCACTGGCCGAGACGGTCGCAAGCGTGGCCAAGCCGGGTGACCTCGTGGTCTGCCTCGGCGCGGGCGACATCACCTATTGGGCCGCGGCCCTGCCGGACGAGCTGCAGGCGCTGACAGCGCCGGGCAAGCGCGCGGGGGGCGCCGCATGATGGCCGCACGCGCCCATACGCCGTCCCTGATCGAACGCCTGCCCACCGTGCGCGGGCGCTACAGCGAGGATTCGCATCTCTCACGCGTGACCTGGTTCGGCGTCGGCGGGCCGGCCGAAGTGATGTACCGCCCGGCCGACCGCGACGATCTGGCCGCGTTCCTCGCGGACAAGCCGGACGACGTACCAGTCACCGTGATCGGCGTCGGCTCAAACCTGCTGGTGCGCGACGGCGGCATTCCGGGCGTCGTCATCCGCCTGGGCAAGGGCTTCGTCGAAGCGACCTGCGACGGCGAGACGGTGCGCGCGGGCGCGGGCGCGCTCGACGCCAACGTGGCGCGGGCAGCAGCGGAAGCCGGGCTCGAAGGACTCGAGTTCTATTCCGGCATCCCAGGGACCATCGGCGGCGCCTTGCGTATGAACGCGGGCGCCTACGGCGTCGAGACCAAGGACGTGCTGGTCTCCGCCGAGGCCGTCGATCTTTCGGGCCGCGTACACATGGTGGACGCGCAGACGCTCGGTCTCAGCTACCGCCATTCAGACGCGCCCGCGGACTGGATCTTCACCGCCGCGATCTTCCGCGCGAAACCGGGTGAGCGCGTCGCCATCGGCACGCGCATGGAAGAGATCCAGGCCAGCCGCGAAGCGACCCAGCCGATCCGCAGCCGCACGGGCGGCAGCACCTTCAAGAATCCGCCCGGCGAGAAGGCCTGGCAGTTGATCGAGCGCGCCGGTTGCCGCGGCCTCACCCGCGGGGGCGTCATGGTGTCCGAGAAACATTGCAACTTTCTGATCAACACGGGCGGCGCGACCGCGGCCGAGCTGGAAGGCCTGGGCGAGGACGTCCGCCGCCGCGTGCGTGAGGCGACCGGCATCACGCTCGAATGGGAGATCAAGCGCGTGGGAGTGCCGCGATGACGAAGAAATCCGTCGTGGTGCTCCTGGGCGGCTGGTCGGCCGAGCGCGAGGTCTCGCTGGTCAGCGGCGCGGCCGTGGTCAAGGCGCTGGCCGAGGCCGGCTACGAGGTTCGCACCCACGACATGACGCATGATCTGGGCGCCTTGATGCGCGCGCTCGAGCCGCGCCCGGATGCTGTCTTCAACGCGCTGCATGGCCGCTACGGCGAGGACGGGCGCATCCAGGGCATCCTCGACATCCTGGGCGTGCCCTACACGCACTCGGGCATGCTGGCCTCGGCTATGGCTATGAACAAGCCACTGGCCAAGCGCCTGTTCGAGGACGCCGGCATTCCCTGCCCGCCGGGCCTGGTGATCCGCGCCTCCGAGGCTTTCAAAGCCCATCCGATGGAACCGCCCTACGTGATGAAGCCGCTCGAGGAAGGCTCGAGCGTCGGCGTCGTCATCGTGCAGAAGGGCGACAACCTGGCGCCCATGGACTGGCCCTACGGCGACGAAATCATGGTCGAGCGCTTCATCCCCGGCCGCGAGATCACCGTGGCGGTGATGGGAGACCGGCCGCTTGCGGTGACCGAACTGCGCCCGCACGGCGGCTTCTACGACTACGAGGCCAAATACACGGACGGCAAAACCGAGCATCTGATCCCGGCGCCGTTGCCGAAAGACGCCTACGACGAAGCCATGGACATCGCGCTGCGCGCGCATCAGGCGCTGGGCTGCCGCGGCGTCAGCCGTTCGGACCTGCGCTACGACGACACCGAAGGCGGCCGGGGCCGCTTCTACCTGCTCGAGGTCAACACCCAGCCCGGCATGACGCCGCTTTCGCTCGTGCCGGAGCAGGCCGCCCATGTCGGCATCTCGTTCCCCGAGCTGTGCCGCTGGATGGTGGAGAACGCCCGATGCGAAGCCTGAACCCGTTCCGCGCCAAGACGAAGAAGAAGGGCGCACGCCGCCGCGGCGGCAACAAGTGGCTGCGCAAGGCGGCGCCCATCGCCGCCGTAGTCGTGCCCGTGCTGGCGCTCATCGGCGGCGCGACCTGGCTGTGGCGCGCGGGTTACGTGGCCGAGGCGTCGGCCGCCGTGCGCGACGGCGTGGCCGAGGCGGCCGGCTCGTTCGGCCTGTCGGTCGGCAACGTCTATCTGGAAGGGCGCGAGAACGCCGGCAAGGACGAGGTCATGACCGCGCTGCAGATTCGCCGCGGCGCGCCCCTGTTCGGCTTCGACCTGTTCGCCGCCAAGGCGCGGCTGGAAGCCTTGCCCTGGGTGCAGTCGGCCGCGGTCGAGCGCCGCACGCCCGACACGATCTATATCCGCATCGTCGAGCGCCAGCCCTTCGCGCTGTGGCAGCACGACGGGCGCGTGATGCTGGTGGACCACGAAGGCGTGGTGCTGACCGACAAGGGGCTGGACCGTTTCGGCAACCTGCTCTTGCTGGTGGGGCCCGAGGCGCCGGGCCACGCGCAGGAGCTGTTCGACATGATCGCCGTCGAGCCCGACCTGGCGCGGCGCGTGACCGCCGCCGTGCGCGTCGGCGGGCGGCGCTGGAACGTCCAGCTCGACGATTCGATCGAAGTGAAGCTGCCCGAGGACGACGCGGCCGGCGCCTGGACGCGTCTGGCCCATGTCGAACGGACGCAAGGGATTCTCAAGCGCGACTTGGCCGCGGTCGATTTGCGCCTGCCGGACCGGCTGGTGGTGACGCTGCCGACCGAGGTGATCGCGCGGCCCAAGCCCGGGCGCAAGCCGGGCACCGCGGGCAAGGACCACGAAACGTGACCGGGGAACGAGGGGAACTGACGTCGTGAGCAAGATTCGCACGGGCCTGATCGCGGCGCTGGATGTGGGTAGCACCAAGCTGTGCTGTTTCATCGCGCGCGCGGACGCCTCCAGCGACATCCGGGTGATCGGCATCGGCCACCAGATGGCCAAAGGGGTGCGCAGCGGCGCCATCGTCGACATGGACGCGGCGGAAATCTCGATCCGCAACGCGGTTCACGCGGCCGAGCAGATGGCCGGAGAGACCATCGAGCAACTCATCGTCAACGTCTCGTGCGGCAATCCTTCCTCACGCACGGTCGGTGTCGAGGTCTCGATCGACGGCTACGAGGTCGGCGACGACGACGTCGGCCGCGTGCTGTCCCAGGGCTACGAAGACGCGGCGGCCACCGACCGCGAGCTTCTGCACATGATTCCCGTCGGCTTCTCGCTCGACGGCGCGCGGGTCAGCGATCCGCGCGGCATGTACGGCGACCATCTGGGCGCCAGCATGCACGTCATCACGGCGGGCGCCAGCGCGGTGCGCAACCTGACCACCTGCATCGAGCGCTGCCATCTCGAAATCGAGACGCGCGTTTCCTCACCCTACGCCTCGGCGCTGGCGACGCTTGTCGACGACGAGATGGAACTGGGTGCGACGCTGCTCGACATGGGCGGCGGCGTCACCTCGATCGCGGTCTTCTTCGGCGGCGAGGTTGTCTACACCGACACGATTCCCGTGGGCGGCTCGCACGTCACCAACGACATCGCACGCGGCCTGTCCACGCCGGTCGTGGGCGCCGAGCGCATCAAGACGCTTTACGGCAGCGCCATGCCCTCGCCGTCCGACAACCGCGACTTCATCGACGTACCCCAGATCGGCCACGAGACGCCCAACCAGGGCCAAGCCAACCACGTTCCCAAGTCGATCCTGGTCGGCATCATCCAGCCGCGCCTGGAAGAGACCTTCGAGTTGGTGCGCGCGCGCCTGGAGGCCAGCGGCTTCGACCGCGTGGCCGGCCGGCGCCTGGTGATGACCGGGGGCGCGAGCCAATTGCCGGGCGCCGCCGATTTGGGCGCGCTCGTCCTCGACAAGCAGGTCCGCCTGGGCCGTCCGGTGCGCGTCGCCGGCATCGCGGAAGCGACCGGCGGACCCGCCTTCGCAACGTGCGCGGGCTTGCTCACCTACGCGGTGCACAAGCCCGGACTTCTCGCGCAACAGATCGTGCCGCCGATGCGGAACGGCGCCGGCATGGTGGGCCGGATCGGTTCGTGGCTGCGCGAAAACTTCTGATCCGAGGTGCCACAGCCATGAACGCATGAGGGCGGAAATGACGAAAAGAAACGAGACACGAAACCTGCAACGACACGTTTTGAGACGGAGGACCCAATGACCTTGAACCTATCGGTACCTGTCACGATCCAAGACCTGAAGCCGCGTATCGTGGTTGTCGGCGTCGGTGGCGCCGGCGGCAACGCGGTCGAGAACATGATCCAGTCCCAGCTCGAGGGCGTCGAGTTCCTGGTCACCAACACGGATGCCCAGGCGCTCGCCCTCTCCAGCTCGCCGCAGAAGATCCAGCTCGGCCTGACCGTGACCCAGGGTCTCGGCGCCGGCTCGCGTCCGGACATCGGCCGCGCCGCCGCCGAGGAAGGGATCGATCAGATCGTCGAGCACCTTCAAGGCGCGCACATGGTGTTCATCACCGCCGGCATGGGCGGCGGCACCGGCACGGGCGCCGGTCCCGTCATCGCCCGCGCCGCGCGCGAGATGGGCGTCCTGACCGTGGGCGTGGTGACCAAGCCCTTCCACTTCGAGGGCGCGCACCGCATGAAGACGGCGGAACAGGGCATCCAGGACCTGACGCAGTACGTCGACACTCTGATCATCATCCCGAACCAGAACCTGTTCCGGGTGGCCAACGAGAAGACGACCTTCGCCGACGCGTTCAAGATGGCGGACGACGTCCTCTACTCCGGCGTACGCGGTGTGACCGACCTGATGGTCATGCCGGGCCTCATCAACCTCGACTTCTCCGACATCCGCACCGTGATGGCCGAGATGGGCAAGGCCATGATGGGCACGGGCGAGGCGTCGGGCGACCGTCGCGCGCTCGATGCCGCCGAGGCGGCGATCTCGAATCCGCTGCTCGAGGACATCACGATGAAGGGCGCGAAAGGCGTGCTCATCAACATCACGGGCGGCCTCGACATGACGCTGTTCGAGGTTGACGAGGCGGCCAACCGCATCCGCGACGAAGTCGACTCCGATGCGAACATCATCTTCGGCTCGACCTTCGACGAAAGCCTGGAAGGCCTGATGCGCGTTTCGGTCGTGGCGACCGGCATCGACGCCGAACAGATGGCGATGCCAAAGCCCGGCCAGCCGCTCATGGTCGTCGAAGGCGGACGCCGCGCGACGGGCCGCGGCGCGGCCTGGGCGGGTGCGACGGCCGAAGCGGCGATGGCCCCCACGGCCATGGCCACCCAGACCATCGCGGAAACCGCCATGCAGGCGGCTCCCGTCATGGCTGCCATGGTCCAGCCGGCCCCCACGGCCGCGCCGGTCATGGAACCCCGCGTGATCCCGGCCGCTCCGGCCATGGTCCCGTCTCGTCCCGCCGCCGCTCCGGTCATGAGCGCCCCGGTGCAGGAGCCCGCTCCTGCCGCCCCGGCGCCCGAGGCCGAAGCCCCGGCTCCGCTGATGGCCGAACCCCCGGTCGCGGCCGCCCCGATAGCTGCCCCGGCCGTGAAAAACCCCGCGGCCGCCTTCATTCCGCCCCGCCCGGTCGAGCCAAGCGGCAAGCGGACGGTCGAGCCCGTAGCCAATCCGTTCACCACGGCGGACCTGGTCAATGCCGGTTCGGCACCGGCGAAGCCCACCCGTGGCCGCATCGGCTCCCTGTTCGGCAGGGTGACGGGCGGTAGCCCCCCCAGAAAGACCCCTGCGGCTCCGGCCGAGTCCGCGAAAGCGGCCCCGGCCCCGGCCCAAACGTCCCTGGGCGGCCTGGACCCGAAAGACCGGGTCAAGGTCTCGGAAGGGGATGACGATCTGCTCGACATTCCCGCGTTCCTCCGCCGTCAGGCCAACTGACGGAAAGGGCGCAACATTCTGTAACAATTAGTGATTTGAGTGCTTCGGGGGTGCGGGTTACACCTCCGAAGCGCCCGAATCCCCGCCCCAAGGGGGGTAAGGCCGGGCGCCTAGATAAGGACGTTCGAGCCTCGGATGAACGGGCGGGAACGAAGGGGTCGCAAGAAAATGTCGGTTCGCCGCGACGGCACTACGTTTCAGAATACGCTGAAGACCTCCGCTGCTTGTACCGGCACGGGGCTGCATCGTGGCAAGACGGTGTCGATGACGCTGTCGCCCGCCGCGCCCAACACCGGCATCATTTTCCAGCGCTCGGACATGGGCGGAACGATCGTTCCCGCCACGTGGCGTCATGTGATCGACACGCGTCTGTGCAGCGTGGTCGGCGTCGAGGGTGGCGCGCGCGTCGGCACGATCGAACATCTGATGGCCGCGCTTGCGGGCTGCGGCGTCGACAATGCGCGCATCGAGATCGACGGGCCGGAAGTGCCCGCCATGGACGGCAGCTCCGCGCCGTTCGTCGCGATGATCGAAAAAGCCGGCTTGGCGCGCCAGGGCTTACGCCGCCGCATGATCGAGGTTCTGAAGCCCATCACTGTGTCTGATAAGTCCGCGCATGCGTCGCTGGGCCCGTCGGATTCCTTCAAGGTCAGCTGCGAGATCGACTTCGACAACGCGGCGATCCAGCGTCAGTCGGCGACCGTCACGCTGATGAACGGCGCGTTCAAGTCCAAGATCAGCCGCGCGCGGACCTTCGGTTTCGAAAGCGAGGTCGAAGCGCTGCGCAACGCCGGCCTGGCGCTGGGCGGCTCGCTGGAGAACGCCATCGTCATCGGCCGCGACGGCATCCTCAACGAGGAAGGCCTGCGCTACGAGGACGAGTTCGTCCGCCACAAGATCCTGGACTGCGTCGGCGACCTGTATCTGGCCGGCGCGCCGATCCTGGGGCATTTCCGCGGCTACCGCTCCGGCCATGCGCTCAACCTGCGCGTGCTGGAGACCTTGTTCGCCGACCCCACGGCATGGCGCTATACGACCGCCGCCGCCCGGGCCAAGACAGTCGCGTCGCCGGCATTTCAGTTGGCTGCCGGCGACTAAACCCCCGCCCTGCGCGGGTTTTTCCCCGTAAAATCGGACGGCTGGCTGGCCCGGATCGCTGCCTTTCGCAGGCAGCCCGTGCTATATTAAGAAGTCATCGGCGCATGCCTGCCAGCCCATCGGCGGCGCGCCCAGCAACGGCCAGGCATCTATCTTCGGAATGAAGCACATCCAGGCAACATTCGCGCGCATCGCGACCGTCGTCCTGCTTTCTTCCGCACTTCTTCTTTCCGCCTGTTCGGGCGACGAGAAGAAGGAAGAAACGACCTACATCGAAGGCTCGGTCGAGACCCTCTACAACACCGGGATGGATTACCTCCAGGAAGAGAACTTCAAGGAGGCTGCGGTCTATTTCAACGAAGTGGAGCGGCAGCATCCCTATTCGATCTGGGCAACCAAGGCCCAGCTCATGGCCGGCTATGCGTATTACCGCAACCGGCAATACGACGATTCGCTGAACACCCTCGACCGTTTCGTCCAGCTTCACCCCGGCAACCGCGACGCAGCCTACGCCATGTATCTGCGCGCGCTCTGCTATTACGAGCAGATCGCCGACGTGAAGCGCGACCAGAAGAACACCGAGCGCGCGCTGGACGGCTTCAAGGAGGTCATGCGCCGCTATCCGGATAGCCGCTATGCGCGCGACGCCAAGGAAAAGATCGAACTGACCGAGGACCATCTGGCTGGCAAGGAGATGGAGGTCGGCCGCTATTACCTGAAGCGCGGACAGTACCTGGCCGCGCTCAACCGTTTCCGCACGGTGGTGACGCAGTACCAGACCAGCACGCACACACCGGAAGCGATGCACCGCTTGGTCGAGTGCTACATAGCGCTGGGCATGACCGACGAGGCGCGCCGCACCGCCGCCGTGCTGGGCTACAATTTCCCCGGCAGCCAGTGGTACATCGACAGTTACGCGCTGGTCGAAGGCGTCTCGGTCGAGACCGCCGAGGGCAAGAAACCGTCCTTCTGGGACTGGTTCTGATTCCCATCCGATGCTGACTGGCCTCTCGATCCGCGACGTCGTCCTTATCGAGCGGTTGGAGCTGTCGTTCGGCCCCGGCCTGTCTGTCCTGACGGGAGAGACGGGCGCGGGCAAATCCATCCTGCTCGACGCCTTGGGCTTGGCCTTGGGCAGCCGCGCCGACAGCGGCCTGGTGCGCCGGGATGCCGCGCAAGCAAGCGTGGCCGCCACCTTCGAACTGCCGCGCCGCCACCCCGCGCGCGCCGTGCTGGACGAACACGGAATCGACGACGAGGGCTCGGACGCGCTGGTCTTGCGCCGCGTCCTGTCCGCCGACGGGCGCAGCCGGGCTTTCGCCAACGACCAGCCGGTCAGCGTCGGCCTGCTGCGCGCGCTGGGCGAGGTCCTGATCGAATTGCAGGGGCAAAGCGAGCAGCACGGGCTTCTCAACGTGGCCACCCACCGCGCGGCGCTGGACGCCTTCGGCGGCCTGGTGGAGGACGCCGCGGCTCTGGTCTTGCTGTATCAGGCTTGGCGCAAGGCCGACGAGGAGCTGGCCGCCTTCCGCATCGACGCGGCGCGCGCAGCGGCCGAGGCCGAGGATCTGCGCCATGCGCTGACAGAAATGGAAGCGCTCGATCCCAAGCCGGACGAGGAGAAGAAGCTCGACGAACTGCGCGTCATGATGAAGAACCGCGAGAAGCTGTCCGACGCGCTGAAGACCGCCCATGAGGCGCTGTCCGGCCCGCGGCCCATGGAGGCGGCTTTGGCCAGCGCGCGGCGCGAACTGACGCGCATCGCCGACAAGGCCGGCGGACGGCTGGACGCGGCCATCGCCGCGATCGACCGCGCCGCCGACGGGGTCGCCGATGCGGTCGGCCATGTCGAATCGGTCGGCGCCGGCATCGAGCACGACGCGGCCTCGCTGGAAAAACTGGAAGACCGGCTCTATGCCCTGCGCGATCTGGCGCGAAAGAACCGCGTCACGGTCGACGACCTGCCGCGCAAGCGGGTGGAAATCGAGACCGCGCTGGCACGCATCGACGACCGCGACGGCGAGGGGAAGAAACTGGAGGCGCGCGCCAAGGACACGCGCGCAGCCTACGATTCAGCCGCGCGCATTCTGGCCGACCGCCGCAAGGAAGCGGCCGCGCGCCTGGACGAAGCCGTCACGCGCGAGCTGGCGCCGCTCAAGCTGGACAGCGCCAAGTTTCACACGCGCTTCGAACCCCTGCCCGCCGAATCCCACGGCCCCCATGGCACCGAGCGCATCGCCTTCGAAATCGCGACGAACCCCGGCGCGCCGTTCGGCCCCATCGGCCGCATCGCCTCAGGCGGCGAGTTGTCGCGCCTGATGCTGGCGCTGCGCGTGGCGCTGACCAAAGCCGCCGGCGCGCCGACCCTCGTGTTCGATGAGGTCGATAGCGGCATCGGCGGCGCGGTCGCGGCCGCCGTGGGCGACCGTCTGTCGCGCCTGGGCAAGGAAATGCAGGTTTTGGTGGTCACCCACTCGCCGCAGGTGGCCGCGCGCGGCGTGGACCACTGGCACATCCGTAAGGCCGAGGCCAAAGGCGCGGTGCAGACCGCCGCCACGCGCCTGGATGACAAGGCACGGCGCGAGGAGATCGCGCGCATGCTGTCGGGCAGCAAGGTGACCGAGGAGGCGCGCGCCGCCGCCGACAGTTTGCTAAGCGCGGGGACCCGGAAAGCGGCCAAGAGGGCATGAAGGGCGCGGCCGGAAAGAAAGCGGCGGACGCGCTGACCCGCGCCGAGGCCGAGCGGGAACTGGAGCGCCTGGCCGCCGAGATCACGCGCCACGACACGCTGTACCACCGCAAGGACGCGCCGGAGATTTCCGACGCCGAATACGATGCGCTGCGCCAGCGCATCGACGCCATCGAGGCGCGTTTCCCGGACCTGGTGCGCGCGGACAGCCCGAGCCACAAGGTGGGTGCGAAGCCCGCCGAGGAATTCGCCGAGGTCCGCCACCAGCGGCCGATGCTGTCGCTGCAGAACGCGTTTTCCGAGGACGACGTGCGCGAGTTCTTCGAGCGTGTGCGGCGCTTCCTGGCCATCCCCGCGGAAGACCCCATCGAAGTCGTGGCCGAACCGAAAATCGACGGCCTGTCGGCCTCGCTGCGTTACGAGAGCGGCGTCTTCGTCCAGGGCGCCACGCGCGGCGACGGCGAGACCGGCGAGGACGTCACCCGCAACCTGAAGACGCTCGAGGACGTGCCCGAGACACTCAAGGGCCGCAGCGCGCCCGAGGTGCTGGAGGTGCGCGGCGAGGTCTATATGGCGCGCAAGGATTTCCTGGCGCTGAACGAACGGCGCAAGAAGCGCGAGGAGCCGCCCTTCGCCAACCCGCGGAACGCGGCCGCGGGCTCGGTGCGCCAGCTCGATCCATCCGTCACGGCACGGCGGCCGCTGCGCTTCTTCGCGTATAGCTGGGGCGAAGTCTCGGACATGCAGGCCAAAACCCAGTGGGACTTCCTGCAGAAGCTGAAATCATGGGGCTTCGAGGTCAATCCGCGCGCGAAACTGTGCGAAGGCGTGGATGACGCACTGGAATTCTACCGCTCGATCGGCGAGGCGCGCGCCAAGCTGGACTACGACATCGACGGCGTCGTCTACAAGGTGAACCGGCTGGACTGGCAGCAGCGTTTAGGCGAGGTCAGTCGCGCGCCGCGCTGGGCGCTGGCCCACAAATTCCCCGCCGAGCGCGCGCAAACCGTGCTGAACGCCATCACGATCCAGGTCGGGCGCACGGGCACGCTGACGCCGGTGGCCGAGTTGGAACCCGTGACGGTCGGCGGCGTGGTGGTTTCGCGCGCGACGCTGCATAACGAGGACGAGATCGGGCGCAAGGACGTGCGCGTGGGCGATACGGTCGTCATCCAGCGCGCGGGCGATGTGATTCCCCAGGTCGTCGAAGCGGTGAAGGCCAAGCGCCCGAAGAATTCGAAACCGTTCGTCTTTCCCGACCATTGCCCGGAATGCGGCAGCCTGGCAGTGCGGCCCGAGGGCGAGGTCGCGCGCCGCTGCACCGGCGGGCTCAACTGCCCCGCCCAAGCCGTGGAGCGGCTGCGTCACTTCGTCTCGCGCGCGGCCTTCGACATCGAGGGGTTGGGCTACAAGCATATCGAGGCGTTCTTCGCCGATGGGCTCTTGCGCGGGCCGGTCGACATCTTCCGCCTGAAGGACCGGGCGGACGCGTTGCGCGAGCGCGAAGGCTGGGGCGAACAGTCGGTCGCGAACCTGCTGGACGCCATCGAGACGCGGCGCAAGATCGGCCTCGACCGCTTCATGTACGCGCTCGGCATCCGGCAAGTCGGCGAGGCCACCGCGCGGCTTTTGGCCAAGCATTACCTGTCGCTGGATGCCTGGCGCGCTTCCATGACCGAAGCGCAGGACGCGGAAAGCCAAGCCTATCAGGACCTGACCAGCATCGACGGGATCGGCCCCTCGGTTGCCAACGACATCCTGGCCTTCTTCGCCGAGGACCATAACCGCGACACGCTGGATGCCCTGGCGCAGGAGTTGGACGTGCAGGAATTCGAACGGCCCGCCGCCACCTCGCCCATCGCCGGCAAGACCGTGGTCTTCACCGGTACCTTGGAGCGCATGACCCGCCACGAAGCCAAGGCGCGCGCCGAAAGCCTGGGCGCGAAAGTCTCAGGCTCGGTTTCCAGCAAGACCGACTATGTCGTGGCCGGCCCCGGCGCGGGCTCGAAGCTGAAGAACGCCGCGAATCTTGGCGTGGCCGTCCTGACCGAAGAGGAATGGCTGGCGCTGCTCGACGGGGGCGCTTAAAGCGCCGCGTCGATCGCGTATTCGGCCATGGCGTCGAGCAGCCAGTCGGCCAGGTAGAGCGCGAAGGAATTGCGGACATAGATTCGCCAGGCGCCGCTCTGCCCCAGTTCCAGGATACCGACCGTGCGCGCCAGATTGGTCTGGGCGCACTGGCCTGGCTTGAACGCGCGCGGGCGCAAATCGAGGCCGCAGGCCTTTTCCAGCACGCCACGCCCACTGGGGCCCGACAGTTCCAGCACCGTGCGGTTGGCCGTCACGTCCACGACCAAGACATGCTGGCCCTTCAATGTCCCGTTCAGGCGGATGCTCAGATCGGTTTCGGAATCGGGTGCACCGACGACCAGCCATTCGTCCGGCCCAAGCCACAGGGCGGACACATCGCCCGAGACCGCGACCGTGTTGGCGGCCAGCGGAAGTTCGAAACCGAGCGCCGCGCGTACGGCGCCGATGAAGTCCGCATCGTCGGCATCGCCGCGCAGGGTGATCTGGGCCAGATGCGGGATTTCCTTGAGCGTCACGCCGCGCGGGCCGGCGACGGCGCCGCGCACCAGGGCGGCGTCGTGATCCTGGAGCGGGCTGCGCCGCCGTCCGAAAAGGGCGGGATTAGCCATGGAGCGGCTTGCCTCCCTCATCGAGGAAATTGGGCGCGACGATGCGGGCCGCGACGGTCTTGCCCGCCAGCGGTGCCAAGATGGTCTTGCCGTGGTGGTCGCGGCCGCCCTTCACCAGCGCCAGCGCGAAGCCACGGCCGAGATTGGGGCTCCAATAGCTGGAGGTGACGTGGCCGACCATGCGGACGGGCGATTCGGCCGCATCCCAGACCAGTTGCGCGCCCTCCGGCAGCACCTCGGCCGGATCGGCGGGCAGAAGCCCCACCAGCTGCTTGCGGTCGGCGCGCGATGTGTCGGGCCGCGCGAACGAGCGCTTGCCCAGGAAGTCCTTCTGCTTCGAGACGATCCAGTCCATGCCGAGATCGAGCGGCGTGACCGTGCCGTCCGTCTCCTGCCCCACGATGATAAAGCCCTTCTCGGCGCGCAGAACATGCATGGCCTCGGTGCCGTAGGGCGTGATGCCGTGCTTCTCGCCCGCCGCCATCACGGCTTCCCACAGCGCAAGCCCGTGATGCGACGGCACGTTCACTTCATAAGACGGCTCGCCCGTGAAGCTGATGCGGAAGATGCGCGCGAGCAGGCCGGCCACCACGCCTTCGCGCATGGAGAGGAACGGGAAAGACTCCTCGTCCACCGCCACAGCGGGCGCCAGTTCGCGCAACACGTCGCCCGCGCGCGGACCGGCGAAGGACACCGTGGCCCACTGCTCGGTCACCGAGGTGAGATACACCTTCATGTGCGGCCATTCGGTCTGGAGCCATTCCTCCAGCCATTCCAGGACGCGTGCGGCGCCGCCCGTAGTCGTGGTCATGAAGAAATGGTCGTCGGCCAGCCGCGTGGTGACGCCGTCGTCGAACACCATGCCGTCGTCGCGGCACATGAGGCCGTAGCGGCAGCGCCCCACGCCAAGCTTACGAAACCCGTTGGTGTAGACGCGGTCCAGGAACTCGGCCGCGTCGGGCCCACGCACATCGATCTTGCCGAGCGTCGAGGCGTCCAGCACGCCCAGAGAGGTCCGCACCGCCTTGGCCTCGCGGCGCACGGCGGCGTGCATGTCCTCGCCGCCTTGCGGGTAGTACCAGGGTCGCTTCCACTGGCCGACATCCTCGAACGCGGCGCCACGCGCGACATGCCAGGAATGAATCGGCGTCACGCGGATGGGATCGAGCCGGTCGCCGCGGTCGCGCCCGGCCATGGCGCCATAGGTGACCGGCGTGTAGGGCGCGCGGAACGTCGTGGTACCCGTCGCCGGAATGGCGCGGCCTGTGGCGTCGGACAAAATCGCCAGCGCGTTGACGTTGGAGGTCTTGCCCTGGTCGGTCGCCATGCCGGTGGTGGTGTAGCGCTTCAGATGCTCGACCGATTCGAAGCCCTCGCGCGCGGCCAGCCGCAGGTCGGACGCGGTCACGTCGTTCTGGAAGTCTACGAAGGATTTGCCTCGCCCTTCTGCGCCCGGCACCTGCCAGAGCGGATGGGGTGGCGCTTCCTTGGGATCGTCCACGATAGGAGGTTCGGGCGCACGCCAGCCGCCAAAGCCCACGTCCTTCGCCGCTTCCGCTCCGGCGTTCAGGCCCTCAGCCAGGGCCGCACCCAGGGCGAAGGTGCCGTTGGCGGCACCCACCGAGCGCTGGGCCTGGGCAGCCGTGCCCGGCACGAAGCACGACTTGGCCTCGTCCCAGCGCAGCTTGCCCTGAGACTGGCTGAACAAATGGACGACCGGGCTCCAGCCGCCGGAGACGGCCAAGAGGTCGCAGGCCACGCCGCGCGCCGCCCCACCGCCGAGCGGGCCGATGGAAACCGCTTCCAGCCGCTTGCCGCCGGTTGCGGCGGCGACGGCCTGACCGTTTAGAATCTCGATACCCCGCGCGCGCACTTGCGCGGGCAGATCTCCAGGAGACGATTCGCGCGGATCGACCACGGCCAGCACCTGCGCGCCGGCCTCGGCCAAGTCGAGTGCCGTGCGGTAGGCGCCGTCGTTGTTCGCAAACACCACGGCGCGTTTGCCCGGCACGGCGGCATAGCGGTTGATGTAGGTCGAGACCGCGCCGGCCAGCATGACGCCGGGCCGGTCGTTGCCCGCGAAGACCAATGGCCGCTCATGCGCGCCCGTCGCCAGCACCACCTGGCGCGCGCGGACATGCCACAGGCGTTGGCGCGACAAACCCGCGGGCGCCGCCGGACCCAGATGGTCGGTGCGCCGCTCCAACAGGCAGAGATAATTATGGTCGTAATAGCCGAACACGGTCGTGCGCGGCAGAAGGCGCACGTTGGGCATGCCGCGCAGCTCATCCAGCGTAGCACGCAGCCACGCGTCCAGCGTTCCGCGCGCGGCCAGAAGCGAGCCGCCCAACTCTGCCTGCTCGTCGGCGATCAAGACGTCCGCGCCCGCGCGCGCGGCGGCCAGCGCCGCGGCCAGGCCCGCGGGCCCGCTGCCCGCGACCAGCACGTCGGCATGGACGTGGACTTTGTCGTAGAGGTCGGGATCGGCCTCTCGCGGCGCCTTGCCCAGCCCCGCCATGCGGCGGATGGCGGGCTCGTAGACGCGGTTCCAGAACGCGCGCGGCCACATGAACGTCTTGTAGTAGAAGCCCGCGACGAACAGGCCCGAGACCAGGCCCGTGAGCGCGCCGAGATCCCATTCCAGGCTCGGCCAGGCATTCACCGCATCGGCGGTGAGGCCGTCATACAGCTCGACCTGGGTCGCGCGCGCGTTGGGCTCGCTGTAGGCGCCCGCACCCAACTGCACCAGCGCGTTCGGCTCCTCGGCGCCCGCGGCATAGATGCCGCGCGGCCGGTGATATTTGAAACTGCGGCCGACCAGAAGCGCGTCGTTGGCGATCAAGGCAGAGGCCAGCGTGTCGCCCGCGAAGCCTTGATAGCGGCGGCCCGCGAACCTGAACGACAAGGGCCGCGCGCGGTCGATGCGCCCGCCCGATGGCAGCCGGTGGCCGGTCATTCGGGCAGCTCTGGCTTGGGATCGCCCGGCTTATAGACCGACGCGATCTCGTGCGTGATCGTGTGGCGCACCATGTTGAACCAGCGCCGGCAGCCCGCCGCATGATTCCAGCGCTCGCGGAACCAGCCTTTCGGATTGTCGCGCATGAACAGGTATTCGGCCCACGCGGCGTCGCCGGTCGCATTCGGATCGAGCGGGCGCGCGACATGCGCCTGGCCGCCATAGCGGAACTCCGTCTCGTCGCGTTCGCCACACCAGGGACAGGGGATCAGCAGCATGGCGTCCTCAATGCGCGACCGCGGCGGCGCCGTGCTCGTCGATCAGTGCGCCGGAGGTGAAGCGTTCGAAGGCGAAGGGCGCGGCGAGCGGATGCGGCGCCTCCTGCGCGATCGTGTGTGCGAAGACATGGCCCGAGCCGGGCGTGGCCTTGAAGCCGCCCGTGCCCCAGCCGCCGTTGAGGTAAAGCCCCTCGACGGGGAGGCGCCCGATGATGGGCGAGGCGTCGGGACAGACATCCACGATGCCGCCCCATGTACGCATCATCCTGAGGCGGCTGAAAATCGGGAACAGCTCCAAGACGGCGGCCATCTGGTGCTCGATGACCGGGAAGGAGCCACGCTGGGCATAGGAGTTGAAGCTGTCGATGCCCGCGCCCATGACCAGCTCGCCCTTGTCCGACTGGCTGACATAGACGTGGACGGCGTTCGACATGACGACGCAAGGATGGATCGGCTTGATGGGCTCCGAGACGAGCGCTTGAAGAGGATGGCTCTGGATCGGCAAGCGCACGCCCGCCATATCGCACAAGACCGAATTGTGTCCCGCGGCCACGATGCCGACTTTGGTCGTGGCGATTTCGCCCTGCGTCGTGCGTAGGCCATGCACCCGGCCCTGGCGGATGTCGAAGCCCATGACCTCGCAGTTCTGGATGATGTCGACGCCCAGCGCATCGGCCGCGCGCGCGAAGCCCCAAGCCACAGCGTCATGGCGCGCGACGCCCGCACGGCGCTGGAGCGTCGCGCCCATGACGGGATAGCGCATGGACGGCGAAATGCTGACGATCGGGCAGAATGCCTTCACCTGGGCGGGCGTCAGCCATTCGGCGTCAACGCCGTTCAGGCGGTTGGCGTTGACGCGGCGAATGCCCTCGCGCACATCACCCAGATTGTGCGCCAGGTTGAGCACGCCGCGCTGGCTCGGCATCACGTTGTAGTTGAGGTCCTGCGACAGGCCCTCGAACAGCTTCAGGCTGTGCTCGTAGAGATGCGCGCTTTCGTCCCATAGATAGTTGGAGCGCACGATGGTGGTGTTGCGGCCCGTGTTGCCACCGCCGAGCCAGCCCTTCTCCAAGACGGCCACGTTGCGGACGCCATGCTCCTTGGCCAGGTAATAGGCGGTCGCCAGCCCATGCCCGCCGCCGCCGACGATGACGGCGTCATAGGCGGCCTTCGGCTTGGGGCTGCGCCAATAGCGCGGCCAGTCCTTGTGACCGGTCAGCGCGTTGCGCGCGAGGCTGACGATGGAGAAACGCTGCATGGACCATCCCGCTGGGGGGGGCGGACGCCCGCCCGGGCGACACTTAATCGCGGGCGGCCCGCCGGTTCAACAGGAACGAAACGGCGAAGCTAGCGGTCGTAGGACAGATTGGGCGCAAGCCACCGCTCGGCCGTCAGCAGGTCCATGCCCTTACGGCGGGCATAATCCTCGACCTGGTCGCGGTCGATGCGGCCCACGCCGAAATACTCGGCGTCGGGGTGCCAGAAATAGAAGCCCGAGACGGAGGAGGCCGGCATCATGGCGAAACCCTCGGTCAGCTGGATTCCCGCCCGCGCCTCGGCCTCCAGCAGCGCGAACAGAGTGGCCTTCTCCGTGTGGTCCGGGCAGGCCGGATAGCCCGGCGCCGGACGGATGCCCTGGTAACGCTCCTGGATCAGGGCGTCGTTGTCCAACGCCTCGTCGGCGGCATAGCCCCAGAATTCCTTGCGCACGCGCTCGTGCATCCGCTCGGCGAAAGCCTCGGCCAGGCGGTCGGCCAGCGCCTTGACCATGATGCTGGAATAGTCGTCGTGCTGCTTCTCGTACGACGTCGCAAGCTCCTGCGTGCCGATGCCGGCCGTGACGGCGAAACCGCCGATATAGTCCTTGAGGCCCGAATCCGCGGGCGCCACGAAATCGGCCAACGCCAAATTGGGCCGGCCGGCCTCGCGCGCCATCTGCTGGCGCAGCGTGTGGATCGTGGCGCGCACCGTCTTGCGATCATCGCCGGCATAGAGCGCGATGTCGTCGTCGCCCACCCGGTTGGCGGGGAAGAAGCCGATCACGGCTCGCGCCTCCAGCAACCCCTCGCCCACGATGCGCGCGAGCATCTCCTTGGCGTCCTTGAACAAGCTGCGCGCCGTCTCACCCACCACCTTGTCCTCGAGGATGCGTGGATAGTGGCCCGCCAGTTCCCAGGTGCGGAAGAACGGCGTCCAGTCGATGCGCTCGACCAACTCGCTGAGCGGATAGTTGGCGAACGACTTGAGCCCCAGGAAGCTCGGCTTGGGCGGCGTCACGCGGCTCCAATCGATGGATTTGCGGTTGGCGCGCGCGGCCGCGATCGGCTGGCGCTGGCCGCGCTCGCCCTTCTTTTCGTGCGCGCTGCGCACCTTGATATAGTCCTGCCGGACCTTCTCCACCGCGGCATCGCGCAGCTCGTCGCTCAGCAGGCCGCTGGCGACCGAGACGCTGCGCGAGGCATCGGGCACGTAAATGACCGGGCCGGAATAGCGCGGCGCGATCTTAACCGCCGTGTGGACCTTCGAGGTGGTGGCGCCGCCGATCAGCAGCGGCAGCTTGAACCCCTGCCGTTCCATCTCGGCCGCGACGTGGCACATCTCCTCGAGCGAAGGCGTGATCAGGCCCGAGAGGCCGATGATGTCGGCGCCCTGCTCCTTGGCCGTCTCCAGAATCTTCGCGGCCGAAACCATGACGCCCAGATCGACCACGTCGTAGCCGTTGCACTGCAACACCACGCCAACAATGTTTTTGCCGATGTCGTGGACGTCGCCCTTCACGGTGGCCATCACGATCTTGCCGTTCGACGTCACATTGGCGCCCGCCAGACGTTCGGCCTCAATGAACGGCACCAGGTGCGCCACGGCGCGCTTCATCACGCGCGCGCTTTTCACCACCTGGGGCAGGAACATCTTGCCCGCGCCGAACAGGTCGCCGACCACGTTCATGCCGTCCATCAACGGCCCTTCGATCACCTGGATCGGGCGCGCGAATTTCTGCCGCGCCTCCTCGGCATCCTCGACGACATATTCGGCGATGCCATTGACCAGGGCGTGGGTCAGCCGCTGCTCGACGGGGCGCTCGCGCCAAGTGAGGTCGACTTCTCTCTTGGCGACACCCGCGCCGCGGTACCGCTCTGCGATCTCAAGCAGGCGCTCGGTCGAATCGGGCCGGCGGTTCAGCAGCACATCCTCGACGCGTTCGCGCAGATCCGCGGGCAGCGCATCGTAGACCGCCAGCTGGCCCGCATTGACGATGCCCATATCCATACCGGCCTTGATGGCGTGATAGAGAAAGGCCGAGTGGATAGCCTCGCGCACCTGATTGTTGCCACGGAACGAAAACGAGACGTTGCTGACGCCGCCGCTGACCATGACATGCGGAAGCTCTGCCTTGATCCGCTTGGTGGCTTCGAAATAGGCGTTGGCGTAATCGTTATGCTCCTCGATGCCGGTCGCCACGGCGAAGATGTTGGGATCGAAGACGATGTCCTCGGGTGGAATGCCGGCCTGTTCTGTCAGAAGCTTGTAGCAGCGCTTGCAGATCTCGACCTTGCGCTCGGCTGTATCGGCCTGGCCAGCTTCGTCGAACGCCATGACCACGACGGCTGCGCCATAGCGGCGCGCGAGCCGCGCCTGCTTCAGGAACGGCTCTTCGCCCTCCTTCAAACTGATCGAATTGACGATCGGCTTGGCCTGAACGCATTTCAGGCCGGCCTCGATCACCGACCACTTTGACGAATCGATCATCAACGGCACCCGGCTGATGTCGGGCTCCGACGCGATCAACTTCAGGAACGTCTCCATGGCCTGCTCGGAATCGAGCATGCCTTCGTCCATGTTCACGTCGATGATCTGGGCGCCGTTCTGAACCTGCTGGCGCGCGACATCGAGCGCGGCGTCATAATTGTTGGCCCGGATCAGTTCGGCGAACTTGGCCGAGCCGGTCACGTTGGTGCGCTCGCCCACGTTCAAGAAATTCGTCTCCGGACCGATCTCCAGCGGCTCCAGCCCAGCCAGTCGGCAACGCACCGGCGGCTTCATCGGCTCGCGCGGCGGCATTTTCTCGACCGCCTTGGCGATGGCCGCGATGTGCTCGGGCGTGGTGCCGCAGCAACCGCCGACGATGTTGAGGAACCCGCTCTGGGCGAACTCCTCCAACATGCCGGCCATGTATTCCGGCGTCTCGTCATAGCCGCCGAAGGCGTTGGGAAGCCCCGCGTTGGGGTGGCAACTGATACGCACGTCGGCCACGCGCGACAGCGCCTCGATATGGGGGCGCAGATCCTTGGCGCCCAGTGCGCAGTTGAGACCGATGGTGACCGGCCCCGCGTGACGCACCGAGTACCAGAACGCCTCGGCCGTCTGCCCCGACAGGGTGCGGCCCGAGGCATCGGTGATGGTGCCCGAAATCATGATCGGCAGGCGCAAGCCATTGGCCTGCAGCCGGTCGTCGATGGCGAACAAGGCGGCCTTGCAGTTGAGCGTGTCGAACACGGTCTCGACCATCAAAAGGTCGGCGCCGCCGTCGATCAGCGCCTGCACGGCTTCGGCATAGGTTTCGACCAGCGCGTCGAAGCTGGTGTTACGGAAGCCGGGGTTGTTCACATCCGGCGAGATCGACGCCGTGCGGTTGGTCGGCCCCAGCACGCCGGCCACGAAGCGCGGGCGGTCCGGCGTCGAATGGGCATCCGCCGCGGCGCGCGCCAGCCTGGCGCCTTCCAGGTTCAACTCGCGCACCAGATCCTCGGCCGCGTAGTCGCCCTGGGCGATGCGGGTCGAGCTGAAGGTGTTGGTCTCGACGATATCCGCGCCCACCGCCAGATAGGCGTCGTGGATGCCACTGATGATGTCCGGCCGGGTCAGCGTCAAGAAATCCAGGTTACCTTTAAGGTCCTTCGGCCAATTGTGGAAACGCTGGCCGCGGAAATCCGGCTCCTCCAGCTTATGGCGCTGGATCATCGTGCCCATGGCGCCGTCGAGGATGAGGATGCGGTTCTTCAGCGCGTGTTCCAGCGCCTGGATGCGTTGGGGGCGGTCGAGAATCGTCATGACGCGGCGCTCGCAGCATTCACCGGACGCAGCCCCAGCACGTGGCAGATGGCATAGGCAAGGTCGGCGCGGTTCAGGGTGTAGAAGTGGAATTCGTTGATCCCGTTGGCCTGCAGAAGACGGCATTGCTCGGCAGCCACCGTCGCCGCCACCAGACGGCGCGTCTCGGGATCGCCGTCCAGCCCGTCGAACAGGCGGGCGAGCCATGGCGGCACGGCCGCGCCGCAGGCCGCGCTGAACTTCACCACCTGCTGGAAATTGGTCACGGGCAGGATGCCCGGCACGATCGGTACGGTGATACTGGCCTTGCGCGCGCGCTCCACAAAATCGAGGAAGGCGTGCCCCTCGAAGAAATACTGCGTGATCGCCCGTGTCGCGCCCGCGTCGATCTTTCGCTTCAAATTGTCGAGGTCGGCGCCGTGATCGGCTGCGTCCGGATGGGTCTCCGGATAGGCCGCGACGCTGATCTCGAAGTCGCCGATCTTCCGCAACCCCGCCACGAGGTCGACGGCATAAGGATAGCCACCCGGATGCGGCTTGTAGCCGCCCATGCCCTCCGGCGAATCGCCACGCAGGGCCACGATATGGCGCACGCCGCTGTCCCAGTATTCGCGCGCGACCTCATCCACCTCTTCCCGCGTCGCACCCACGCAGGTCAAGTGCGCGGCGGGCGTGAGGGTGGTTTCACTGAGGATGCGGCGCACCGTGTTGTGGGTGCGCTCGCGGGTCGAACCGCCCGCGCCATAGGTGACGGAGACGAAGCGCGGCGCCAGGGGTTCCAGACGCTTCACCGCGTCCCACAGACGGGCCTCCATCTCCGCCGTCTTGGGCGGAAAGAACTCGAACGAAACCAGCGGCCGCTGCGTCTCAGGCGCCGCATAGGGCAGCATGGCGAAGCGTTGGGGGGCAGGGCTGCTCATGCCGCTTGCTCCACCTGGTGCGCGGCGCCCAAGGCGCGCGCCTGCCAGATACAGACGGTCAACGGGTCGCCGTCGAGCCGCGCCGTCTCGATCAGGTCGAGCTTGGCGCCCTGGCACCAATCGCGGACCTGACCGTCCGTGAAGCCGAGACGACGGTGGGCATGTTCTTCGCGTAGATATTCCAAATCGTGCGGCGCGAAATCGACGATCAGCATTTGCCCCCCGGGTTTCAGTACGCGCGCGGCCTCGGCGACAACGTCCGCCGGGCGGTCGGCGAAATGCAGCACCTGATGGATGGTCGCGATATCGAACGACGCCGGCGGGAACGGCAGGTTGTACATATCGCCCTGGCGCACCACGCAATTGCCCAGGCCCGCGCGCTCCAGATTGGCGCGCGCCACGGCCAGCATCTCGCGTGACAGATCGACGCCGACGGCATGGCGCACCTTGGGCGCCAGCACGTTCAGCATACGGCCCGTGCCCGTGCCGACATCGACCAGCTCGGCGCCCTCGGGGGCCTGGACCAAGCCGAGCAGCGCGCGCTCGACCTCGGTCTCGTCCACATACAGCGAGCGCACGGCGTCCCATTTCTCGGCGTTCTCGCGGAAATAGCGCGCGGCCCCTTCACGCCGCTCCTCGGCGACGGACGAGAGGCGCTGCCGGTCGCGCATGAATAAGGAGTCGTCGCCGGGCAGCAGCGCCAGCAAGGCGCGCGCGATGCGGGCGCCGTCACCCCGCTGCGCCAGACCATAGAAAACGGACGAGCCTTCCCGCGCCCGGTCGAGCAAGCCGGCTTCGCACAGAAGCTTCAAATGGCGCGACACGCCCGGCTGGCTTTGGCCCAGGACGCGGGTCAGCTCGGAAACCGTCAATTCGCCCTGGGCGCAAAGCGCGAGCAAGCGAAGCCGGCTGGTTTCCCCAGCCGCCTTGAGGCTCGCAAGAATTTCGGGGATGCCCACGAAAGGGTTTCCTCGCCACTGGGGTTCACCTTGAACAAGGATATAAGATGAATTCGACATATAACAATATCTTTATGTTAGGAATAAAATTATAATACTGTACCTGTAGCCCTCCCGCCACAGTGCGTAAATTCTGCACCCCTAGGCTCTTGGGCGGACTGGAGTTTCCCGTAAGCCTATGGTACCCACGCAAATCGAGGGGTGGGCGGCTGCTTCGCGCTAGATATATCGGCGCGAAAGCAGGCGGCCGGCCGCCGATGCGACTGCTTGTGCAGTGAACCAGGGGGACCGCTCAGACCGAACAGTGTGAAATTCTCGGTTTGATTGTGGGTGCAACAGCTCGGATCTACGGGTAAGTCTGGTCGCACAATGAAAAACAAAAGCTTTTTCCGGTTTAGTGCGCGCATCTGTGGGGTTGCGCTGGCCGCCATGCTGATGAGCGCATGCGCGACGCCGCCGACCGACCCCGAAGCGCGCAAGTCGTTTGACGAAGCGAACGATCCGCTCGAGCCGACGAACCGGACGGTCTTTGAATTCAATATGGCCTTCGACAAATACCTCCTGAAGCCGGTGGCCGAGGGGTATCGCTGGTCGCTGCCCGACGACACGCGCGCGGTCATCCGCCGCGTCCTGGCCAATCTGCGCGCGCCGGTCACCTTCGGCAACGACGTGCTCCAGGGCAACATGGGCCGCGCCATGGAAACTTTGATGCGCATGACGGTGAACACCATCATGGGCATGGGCGGCATGTTCGACGTCGCCGGCCAATACGGCCTGCAGCGCCACGAGGAAGATTTCGGTCAGACCTTGGCCGTCTGGGGCTTCGACGAAGGCCCTTACATCATGCTGCCGATCTTCGGCCCGTCCAACATCCGCGACGCCATCGGCTTGGGCGTCGATGCCGTGGCCGATCCGCTTGGCTGGTTTATCGGCACGCCGGAACTCTTTGCCCGCGCCGCGGTTGGAGGCATCGACAGGCGGTCCGAGGTCATCGAGCCCTTGGATGAGTTGGAGCGCACCTCGGTCGACTTCTATGCCACGATCCGAAGCCTCTATCGCCAGCGCCGGAATGACGAAATCAACAACGGCGCGCCCGGCATGAACCTGCCCGCGCCGAGCATTTCCTACGACTTCCCGGACGACGAGAAGATCGCCGAACCGCCGCCGCCGCGGAACCCAGCACCCGCTCCGGCGGCCGAGACGCCCGCGGCACCGGCGCCCTCGCTCGTCGCCAAGCCCGCTTCCTGACCCCATTCACCGTTCCAGCTGCCATGATCAGACGCGCGTTTCTCTCCGGCCTCTTCGCGGTTTCCCTTTTAGCCATGGCGCCCGCGGTTTCCGCCGGCCCGCTGGAGGACGAATCGCGAATCTTTGTGAAGGGGCTGGCCGACCGCGCGATCGCGGTGCTCAAGGCCGATGCGCCGAAGGCCCAACGCGATAAGGTCTTCGAGGACATCCTGCGCGAAGGCTTTGACATCAAAGCCATCGCCATCTTCTGCGTCGGTGGTTATTGGAACAAGATGACCGAGCAGGAGCGCCAGGGATATCTGTCGCTGTTCGAAAAACTGATCGTGCAAACTTATTCGTCGCGCATGGCCAGCGTCTACAACGGGCAGAACCTGGAAATCGGCGCCGCCCGCCCGGACGGCAAGGCCGGTTCCTGGGTCACCAGCCAGATCGTTTCGGGCAATCCGGCGGATCAGTCTCTCCGGATCGATTGGCGTGTCCGCCAGGTCGACGGCAAGGGGCTTAAGATCATCGACGTCGTGGTCACCAACATCAGCATGGTGGTCACGCAGCGCGACGATTTCGTCGGCATCCTTCAGCGCAACAATGGAAACATTCCGGAGTTCATCGGAATGCTTCGCGACAAGGTGGCCAAGCTTCAGGCCCCTTGATCCCGCCCGGCCCTTTTCCGGCAAACGATCGAGCGCGCGAACCCGGTTCGCGCGCTTTTTCGTTCAGCGCGCCAGCTTCTTGTACTTGATCCGGTGCGGCTGATCCGCCTCGACGCCCAGACGGCGTTTGCGGTCCTTTTCGTAATCCTCGTAATTGCCCTCGAACCAGACGACGGCGCTGTCGCTCTCGAAGGCCAGGATGTGCGTCGCGATGCGGTCCAGGAACCAGCGATCATGGCTGATGACGACCGCGCAGCCCGCGAATTCCAGCAACGCCTCTTCCAGCGCGCGCAGCGTGTCGACGTCCAAATCGTTGGTCGGTTCGTCGAGAAGCAGCACGTTGGCGCCGCTCTTCAACACCTTGGCCAAGTGGACCCGGTTGCGTTCGCCGCCCGACAGCTGGCCGACCTTCTTCTGCTGGTCGCCGCCCTTGAAGTTGAACGCCCCCGCATAGGCGCGGCTGGGCATCTTGCGGTCACCCAGCACGATCTCGTCGGCGCCGTCCGAAATCTCTTCCCAGACCGACTTGTTGGGATCGAGCGCGTCGCGTGATTGGTCAACATAGCCCAGCTTGACGGTGTCGCCCAGCTTGAGCGCGCCGGCATCGGGCTTTTCCTGCCCCGTGATCATGCGGAACAAGGTCGTCTTACCGGCGCCGTTCGGGCCGATCACGCCCACGATGCCGCCCGGCGGCAAGCGGAAGCTGAGATCCTCGATCAGCAGGCGGTCGCCGTAACCTTTCTTCAGATGCTCGGCGTCGATCACCACGTCGCCCAGGCGCGGACCCGCCGGAATGATGATCTGGGCCGAATCCGTCGTCTTGTCCCGGCTTTCCGCCAAGAGAGACTCGTACGCCGTGATGCGCGCCTTGCTTTTGGCCTGGCGTGCGCGCGGCGAAGCGCGGATCCATTCCAATTCACGGTCGAGGCTGCGCTGGCGCGCCTCATCCTGCTTCTCTTCCTGGGCCAGGCGCTTCTGCTTCTGATCAAGCCAGGACGAATAATTGCCTTCCCACGGAATACCGCGGCCGCGATCCAACTCCAGAATCCAACCCGCCACGTTGTCGAGGAAATAGCGGTCGTGGGTGACGGCGACGACCGTGCCCGGATAATCGCCGAGGAACCGCTCCAGCCAGGCCACCGATTCGGCGTCCAGATGGTTGGTAGGCTCGTCGAGCAGCAGGATATCGGGGCGGGACAACAGCAGACGGCATAGGGCCACGCGACGGCGCTCGCCGCCCGACAGCGGCTCGACCAACGCATCACCCGGCGGACAGCGCAACGCGTCCATGGCGATCTCGATGGTGCGGTCCAACTCCCACGCGTTGACCGCGTCGATCTTCTCCTGCAGCTCGGCCTGCTCGGCGATCAGCTTGTCCATGTCCTCGGCACTCAAATCCTCGCCGAAGCGCGCGCTGACGGCCTCGAAGCGGTCCATGAGCGCCTTGGCCTCGGCCACGCCCTCCATGACGTTGGCCAGCACGTCCTTCTTGGGATCGAGTTGGGGTTCCTGCGACAGGAAGCCGACCTTGACGCCCTCGGCGGCCCAGGCTTCGCCGGATACGTCCTGGTCCAGGCCCGCCATGACCTTGAGCAGCGTGGATTTGCCCGAGCCGTTCAGGCCCAGCACGCCGATCTTGGCGCCCGGCAGGAACGACAGCCAGATGTCCTTGAGGACCTGACGCTGACCCGGATAGGTCTTGGTCAGGCCCTTCATCACATAAATGTACTGGTAGGCGGCCATGGGCGGTCCTTGCGCGACGTAAAATGCCCGCCGAAACGGCCCCGGCGGGCTCGTATTGGGTTATATAGGGGCCCGCCCTTCCACGCAGCCCCCCCCTTTCGGGCGTCTGCCAGAAAGTGAACGCCATGTTCCGCCTGGCCCACAGCCACGCCTACCCCGGCTGCCGCGTCGCCCTCGATGACGGCGACCAGGGCACGCAAGGCAACTCCACGGCCGAGTTCAGCGACGGCTCGGTCGCCCCGTGCATCTACGAACGCACCGCCGACGGCCAGATCCGGCTCACGGTCTCGGCGTACGTCACGCAGCGGAAAGCGGCGATCGCGGAAAAGAGCTGGATCCTGGCGCGCGTGGCCGGCGCCGAGGATTGGAAGATCGCGCGCCGCGCGCCTAGTGCGCGGTGATGTAGTCGCGCAGGTGCTGGACTTCGGTTTCCATCTCGTCCAGCCGGTGCTTGACTACGTCGCCGATGCTGACGATGCCGGCCAGGCGGCCCTCGACCGTGACGGGCAGATGGCGAATGCGCCCGCGCGTCATGTGGCCCATCACCTGGTTCACGGTCGTCTCGGGCACGCAGGTGGTAACGCCCGCGGTCATCAGCGCCGAGACCGGCATGGTCAGCGCCTCATTGCCGTGTTCGGCCAGGCCGCGGACGATGTCACGTTCCGAGATGATGCCGGCCACGCGGCGGCCGTCCTCGCTGACGACGAGCGCGCCGATGCCTTCGATCCTGAGACGGTGGGCCACCGTCTCGATCGTCGTGTCAGGCCGCGTGGTGGCGACCCGGTCACCCTTTGATTTCAGAATGGCTGCGACGGTCATAGGGGTTCTCCCGCAACAGGTTGCTGGGCTGGTCTTCCCCGGTCCTGGGTAACAGTCTACGCCCGCGCGGCCGCCACGCCGATGGGTCTGTCTCGCAGTGCAGCATCGTCCACGGCGGCCGGCGTTGTGCCTCTCATGCCATCAATGCGCCATTTCGCCGAAGCGGCCCTTGTTGAAATCTTCGACGGCCTGGCGGATTTCCGCCGCGCTGTTCATCACGAACGGGCCATGACCGACGACCGGTTCGTCGATCGGCTCGCCGGTTAAGACCAGCACGATCGCATCCTCGTCCGCGCGCAGTTCAACGTGCGAACCCGCGCGCTCGAAGCGGACGATTTCCGCCTCGCCCGCCGCCTGGCCGTTGACCGTCACGCGAACGGTCAGCACCGCGATCATCGCGTTGTGACCTTCGGGCAGGTCGAACTGCGTTTTGCCGCCACCGCGCAAACGGACGTCCCACAGGTTGACCGGCGTGAAGCTGCGCGCCGGCCCCTTGGTGCCGCCAAACTGGCCCGCGATCACGCGCACGCGCCCGGCGCCAGCGGCCAGATCGACGGCGGGGATCATGGCGTCGGTGATCGCCTGATAGCCGGGCGCCGTCATCTTCGCGCTGGCGGGCAGATTGACCCAGAGCTGCACCACGCGGAACGTGCCGCCGGTCTTCGCGAACGAAGGCGAATGGAATTCCTCATGCAGAATTCCGCCCGCGGCCGTCATCCACTGCACGTCGCCCGGGCCGATGGTGCCGCCCTGGCCGGTCGAATCCCGGTGCGAGACCTCGCCCTCGTAGACGATGGTGACGGTCTCGAAGCCGCGATGGGGATGCTGGCCGACGCCGCGCGGCGTTCGCGAAGGCCCGAACTCGTGCGGGCCCGCATAATCGAACAGCAGGAACGGGCTGACCGCCGCGCTGTCGCCACCATAAGAAAAGAGCGTGCGCACCGGAAACCCGTCCCCAACCCAATGGCCGCCATGCGGGCGCTTCACCTCTGCGATTTTCTTCATGTTCCTATTCCTCTCTGCGAGGCCGTCTGCCCCGCGCATGGAGAAGATATTTGCTCTTATAATACCCATTGCCAGTACGGTCCTTGAGGATACCGCCCATGGTCGCGAAACCCGCCTGCCCCGCCGAGACGGCGCTCCAGCTTGTGTCCGGGCGTTGGAAGCTGATGGTGATCTTCTGGCTGCTTCAGGGTGAGCAGCGCTTCAACGCGCTGCAGCGAAACCTGGGCGGCATCACCCACCGCACGCTGGCCCGACAGCTGCGCGAGATGGAGGCCGATGGCCTCGTGGAGCGCAGGGACTATGGCGAGATTCCACCGCGCGTGGACTACCGACTGACGGCGCGGGGCAGATCGCTCCAGCCTATCCTGAAGGCCATGGAGGATTGGACCGTGCGCCATGGCGCGGTGGTGAAAGGGCCGCGGCGAACAGGCTGAGCGTTGCCCCTGTGGACGATAGTCACGCCGAAGCCTTGGCGGAGGCGGATGGTGGGCCCGGCAGGACTCGAACCTGCGACTAAACCGTTATGAGCGGTCTGTTCTACCAACTGAACTACAGGCCCCCAGGCGCGCAGCGAGCGCTAGGATCGCGCGATCCCGGCACACCCGCAAGACGTTCGGTCGAATGAGATGGGATGGCGTGGTAGGCCCGGCGGGATTCGAACCCGCGACCTGACTGTTATAAACAGCCCGCTCTACCGCTGAGCTACGAGCCCCCGGACGCCTCACAGGCGTCCGGGGGCCCGCAAGGCTCAGGTGTCGAGGAAACTGCGCAGCTTGCGCGACCGGCTGGGGTGCTTGAGCTTGCGCAGCGCCTTGGCCTCGATCTGTCGTATGCGTTCGCGCGTGACCGAGAACTGCTGACCGACCTCTTCCAACGTGTGATCGGTGTTCATGCCGATGCCGAAACGCATGCGCAGCACGCGCTCCTCGCGCGCGGTCAGCGTGGCCAGGACCAGCGTGGTCGATTCGCGCAAGTTGCCGTGGATGGCGGCATCCAGCGGCTGGACCGCGTTCTTGTCCTCGATGAAATCGCCGAGATGGCTGTCTTCCTCGTCGCCGATCGGCGTTTCGAGGCTGATCGGCTCCTTGGCGATCTTGAGAACTTTCCGCACCTTCTCCAGCGGCATGTTGAGCTTCAGCGCCAATTCCTCGGGCGTGGGCTCGCGGCCGATCTCGTGCAGGGCCTGGCGCGAGGTGCGCACCAGCTTGTTGATCGTCTCGATCATGTGCACGGGGATACGGATGGTGCGCGCCTGGTCAGCGATCGAGCGGGTGATGGCCTGCCGGATCCACCAGGTGGCGTAGGTCGAGAACTTGTAACCGCGGCGGTATTCGAACTTGTCCACCGCCTTCATCAGGCCAATGTTGCCTTCCTGGATCAGGTCGAGGAACTGCAGGCCGCGGTTCGTGTACTTCTTCGCGATCGAGATCACGAGGCGCAGGTTGGCCTCGATCATTTCCTTCTTGGCCTGGTTCGATTCGCGGTCGCCCTGCTGCACGGTCGTGACCATGCGGCGGTAGTCCGAGATCGGCATGCCGGTAATCTCGGCGACCTCGAGGACCTGGCGGCGCAGCTCCTTGATCTCGTCCTTGTACTTCACGCCGAACGACTTCCAACCCTTGGTCGACAGACGGCCCACGCGGCGCATCCAGTTGGGGTCGGATTCGTGGGTCATGTATTGAAGCAGGAAGTCCTCGCGCTTCACTCCGCAACGCTCAGCCAGGCGCAGCATCTGGCTTTCCAGCGTCAACAGGCGCTTGCTCAGGCCGTAGAGCTGGTCGACCAGCTCCTCGATGCGGTTGTTGCTGAGGCGGACCTTGGAGACCTTCTCCATCAGATCCTTGCGCGTGCGCTGATACTTCTTGAGCTCGGGACCTTCCAGGTCCTTGCCCTTGCGAACGGCCTCGACGCGGTCTTCCTGCAGCTTGACGAAGTTCTTGTGGGCGCGGGCGACCTTGTCGAGCGCCTTCAAGACGTCGGGCAGCAGGTTGGCTTCGATGGTGGCGAGGGAGAGGTTGATCTCGTCGTCATCCTCCTCGACCGGCTCGGTCGTCTCACCCTCGGGGCGCGCCTCGCCGTCGGCGGGCTTGGCCGGCTTGGCCACCACGCGCAGCTGTGGCGGCGGCGGCGCCTTGGCAGGCATCGGCTTCGGCATCGGCATCGCGGGCTTGCCGCCGGGCTTGGCGTGCTCGCTCATGGGCGAATCGTGCGCGCCCTTGGCCGACATATCCACGACCGGGCCGCCCATCGTGGCGTCCAAGTCGATCACGTCACGCAGCAGCATGGTCTGGTCCAGCAGCGCCTGGCGCCAGCGCACCAGCGCCTCGAACGTCATCGGGCTGTCGCAGACCGCGCCGATCATCTTTTCGCGGCCGGCCTCGATGCGCTTGGCGATGGCGATTTCGCCCTCGCGCGACAGAAGCTCGACGCTGCCCATCTCGCGCAGATACATGCGGACGGGATCGTCGGTGCGGGTCAGCTCGTCCTCGCCGACGTTGCCGCGCTTGGCCTCGGGCTCTCCCTCTTCCTTGTCCTTGGCCTTCTCGTCGTCCTCGTCGTCGTTCGCCGCGGGCGCCTTGTCGGCGGCGGCGGGCGTCTCCGATTCCTCGGTTTCCTCGTTCTCGACGACGTTGATGCCCATCTCGTTGAGCATCGCGAGCGTGTCCTCGATCTGCTCGGAGTTGAACTTCTCCGGCGGCAGGACCGAATTCAGCTCGTCATAGGTGATGAAGCCGCGGTCGCGCCCGCGGGTGATCATCTTCTTGACCGCCGCCTGCATCGTGTCCATGAGCGGCCCTTCGGCGCCCTCGCGCATTTCAGCTTCGTCTTCGACCGCCGGTTTGCTCGCCATCTCTCGTCACAACTCCTGAAATTCGGCCAAGCGCCCCTCGGCCGGTTCGTGATTTACGTCAATATTTACGTCAATGCGTGTTCTCAAGGCCCGTGACGCCCGCGTCCTCGTCGGTCAGGTCGCTCGCCTTGAGAGTCTCAAACTGTGCCTTCTTGGCCGACACAGGAGCCCATCGCTCCGGCGTCATGTCGGCGCCCAACGCCTTGGAATCCTCGAGGATTTCCGTGCAAATTTCGCGCCGATGGGGCTGTTCCCAGGCCTCCAGCCACTCTTTCCGCCGGTCTTCCAGGGCCTTGGCGGGGTTGGCGAAGGGCGCCGCTTCATAAACCTCGCGGCTCAAAACCCGTTCCAGCAATTCCGCGAAGCCGCGACCCCTGAGGTGGCCTTCCAAGGCCGCTCTGTCAAGGTCGGGCTGGACCGCATGAACATGCACCAACTCCTGGCGCAGCCGGTCCAAATCAGGCCGGGACAAGGTACGGGAGCCCAACTGCTCGCCCACTTCGTCCAACAGCGCCGGAGCCACGATGACGGCGGCCAGGAAACCTTGCTCGGCCCGCAACAGAAGGGATTCGGGATTGCCCGTGGCCTGATGCGCCGTGCGCAGCGCTGGAGCGCCCATGCCCGGCCGGGGCGCCATCCGCCCGCGCGGCCGAAAATCGCGCGCATCGCGCTGGCCACGGCGGAACGGCTTGCGGCCGAAGGCGGTGTCGAGGCGCGTTTCCATCTCAACTTGATAATAATTTTGCACGCTGCGATCGGCGATCTGCCGGACCCGGTCCAGGATCGTGCGGCGAACCTCGGCGCGTCGTTCGGGCGTGTCGGCGGCGCGGCCGGCCGTTTCCATCTGCCACAGGATGTCGGTCAGGGGACGCACGCGGTCGAGCACAGCGGCCATGGCCTGCTTTCCACCGAAGCGGACCAGCGTGTCGGGGTCCTCACCCTGCGGCAGGGTCGCGAAACGAAGCGAGCGGCCGGGCTCGAGGATAGGCAGCGCGCGCTCGGCGGCGCGGAACATGGCGCGCTGGCCGGCCCCGTCGCCGTCGAAGCACAGCACGGGCTCGGGCGCGATCTTCCACAGAAGCTGGATCTGGCCTTCCGTCAGCGCGGTGCCGAGGGGTGCCACGGCATGGTCGAAACCGGCTTGGTGAAGCGCGATCACGTCCATGTAGCCTTCGACCACCACGGCGTCGCGCTTCTCGCGCGCGGCGTTGCGGGCGTGGGACAGGCCGAACAGGACGCGGCCTTTGTGGAAGAGCGGGCCTTCCGGCGAGTTGAGGTATTTCGGCTGGCCATCGCCCATCACGCGGCCGCCGAAGGCGATCACGCGCCCGCGCCCGTCCATGATCGGAAACAGGATTCGGCCACGGAAATAGTCGTACGAATCACCACCGCCTTCCGGCCGGCGCAGAAGGCCCACATCGATGGCGCGGGCTTCCTCGATGTTCTTGGCCGCCAGCACGCGCTTCAGCCCGCCGCGGTTATCGGGCGCGAAGCCCAGGCGGAAGCGGGCGATCGTCTCTTCGCTCAGGCCGCGTTCCGTGAGGTAGGCCAGCGCGGCACGGCCGCCGGGCGCATGAAGCTGCTCCTCGAACCAGGCGCAGGCCGCCTCCAGCACGGTGTAGAGCGACTGCTCCTGCTCGGCGCGCTCGCGGTCCTGCGGCGCCATGCGCGGCACGGGAATGCCGGCCTGCTCGGCCAGGCGCTCGACGGCCTCGGGGAACGACAGACCTTCGGTGCGCATGACAAAGCCGATCACGTCGCCGTGCGCGCCGCAGCCGAAGCAATGAAAGAAGCCCTTGTCCTCGTTGAGGGTGAAGGAGGGCGACTTCTCGTTATGGAACGGGCACAGGCCGACATGCTCGCGGCCGCGCTTCTGCAGGCGCACGCGGCGGCCCACCGTGTCGGCCAAGCCGACGCGGGCGCGCAATTCGTCGAGGAACTGGACCGGAAACGTCACCGCTCGTGCCGCTCGCTTGGTTCTATTGGGCGCGCGGACGTTCCGCGCGCCGTCTCATCAGCCGAGATGTTTCTTCACGACCGCGCTGGCCTTGGCGAAATCGATCTGCCCGGCATAGCGCTCTTTGAGCACGCCCATGACGCGCCCCATGTCCTTGATGCCCGAGGCGCCCAACTCGCCAATCACACCCTTCGCGACTTGATCGATCTCCGCCTCGCCGAGCTGCTTCGGCATGAAGCCCTCGATGACGGCGATCTCCTCTTTCTCCTGCTGCACGAGGTCGGGACGGTTGCCTTTCTCGTACATGCCGATCGATTCCCGGCGCTGCTTCACCATGGTCTGCAGCATCTGCAGGATCTCGTCCTCGCCGATCCCATCGGTGTTGCCGTGGCCGCGCGCCGCGATGTCGCGGTCCTTCAGCGCGGCCAGCATCAGGCGCAGCGTCCCCGTGGCGCGCTGATCCTTGGCCTTCAGGGATTCTTTGAGGCGTTCGCTGAACTGTTCGCGGAGCATGAATGGAAGCTGCAGGCCCAATCGGGCTCAAGGGTCCGGACGTTAGCCCAAAGGGTCCTGTAACGCAATCGTCCAAATTATCCTAACTCGTTGAATTTATTTAGAAAAACATCATTCCTGTGACTTGACGGCGGCATGGGATTTGCTTACAAAGCGCTCGCATCGCTTGTCCCTTGGCGTTTGATCGTCCGCGCGTAGGTTTCGGCACCCAAGAGCCGAAATCAGGCGCCCAGCGGCAGGATGCGCGCAACCGACCCCCTCGCGAGTTGGCCATGCCCGGCACGAAGACCCAACAGACGCGCACGCAACCCGCGCGCGCAGCGCTTCCGCCCGGCACCACGGCCGCCTTGGTCCTGGCCGATGGCACGGTCTTCTGGGGCAAGGGCCTGGGCGCCGCCGGTTCGGCCGTGGGCGAGGTCTGCTTCAACACCTCCCTGACCGGCTATCAGGAAATCCTGACCGACCCCTCCTATGCCGGGCAGATCATCACCTTCACCTTCCCCCATATCGGCAATGTCGGCACCAATCCCGAGGATCTGGAAACGCTGACCCCCGCCGCCCGCGGCCTGATCCTGCGCGCCGACATCACCGAGCCGTCCAACTTCCGCGCCACGCGGCACCTGGACGCCTGGCTCAAATCCTACGACCTGGTCGGCCTCTCGGGCATCGACACGCGCGCACTGACCCGGCGCATCCGCGATTTGGGCGCGCCCAACGGCGCCATCTGCCATGCGCCCGACGGCAAGTTCGACCTGGACGCCTTGCAGGCCAAGGCCGCCAAATGGCCCGGCCTCGAGGGCATGGACCTGGCGCTCGAAGTGTCATGCCGGCAGAGCTACGACTGGAGCGAGACGCGCTGGGCGCTGGGCAAGGGCTACGGCAAGCTCGGCAAAGCGCAGTTCAACATCGTCGCCGTCGATTACGGCGCCAAGCGCAACATCCTGCGCTCCCTCGCGTCCGCGGGCTGTAAGGTGACGGTCGTGCCCGCGACAGCGACCGCCGAAGAAATCATGGCGAAGAAGCCCGACGGCGTCTTCCTGTCCAACGGCCCAGGCGATCCGGCCGCGACCGGCAAATACGCCATCCCCACCCTGCGCAGCCTGATCGACGCGGGCATGCCCATCTTCGGCATCTGCCTGGGACACCAGCTTCTGGCGCTGGCCATGGGCGGCAAGACCAAGAAGATGCATCACGGCCACCGCGGCGCGAACCACCCGGTCAAGGACCTGGCGACCGGCAAGGTCGAGATCACCAGCCAGAACCACGGCTTCGTGGTGATCCCGGAATCGCTGCCCAAGAACGTCGAGGTCAGCCACGTCTCGCTGTTCGACGGCTCGAACGAAGGCCTGCGCGTGACCGACAAGCCCGTCTTCTCGGTCCAGTACCACCCCGAGTCGTCACCGGGTCCGCACGACAGCCACTACCTGTTCGAACGCTTCGTCGAGATGATCAAGAAGACCGGCCGGAAGAAGCATGCCTAAGCGCACCGACATCAAATCGATCCTGATCATCGGCGCCGGCCCGATCGTCATCGGCCAGGCCTGCGAGTTCGATTATTCCGGCACGCAAGCCGTGAAGGCGCTGAAGGACGAGGGCTATCGCGTCGTCCTGATCAATTCGAATCCGGCGACGATCATGACCGATCCGAGCCTGGCCGACGCGACCTACATCGAGCCCATCACGCCCGAGTTCGTGACGCGCGTGATCGCGAAGGAACGGCCGGACGCGCTTCTGTCCACCATGGGCGGCCAGACGGCGCTGAACACGGCCATGAACCTGGCGCGCATGGGCGTCTTGGAAAAATACAACGTTGAGTTGATCGGCGCGAACAAGGACGCCATCGAGCGCGCCGAGGACCGGCAGTTGTTCCGCGAGGCCATGACGCGCATCGGCCTGGAAAGCCCGCGCGGACGCCTGGTCAGCACCATGGAAGAGGCCATCGAGGCCCTGCCCTATATCGGCATGCCCGCCATCATCCGCCCGTCCTTCACCTTGGGCGGTACGGGCGGCGGCATCGCCTACAACCAGGACGAATACGGCGCCATCGTGCGCGGCGGCCTGGCGGCCTCGCCAGTCTCGCAGGTCCTGGTCGAGGAATCGGTCCTGGGCTGGAAGGAATTCGAGCTGGAGGTCGTGCGCGACCGCAAGGACAACTGCATCATCATCTGCTCGATCGAGAACATCGATCCGATGGGCATTCATACGGGCGACAGCATCACGGTCGCGCCCGCGCTGACACTGACCGACAAGGAATACCAGATTCTGCGCGACGCCTCGTTGGCCTGCCTGCGCGAGATCGGCGTCGACACGGGCGGCTCGAACGTGCAGTTCGCGATCAATCCGGCGGACGGCCGCATGGTCGTGATCGAGATGAACCCGCGCGTCTCGCGCTCCTCGGCGCTGGCGTCGAAGGCGACCGGTTTCCCCATCGCCAAGATCGCGGCCAAGCTGGCCATCGGCTACACGCTGGACGAGTTGACCAACGACATCACCGGAACCACGCCGGCCTCGTTCGAGCCGACCATCGACTATGTGGTTACGAAGATGCCGCGCTTCACCTTCGAAAAGTTCCCGGGCTCCGAAGCGCTGCTGACCACCTCGATGAAGTCGGTCGGCGAGGCCATGGCCATCGGCCGCACCTTCGCCGAATCGCTGCAGAAGGCCCTGCGCTCCATGGAGACGGGGCTGAACGGTCTGAACGAGGTCGAGATTCTGGGCACGGATGCCGCCGACCGGCGCGACGCCATCCGTGCCGCGCTGGCGAAGCCCACGCCCGACCGCCTGCTGGTGATCGCGCAAGCCGTGCGCGAGGGCTTCACCACGGCCGAGATCAACGCGGTCTGTAAATACGACCCGTGGTTCATCGATCGCATCGCCGAGATCGTCGCCGTCGAGGCCGAGGTGCGCGCGGGCGGCCTGCCCAAGGACGCGCACGGACTATTGCGCCTGAAGAAAATGGGCTTCTCGGATTCGCGCCTGGCCGAGCTTACGGGCGGCACGGCGAACGCGGGCGCCGCGGCGCGGCGCAAGGTCGGCGTCACGCCCAGCTTCAAACGCATCGACACCTGCGCGGCCGAGTTCCCCTCCCAGACGCCCTACATGTATTCCGCCTACGAAGGCGATGGGATCACGCCGGGCGAATGCGAATCCGATCCCACCGATAAGAAGAAAATCATCATCCTCGGCGGCGGGCCGAACCGCATCGGCCAAGGCATCGAGTTCGACTATTGCTGCGTCCACGCCGTCTACGCCCTGCGCGAGGCCGGCTACGAGACCATCATGGTCAACTGCAATCCGGAAACCGTCTCGACCGACTACGACACGGCCGACCGCCTCTATTTCGAGCCGCTGACGCCCGAAGACGTGATCGAACTGGTCCGCACCGAGCAGAAGAACGGCACGCTCCTGGGCGTCATCGTCCAGTTCGGCGGACAGACGCCGTTGAAGCTGGCCGCCGCGCTGGAAGAAGCCAAAATTCCGATCCTGGGCACCTCGCCCGATTCCATCGACCTGGCCGAGGACCGCTCACGCTTCCAAACGCTCATGTCCGATCTGGGGCTGCAACAGCCCAAGGGCGGCATCGCCTATAGCGCAGAAGAGGCCGAGAAGGTCGCGGCCGGCCTGGGCTATCCGGTCATGATCCGCCCGTCCTACGTCTTGGGCGGACGCGCCATGGAGATTGTCCACGAGCGCGCGGCGCTGAACCGCTATATGCGCGAGGCCGTGCGCGTCTCGGGCGACCAGCCGGTGTTGATCGATTCCTATCTGCAGGATGCGACCGAGGTGGACGTGGACGCGCTGGCCGATGGCCAGGACGTGCATGTGGCCGGCATCATGGAGCATATCGAGGAGGCCGGAATCCATTCCGGCGATTCCGCCTGCTCGCTGCCGCCCTATTCTCTGGCGCAGTCCACGATCGAGGAAATCCGCCGCCAGACCAAGGCGCTGGCCAAGGCGCTGAAGGTCGTCGGCCTGATGAACATCCAGTTCGCCATCAAGGACGACCAGGTCTACGTGCTGGAGGTCAATCCGCGCGCGAGCCGCACCGTGCCGTTCGTGGCCAAGGCCACGGGCGTGCCCATCGCCAAAATCGCCGCGCGCATCATGGCGGGCGAGAAGCTCAAGGATTTCAAACTCCAGATCGAAGCCGTGCGCCCGCATGTCGCGGTGAAGGAAGCCGTCTTCCCCTTCGCGCGCTTCCCCGGCGTCGACGTGTTGCTGGGGCCCGAGATGCGCTCGACCGGCGAGGTCATGGGCCTCGACACCGATTTCGGCCGCGCCTACGCCAAGGCGCAATTGGGCGCGGGCACCACGCTGCCCACCGGCGGCGGCGTGTTCATCTCGGTGCGCGACCGCGACAAGGCGGACGTCGTGGACGTCGCGCGCGGCTTGGTCAAGCTGGGCTTCAATATCATCGCAACGCGCGGCACCGCCGAGGTTCTTCGCGAGGCCGGTCTCGAGGTCGAGATCGTCAACAAGGTGCTGGAAGGCCGCCCGCACATCGTCGATTCGATGAAGAGCGGTTTGGTGCAGCTTGTCTTCAACACGACCGAGGGCGCGCGCGCCATCGCCGACAGCGCCAGCCTGCGGCAGACGGCGCTGCTGAACGGCATCGCCTACTCGACGACGGTCGCGGGCGCCGCGGCCACGGTGGAAGCCATCGCCGCGCTCAAGGCGGGCGAGCTTGATGTGGCTCCCCTTCAGTCTTACTTTAAGACGTCGTTCTAAGACTTAACGGAACCCGATGCCGACCGGGGCGTTGACGATGCCTCGGAGGCATATAATTGTTTTTTGAGGCCGCTCTGGCCGCTCGACTGCCTCCCTGTTTTTTACAACTTGGTTAATGCCCGATGGAACGAGTACCCATGACCGCCGGCGGCTATGCCCGCCTCCAGGAAGAGCTGAAGCGGCTGAAGGCCGTCGAGCGCCCGCGCATCATGCGCGCGCTGGAAGAGGCGCGCGCGCACGGCGACCTGTCCGAGAACGCGGAATACGAAGCCGCGAAGCATGAGCAGGGCCTGAGCGAAGGCCGCATCGTCGAGCTGGAAACCAAGCTGCGCAACGCGCAAGTCATCGACGTGACCAAGCTGTCGGGCACCGACGTGAAGTTCGGCGCGACCGTCCACGTCATCGACACCGACAACGACGGCAAGGCGCGCTATCAGATCGTCGGCGCCGACGAAGGCGACATCAAGCTGGGGCTTCTGTCCGTGGCCTCGCCGCTCGCGCGCGCGCTGATTGGCAAGTCGAAGGGCGACCTGGTGCAGGTTTCGACCCCCGGCGGGCTCAAGACCTACGAAGTCCTCAAGGTCGAATATAAGTGACCGCGCCCGTCGGCGGGCGGATCACCGCGCGGCGCCCGGCGCCATGATCGTGTGGACGCTCACCAACGGCCATGCCGGCTTCGAAAGCCAGGTGCTGGGGCTGGCCGAGGCTGTGGGCGGCACGATCGTCGCCAAGCGCGCCCGGCCCCGCGCGCCCTGGACCCATATTCCCGCCAGCATCGTGCTGCCGCCGCTGTCCGGCATCGACGCCGCCAGCGACAAGCTGGTGCCGCCCTGGCCCGACCTTCTGATCAGCTGCGGCCGGCGCATGGTGGGTCTGGCGCTCAAGATCAAATTGGAATCGGCGGGCCATACCTTCGCCGTCCATATCCAGGATCCGCTGGTCAATCCCGGCCGTTTCGACCTGGTCGCGGCGCCCGCCCATGACGGGCTGGAGGGCCGCAATGTCGTGACCACGACGGGCGCCGTCCATCGCGTGACGCCGGAAAAGCTGGCCGCCGCGGCCGAGCAGTTCCGTCCCATGCTGGAGAGGCTGCCGCGCCCGCTGATCGCCGTGCTGGTGGGCGGCTCGAACCGCCGCTATCGCATGACCGCGGCCACGACGGCCAGCCTGTGCGGCCGGCTGAAACTCATGTGCGAGAAGCACAGCGCCGGCTTGGCGGTCACCATTTCGCGCCGAACCTCGGCGCCCTGCACTGCCATGCTGCGCGAGAAGATGGCGGATCTGCCCGCGCTGATATGGGACGGGCAAGGCGACAATCCCTATCTCGGTTTCCTGGCTCTGGCCGACGCCTTCGTGGTGACGGAGGATTCGGTCTCGATGATTTCCGAGGTCGCCTCGACCGGAAAGCCGGTTTACGTCGCCGCTCTGGAAGGCGGCGGTGGCGGACGTTTCCACCGCTTTCACCACAATCTCCGTGCGGCCGGCATCACGAGGCCGCTGGATGGCAGCCTGGACGACTGGAGCTACACGCCCCCCGACGACACGGAAAAGGTCGCGGCCGAGGTGCTGCGGCGCATGGCCGCGCGGAAAACCGCCGCCTGAGCGACTTTACGGGATAATACATATTCAGAAGGGGCCGGTTTCGGGCCAGAATCCCGCCCCTCGCAACGGTTTCAGGAACGGTATGTCGGCCCTCGATCTCGACCGCCTCCGGCGCACCCAGCTCACCACCCTGCCCTTCTCGTTCGTCATCGTCCCCGGCTTCATCAAAGCCACGGCGATGGCCGCGATTCATGCCGACTATCCGAAGATCCGGAAGCCGGGCAGTTTTCCGATGACGACCGTGCGGTCGGGCCCGGCCTTCAAGTCGGTGGTTGCGGAACTGGAAGGCCCGGAGATGCGCCACGCGATCGAAGAGAAGTTTGGTCTCGATCTGGAAGGCCGCCCGACCATGCTGACCGTGCGCGGCTACTGCCGCGCCGATGACGGCGACATCCACACCGACACGGAATCCAAGATCATCACCTGCTTGATCTATTTCAACAGCGCGTGGGAGGCCAGCGGCGGACGCTTGAGGCTTCTGCGCTCGGCCCACGACATCGAAGATATGGTGGCCGAAGTGCCGCCGGACGAAGGCACCTTGCTGGCCTTCCGGCGCAGCGACAATTCCTTCCACGGCCACAAAAGCTTCGAAGGCCAGCGCCGCGCGATCCAGCTCAATTGGGTTACGGGGCGCGACATCGTTCGCCGTGAAATGGCGCGCCATCGCTTGGCCGCGCTGACCAAAACCCTCAACCCGTTCGGCTGACCCCCATGACGCTGCGCATCGAAACCTTCAGCAACCAGAAGGGCGGCGATTGCTTCTTCAAGGCGCTCGGCCATCCGGGTGCGCAAGACGCCGCGCGCGCCATGCTGAAAGGTTTGCGCAAGAGCGGGCCGGTCGCCCTCTACGATCCGTTCGGTTTCGCCGAAGGCTTCGCCGCGCTGCATCCGCTGGACGGCGTCGACCTGGCGGGAATCTTCGTCCAGGACATCCGCCGTATCGGGCAGACGGTCCTTGGCCAAGCGGCGCAGCCGGTGACGGATTTGGCGGCCTCGGCTGCCAAGGCGGTGCTTTTGCTGGCATTCGATTCGGAGCGCCCGCTGGCACATATGCGTCACTTGATTCCCGCGGGCGCGCGTATCGTAACGCTCGACGCGATGCGCCTGCCGGCCGAGGCGCTGACCAACAAGCGCCGCTATCTCGACCCGCTCAACTTCGCGACCAACTTCGCTTTCTTCCGCGATGCCGACGGCCAGCATACGCGCATCGTCACGACGAATTACTGGTCGGGTTATGGCGCGGACGCCGTGACGCTATGGTTGAAGCTGTTCGACGAGACCGGCAAGAGCCTGGCCGAGTGGCGTGAGGCGTTACCGCCCACAGGCGCCACGATCGCGATCGACAGCAAGGCCGTGCGCGCGCGGTTTGGCCTGGGG
>JAPLOM010000022.1:119688-136333 GCA_026400755.1 Alphaproteobacteria bacterium
CATCGTCAAATACGCGCTCGACACCTATGGCGATTCGGACACGCTTCTGTCCTGCACCCACGACGCCAACGCCTGGCCGGCCGATCTCTATGCCGGCCTGCCCGCGCCGGATGCGGGCGAGCGCGTCATCCTATGGGTTCAGAACAGCCACCCCTGCGCCATTCCAGCCAAGGGCGTCGGCCTCAACCTGATGGGTTCGGACAATATTCATTGGCTCGACCGCGCGGTCGAGCCATTCGGCAGTTTCGCGCTCGACGTGGCCACCCTTCTGCCCAAGGCCAAGTGGCCGCAGCAGGTCGAGATCCAGGCGGGCCGTCATTTCGTCCGCCCGCGCTACGAGGTGGTGCGCGACGATGGGCGACGGCGCATCGCGCACCCGAACGTAGAGCGCACCGACCTCAAACCCGACCCGCATATTCCGGAACTCGGCAACCTGATGGGCAAAGGCTACCTCTTGCCCGCGCCGATCCTGCCGCTCGGGCAGTTCTCCACCTCGATCCTGGCCACGCCCATGAGCACGGCCCAGGCCGAGTTGCCGGTCGCCGTGATTGCCTACGATCCCGACGGCAAGGAAGTCGCGCGCCAGACCCTGGGCCGCCTGCCCCGCGACCACCAGACCGTCGTTGAGATTGACCGGCTGGTGCCGCGCGGCGATGGCTTGGGCGACGGCTTCGGCCATGCCGAAATGGTCTACGATTTCGCCGACGGCGGTGCGGCCGACGGATGGCTCCATGCGCTGTTCCGCTACCGGGCGCGCGAAAGCGGCCACGCGGCCGAGACCAGCTTCGGCGCCCATGTCTTCAACACGGTGCTGACCTACGCCAACGAGCCGCAGAGCTACAGCGGCCCGGCGCCAGGCCTCAGCACGCGGCTGTTCCTGCGCCTGGGCGACGAGCCCGTGGACACGATGTGCCACCTGATCTATCCGGCCTCGACCCCCTGGCACGCCGTCTCGGCGACGGAACTGACGCTGGTCCGCCAGGACGGCAGCGAGGTCGCGCGGCACAGGATTGAAATCCCCTGCGGCGGCTCCCGACTGTGGCGTTACCGTGAAACTTTCTCGGCCGCCGAACGGCGCGAGGCCGGGCCCGGCGCCCATGTGGTGATCCGCGACGGCACCTGCCGCCTGTTCGGCTATCACGGACTGCTCAACGGCGCAGGCGCCTTCAGCCTGGACCATATGTTCGGCTTCTAAGCGCGATTCCTTACCTGGCAAGGCTTGCGTTCGCACGGTCTGGCCTTACGATGTGATATGCGCCCGCCAATGATCGCGGCGCCTCTATTTTCCGGAAGAACATGGCCAAGACCATCCACACCAAGGTCCTCATCATCGGTTCGGGGCCGGCGGGCTGCACCGCCGCCATCTATGCCGCGCGCGCTAACCTGGGCCCCACTCTGATCGCGGGCATGGAGCCGGGCGGTCAGTTGTCGATCACGACCGAAGTCGAGAACTACCCGGGCTTCGAAGAGATGATCCAGGGCCCGTGGCTGATGGAGCAGATGCAGAAGCAGGCCGCCAAGGTCGGCACGCAGATCATCCACGACCTGATCGTGGAGGTGGATTTTTCGTCGCGCCCGTTCCACTGCAAGAGCGATTCGGGCGACATGTACGTGGCCGACACTCTCATCATCGCGACCGGCGCGCGCGCGCGCTGGCTTGGCCTGCCCAGCGAGAAGAAGTTCATGGGCGCGGGTGTATCGGCCTGCGCGACCTGCGACGGGTTTTTCTTCCGCAACCGTCCCGTGGCGCTGGTGGGCGGCGGCAACACCGCCGTGACCGAAGCGCTGTACCTGGCCAACATCGCCAGCCAGGTGACGCTGATCCATCGCCGCGATTCCTTGCGCGCGGAAAAGGTGCTGGTCGACCGCATGAAGGCCCATCCCAAGGTCAAGATCGTGTGGGATTCCGTGGTCGACGAAGTGCTGGGCACCGAAGCGCCCGCCGCCGTTACCGGACTACGGCTCAAGAACGTGAAGTCGGGCGGCACCAGCGAACTGCCGGTCGAAGGCTTCTTCATCGCCATCGGCCACGATCCCGCGACCGAGTTGTTCCGCGGCAAGCTGAAGATGGATTCGGAAGGCTATTTGCTGACCGAGCCGGACAGCACGCGCACCAACGTGCCGGGCGTCTTCGCCGCGGGCGACGTGAAGGACAAGATCTTCCGCCAGGCCGTGACCGCAGCCGGCCTCGGCTGCATGGGCGCGCTGGAAGCCGAGAAATTCCTGGCCGAGCACGAAAGCGAGGCCGTCCTTGCCGCGCAATGACAAAGCGCTCTTGCACCATCCGTCCGCCTGGCGCGAGGCGGCGGGCACGACCGGCCAGCAGATGGACTGGGACAAACTGCGCGTCTTCCACGCGGTGGCCGAGGCCGGCAGCTTCACCCACGCGGGCGAGCTTCTGAACCTGTCGCAGTCGGCGGTCAGCCGGCAGATCAGCGGCCTGGAGGAGACGCTTGGCGCGCCTCTGTTTCACCGCCACGCGCGCGGCCTGATCCTGACCGAGCAGGGCGAGCTTCTTTACAAGACCGTGCGCGACGTCTTCGCCAAGCTGGCCATGGCGCAGGCCATGATCACCGAGGCCAAGGACAAGCCCAAGGGCCCCTTGCGCATCACCACGACGGTCGCCTTCGGCTCGCTGTGGCTGACGCCACGCATCAAGAACTTCATCGACCTCTATCCCGACATCCAGGTCACCATCCTGGTCGACGACGAGGAATTGGACCTGACCATGCGCGAGGCCGACGTCGCCATCCGCGTGCGGCCGCCGCGCCAGCCCGACCTGGTGCAGCGGCACCTGGTGACCCTGCGCTCGCATTGCTACGCCTCGCGCGAGTACCTGAAGGCCCACGGCAAGCCCGAGACGCCCGAGGATCTCGACCGCCACCGGCTGATCGTCTACGGCCAGGACGCCCGCCCGCCCTTTCCCGACATCAACTGGCTGCTGAGCGCGGGCGCCAAATCGGGCAACGAACGCCAGCCCGCGCTGCGCGTGAACAACATCTACGGCCTGATGCTGGCTATTCGCAGCGGGCTGGGCCTGGGCGCCCTGCCCGACTATGTCGCCCACGACTACTCCAGCCAGGGCTATGGCGACCTGGTGCGGGTGATTCCGGCGCTGGCCAGTCCGGCCACCGAGGCCTATTTCGTCTACCCGGAAGAGCTGCGCCACTCGAAAAGGATCGCGGTCCTACGCGACTTCCTGATCAACGAGATTGCCAAATCGCAGTTCTGATTCCCGTCCTAGACCGAGTTACCTAAGGCCTTCCCAGGATTGCGAAATGCAGCAAGCCATGCAGCTCTCGCATGGCTTGTCTTCGGAAATCCCGATGGTGCTGGGAGCCATCTCACCTTACATATGATGTATCGATGGTGCGTTGCAGCATCATTGTTGGAGCGACGACGGTTCGCCCTCGTCGCTGGGATTTGCGGGTGCAACGCCCGTAGGTCATGGGTCTTCGGATCCAACGTCTCCCAGACGTGAAGCCTCCCTGTTGTATCTTGGCCGGGTCTTTGGACCCGGCCTTTTTTTTGCGTTTTTGGAACGGCAGACGTGCCTGTGGCGGAAACGTATTGCCAGGAAATCCGTGCGCGTACGAATCCCGCGCGTACTTGCGGCCGAGCTATGCGTGCCGCGCCATCAGCAAGCGGATCGCCGTGCGCTTGGCGGCGTTGAACAGGCGGGGGAAGCGGCTTTCCACGAAGAGGACGGCACGGTTCAAAAGCTTGGCCTGATCCTTGGGGCGGGAAATCAGCGCGCCGTCGACATGGTCGAAATGCGGCTCCTTGACGTTCACCTGGAACTGCAGGAAGCGCTGGGACGCCGGAATGAAATGCGCGGTCAGGGACCGGCGGGACAAATCCGGCGTCGTCGTGGGCAGGCTGCCGTGGATGGTCCATGCGTTCCAGAACAGGATGTCGCCCTTGCGTAAGGCCGGCGCGCGACATTCCAGGTTGCTGGTGCGGATGATGTCTTCGACGGTCTTCTTATAGTCGCTGTGTTTGGTCGCGATGTTGGTCGCCGCGTTGTGTTTCTGCAGCTCGATCTGCTGGCTCTTCGGGTAGATGAAGAACCGTCCCGCGCCCGGCGCGATGTCCTCCATCGCGACCCACACGGCCGTCATGGTGCCGATGGTTTCCGAATCCAGGTAATAGCTGTCCTGGTGCGGCCAGGTCGCCGGGTTGCCGTGGAAATACATGCCCTGGACCAACTTGCCCGCCTCGCCCAGCACGCTTTTGACGGCGTTCTGCAGCTCGGGCCGCGCGAAGATGCGCGTGGATTCGGTGCGAAAATCGCGGAACGCATACGGGTCCACGCTCTGCGGATTCAGGATCGAGTTCAGCATGAAGCCGCGGTCGGTATAGACGTTCCGCTCGGCCTCCGCGGTCGCCTGCCGATAGATGAACTTGGGAGAGCGCAGCACCTCGCGGTCGAAGGCGCCGTTCGTCGCGTCGACCGCGTCGGCCGGAATCACGCCGCGGATGACGACATAGCCGAACTCGTCGTAATAGCGGCGGATCGCGTCGCGCTCCTGCGGCGCGAAATAGGGAACATCATCCGACGCCGTCGCGGGGATGGTGATGTTGGTGCCGACGTTGTTCTTGATCGGATACTGGCCGGCCATCGGGGTCATTTCCGCCACGCTCAAGTCAGGACGCATACCCTGGTCCGTGCAAATTCTGAGCCGGGCGCGGCCCTCAGTCTATGGCTGCTGCAGGAACAGCTTGCGGACAAAGGCCAGAGCCTCGGCGCGAGGCGTCCCCGGCTTGAGCGCAGGGTCGTAGAGCGCCTTCACCATCGCCACATCGCCGGGCGAGAGGGTCATCTGCCGCTCCGAATCGTTGAAGACGGAGGGGCTGACCTGGTTGCTGTCGTTGGGCAGGCCCATCATTTGGGTCAGCTCTTCCAACAGGCATTTCTCCAGCATCGGCTTGGGGCCTTCGACGTTGGCCACCACGGCCGCGTAAATAATGCGGTCCTCCTTGGAATAGGACAGGAAATAGCAGCCGCCCCGCGTCTGGCTCAGAACCGCGCGCAGCTTGGCCGGGTCCTTCTCCACCAGCGCCCCGGCCTCGGCCATCTTGTCGCGCGGCACCAGCATGACGACCAGGTTTTCGCCCGCCTCCTTGGGTCCGATCTCCTGGTAGGAAATGCCGGTCAGGCCGGTCAGCGTGGCCGCGTGGCGCTGGATCACCGGCCGCCATTCCGCGACGTTGGTGCCCGCGATCTTGTAGCGGATGGGCACGGTCCATTTCCGCACCCGCTCGGCCGGCGCCAGACCCGGGATCTCGTTGCCGAAGACGACGATATCGAAGAACCGCGTCAGCTTGTCCGCCTCCTCCGCCGTGCGCGCCTGGACGCCGCCGCTGGAGGCGGCAACGAAGACGAAGCCGCCCGCGAAGGCTGCCGCCAGGACGAGGAGGATCGCGGCGGTGCGGCGCCACCTCATCCGCGCAGCCCCGCGCGCTTGCGCATGATGCGGGCGGCCTTGTCGGCGGATTCATAGATGGCGCTTTCGTCCATGCGGGTCAGGCGGCCGCCCTTCACCAGCACCTCACCATCGACCAGCACCGTGTCCACCGTGCGCGACTTGGCGAGCAGAAGCTGGTGGCGCACCGCGTTATGACGCGGCCAAGCTTCCGGCGTGTCGTTGTTGCGGATCACGATGTCCGCGCGCTTGCCGGCCTCGAGGCTGCCGATCTCCTTGTCCATCATCAGCGCCTTGGCGCCGTTGATCGTGTACATGCGCAGCAGGTCCGTGGGCGAGATGTACTCGTTCTGGTCGCGGGCCAGGAGATAGGCCGTATAGATCTGATCGCCGAAGGACGCCGCCTTGCTGACGTCGAGCCCGATGCAGATGTTGACGCCGCGCTTGTGGAGCGAAGGGAACGGCGTCTTCACCGTCTGCCGTGCACCGTAATACCAGGAATTGGTCGGGCTCCAGACGATGGATAGGCCCGAATCGATCACCGGGTCTATCTCATCCGGCCGCAGCACGTTCATGTGGACGAACACGCAGTTCTTATCGAGCAACCCGATGTCTTCGAAATGTACCAGCGGGTGCTTGCCGAACCGTCTGTCGTCGAACTCGGCGTCGTCCACGCTCTGCGACTGATGCATGTTGAAGGGCACCTTGTTTCGGTCGGCGCAGTGCTTGGCCGCCAGCCGCAGCTCGTCCGAATCGTTGCCCATGCCGTAGACCGAGATGTGGGCGCGCACGCGGCTGTTCTTGTCCTTGTTGCGCCAAAGCTGCTTGCCCAACCCCTTGATCGCGGCCTTGCGGCCGATGGTGGCGCGGCGGATGTCGGAGATCTGCGGCCCCTTCTCATCCAGAAGCCACGGGTCGGCGACCGAGACGCGGAAGCCCAGCGCGTCCGACGCCCGCGCCAGATTGTCGGGCTCGAAGGCCGAGCCAGGGTCCATGATCGAGGTCACGCCGCTTTTCAGCATGTCGAGGCCGAGCAGGAGGGAGCTCGCGTATTCCTCCTCATCCTCGACCGCGTTGATCAGGCGCGTGTACTGATCCGCCACCCACGGGCCCGGGTCCTCGCCGCCGAAATCGGCCTCGGCGATCATCTTGCCCACCATGTGGAAGGTCAGGTGGTAATGCATGTCGATGAAGCCGGGATGCACGAGGCCTCTCCGCGCGTCGATGCTGCGCGCGGCCTCGTACTTGGCCACGATGGCCTTGTCTGGCCCGACCGCCACAATGTCCCTGCCCCGGATGGCGATGGCACCGTCGGTATAGGCCGCGTTCTTCTTGTCGCAGGTCAGGATGTGGGCGTTGCGGATCAACAGATCGCACGCGGTCTTCTTGGCCATAATGTCCTCCCGTTGAATCGCTTGCGCCTTACGTCAGCCCGGCCCGCTCGCGCAGGGTGTGGGCCGCGCGGTCGGCGCGTTCGTAGATCACATTCTCATCCAGCTTCACGTGGCGGCCGCCTTCGATCAGGATCTCGCCATCCACCATCACGGTGCCGACCGACTTGCCGCGCGCGAGTAGAATCTGCTGCCGCTCGGTGTTGTGGCGCGGCCAGGCTTCCGGCAGATCGTTGCGGCGCACGACGATGTCGGCGCGCTTGCCCGCCTCCAGGCTGCCCAACCACGAATCGACCTTCATCGCGCGCGCGCCGTTCAAGGTCTGCATCTGCAAGAGGTCCTCGGGCGACAGATAGTCGCCCTGGTCGCGCGCCAGCACATAAGCCGTATAGGCCTGGTCGCCGAAAGAGGCCGCCTTGCTGACGTCGAGCCCGAGCGTCACGTTGACCCCGCGCCGCGCCAAACCGGGGATGCGGTTGGGCGCCAGTTTGCGCGTGCCGTAGTACCAGGAGTTGGTCGGGCTCCAGACAACGGACAGGCCCGACTTTACCACCGGCTCGATCTCGTCCTCGCGCAGCACGTTCATGTGGACGAAGACGCAGGACGGCGACAGCAGCCCCTCCTCGGCATAGCGCACCAGCGGATTCTTGCCGAAGCGCACGGTATCGGCCTCGGCGTCGTCGACGCTTTGCGACTGGTGCATGTTAAAGGGGCCGCCGGTCTTCTCGGCCAGCGATTTGGCCGCGCGCATCAGATCCAGCGTCTGGCCGCCGACGCCGTAGATGGCGACATGGCCGCGCACCCGTGCGTTCGGATCGCTGTTGCGCTTCAACTGTCCGCCCAGCACGGAAACGCAATGCTTGGTGTCGGGCTTGACCGCCGTGATGGCCTCGAAGGCGGGGCCCGGCACGTCGATCATCCAGGGATCGGCCAGCGAGCCGCGCACGCCCACTTGTTCCAGCGCCTCGGCCACGGCATCCGGCGTGTGCACCGTGCCCGGTTCGACGAAGAAGGTGACGCCGTTGCGCAGCATGTCGAGCGCGCCCAATTGCGCGTTGGCCTGTTCCTCCTCTGGCCGCAGAGCGTTCGACATGCCGGTGTATTGCCGCCCGATCCAGGCCAGAGGGTCCTCGCCCTCCAGGCTGGCCTCCTCGATCATCTTGCCGATCATGTGCTGGGTGATGTGGTAGTGCAGATCGATCAGACCCGGATGCACGAGCGCGCCATTGGCGTCGATCGTGCGCTTGGCGCGGAAACGGGCCTCGATCTCAGACGACGGGCCGACCGCCGCGATCGTCCGTCCCGTCACGGCCACGGCACCCGCCGGATGCTTCGTGCGCTTCGCGTCGCACGTCAGCACATAGGCGTTGCGGATCAGCACGTCGCACGCTTCGCTCTTGCCCGCCATCACGGTCCTCCCGGCCAAGGGCGCGGATGCTAGCACGCCCCGGCCGCCAAGGAATTAGGCCGATCGTATGGAAGAGTCCCCCTCCCCCATCCCCTCCCTCGTTGGGGAGGGGGTAGAAATCACATTCCCGCGAGCCGGGGCTGCAACCCGGGCGCGGACGCACTAAATTAGGCGGACGGAACGCGAGGAGGCGGCCATGGACACGAAGACCAAAATGAACAAGAGCGAAGCCGAGTGGCGCAAGGAGCTCTCGCCCGAGCAGTACCACGTCACGCGCGAGCACGGCACGGAGCGCGCTTGGAGCGGCAAGTACAACGAGCACAAGGGCAAGGGAACCTACAACTGTGTCTGCTGCGGCGCGCCCTTGTTCGCCTCCGACACGAAGTATGAATCGGGCAGCGGCTGGCCCAGCTTCTGGGCGCCGCTCAAGGACGACGCGGTCGAGACCACGACGGACAAAAGCCACGGCATGGCACGCGTCGAGGTGCACTGCGCCAAGTGCGACGCGCATCTCGGACACGTCTTTCCCGACGGACCCAAGCCGACGGGCGAGCGCTACTGCATGAACTCGGCGTCGCTGAACTTCGAGGAGAAGAAGTAGGTCTAGCGCTTCCGCACCTTCTTTTTCACCTCGGCCAACGGCTTCTTCTTCGCCATCGCCTTGCGGCCGATCTTGGTTTCGGCCATGGCCTTGGACATGCGGGCGACCAAGTCGTAGTCGTGCTCGTCGCGATAGGGCTTGAGGTCGAGGTCGCCCGGCAGCCTCTCCAGCTTCTCGTCGCCGATCTGCTTCACGTATTTCTGCATGAAGCCGTGATAGGCGCGCCATTGGATCTTGTCGGCGCGTACGGCGGCCTGCTCGGCGCGCGTCGCGATTTGGTGCGCGTGGAGATAGTGAAGCCCCAACTGGTCGATCAGGGTCTTCTCGATTTCCTCGTGCAGGATCAGATAGCGGTCGACCTCGATCCGCCGGCCACGGAACAGGAAGCTGCGCGGCAGATGGCGATCGATATAGATCGTCTTGCCGTCGACGCTGTAGCCCGCGAGGTAGGGCACGTCGTGCCTTCGGTCCAGAACCGCGCGGCGCATGATGGCGTCCACCGCCCGGTCCATCATCAGGCTTGAGACGTACCATTCCGGAATGCGCAGCTTCTTGTGGGCGGCGACCGGATGACAGCTCAAGACGGGCATGGCGTTCCCCCTGTTCGCGCCCGGACGGGCGCCTTTCCCTAGAATCGCGGTATCTCCACCCCGCCATCAAGGACTAAGAGCCGGGAACCTTGGGCGCTCGGGGCCGTTTCGTCTTGAGCCTCAATAACGCCACGGCCCATGACAACCAGACGGAAAATCCTCCTCGGCCTCTATGCCACGCTCGGTCTCGTCGCCGTCTTCGTCGGCGTGATCGCCGTTGTGCTGCTGACGATGGACTGGGACCGGTTCCGCGGCCAGATCGGTAGCCAGGCCTCGAGCCGCCTGGGCCGCACGGTCGAGGTACGCGGCCATTTGCAGGTCGTGCCGGCCTGGCGCCCCCAAGTGCGCGCGGAACAGTTCGTCATCGCCAACGCCAAGGGCGGCAGCGGACCGGAGATGTTCCGCGCCGACGACGTCTATTTCCAGTTCCGTATCTGGCCGCTGTTGATTGGACGGTTGGAGATCGATGCCGTGCGCCTGTCCAAGGTGAACGTGCTGCTGGAGAAATATAAGGACGGTTCGGCCAACTGGCAGTTTCCGACCGATTCGCCCGAAGCTGCCGCGGTCAAGGCCGCGACGCCGGACCATCGCGAGGAATTCCCCGTCCTGCGCCACCTGATCATCCAGGACGCCAAGCTGGTCTACCGCTCGCCGGGGCAGAAGGAACCCATCGAGGTTCTGGTGAACAAGATCGAAGCGCGCGGCGGCGACATGGACAGCCCCGTCTCGCTGGTGATGAACGGCATCTATCAGAAAGCGCCCTTCTCCATCGACACCAAGCTGGGTTCGTTCGGCGTCCTGCGCGCGGGCACCGAGCCCTATCCGGTCAACGCCAAGATCAATCTGGACACGATCGACGCCACCTTCGACGGCACGATGAAGGAGCACGTGAAGTTCATGGGCCTGGACGGCAAGATCAGCGCCAAGGGCGAGAACCTGGCCGATCTTTACAAACTGATGGGCCTGCCGCTGCCGGAGTCGCCGCCCTATCAGTTGACCGGCCGCCTGCGCGAAGAAGGCAACACCTACCATTTGGAAGGCTTCAAGGGTGTCTTGGGCACCAGCGACATGGCGGGCGACGTGGCCGTCACGACCGGCGGCGCGCGGCCCAAGATCGTGGCCAAGGTGCGCAGCGACGCGCTGGCCATGGACGACATCGCCGGCTTCATGGGCGCGAAAGAGCCGACCGCCAAGGGCACGGCCAACGAACAGGTCAAGACGCAGGCCAACACGGCCAGCGCGAAGCCCGCCAACGACAACAAGACCAGTGTCATTCCCGACCGGCCGTTCCGCCTGGACAAGCTGCGCGAGATGGACGCCGAGGTCGATTACGTCGCCAAGTCGATCAAGCTGTCGGGCGTGGCGCTCGACAACATGAACGCGAAGCTGACCCTTACCGATGGCAAGCTGAACCTGCACCCGCTGGAGCTGGGCGTCTTCCAGGGCAAGGTCACATTGAACCTCGATCTCGACGCCAGCAAAGACACACCGACGGTGGCCGGCAACTACACCGTGCGCGACCTGTCGCTCGGCACCGCGATGAAACTTCTCGGCATCGACGACAAATCGGTCGGCACGCTGCGCGGCAAGGGCAAGTTGGCCACGCGCGGCGGCTCGCTGCACCAGTGGGCCTCCAATGCCGACGGCTCCGGCATCCTGATCATGGAAGGCGGCCAGATCAGCAACCTGCTTTTGGAGCTGATGGCGCTCGACCTACAGGAAGCTCTCCAGCAATGGATGGAGGGCGACAAGGAAGTAGCCCAAATCTCCTGCCTCCTGGCGCCGTATAAGCTTGAGCAAGGGCGCTTGCTGGCCGATCCGTGGCTGTTCGACACCTCCGACGCCCTGGTGGTCATCCGCGGCTATATCGACCTCAAGAACGAGACCTTGGAGATGAGGCTGACACCGCAGCCCAAGGATTACAGCTTCTTCAACTTCCGCACCTCGATCGTGGTCGAGGGCGACCTGAAGACGCGCAAGGCCAAGGTCAACATGCTGGACGCCATCGCCAAGGTGGTGCTCAAGACGCTCGTGGCGCCCGCCATGCCGTTCGTCTCGCCGCCCGAGGAAGAGCAGGCGCGCGATCAGCGCCCGTGTGACGTACTCATGAAACAGGCCGAGACCGCGGAGGCCAAAAAGCCCGGCACCATCACGGGCGGCACGATCAAGAAGGGCACGACGACGCCCGCACCCGAAGCGCCGAAGTAACGCAATCCGATCCGCCCACCTTGCCAGGCCCGCGGCCGACGCGGGACAATCCGCCGAGATTCATCTTCCAACGGCGGAGCATTGCCATGAAAGCAGCGGTTTTGCGCGAGTTCGGCAAGGACATGCCGATCGAGGACGTGAAGCTCGACGATCCCAAGGACCGCGAGGTTTTGATCCGCATCACCGCCGCCGGCGTATGCCACAGCGACCTGTCGGTCGCGCGCGGCAAGGGCAGCGTGCCCCTGCCCTGCATCCTGGGCCACGAGGCCGCGGGCGTGATCGAGAAGGCGGGCCCTGGCGTCAGCCGCGTGAAGAAGGGCGACACGGTCGTCCTGTCATGGACGCCCTATTGCGGCAATTGCTTCTACTGCCGCGCGGGCCTGCCCGCGCAATGCGAGGCCTATGTCCGTGCGGGTGGCACCGGCACCCTGTTCGACGGCACCGGCCGGCTGACCAGCGCGTCGGGCGAGCGCATCTATCACTTCACCTGCCAGTCCTCCTTCGCCGAATACGCGGTGATGCCGGAGACGGGCGTGCTGCCGATCCACAAGGACATCCCGGCAACCGTGGCCGCGCTGGTCGGCTGCGCCGTCACCACGGGGTATGGCGCCGTGGTCAACGACGCCAAGGCGCGGCCCGGTGAATACCTGGCCATCTGGGGCCTGGGCGGCGTGGGCATCTCGGCCTTGATGGCCGCGCGCCTGTGCAACGCCGAAGTGATCGTGGTGGTCGATCCGAACCCACGGAAGGAAGAAGTTGCACGCCGCTTCGGTGCCACCCACTACATCAATCCCAAAACGACCGAAGACGTGCCCGGCAAAATCCGCGAACTGACGCAAGGCCGCGGCGTGGACGCCGCCTTCGACTGCATCGGCCGCCAGGCCGCCTTTGAGCAAGGCTACAACGCGGTCCGTCCGGGCGGGGCCTTGGTCGTCGTCGGCCAAGCGCCGCGCGGCGACGTGTTCACCATTCCCGCCGCGCGCGCCTTCCCCGCGGTGCAGAAACGCATCCTGGGCAGCTATTACGGCGGCGGCATCCCGGAGCAGGATTTCCTGCGCATCCTGGACCTCTACCGCATCGGCAAGCTGGACCTGGACGCCATGGTGGGCAAGACCGTGCCGCTGTCGGGCGTGAACGACGCGTTCCGCCAACTGGAAAGCGGCGTCGACACGCGCACGGTGCTGGTCTTCAACTAAACCAGCGGCACCGCGGCGGCGTCAGCTCTTGTAGTCGGGCTCGTCGCGGTCGAGGTCGCGCTTCATGGCCTCCAACGTCTGGAAGGCCGGCGTGTTGCTGCGCGAGGCGCTGTTGCGCTGGGTCAAGGTGATGATCTCGTCGCGGACCATGCGGGGCTTTTCGTTCGTCATCATGATGCTGTGCTGCGCCTTACACGCGCGCTCGAAATAGAACAGCTCGTACCAGGCCTCGGCCACGGATGCGTTCATCGCGGTCAGGCCGTGGTTGGCGCTGACGAGGATGGGCTTGCCCTCGGCCGCATTGGCGATGCGCGCGCCCTCCTCCAGCGTCTGGCCCGAGCCGTTGAAATGATCGTCATAGGCGACCATGGGCAGGAAGCGCAGGAAGTCCTGGTGGATGGGCAACAGCCGGCCCGGCTCGGTCATGCACAGCCACGACGCGTAATAAGGATGGCAATGCAGCACGGCCGCGGCGTTCGGGTGCAGCTTGTGGATCTGGGCGTGGATGCAATAGGCCGTGGTTTCGATCTCGCCATGGCCGTCGACGACCTTGCCGTCGAAATTCGCGACGATCAGGTTCGACGCCGTGACCTCGGACATCAGAAGTCCGTGCGGCTTGACCAGGAACTGGTCGGTCGTGCCCGGCACCATCACGGTGAAGTGATTCCAGATGCCGTCATCGAAGCCGTTGCGGTGCGCCAGCCGGTGGACCGCGGCCAGGTCGACGCGCGCGCGCCAGATGGGATCGTTTCTCTGATCGATGCGAACAACACTCGTCATGGCGCGTCCTTTCGCGAAAGACTTGGGCGGAACAAAGCGGCCTATTTGGCCGCAGCTTGCTCCCGCTCCTGGGACAGTTTGTAGGCCACATAATACTTGTAGATGTTGGCGACGTAATCGACCGTCTCGCGCCCCACGACCTGGGCCGCCGCGATCTCGACATTGTTGAACCAGATATCCTTGTTGAGGCCCGACTTCTCGGCCAAGCGGCGGAATTTGGCCAGATTGCCCGGGCCCGCGTTGTAGGCGGCGAAGGCCATCAGCGTCTTGTTCTTCTGGTCTAGGCCAGGATCGTCGAGGTACCGGTCGGTCAGCCGCCGCAGATAGCGCGCGCCGGCATGGATGTTCTTCTCGGTGTCCTTGTCGATTCCCGCAATGCCCACTTCGGGGGATGCCGCCGTTGCCGGCATAAGCTGCATGACGCCGACGGCGCCGCGCGGGCTGCGCGCTTTCTGGTCGAGTTGCGATTCCTGGTAGCCCTGGGCCAGCAACATCAGATAGTCGAAGTCGTATTCCGAACCGTATTTCTTGAAGATGCCGATCAGCTCGGCGAACTTCTTCATCTCCGCCTCGCTGGTGGCGTTCTTCACGTATTTGGTGCTTTTCGTGTATTTGGCGATCAGCGCGTTCATGAACGCCGAGCCCCGCTTGTGCGTCTTCATGAACTCGTTGATCTCGCCCAGAAGCAGCGGGCTGTTCTTGCGGATCATCCAGGCGATCTCGCCACCGTCGTGGATCACCAGGTCTTCCCGCACCGTGATCTTGTCGAACACCTGCCGCCAGAACGTGGCGATAAAGTCGTCGGCCACCGTGTAAGAAATAAGGCCGGCATTGGCCATTTCGAGCAGCGCGCCGGTTTCCAGATCCTCGTCCGCGGCGATCAGCTTGATCGGTTTCTATGGAAGTGAGATGTTCGTAATAGCTGCTGGTCGGCCGGATCGTGACCTCGCGCCCGCTTAGATCGTCCAGCGATGCCAGCGGCGGGGCGTTCAGCCCCATCACGATCAGCTCCTTGACGTTGACCGCGGACGGATCGGCGAACGCGACGAGCTTTTGCCGCTCGGGCGTGATGGTCAGCCCGCCCGCCGCGATGTCGCCCTTGCCCTCCAACAGGCCGGACACCAGCTGATCGCGCGGTGTCGGGATGAAGGCCACGCGCATGCGCAGCGACTTCGACTTGACCTTCTTGTTCAGGAAATTCTCGAACGCGACGCCCACCTCGTAGGTGCCGCCGAGCTGGCGCCCCCAGTCCAGGAAATAGAACGGCTTGTTATAGGGAACCAGGATACGGACCAGCCGCCGCTTCTGCATGCCGTCGTAATCGCCGAACTCGGGCGTCGGGATCAGCAACGCCATTTTATCGAGTTGCTTTTCCTCCTTCGCCGTCAGCGGCTTGACGCCGGTGTCCTTGGCATTGGAGGCGAGGGCGCCGCCCGTGCCCGCGACAATGGACAGAGCGGTCCAGAGCGCAAGCCTCGCGGCAAGCCGGTTCAGCATTCGGAAACTCCCCCAGTCGATCCCCGCCCGGATCATACCAGGATCGAGGTTCAGGCACGGCGGTAAAAGGGGATTTCAGCCGCTTACGGCCGGCGCGGCACGACCAGGTTTGGCACCATCACCAGCACGGGTTCGCCATTCTGGTTGAGCGTCGTGACGCGCATCTTCACCAACCCCTGCTGCGGCCGCGACTTGGACGGGCGTACCTCCAGCACTTCGCTTTCGACTCGCAGCGTGTCGCCCGGCCGCACGGGGCGCGGCCAGCGGAATTCGTCGAGGCCAGCGCCGACAATGCCGCCCGCGGGCGTCAACTCGCTATCGACCAGAAGCCGCATGGTGAGGGACGCCGTGTGCCAGCCGCTGGCGGCCAGACCCTGGAAGAAGGATTTGTCCGCGGCGGCCTCGTCCAGATGGAACGGCTGCGGGTCGTATTCAGCGGCATAGCGCTTGATCGACGTCGCATCGACCGTGACGGTGCCCGAGCGGTAGATCTGCCCGGGCGCGAAATCCTCCAGATAGAGGACCACCACGGTTACCGGGCCTGCCAACGGTCGGCCAGCCCGTACCACTTCATCACAGAGGGCATGAACCAGTTGCCGCCCGTATGGCCCGGCACGGTCGGGAACGAACGATCGGCGAAGATGGTCTTGGCCTCGGGCGTCCCAAGGATGCGCGCCGCCGCCTTGCGGCCGAGATAGGTGCCCATGGGTATGCCCGCGAAACAGTAGCCGCCCGCGAAGTGGACGCCGTCGTGAGTCACGAGATGCGGCCACAGGTTGAAGGTGCCCGCGCAACGGCCGGTCCACGAGTGCGTGACCTTGAGCTTGGCGATCTCGGGCACGATGGCGGCCGCGTCGGCGTGAAGCTGGGCGCCCTTCTTGCGCGGCGTCGAGGGTCGCGTGCCCGTGCGCCACAGGAACAGGATGCGCGTGCCGTCCGGCGACCGGCGCAGCGAGATGACGTCGTGGACGTGATCGATATAGGTGCGGTCGGTGGGCAGAAGCTTCGCCATCAAGGCCGGGTCGAGCGGCTCGGTCGCGATCATGTAGGCATCGAAGGGAATGATGCGGCGCTGGAGCCAGGGCCACAGGTCGCCCGTATAGCCGTTGGTCGCGACCAGCACCTCCTTCGCGCGCGTCGGGCCTTGCGTGGTGGCGACATCGAACCCGTCGCCGTCGCGCCTTATGCCGGTGACCGGCGTGCCGCCGATCAGCGTGGCGCCGGCCGAACGCGCGCGGTCCAGCAGGCCCTTGTGATAGAGGCCCGGATGGATCGCGGCCAATTCGGGGATCAGCGCGCCACCGTTGAAGAGATCGCTGGCGACCTCGTTGCGGATCTCGGCTTTCGACATCATCTGGAACTGGGTGCCCAGATGCTTACGCCGCCGCTCGAACTCGTCGGCCAGATCGTCGTACTGGCGTTGCGACTTGGTCATGATCAGGCGGCCGCAGAGCTTGAAGCCGCAATCGATCTGCTCTTTCTCCACGCGCTCGGCGACGGAGTCGAACGCGCCCTTCATCTCGCGGTAGAAGGGGCCAGAGAAGGTCT
>JAPLOM010000001.1:0-27052 GCA_026400755.1 Alphaproteobacteria bacterium
GTGATGCCGGGTGACAACATCGCGATGGAGGTCGAGCTGATCGCCCCGATCGCGATGGACGAAGGTCTGCGCTTCGCCATCCGCGAGGGCGGCCGCACCGTCGGCGCGGGCGTCGTCGCTTCGATCATTAAGTAATTCAGGAGCGAACGTCGCTCTTAGGAGTGTAGCTCAACTGGTAGAGCACCGGTCTCCAAAACCGGGGGTTGGGGGTTCGAGCCCCTCCACTCCTGCCAGATCGGCCGGCATGGGACAATTGTTGAAGTGAGCATGGCAAAGACGAACCCAATTCAGTTCTTTCGCGAGGTAAAGCAGGAAACGCTCAAGGTCACGTGGCCTTCGCGAAAAGAAACCCTGCTGACCACCGCGATGGTTTTCCTGATGGCGTTCTTCGCGGCCGTGTTCCTGTTCCTGGTCGATCAGGTTCTTGGCTTTGGCGTGCGTTTGATTCTTGGGATCGGAAGCTGACGGATATGACCGCGCGCTGGTACGTCGTTCACGTTTATTCGGGCTTCGAGAAGAAGGTCGCCGCCGCGATTCGCGAGCAAGCGGTCCAGAAGGGTCTCGAGCCCATGATCGAGGAAGTCCTGGTCCCGGTCGAAGAGGTGGTCGAGGTCCGCAAGGGCTCGAAGGTCAGTTCCGAGCGCAAGTTCTTTCCCGGCTACGTGCTGGCGAAGATGGATCTGACAGACGAGACCTGGCACCTGGTCAAGAACACGCCCAAGGTCACGGGTTTCCTGGGCGGGCGCGGCAAGCCGACGCCGATCAGCGAAGCCGAGGCCATGCGGATTCAAAAGCAGGTGAAGGAGGGCGTCGAACGACCGAAGCCCGCCGTCACCTTCGAAGTGGGCGAGCAGGTCCGCGTCAGCGACGGGCCCTTCACCTCGTTCAACGGCCTCGTGGAAGAGGTCGACGAGGAGAAGTCGCGTATCAAGGTTGCCGTCTCGATCTTCGGCCGCTCGACGCCGGTCGAACTCGAGTATACGCAAGTCGAAAAGCTCTGAAGCGCGGCACGGACGCGCCTCGATAAGGAAGTAGGAAGATGGCGAAGAAGATCGAAGGTTACATCAAGCTCCAGGTGCCCGCGGGCCAGGCGAATCCGTCGCCGCCCATCGGCCCCGCGCTCGGTCAGCGCGGCGTGAACATCATGGAGTTCTGCAAGAGGTTCAACGCGGAGACGCAGACCCTCGGCGCGGGCAACCCCGTGCCGGTGGTCATCACCGTCTACTCCGACCGCTCGTTCACCTTCATCACGAAGACGCCGCCGGCCAGCTTCCTGCTGCGTAAGGCTGCGGGCATCGAGAAGGGCTCGAAGGCGACCGGCGTCGACGCGGTCGCGGGCAAGGTGACCATGGCGCAGGTGCGCGAGATCGCGCAGACGAAGATGAAGGATTTGAACGCCAACGACGTCGAGGCCGCGGCCAGCATGATCGCCGGCACCGCGCGCTCGATGGGCCTTCAGGTGGTGGAGTAAGGAACATGACTGGCAAGGGAAAGCGCCTGAACACGGCGTACGAGAAGATCGACCGCGAGGCGACCTATCCGCTCACGGACGCGGTCAAGATGATCAAGGCCAACGCCAAGGCCAAGTTCGACGAAACCGTCGAGATTTCCATGAATCTCGGCATTGACGCCAAGCAGTCCGACCAGGCCGTGCGCGGCGTGGTGACGCTGCCGAACGGCACGGGCAAGAACGTGCGCGTGGCCGTCTTCGCGCGCGGCGCCAAGGCCGAGGAAGCCAAGAAGGCCGGCGCCGACCTGGTGGGCGCGGAGGATTTGGCCGAGGCAATCCAGAAGGGCCAGATCGATTTCGAGCGCTGCATCGCCACGCCCGACATGATGGCCGTCGTCGGTCGCTTGGGTAAGGTTCTGGGCCCCCGTGGCTTGATGCCGAACCCGAAGATCGGCTCGGTCACGAATGACGTGGCCGCGGCTGTCGCGGGCGCCAAGGGCGGTCAGGTGCAGTACCGCGCCGAAAAGGCAGGCTTGGTTCATGCCGGCGTCGGCAAGGCCAGCTTCACCGAGCAGCAGCTCGTCGAGAACATCAACGCGCTCGTCGGCGCGGTGTCACGGGCGCGTCCCGCTGGCATCAAGGGCAACTTCATCAAGAAGGTGTCGCTCAGTTCGACGATGGGTCCGGGCGTGAAGCTCGACCTGGGCACGCTCGACATCGCCCGCGCGGGCGCTGCCGCGGGGTAACACGAGTTTTGCCGTTTTTGCCTTCGGGCAGAGGTGGCGAAAGACGGGCGACCGGGCCGTGGCCTTGTTGTCCGCCTGTCCGAGAATGCGGGTGCCGCGGGGTTCGTCCCCAACGCTTAAGGGTTCGCCGCCCGCAGGAGACAGATGTGAAGACCGTTCGATCCCGGGCTTAGCGCCTAAGGACCGGCGGCTTGAACTTCTGGGGCAGGGAAACCAGTGGCTCTCCGGCCGTGCCGGGGAGCGTGTTCTAGGCCGGACGGCCGGAGCCCTTCGGGGCAAAGGCCGGCAAAGATTGGAGATCGGCACGTGCAACGCGCACAAAAAGAACAGCTGGTGACCTCACTGCACCGCACGTTCGAGGAAGCCGCCATGGTGGTGGTCACTCAACACGCGGGTCTGACGGTGACCGAGTCTTCGGACTTGCGTCGCCGGATGCGGCAGGCAGGCGCCGGCTATACGGTGACGAAGAATCGTCTCGCCAAGCGAGCCTTGGCGGGGACGAAGTTCGAGCCGCTCGCCTCTCTGTTCGTCGGTCCGACCGCCATCGCGTTCTCTCAGGACCCGGTGGCGGCTGCCAAGGTGGCAGTCCAGTACGCGAAGGATAACGAGAAGGTCACGATCGTTGGTGGCTACTTCGGCGACCAGGTTTTGGACGCCGCGGGAGTAAAGAACCTCGCTTCGTTGCCCTCCCTCGATGAACTGCGCGCCAAGCTCGCGGGTCTCATGCAGACCCCGGCCCAGCGCGTGGCCATGGTCCTTCAGGCCCCCGCGGCCCAGCTCGCGCGGGTTCTGGGCGCCTACAGCAGGACGGACGCGGCGGCGTGAAGCTGCGGCGCTATTGAAGTTCAAGCCAAGGAGACACAGATATGGCTGCTAATCTCGAGAAGATCGTGGAAGACCTTTCGGCTTTGTCCGTCATCGAGGCGGCTCAGCTTTCGAAGTTGCTTGAAGAGAAGTGGGGCGTTTCTGCCGCCGCTCCGGTCGCCGTTGCGGCCGCTGGTGCGGCTCCTGCCGCCGTCGTTGAGGAGCAAGACAGCTTTACGGTTGTCCTGACCAATGCGGGCGAGAAGAAAATCAACGTCATTAAGGAAGTCCGCGCGATCACGGGCCTGGGCCTCAAGGAAGCCAAGGACCTGGTCGAAGGCGCGCCGAAGCCTGTGAAGGACGGCGTGTCCAAGGACGAAGCCGCGAAGCTCAAGGCCCAGCTCGAGAGCGCTGGCGCCAAGGTCGAGTTGAAGTAAGGCCGGAAACGGCCCGCGGGCGGCGTTTCCACCCGCATCGAGGCAAGCCGGCGCGTCCATTTGGGCGCGCCGGCGCGCCCCTTGAGAAGACGGCCCGCATGTTCGCGGGGCATTAGGCGAAGAGGAATTCCGAATGACCAGCTCGTTCACCGGCCGCAAGCGCATTCGCAGGACCTTCGGACGCATCCACGAGATTGCCGTGATGCCGAACCTCATCGAGGTTCAGAATAATTCCTACGCTGCCTTCCTGCAGATGGACACGCAGCCGGACCAGCGAAATGAGCTCGGGCTTCAGGAAGTCTTCAAGTCTGTTTTTCCGATCCGCGACTTCTCCGAGCGCGCGCGCCTGGAGTTCGTCCGTTATGAATTCGAAGAGCCCAAGTACGACGTCGAGGAATGCCAGCAGCGCGGCATGACCTTCGCTGCGCCGCTCAAGGTCACTCTGCGCCTCGTCGTGTGGGACGTGGATGAGGAGACCGGCGCCCGCTCCGTGCGCGACATCAAGGAGCAGGACGTCTATATGGGCGACCTGCCGCTGATGACCGTGAACGGCACCTTCGTGGTGAACGGCACCGAGCGCGTCATCGTCTCGCAGATGCACCGCTCGCCGGGCGTCTTCTTCGACCACGATCGCGGCAAGACCCACTCGTCGGGCAAGTTCCTGTTCGCTGCCCGCGTGATCCCCTATCGCGGTTCTTGGCTCGACTTCGAGTTCGACGCCAAGGATCTCGTCTATGTCCGCATCGACCGCCGCCGCAAGCTGCCGGTGACGACGCTTCTGCTCGCGCTCGACAGCGCGGCGGGTGCGAAGCGCCGCGTCGAGCTGCGGGAAGCCGGTCAGCCGGTCAATGAGGAAGAGATCACCGGCATGTCGCCGGAGGAGATTCTGTCCTACTTCTACGACACGGTCGTGTTCGACCGCGTCAAGAAGGGCGGCTGGAAGACTGATTTCGCGCCCGAGCGCATGAAGGGCACGAAGCTGCTGCGTGACCTGATCGACGCCAAGACCGGCAAGGTCGTGGCCGAGGCCGGCACCAAGCTGACCATCGCGCTGAACAACCGCTTCAAGGAAAAGGGCCTAAAGGAGATTCAGATCGACGACACCGACCTGGTCGGCCGCTATGCGGCCCAGGACGTGGTCAACGGCAAGACGGGCGAGATTTATCTCGAGGCTGGCCAGGAGGTCACCGAAGAGATCCTGACGGCGCTGGCCGACGCCGGCATCGATGAACTGGCGACGCTCGCGATCGACCACATCAACGTCGGTCCCTACATGCGCAACACGCTGGCCGCGGACAAGAACACCACGCGCCAGGACGCGCTGATGGAAATCTACCGCGTCATGCGCCCGGGCGAGCCGCCGACCACCGATACGGCCGCCGCGCTGTTCAACGGCCTGTTCTTTGACCGCGAGCGCTACGACCTGTCGGCCGTGGGCCGCGTGAAGATGAACTCGCGCCTCAACTTCCCGTCCGCCGACACGCCGCGCGTGCTGCGCAAGGACGACGTCCTGGCCATCATCAAGACGATGGTGCGCCTGAAGGACGGCGTCGGCGAGATCGACGACATCGACCATCTCGGCAACCGCCGTGTCCGCTCGGTCGGCGAGTTGATGGAGAACCAGTACCGCATCGGCCTCCTGCGCATGGAGCGTGCGATCCGCGAACGCATGTCGACCGTCGAGATCGACACCGTCATGCCGCACGACCTGATCAACGCCAAGCCGGTCGCCGCCGCGGTGCGCGAGTTCTTCGGCTCCTCGCAGCTTTCGCAGTTCATGGACCAGACCAATCCGCTGTCGGAGATCACCCACAAGCGGCGCCTATCGGCTTTGGGGCCGGGCGGTCTGACCCGCGAGCGCGCCGGCTTCGAGGTGCGCGACGTGCATCCGACGCACTATGGCCGTATCTGCCCGATTGAGACGCCGGAAGGCCCGAACATCGGTCTGATCAACTCGCTGGCCACCTTCGCGCGCATCAACAAGTACGGCTTCATCGAAAGTCCGTACCGCCGCATCGTGAACGGCAAGATCAGCGAAGAGGTCGTCTACCTGTCCGCGATGGACGAGGGGCGCTACACGATCGCGCAGGCTAACGCGCCGTTCGACGCGCGCGGCCGTTTCACGGCCGACCTGGTGAGCTGCCGCAAGGGCGGTGACTTCATCATGGCCCAGCCGGAGCAGATCGACTTCATCGACGTCTCGCCCAAGCAGCTGGTCTCCGTGGCCGCGGCGCTCATTCCGTTCCTCGAGAACGACGACGCCAACCGCGCGCTCATGGGCTCGAACATGCAGCGTCAGGCCGTTCCCCTCATCCGTACCGAGGCGCCGATCATCGGCACCGGCATGGAAGAACGGGTGGCGCGCGATTCGGGCGTCGTCGCCATCGCGCGGCGCAGCGGCATGGTCGACCAGGTCGATGCGACCCGTATCGTCGTGCGCGCGACCGAGGAGATGTCGGCCGGCGCCCCGGGCGTGGACATCTACAACCTGCTGAAGTTCCAGCGCTCGAACCAGAACACCTCCATCACCCAGCGTCCGCTGGTGAAGGTGGGCGACCTGGTCCAGAAGGGCGACATCATCGCCGATGGTCCTTCGACTCAATTGGGTGAGCTCGCGCTCGGCCGCAACGTGCTGGTCGCGTTCATGCCGTGGCAGGGCTACAACTTCGAGGACTCGATCCTCATCTCCGAACGTATCGTCCAGGACGACGTCTTCACCTCGATCCACATCGAGGAATTCGAAGTCATGGCCCGCGACACCAAGCTGGGCCAGGAAGACATCACCCGCGACATCCCGAACGTCGGCGAGGAAGCTCTTAAGAACCTCGACGAGGCGGGCATCGTCTATATCGGCGCCGAAGTGAAGGCCGCCGACATCCTGGTCGGTAAGGTCACGCCGAAGGGCGAATCGCCGATGACGCCGGAGGAAAAACTCCTGCGCGCCATCTTCGGTGAAAAGGCCTCCGACGTGCGCGACACCTCGCTGCGCGTTCCGCCGGGCGTGTCCGGCACGGTCGTCGAGGTGCGCGTCTTCTCGCGCCGCGGCGTCGAGAAGGACGAGCGCGCGCTTGCCATCGAGCGGGCGGAAATCGAGCGCCTGGCCAAGGACCGCGACGACGAGAAGATCATTCTCGAGCGCAGCTTCCAGACGCGCCTCGTTGAGCTTCTACTCAACCGTACGTCGGTCTCGGGCCCGAAGACGTTGAAGCCCGGCACGAAGCTGAGCGAGCAGGTACTCGAGGAGTACACGCTGGGCCAGATGCGCCAAATCACCATCAAAAACGACAAGGTGATGGCCGACATCGAACAGCTGAAGAAGCAGTTCGACGAGTCGATCTCGCGCATCGTCAAGCGCTTCGAGAACAAGGTGGAGAAGCTGCAACGCGGCGACGAGCTGTCGCCCGGTGTCATGAAGATGGTCAAGGTCTTCGTGGCGGTGAAGCGCAAGCTGCAGCCCGGCGACAAGATGGCCGGCCGCCACGGCAACAAGGGTGTGATCTCACGCATCATGCCAATCGAGGACATGCCGTACCTCGAAGATGGGACGCCGGTGGATATCGTTTTGAATCCGCTGGGCGTGCCTTCACGCATGAATGTCGGTCAGATCTTGGAGACCCATCTGGGTTGGGCATCCGCCCGGCTCGGCCGTCAGGTTGGCGAGATCCTCGACCGGGTCAAACGCGGCGGCAAGCTCGACGAGCTGCGCAAATCGCTCCGCCACGTCTACGACGAGAAGATCTACAAGTCCGACATCGCCGAGATGGAGGAGGGGCAGGTTCGCGAGTTGGCGCAGAACATCAGCAACGGCATTCCCATCGCTTCGCCCGTCTTCGACGGCGCGACCGAGGCGGACATCGTTCAGATGCTCGGTGATGCCGGGCTCGATGCGTCTGGCCAGGTCACTCTGGTGGACGGTCGTTCGGGTGAGAGCTTCGACCGCAAGGTCACCGTCGGCTACATCTACATGCTGAAGCTGCATCACTTGGTGGACGATAAGATTCACGCCCGTTCGATCGGCCCCTACAGCCTGGTCACCCAGCAGCCGCTGGGCGGCAAGGCCCAGTTCGGCGGCCAGCGCTTCGGCGAAATGGAGGTGTGGGCCCTCCAGGCTTACGGCGCCGCCTACACGCTGCAGGAAATGCTGACCGTGAAGTCGGACGACGTGTCGGGCCGTACGAAGGTCTATGAGGCCATCGTGAAGGGCGACGACAATTTCGAGGCGGGCATCCCGGAATCCTTCAACGTGTTGGTGAAGGAACTCCGCTCGCTTGGCTTGAACGTGGAACTCCAGGAGCGCGACTGACGTTCGGTCGCGGGCCGGAAGCGGCCCGCCTTTGAACCGCCAGTCGAGCGCGACGCATTAGGAGACGACGTACATGAATGAGTTGATGAACATCTTCGGTCAGGTTCAGGGCTCTCAGAGCTTCGACGAGATTCGCATCTCGATCGCGAGTCCCGAGCGCATCCGCTCCTGGTCGTTCGGCGAGATCAAAAAGCCGGAAACCATCAACTACCGCACCTTCAAGCCGGAGCGGGACGGCCTGTTCTGCGCCCGCATCTTCGGGCCGATCAAGGACTACGAGTGCCTGTGCGGCAAGTACAAGCGCATGAAGTACCGCGGCATCATCTGCGAGAAGTGCGGCGTCGAGGTCACCTTGTCCAAGGTGCGCCGCGAGCGCATGGGCCACATCGAGCTGGCCTCGCCGGTCGCGCATATCTGGTTCCTGAAGTCGTTGCCGAGCCGCATCGGCCTCCTGCTCGACATGACGCTGCGCGATCTCGAGCGCGTGCTCTATTTCGAACAGTACGTGGTGACCAAGCCCGGCCTGACCTCGCTGAAGTTCAACCAACTTCTGACCGAGGAGATGTACCAGAAGGCCATCGACGATTTCGGCCAGGACACGTTCGAGGCCATGATCGGCGCCGAGGCCATCAAGGAGTTGCTCAAGGGCATCGACCTGGAGTCCGAGAAGACGCGCAACCGCGAGGATCTGAAGGAGACCGCCTCCGAGGCTAAGCGCAAGAAGCTGGTCAAGAAGCTGAAGCTGGTCGAGGCCTTCACCGAATCGAAGAGCCGCCCCGAGTGGATGGTGCTTGACGTCGTGCCGGTCATTCCGCCCGAGCTGCGTCCGCTCGTGCCGCTGGACGGCGGCCGCTTCGCGACTTCGGACCTGAATGACCTTTACCGCCGCGTCATCAACCGTAACAACCGTCTGAAGCGGCTGATCGAGCTGAAGGCGCCCGAGATCATCGTGCGCAACGAAAAGCGCATGTTGCAGGAGGCCGTCGACGCTCTGTTCGACAACGGTCGCCGTGGCCGTGTCATCACAGGCGCCAACAAGCGCCCACTAAAGTCGCTGTCCGACATGCTGAAGGGCAAGCAGGGTCGCTTCCGCCAGAATCTTTTGGGAAAGCGCGTCGACTACTCGGGCCGTTCGGTCATCGTGGTCGGTCCCGAGCTGAAGCTGCATCAGTGTGGCCTGCCCAAGAAGATGGCGCTCGAGCTGTTCAAGCCGTTCATCTATTCCAAGCTCGAACTCTACGGCATGGCGTCCACCATCAAGGCCGCCAAGCGCATGGTCGAGAAGGAGCGCCCCGAGGTTTGGGACATCCTTGAAGAGGTCATCCGCGAGCACCCGGTTCTCCTGAACCGCGCGCCCACGCTGCACCGTCTGGGCGTTCAGGCATTCGAGCCGGTCCTGATCGAAGGCAAGGCGATCCAGCTTCATCCGCTGGTTTGCACGGCCTTCAACGCCGACTTCGACGGCGATCAGATGGCCGTCCACGTGCCTCTCTCGCTGGAAGCCCAGCTCGAGGCGCGCGTGCTGATGATGTCGACGAACAACATTCTGTCGCCCGCGAACGGCAAGCCGATCATCGTGCCGACGCAGGACATCGTGTTGGGCCTCTACTACATCAGCATGGAGCGTGCCGGTGAGCGCGGCGAAGGCATGGCGTTCGCCAATATCGGCGAGATCGAGCAGGCGCTCGACGCCGGCGTCGTCTCGCTGCACGCCAAGGTCAAGGCGCGGTACAACGGCTTGGACGCCGAAGGCAATCCGGCCGTCCTGCGCGTCGAGACGACGGCGGGCCGTATGCTGATCGCCCAGCTTCTGCCCTTGCATAAGAAGGTCAGCTTCTCGCTGATCAACCGCTTGATGACCAAGCGCGAGATCACCGAGGTGATCGACACGGTCTACCGCCACTGCGGCCAGAAAGAGACGGTCATCTTCGCCGACCGCCTCATGGGTCTCGGTTTCGCGCGCGCCTGCCGCGCCGGCATCTCCTTCGGCAAGGACGACCTGATTATTCCGAAGGCCAAGGAGCGCCTGGTCGACGAGACGCGCGAGCGGATCAAGGAGTACGAGCAGCAGTACCAGGACGGCCTGATCACCCAGGGCGAGAAGTACAACAAGGTGGTCGACGCCTGGTCGCAGTGCACCGATCGTGTGGCTGACGAGATGATGAAGTCGATGTCGGAGACGCGTTCCGGCTCGTCGATCAACTCGGTCTACATGATGGCCGATTCGGGCGCGCGCGGTTCCGCGGCTCAGATCAAGCAGCTGGCCGGTATGCGCGGCCTGATGGCCAAGCCGTCGGGCGAGATCATCGAGACGCCGATCATCTCCAACTTCAAGGAGGGGTTGACGGTGCTCGAGTACTTCAACTCGACGCACGGCGCCCGCAAGGGTCTGGCCGACACGGCGCTCAAGACGGCGAACTCGGGTTACTTGACCCGTCGTCTGGTCGACGTGGCCCAGGACTGCATCATCTCGATCGAGGATTGCGGCACGACCAACGGCCTGACCATGGCCGCGGTGGTGCAGGGCGGCGAGGTCATGTCGACCTTGGCCGAGCGTATCCTCGGCCGTACGGCGTCCGAGCACGTGCTCGACCCCATCAGCGAGGAAGTCCTGATCGAGGCCGGCGAGATGATCGACGAGGTCAAGGCCGACCGTATCGAGAAGGCTGGCCTTGAGACCGTCAAGATCCGCTCGGTTCTGACCTGCGAATCGCCGGTCGGCACCTGCGGCAAGTGCTATGGCCGCGACTTGGCGCGCGGCACGACGGTCAACATGGGCGAAGCGGTGGGTGTCATCGCGGCCCAGTCGATCGGCGAGCCGGGTACCCAGCTCACCATGCGCACCTTCCACATCGGCGGCGCCGTGCAGGCCACGGAGCAGTCCTCGGTCGAGGCGGTGTTCGAAGGCACGGTGAAGATCAAGAACAAGAACGTCGTCGTGAACAGCGAAGGCGTTCCGATCGTCATGAATCGCAACACCGAGATCACGATGGTCGACGACAACAAGCGCGCCCGCGCGCACCACCGCGTTCCCTATGGTACGCGCCTTTTGGTCACCGAGGGCCAGCGCGTGAAGAAGGGCGACCGGTTGGCCGAGTGGGATCCGTATACGATCCCGATTATCACGGAGCGCGAGGGCACGGTGGGCTACGAGGATCTCCTCGAGGGCGTCTCCATGCGCGAAGTGGTCGACGAGACCACGGGTATCTCGAGCCGCGTGGTCATCGACTGGAAGCAGCAGCCGCGTTCGGCTGACCTGCGTCCGCGCGTCACGCTGAAGAACCGCCGCGGCGAGCTGATGAAGCTGCCGAACGGTAACGATGCCCGCTACTTCTTGTCCACGGACGCCATCCTGAACGTCGATAACGGCGGCCAGGTGAAGGCGGGCGACATCCTCGCGCGTATCCCGCGCGAGTCGTCCAAGACCCGCGACATCACGGGCGGTCTGCCCCGCGTGGCCGAGCTGTTCGAGGCCCGCCGGCCGAAGGACTTCTCGATTCTTGCGGACGTCGATGGCCGCGTGGAGTTTGGCAAGGACTACAAGGCGAAGCGCCGCATCGTGGTCACCCCGGACGGCAACAAGGATGCTGCCCGCGAGTATCTGATCCCGAAGGGCAAGCACATCATCGTCCAGGAAGGCGATTTCGTGCAGCGCGGGGATGGGCTGACGGACGGCAAACCCGTGCCGCACGACATCCTGACCATCATGGGTGTCGAGGCGCTGGCGGCCTACCTAGTCAACGAGATTCAGGAGGTCTATCGACTGCAGGGCGTGAAGATCAATGACAAGCACATCGAGGTGATCGTTCGCCAGATGATGCAGAAGGTAGAGATCATGGACCCCGGCGAGACGACGTTCCTGGTCGGCGAGCAGGTGGACCGTTCGGAGTTCGACGAAATCAACGCCAAGGCGCTGGCGGAGAAATACCGTCCGGCCACGGCGCTGCCGGTCCTGCAGGGCATCACCAAGGCGTCGCTGCAGACCAAGTCGTTCATCTCCGCGGCGTCGTTCCAGGAGACCACGCGCGTGCTCACCGAGGCCGCCGTCAGCGGCCGCGTCGATACGCTCACCGGCCTCAAGGAGAACGTCATCGTCGGCCGTCTCATCCCGGCTGGTACCGGCCGCACCGTGTCCCGCCTGCGGGCCGTGGCTGCCGATCGCGACCGGAAACTGGCCTCCGCAGCCGCCGAAAAGGCCGCCGCCGAAGGCCAGGGCCAGATCGAGGAGGCCAAGATCGCCTAATTCGGCGATCAAAGCCTCTAGGGTTGCGGGCGCGGGTGATGAACACCCGCGCCCGCTCTTTTGGGGCCTTGCGAGGTCGCCGGATACCGGTCCTATGCGATCCCCGGCGCGCACCGTTGCGGCGCCATGCGTCTGCCGCATGGATAGTCAAAAAGCCGTGGAAATCCTTGGATATGGCGGCGCACGGGACTTGACGGGGTGGGGGGCCATGCATAGTATCCGGCCGCCTGCGGGGAGACGCATCGGCGCCTCTCTGCGGATCGTTATTTATAGCGATCGACCTAGCCGAAGGCCGCACGGGGGTTAACAGCCTCTCGCCGGGAGGAAGGGTTCTTTTCCTTCCGGGCGGCCTTTTCGCTGTGCAGAAGTTGGGAACACGAGAGAGAAGATGCCGACGATCAACCAGCTGATTCGCAAGCCGCGCCGCGCGCCGGTGAGCCGTAACAAGGTTCCCGCGCTGGTGCAGTCGCCGCAGAAGCGCGGCGTCTGTACGCGCGTCTACACGACGACGCCTAAGAAGCCCAACTCCGCTCTGCGTAAGGTCGCCCGCGTCCGTCTGACCAACGGTTTCGAAGTCACCTCTTACATCCCCGGCGAAGGCCATAACCTTCAGGAACACTCCGTCGTGATGATCCGCGGCGGCCGTGTGAAGGACTTGCCCGGCGTTCGCTATCACATCATCCGCGGCACGCTCGACACGCAAGGCGTGAACGACCGCCGCCAGCGCCGTTCGAAGTACGGCGCGAAACGACCGAAGTAAGGATCACGCCATGTCGCGACGCCGCCGCGCCCATAAACGTGAACTGATCTCGGACGCCAAGTATGGCGACGCCATTGTCGCCAAGTTCATCAACTGCGTTCTTGAGTCGGGAAAGAAGGCGGTCGCCGAAGGGATCGTCTATGGCGCCTTCGACCGCATCAAGGACAAGACCGGCCAGGAAGGCGTCAAGATTTTCCACGACGCGCTCTCCAATGTCCGCCCGTCGGTCGAGGTTCGTTCCCGCCGTGTCGGTGGCGCCACCTACCAGGTGCCCGTCGAAGTCCGCCCGGAGCGTTCCCAGGCCCTGGGGCTGCGCTGGCTGATCGAAATTTCCCGCGCCCGCACCGAGTTCACCATGGTCGAGCGCCTGTCGGGCGAGTTGATGGACGCCGCCACCAATCGAGGCAATGCCGTCAAGAAGCGCGAAGACACCCACAAGATGGCGGAGGCCAACCGAGCCTTCTCCCATTACCGCTGGTAAGGGGAAGACTCCGTCATGGCGCGCATTACTCCGCTCGATCGCTACCGCAATATCGGCATCATGGCTCACATCGATGCCGGCAAGACGACCACGACCGAGCGCATTCTCTATTACACCGGCCGCTCCTATAAAATCGGCGAAGTGCATGAAGGCACGGCGACGATGGACTGGATGGAGCAGGAGCAAGAGCGCGGCATCACCATCACCTCCGCCGCGACGACCTGCTTCTGGCGCGACCACCGCATCAACATCATCGATACGCCGGGCCACGTGGACTTCACCATCGAGGTGGAGCGTTCGTTGCGCGTGCTCGACGGCGCCGTGACCGTGTTCGACGGCGTGGCGGGCGTGGAGCCGCAGTCCGAGACGGTGTGGCGCCAGGCTGACAAGTACAAAGTTCCGCGCATCTGTTTCGTCAACAAGATGGACCGCATCGGCGCCAACTTCTTCCGCTGCGTCGACATGATCGTCGATCGCCTTGGCGCCAAGCCGCTGGTCATCCAGCTTCCGATCGGTTCCGAGTCCGCCTATGTCGGTCTCGTCGACCTGGTTCGCATGAAGGCGATCCGTTGGAAGGACGAAAAGTTGGGCGCCGAGTTCGCGGTCGAGGAAATTCCGGACGACCTTAAGGAGCAGGCCCAGGAATACCGCACGAAGCTCGTCGAAATGGCCGTCGAGGTCGATGACGAAGCGCTCGAAGCCTATCTGGGCGGCCAAGAGCCGGACGAAGATGTGCTGAAGCGCTGCATCCGCAAGGGTGCGATTGCCGGCGCGTTCGTTCCAATCCTCAATGGCTCGGCGTTTAAGAACAAAGGCGTTCAGACACTTCTCGACGCTGTGGTCGATTTCCTTCCGGCGCCGACCGACGTGCCGGCCGTGCAGGGCGTGGCCCTCGACGGCGAGACCGTGGTCGATCGCAAGACCTCGGACGAGGAGCCGTTCTCGGCGCTCGCGTTCAAGATCATGACTGATCCGTTCGTCGGCTCGCTGACCTTCGTTCGCATCTATTCGGGCATCCTGACGGCCAGCTCGCAGGTTCTGAACTCGATCAAGGACGAGCGCGAGCGCGTCGGCCGCATGCTTCTCATGCACGCCAACCACCGCGAAGACATCAAGGAAGCCCGCGCGGGCGACATCATCGCCATCGCCGGCATGCGCTTCTCGACGACGGGCGACACGCTGTGCGACCCGGCCAAGCCGGTCATCCTCGAGCGTATGGACTTCCCGGATCCGGTCATCGAGGTCGCGGTCGAGCCCAAGAGCAAGGCCGACCAGGAAAAGATGGGCGTCGCTTTGTCGCGTTTGGCGACCGAGGATCCGTCCTTCCGCGTCGCGACCGACGCCGAAAGCGGCCAGACGGTGATCGCCGGCATGGGCGAGCTGCATCTGGAAATCATCGTTGACCGCATGAAGCGGGAGTTCAAGGTCGAGGCCAATGTTGGCGCGCCGCAGGTGGCGTACCGCGAGACCATCGGCAAGATCGGCGAGATCGACTACACCCACAAGAAGCAGTCCGGCGGTTCGGGCCAGTATGCCCGCGTCGAGATTCGCTTCGAGCCGCTCAAGGCCGGTGAAGGCTATATCTTCGAGGATGGCATCCGCGGCGGTTCGATCCCCAAGGAGTTCATCCCCGGCGTCAGGAAGGGTCTCGAAGCGGCCCGCACCAGCGGTCCGATCGCGGGCTATCCCCTGATCGACTTCAAGGCGGTGTTGATCGACGGCGCCTACCACGATGTGGACTCCAGTGTGCTGGCGTTCGAAATCGCGGCGCGCACGGCGTTCCGCGAGGGTATTCCCAAGTGCTCACCGAAGCTGCTTGAGCCGATCATGCGGGTCGAAGTGGTGACGCCCGAGGACTACATGGGTGACGTCATCGGCGACTTGAACAGCCGGCGCGGTCAGGTGCAGGGCATGGACTCGCGCGGTAACGCCCACGTCGTCGAAGCCATGGTGCCGTTGGCCAATATGTTCGGTTACGTGAATACGCTCCGCTCGATGAGCCAGGGGCGCGCGACCTACAGCATGCATTTCGATCATTACGCCCCGGTGCCGCAGGCCGTGGCCGACGAAGTCAAGGCGAAGATGGCCTGACGGTCGGTTGGCAAGCGCAGCGGATAGAGGAAAAAGGAAGACGTAGATGGCGAAGGCGAAGTTTGAGCGTACGAAGCCGCACTGCAATGTGGGGACGATTGGCCACGTTGACCACGGCAAGACGTCACTGACGGCGGCGATCACGAAGGTTTTGGCTGAGTCTGGCGGCGCGACGTATACGGCGTACGACCAGATCGACAAGGCGCCGGAAGAGCGCGCGCGCGGCATCACGATCGCGACGGCGCACGTTGAGTATGAGACGGCGAACCGGCACTACGCGCACGTGGACTGCCCGGGCCATGCGGACTACGTGAAGAACATGATCACGGGAGCGGCGCAGATGGACGGCGCGATCCTGGTGGTCTCGGCGGCCGACGGCCCGATGCCGCAGACGCGCGAGCACATCCTCCTGGCGCGCCAGGTTGGCGTGCCGGCGCTGGTCGTGTTCATGAACAAGGTCGACATGGTCGACGACCCGGAGCTCCTGGAGTTGGTGGAGCTTGAGGTTCGCGAGCTTCTGTCGAAGTACAGCTACCCCGGCGACGAGATCCCGATCGTGAAGGGCTCGGCGCTTGCGGTGCTGGAGAACAAGGACGAGAAGCTGGGCAAGCAGGCGATCCTGGAGCTGATGAAGGCGGTGGACAGCTACATTCCGCAGCCTGAGCGTCCGAAGGACCGTCCGTTCCTGATGCCGATCGAGGACGTGTTCTCGATCTCGGGGCGCGGCACGGTGGTGACGGGTCGCGTGGAGCGCGGGATCGTGAAGGTCGGCGATGAAATCGAGATCGTGGGCCTGAAGGCGACGGCGAAGACGGTTGTGACCGGGATCGAGATGTTCCGGAAGCTGTTGGACCAGGGCGAGGCGGGCGACAACGTGGGCGTCCTCTTGCGTGGCGTGGGCCGTGAGGACGTGGAGCGCGGCCAGGTGTTGGCGGCGCCGGGTTCGATCACGCCGCACACGCACTTCAAGGCGGAGACGTACGTCCTGACGAAGGAAGAGGGCGGCCGTCACACGCCGTTCTTCACGAACTATCGTCCGCAGTTCTACTTCCGGACGACGGACGTGACGGGGACGATCAAGCTGCCGGACGGCGTCGAGATGGTGATGCCGGGTGACAACATCGCGATGGAGGTCGAGCTGATCGCCCCGATCGCGATGGACGAAGGTCTGCGCTTCGCCATCCGCGAGGGCGGCCGCACCGTCGGCGCGGGCGTCGTCGCTTCGATCATTAAGTAATTCAGGGCCAGAACATCAGAATTAGGCTCAAGGCCTTCGATCACCGCGTGCTCGATCAGTCGACGCGCGAGATCGTGAACACGGCTCGGCGGACCGGCGCGCGCGTGCGCGGGCCGATTCCGCTGCCGACGCGATTCGAACGTTTTACGGTTAATCGTTCTCCGCATGTCGATAAGAAGTCGCGTGAGCAGTTCGAAATTCGGACGCACAAGCGCCTTCTCGACATCATCGATCCGACGCCCCAGACCGTGGACGCGCTGATGAAGCTCGACCTCGCCGCGGGCGTGGATGTGGAGATCAAGCTCTAAGGGCATGACCATGCGTACAGGCTTGATCGCACAGAAAATGGGTATGACGCGGGTGTTTGCCGAGGACGGCACGCACCACGCGGTGACCGTCCTTAAGGTGGACGGCTGCCAGGTCGTGGCTCAGCGCACGAAGGAGCGGGACGGCTATGTCGCGCTCCAGCTCGGTGTCGGCAGCCGCAAGGCCAAGAACGTGACGAAGCCCCAGCGCGGCCACTTCGCCAAGGCGAAGGTCGAGCCGAAGCGGAAGATCGTCGAGTTCCGCGTGGCCGATGACGGCTTGGTCGATGTGGGCGCCGAGATCACGGTGGAGCATTTCATCGCAGGTCAGTTCGTCGACGTGACGGGTACGACGATCGGCAAAGGCTTTGCCGGCGCCATGAAGCGGCATAATTTCTCCGGCCTTGAGGCGTCACACGGCGTGTCCATTAGCCATCGCAGCCACGGTTCGACCGGCGGCCGCCAGGACCCCGGTAAGGTCTTCAAGAACAAGAAGATGGCCGGCCATATGGGCCAGCGCACGCGCACAACGCAGAACCTCAAGGTGCTCGGCACCGATCTCGATCGCGGGCTTCTGCTCGTCGAGGGCGCGGTGCCTGGCTCCAAGGGCGGCTTCGTCACGGTGTGCGACGCGGTCAAGCGCAAGCGCGCCGAAGGCCTGCCCTATCCGGCGGCCGTGAAAGGCGCCGGTAAGGCCGAAGCGACTCCTGCGGCCGAGCAACCCACGGCGCCTGCCGCCGAATCCGGCCAGGAGGCCCAGAGCTGATGGCCCTCACCTGTAAAGTTATCGGCCTCGACAGCAAGGCCCACGGCACGGTTGATCTCGACGAGTCCGTGTTCGGTGTCCAGGTCCGCCGCGACATCCTGACGCGCGTCGTGTTCTGGCAGTTGGCCAAGCGTCGCGCCGGCACGCACAAGGCGAAGACCCTGGGCGAAGTCCAAGGCACGACCAAAAAGCCGTATAAGCAGAAGGGCACCGGCCAGGCCCGCCAGGGCAGCCTGCGTTCTCCGCAGTTTCGGGGCGGTGGCGCCGTATTCGGCCCCGTCGTGCGCAGCCACGAGCATTCACTCAACAAGAAGATCCGCAAGCTCGGCCTGAAGACCGCGCTGGCCAGCAAGCTGAAGGACGGCAAGCTGGTCGTTCTCGAGTCGGCCGAATTCAAGTCCGGCAAGACCGCGGACTTGGTTAAGGCTCTGCGCAAGCTGGGCTGGGAATCGACGTTGGTCATCGATGGTCTCGAGGTCGACGTTAACTTCAGCCGCGCCGCGGCCAATATTCCGCACCTGGACGTGCTGCCCCAGCAGGGTGCGAACGTCTATGACATCCTCCGCCGCGACACGCTGGTGTTGACGAAGGCGGGGCTCCAGCATCTCGAGGCGCGCCTGAAATGAGCAGACGTCCGACAGGGAAGGTGACCCTTACGCGCGAGCGGATGCACGAGATCGTGCTGAAGCCCGTCATAACCGAAAAGGCGACCAAGGGTTCCGAGTATGGCCAGGTGACGTTCCGCGTCGCCCTGACCGCGACCAAGCCTGAGATCAAGGCGGCCGTCGAAGGTCTGTTCGGCGTCAAGGTCGTGGCGGTCAACACGCTGCGGCAGGCTGGCAAGCTCAAGCTGTTCCGCGGCCGTCCGGGCACGCGCAGCGACTATAAGAAGGCGATCGTTCGCCTGGCCGAAGGCCAGTCGATCGACGTCACGACGGGGATCTAGGCGATGGCGCTTCGTACATATAGGCCTATGACGCCCAGCCTCCGCGGCTTGGTCCTGGTGGACCGGAAAGAGCTGTGGAAGGGCGGGCCGGTGAAGTCCTTGACCACCGGCGGCGGTAAGTCCGGCGGCCGTAACGCGAACGGGCGCATCACCGTGCGCCACATCGGCGGCGGCCACAAGAAGCGCTATCGTGTGGTCGACCTGAAGCGCGCGAAGTTCGACATGCCCGCGGTGGTCGAGCGGATCGAGTACGATCCCAACCGCACCGGCTTCATCGCGCTGATTCGCTACAAGGACGGCGAGCTGTCCTATATCCTGGCGCCGCAGCGCTTGGCCGTCGGCGACACCGTCATCGCGGGCGAGCGCGCGGATATCAAGCCGGGCAACGCGATGCCGCTGAAGAGCATCCCGGTCGGCACGATCGTCCATAACGTCGAGTTGAAGCCAGGCCGTGGCGGCCAGATGGCGCGCGCGGCGGGCACTTATGTGCAGATCGTCGGCCGCGACGTGGGCTACGCGCTTCTGCGCATGGCTTCGGGCGAAGTCCGCATGGTCCGCAGCGACTGCATGGCCACGATCGGCGCGGTGTCGAATCCGGACCAGCAGAACGTGAAGATCGGCAAGGCCGGTCGTAACCGCTGGCTGGGCAAGCGCCCGTCCGTTCGCGGCACGGCCATGAACCCGGTCGACCATCCGCACGGCGGCGGCGAAGGCCGCACCAAGGGCGGTCGTCACCCGGTCACGCCGTGGGGTAAGCCGACCAAGGGTTATCGTACCCGTAAGAAATCAAAGCCGTCCGACCGGATGATCGTCCGTCGTCGGTACGCGAAGTAAGGGAGAAGAGCGGTGTCACGCTCGGTTTGGAAAGGTCCGTTCGTCGACGGCTATCTTCTCGAGAAGGCCGAGAAGGCGCGCCAGTCCGGTCGTAACGAGGTCATCAAGACCTGGTCGCGCCGGTCGACGATTCTGCCTCAGTTCGTCGGACTCACGTTCGGCGTCTATAACGGGCAGAAGTTCATCCCCGTTCTCGTCAACGAGAACATGGTCGGCCACAAGTTCGGCGAGTTCTCGCCGACGCGGACCTTCCATGGCCACACGGCCTCCGGCGGCGGCGATCGCAAGGCGACGCGCAGCGACGCCAAGGCGGGTGGCTGATGAGTAAGCCGAAAACCAAGCGCTCTCTGAAGGACAACGAGGCCCGCGCGCAGCTCAAGACCGTGCGCACGAGTCCGCGCAAGCTGAACGTCGTGGCGCAGTTGATCCGCGGCAAGAAGGTGCAGGACGCCCTGGCGGAGCTGACCTTCAACCCGCGCCGTATCGCGCGCCAGGTCAAGAAGACCCTCGAGTCCGCCGTGGCGAACGCCGAGAACAACCATCAGCTCGACGTCGACCGCCTCTACGTGGCGGAGGCGCATGTCGGGCGCAGCATCGTGATGAAGCGTTTCCATGCTCGCGGCCGCGGTCGCGCTGCGCGGGTCGAGAAGCCTTTCAGTCACCTGACCGTCATCGTGCGCGAGCGCGTGGAGACAGCATAATGGGCCAGAAGGTCAATCCCGTCGGGCTGCGGCTCGGCATCAACCGGACCTGGGACTCGCGTTGGTTCGCGGACTCCAGCTACGCGAACCTCCTGCATGAGGATCTGCGTCTCCGGAAATATCTGTTTGATCGCCTGGAACAGGCGGGCGTCAGCCGCATCATCATCGAGCGGCCGGCCAAGAAGGCGCGCATCACGATCCACACGGCGCGTCCGGGCGTGGTCATCGGCAAGAAGGGCGCTGATATCGAGAAGCTGCGTACCGACCTGTCCAAGATGACGGACAGCGAGGTCAACCTGAACATCGTCGAGATCCGTAAGCCGGAGCTCGATTCCAAGCTGGTCGCCGAGAACATCGCCCAGCAGCTCGTGCGCCGCGTGGCGTTCCGCCGCGCCATGAAGCGCGCCGTGCAGTCGTCCATGCGCTTGGGCGCCGATGGCATCCGTATCACCTGCAGCGGCCGTCTGGGCGGCACCGAAATCGCCCGCGTCGAGTGGTATCGCGAGGGCCGCGTGCCCCTGCACACGCTGCGCGCCGACGTTGACTACGGCACGGCCACAGCCCGTACGACCTACGGCACCTGCGGCGTGAAGGTTTGGATCTTCAAGGGCGAAATCCTGGCGCACGATCCGATGGCGCAGGACAAGAAGCTGGCCGAGCAGCAGCCCACCACCCCGGGCCGCCCGAGTTGAGGATTGCTGCGCCATGATGTCCCCAAAACGCACCAAGTACCGCAAGGCCTTCAAGGGCCGCATCCACGGCAAGGCCAAGGGCGGCGCGTCGTTGAACTTCGGCGCCTTTGGTCTCAAAGCCATGGAGCCGGGCCGCCTAACCGCGCGCCAGATCGAGGCCGCGCGCCGCGCCGTCACGCGCCACATGAAGCGCACGGGCCGCGTCTGGATTCGCATTTTCCCGGATGTCCCGGTTTCGACGAAGCCGGCCGAAGTCCGCATGGGCAGCGGCAAGGGCACGCCTGAGTTCTGGATGGCGCGGGTGAAGCCGGGGCGGATCATGTTCGAGATCGACGGCGTCACGAAGGAAGTGGCCAACGAATCGCTCACGCTCGCGGCAGCCAAGCTGCCGATCAAGACGCGAATCGTGACGCGCCTGGGCGAGGGGAGCTGACGCCATGAAGGGCGAGGAAGTGCGCGCCATGACGGCGGACGAACTGACGGACAAGCTGACCGGCTTGCAGAAGGAAGTGTTCAACCTGCGCTTCCAGAAGGCCAGCGGCCAGTTGGAGAACACGGCGCGGGTGCGCCAGGTGCGCCGGGACATCGCGCGCATCAAAACCGTGCTGGCCGCCAAAGCCCGCACGGCGAAGTAGGAGAAGGCGGATGCCGAAGCGCGTAATGCAGGGCATGGTGACGAGCGACTCGAGCGACAAGACGATCACCGTCAAGGTCGAGCGCCGAATCATGCACCCGGTCTATAAGAAGTACATCGTGCGCTCGACCAAGTTTCTGGCGCACGACGAGGAGAACCGTTCCAAAATCGGCGACGTCGTTCGCATCCGCGAGTGCCGCCCGATTTCCAAGCGGAAGCGGTTCGAAGTGATCTACGACCAGGCCGCCGGCAAGACTGCCTGACGGTTTGGCGAGCGAAGGACGACGGGTATGATCCGGACGCAGACAAATTTGGACGTTGCCGATAACTCTGGCGCCCGGCGCGTGGAGTGCATCAAGGTGCTCGGCGGCTCCAAGCGCAAGAGCGCCTCGATCGGCGACATCATCGTCGTCTCGGTCAAGGAGGCGATCCCGCGCGGCCGCGTGAAGAAGGGCGATGTTCATCGCGCCGTCATCGTGCGGACGGCGAAGGAGCATTATCGTCCGGACGGCACGGCGATCCGTTTCGACCGGAACGCCGCCGTCCTGATCGATAAGCAGGGCGAGCCGATCGGCACGCGCATTTTCGGGCCCGTGACGCGAGAGCTGCGCTCGAAGAGCTTCCTGAAGATCATTTCACTCGCGCCCGAAGTTCTGTGAAGTTTTGGCCATGAAGAACAAGATGAAGGTCAAGAAGGGCGACACGGTCATCGTGATCGCTGGTAAGGACAAGGGAAAGCGCGGCGAGGTGCTTCGCTCGATCCCCGCCGATTGGCGCGTGATCGTTCAGGGCGTCAATGTCGTGAAGCGGCACACCCGGCCCGCGGCTGGGCAGCCCGGAGGCATCGTCGAGAAGGAAGCCTCCATCCACGTTTCGAACGTCATGCTCGTCGATCCGAAAACCGACAAGCCCACGCGCGTCGGCCGCAAGCTCCTCGATGACGGCCGCAAGGTCCGTTACGCGAAGGGCTCGGGCGAAGTGATCGACCGTTAGGAATTGCACAATGGCCGCTAGACTGCAGGATCATTACGAAAAAGTCGTGAAGCCCGGGCTGGTGAAGTCCTTCGGCTACGAGAACGCCATGGCCGTTCCGAAGCTGGAGAAGATCGTCATCAACATGGGCGTGGGCGAGGTCGTCAACGACTCGAAGAAGATCGAGGCGGCGGCCAAGCAGCTGAGCCAGATCGCGGGTCAGAAAGCCCTGCCGATCGCGTCGAAGAAGTCGATCGCGACGTTCAAGCTGCGCGCGGGTCTCAAGATCGGTTGCAAGGTCACGCTACGTCGCGACCGGATGTACGAGTTTTTGGACCGTCTGGTGAATATCGCGCTGCCTCGCGTGCGCGACTTCGGCGGTCTTTCCGTTCGCAGGTTCGACGGCCGCGGCAACTACGCGCTCGGCCTCAAGGAGCAGATCGTGTTCCCCGAGATCGACTACGACAGCGTGGACGAGATTCGCGGCATGGACGTTATCATCGTCACGTCTGCGAAAACGAACGAGGAAGCGCTGGCGCTCCTCAAGGGCTTCAACATGCCGTTCCAGAGCTAGGGCGGCGGAGGACCACATGGCCAAGAAGGGTTTCATCGAGCGCAACAACAAGCGGAAGAAGCTGTCCGCGCGTTTCGCTGGGCGCCGCAAGGCGCTGAAAGAGATCGCCAACGACCGCGAGCGTCCGGCCGAGGAGCGCTTCGAGGCGCGCCTCAAGCTGGCCGCGTTGCCGCGCAACGCCGCGCCGGTTCGCGTCCGCAACATCTGCGAGTTGACCGGCCGCCCGCGCTCGACCTATCAAAAGTTCCGCCTCTCGCGCATCAAGCTCCGCGAATTGGCCGCCCAGGGCCTGATCCCGGGCATGGTCAAGTCGAGCTGGTGAGGAGAAGACCATGAGCCTGTCCGATCCCATTTCCGACATGATCACGCGCATCCGTAACGGCCAGCGCGTGAACAAGGCCGTGGTGGAATCCCCCGCGTCTCAGATGCGCGAGCAGGTGCTCGAGGCGCTGAAGCGCGAGGGTTACATCCGCGGTTACACGCGCGAGGAGATCCGTCCCGGCATCGCCAAGCTGCGCATCGAGTTGAAGTATCACCAAGGCGAGGCGGTGATCCGCGAGATCGATCGCGTTTCGCGCCCGGGTCGCAAGGTTTATTCGCGCATCAAGGATCTGAAGCGCATTCATGGCGGGCTCGGTATTACGATCCTGTCGACGCCCAAGGGCGTGATGTCGGACAACGAAGCGCGCACCGCCAATGTTGGCGGCGAAGTGCTCTGCCGGGTGTTCTAGGCGGAACGGAGGAATTCAAAGTGTCGCGCGTCGGTCGCAATCCCGTTACGGTCCCCAGCAGCGTCGAGGTCAAGCTCGCCGGTCAGAGCATTCTGGCCAAGAGCAAGCTCGGCGAGCGCAAGATGGATGTTTCCAGCCACGTCGAGATCAAGCTCGAGGATGGCAAGATCGTGCTCGCCCCGCGTGGGGACACGCAAGAGGCGCGCACCCTGTGGGGCACGACGCGCAGCCTCCTGCAGGGCATCATCAAGGGCCTGACCGAGGCCTATCGCGTGGATCTGGATATCGTTGGCGTTGGTTACCGCGCCGCGGTCGACAAGAAGATGCTTACTCTGCAGCTCGGCTTCAGCCACGAAGTGAAATATCTGATCCCGGATGGCATCACGATCAAGTGCGAGAAGCCGACGTTGATTTCGATTATCGGCATCGACCGGGGCCAGGTTGGCCAGGTCGCGGCGGAGATTCGCGGCTACCGCAAGCCCGAGCCGTATAAGGGCAAGGGCATCCGCTATTCGACCGAAGCGGTCCGCCGCAAAGAAGGCAAGAAGAAGTAACGTAAGAGAGCCAAGGCGATGTGGAAGGCAGATGACAAATTCGCGCGGCGGAAATCCCGTACGCGCTACCGCCTGCGGCAGACCGCGCACGGCCGTCCGCGCCTGTGCGTGTTCCGTTCGGGCCGGCATATCTATGCCCAGGTGATCGATGACCTGGCGGGCCGTACGCTCGCTGCCGCGTCGACCTTGGACAAGGACCTGAAGGGTTCGTTGCCCAAGGGTTGCGACAAGACCGCGGCAGGCGCCGTGGGCAAGCTGGTCGCCGAGCGCGCGATCAAGGCGGGCGTGAAGGCCGTCGTGTTCGACCGTGGGGCCTATCTCTATCACGGGCGCGTCAAGGCGCTGGCGGAAGCGGCGCGCGAAGGCGGCTTGCAGTTCTAGGAAGGCATGGAATAGATGGCACGCACAGCACCCCAGAACACGTCCGGAGAACGGCCCCAGCGCGGTGAGCGCGGCGGCCGTGACCGCGATCGCTCGCCCCGTGGCCGCGAGGATTCCGATCTTCGCGAGAAGCTCGTCAGCATCAACCGCGTCGCCAAGGTGGTTAAGGGCGGACGTCGCTTCGGCTTCTCCGCCGTGGTCGTGGTCGGTGACGGCAAGGGCCGCGTCGGTTTTGGCAAGGGCAAGGCACGTGAGGTTCCGGAGGCCATCCGCAAGGGCACCGAGCACGCCAAGCGCGCCATGGTCCGCATTCCGCTGCGCGAAGGCCGCACGATCCATCACGACGTCCAGGGCGAATTCGGCGCCGGGCGCGTCGTGCTGCGCGCCGCGCCCGCCGGTACGGGCATCATCGCGGGCGGCCCGATGCGCGCCCTTTTCGAGTGCCTGGGCGTCCAGGACGTGGTGGCCAAGTCGGTCGGCACCTCCAATCCCCACAACATGCTGCGCGCTACCTTCGCGGCGCTGTCTCACGTGGTATCGCCCCGCCAGGTTGCCGCCAAGCGCGGCAAGAAGGTTGGCGACGTCATCGGGCGGCGCGAAGAGGAAGAGGCCAAGGAGTAGGCCATGGCTACGAAGAAAGCTTCCAAAGGCGCCAAGGGCGCCACGATTACGGTCGTTCAGACCGGCAGCTTGTATGGCCGCAAGCCGGGCCAGCGCGAGACGTTGCTCGGCCTGGGTCTCGGCAAGATCGGCCAGAAGCGCACGCTCGAGGACACGCCGTCGGTGCGGGGCATGGTGGCGAAGGTCGCGCACCTGATCCGCGTCGAGCAGGCCCAGTAAAAACCGGCCGCGTGCCGGCAAGGAGTTAGGTAATGAAGCTCAACCAGCTGTCCGACAATTCGGGTGCCCGCCACCGCCGCATGCGCGTCGGGCGCGGCATCGGCTCGGGCAAGGGCAAGACGGCGGGCCGCGGCCACAAAGGCCAGAAGGCGCGTACGGGCGTGTCCCTGCATGGCTTCGAAGGCGGCCAGATGCCGTTGCATCGCCGCCTGCCCAAGCGCGGTTTCAAGAACGCGAATCGCCTGCGCTTCAAGGTCGTGAACCTCGGTGCGCTGCAGAAGGCCGTCGATGCGGGCAAGCTGAAAGGCAAGGTCGACGCCGATGCGTTGGTGAAGGCCGGCCTGATGTCCGACGCGAAGGACGGTATCCGTCTCCTGGGCAACGGCGAACTGAAGGCCAAGCTGGACGTGTCCGTCGCGGGCGCGTCCAAGTCGGCCATCGCGGCGGTCGAGAAGGCTGGCGGCTCGGTCGTCATCCTGCGCCCCAAGCACGTCGAGAGCGAAGCCACCAAGGAACGGAACGCGAAGCGCGCGGCGAAGAAGAACAAGGGTAAGAAGGCCGTCCCAGCTGCTCCGGCCGAAGCCGGCGACGCCGCGGCCAAAGCCTAAGCGCGGTCCGGCCCCATGGCTTCGGCCGCCGAACAGATCGCCTCCAGCATCAATCTCGGCGCCTTCGCGAAGGCGACCGAGCTCAAGAAGCGCCTGTGGTTCACCCTCGGGTGCCTGGTCGTCTACCGCCTCGGCACCTATGTGCCGCTGCCGGGCATCGACCCTGGCGTCTTCAGGGAAGTCTTCTCGCAGCAGGCGGCCGGCATCCTGGGCATGTTCAACATGTTCGCCGGCGGTGCGTTTGGCCGCATGACGGTCTTCGCGCTCGGCATCATGCCGTACATCTCGGCGTCCATCATCATCCAGCTTCTCACCGCCGTTTCGCCCCAACTCGAGGCGCTGAAGAAAGAAGGCGAGGCTGGGCGCAAGAAGATCAACCAGTACACCCGCTGCGGCACCGTCCTCTTGGCCATCGTGCAGGCTTACGGCATCTCGGTCGGCATCGAGGGCATGTCCTCGGGCGGCGCCTCCGCGGTGATCGACCCCGGCATGGGCTTCCGCCTGTCCGCCGCGATCACGCTGACTGGCGGCACCTTGTTCCTGATGTGGCTGGGCGAGCAGATCACCGCGCGCGGCGTCGGCAACGGCATCTCGCTCATCATCTTTGCCGGAATCGTGGCTGAACTGCCGGCCTCGCTCGCGCGCACCCTGGAGCTCGGCCGTACGGGCGCATTGTCGACGATCGTCATCCTGCTCGTCCTGATCCTGGCGGTCGCCGTCATCATCGGCGTCGTCTACATGGAGCGCGCCCAGCGCCGCATCGTGGTCCAGTACCCGAAGCGCCAGATGGGCACGCGCATGGTGGGCGGCCAGTCCTCGCATTTGCCTATGAAGCTCAACGCTTCCGGCGTCATTCCGCCGATCTTCGCGTCGTCGCTTCTGTTGCTGCCTGTCACCATCGCTAGCTTCAGCGCGGGCCAGGGCCCTGAGTGGATGACCACGATGCTGGCCTATCTCGGCCA
>JAPLOM010000001.1:27077-39757 GCA_026400755.1 Alphaproteobacteria bacterium
TTCACATCGCGATGTATGTCGCGCTGATCGTCTTCTTCTCGTTCTTCTACACGGCCATCGTGTTCAATCCGGCGGACACGGCCGACAACCTGAAGAAGTACGGCGGCTTCATCCCGGGTATCCGGCCGGGCAAGAACACGGCGGAGTATCTCGACTATGTGCTCACGCGCCTGACGGTGGTCGGCGCGGCGTACCTGTCGATTGTCTGCATCATGCCGGAGATCCTGATCGCCTATTATTCGATCCCGTTTTATTTCGGTGGCACCAGCCTCCTGATCGTGGTCAGCGTGACCATGGACACGGTGGCGCAGATCCATTCGCATCTGCTGGCGCACCAATATGAAGGCCTGATCAAGAAGTCCAAGCTGCGGGGACGGCGGGGATGAACATCATCCTGCTGGGGCCGCCCGGATGCGGGAAAGGCACCCAGGCCAAGCGGTTGCAGGATAAATTCGGACTGGTCCAGCTTTCGACCGGCGACATGTTGCGCGCGGCCGTGAAGTCGGGCAGCGAGATCGGCAAGAAGGCCAAGGCCATCATGGATTCGGGCGCGCTCGTGCCCGACGACGTGATCATCGCCATGATCGACGACCGGATCAGCCAGCAGGATTGCCGCAACGGCGTCATCCTGGACGGCTTTCCGCGCACGGGGGCTCAGGCCGAGGCCCTGGATCGCATGTTCGCGGGCAAGGGGCTGAAGCTCGACCGGGTCATCAAGCTGGCGGTGGACGAGGCGACCTTGGTCGAGCGCATCACAGGCCGGTTCAGCTGCAAGACGTGCGGCGCGGGGTATCATGATACCTTTCAGCGCCCGAAGAAAGATGGCGTCTGCGACGTCTGCGGCGGTGCGGAATTCGTCCGCCGGGACGACGATAAGGCGGAGACGGTCAAGGCACGTTTGGAGGCTTACCGCCGCCAGACGGCGCCGATTTTGCCCTATTACAAGGGCAAGGGACTGCTGTCCCAGGTGGATGGGATGGCGCCGATTGACGAGGTTACGCGCCAAATCGAGGCGCTGGTGGGGCGTCGGTAAGACGTTGACCACCGAGGGTTTCTGACTATAATTCGGCCGCTCTCCCGGCAGGGCGGGACGGGGCCGTCTTTGCTCGTCCCTGCGGGTAGGGATCCGACAACCAGGAGATTCGGCGTGGCGCGAATTGCCGGCGTGAACATTCCGACGCAGAAGCGGGTGGAAATAGCGCTCACTTATATTTACGGAATCGGTCGTACGCAGTCGAAGAAGATCTGCGAGAAGATCGGCATTCCGGCGGATCGTCGCGTCAACCAATTGACGGACGACGAGGTTCTTCGCATCCGCGAGACCATCGACCGTGAGTATCGCGTCGAAGGCGACTTGCGCCGCGAGACGGCGATGAACATCAAGCGCCTGCTCGACCTGGGCTGCTATCGCGGCCTGCGCCATCGTCGCGGCCTGCCGGTTCGCGGCCAGCGCACGCACACCAACGCGCGCACCCGCAAGGGCAAGGCGCGTGCGATCGCGGGCAAGAAAAAAGTCACGAAGTAAGAGCGGCCAGGAGTTCGATTTATGGCAGTTGCGAAAACCTCCGCTTCCCGCGTCCGTCGTCGCGAGCGGAAGAACATCACTTCCGGCGTGGCGCACGTGAACGCCTCGTTCAACAACACCACGGTCACGATCACCGACATGCAGGGCAACGCGATCGCGTGGTCCTCGTCGGGCAGCCAGGGTTTCAAGGGTTCGCGCAAATCGACGCCCTATGCCGCGCAGATGGCCGCCGAAGGCGCCGCGCGCAAGGCGATGGAACACGGCATGCGCACGGTCGAGATTCTGATCAAGGGTCCGGGCGCCGGCCGCGAATCGGCGCTGCGTGCGTTGCAGGCGGTCGGTCTTCAGGTCACGTCCATCCGTGACGTGACGCCGATTCCGCACAATGGTTGCCGGCCGCCGAAACGCCGCCGGGTTTAACAGTCGATTTGGGCGCCGGGCCCTGTTCCCGGCGCATCCGGCTGGCCGCGAGGCCGGCCCACTATTGCGTTAAGGACGCGCGATCATCATGGACCTTGGAAAGCGTGAAGTGACCACTGTCATCCAGCGGAACTGGACCGAGTTGATTCGTCCCGCGAAGCTGCAGGTCGAGTCCGGCCACGATGCTCGCCGGATCGCCACCGTCGTGGCCGAGCCGCTCGAGCGCGGCTTCGGCGTCACGCTGGGCAATGCCCTGCGCCGCATTCTCCTGTCTTCGCTCCAGGGCGCGGCCGTGACCTCGGTTCAGATCGAGGGCGTGCTGCACGAGTTCTCGTCGATCCCCGGCGTGCTCGAGGACGTCACCGACGTCGTCTTGAACATCAAGACGATGGCGCTGCGCATGCACGGCGAAGGGCCGAAGCGCATCATGCTCCAGGCCAAGGGCCCGGGCGAGGTGAAGGCCGGCATGATCGAAGTCAGTCACGACATCGAAATCATGGATCCCGACCATCTGATCTGCACGCTCGACAAGGGCGCGAAGATCAAGATGGAACTGACCGTCGGCAGCGGTAAAGGCTATGTGGCCGCCTCGCAGAGCCGCGCGGCGGATGCGCCCATCGGCCTGATCCCGGTCGACGCGCTCTATAGCCCCGTGCGCCGCGTGACCTACAAGGTCGACAACACCCGCGTCGGCCAGGTCACCGACTATGACCGCCTGACGCTACAGGTCGAGACCAACGGCGCCGTGCGCCCCGAGGACGCCGTGGCGTTGGCCGCGCGCATCCTGCAGGACCAGCTCCAACTCTTCATCAACTTCGAGGAGCCGGTGAAGAGCGCGGCGGAAGAGGCGGTCGCCGATCTGCCCTTCAACCGCAACCTGCTGCGCAAGGTTGATGAGCTCGAGCTGTCCGTCCGCTCGGCCAACTGCCTGAAGAACGACAACATCATCTATATCGGCGACCTGGTGCAGAAGACGGAGGCGGAAATGCTCCGCACGCCGAACTTCGGCCGCAAGTCGCTGAACGAGATCAAGGAAGTCCTCGGCCAGATGGGTTTGCATCTGGGCATGGAAGTCCCGAGCTGGCCGCCCGAGAACATCGAGGATTTGGCCAAGAAGCTCGAAGAGCCGTATTGAACGAAGGCGCCCGCGCGCCACTGAGGAGTTAAGACGATGCGCCATGGCATGGCAGGCCGGAAACTCAACCGGACCACGTCCCACCGCAAGGCGATGCTGGCCAACATGGCTGTCGCGCTGATCAAGCACGAGCAGATCAAGACCACGCTGCCGAAGGCGAAGGAAATCGCCCCGGTGGTGGAAAAGCTGATCACGCTGGGCAAGACGGGCACGCTGCACGCGCGCCGCCAGGCCCTTTCGATGCTCCAGGACGAGACCATCACGTCCAAGCTGTTCGACGGCCTGGCCTCGCGTTACGCCAGCCGCAAGGGCGGCTATACGCGCGTGCTCAAGGCGGGCATCCGCTACGGCGACGCCGCGCCGATGGCCTATGTCGAGCTGGTCGACCGCGACGTGGCCGCTAAGGGCCTGGATTCGGGCCCGGTGCAGGCCAAGGGCGACGATGAAGAGGGTGGCGACAAGGCCGCCTGATCGTCCCGGTTCGAGCGTTGTGATCTTTCATGAGAGGCAGCCCCCGGGCTGCCTCTCTCGTTTCCGGGTGGTAATCTGAGCGTCTTCAGAGTGACCGAGGAGGGGGCGGCGTGAGCACGCTGTTCGAGGCGCAGGCGCCGCGCCCGCTGGCCGACCGCCTGCGGCCCAAAACCCTGGCCGAGGTGGTGGGGCAGGGCCATCTTCTGGCGCCGGACGGCCCGATTGGCCGGATGGTCGCCCAGCGCCGCCTATCCTCCATGATCCTGTGGGGGCCGCCCGGCACCGGTAAGACCACCATCGCGCGGCTTCTGGCCGAAGCCAGCGACCTGGTCTTCGAATCGCTCTCAGCCGTGTTTTCCGGCGTGGCCGATCTGCGCAAGGTGTTCGAGGCCGCGCGCGGGCGGCGCGGCACCGGACGCGGCACGCTCCTGTTCATCGACGAGATCCATCGTTTCAACCGCGCCCAGCAGGACGGTTTTCTGCCGTATGTCGAGGACGGCACGGTCACGTTGGTCGGCGCGACGACCGAGAACCCGTCCTTCGAATTGAACGCCGCGCTCCTGTCGCGCTGTCAGGTCCTGGTGCTGCGCCGCCTCGATGAAGCGGCTTTGGCCGAGCTGATCGACCGGTCGGAAAAGATCGAAGGCCGCAAGCTGCCGCTGACCGAGGACGGCCGCGCCGCGCTGGGGGCGATGGCCGACGGCGACGGGCGCTTCCTTCTCAACCTGATCGAGGAGTTGTTTCGTTTGCCGCAGACGCCGCTGCTGGATGCCAAGGGCGTCGCGCGCACGGTGCAGCGTCGCGTGCCGATCTACGACAAGAACCAGGAAAGCCACTACAACCTGATCAGCGCGCTGCACAAGTCGCTGCGCGGCTCGGACACGGACGCCGCGCTCTACTGGCTCGCGCGCATGCTGTCGGGCGGCGAGGATCCCAATTACATCGCCCGGCGTCTGACGCGCTTCGCGGCCGAGGATATCGGCTTGGCCGATCCCCAGGCGCTCGTCCAGGCCATCGCGGCCTGGGACACCTACGACCGGCTGGGCAGCCCCGAGGGCGAGATCGCCATCGCGCAGCTCGTGATCTACCTGGCCACGGCGCCGAAATCGAACGCGGTCTACCGCGCCATGGGTGCCGCCATGGGTGCTGCGCGCGAAACGGGCTCCCTGATGCCGCCCATGCACATCCTGAACGCGCCGACCAAGATGATGCGCGAGTTGGGCTACGGCAAAGGCTACGAATACGACCACGACACGGCCGAGGGTTTCTCGGGGCAGAACTATTTTCCCGACGACATGGCGCGGCAGTCTTTCTATCGCCCGGTCGATCGCGGCTTCGAACGCGAGATCAAGAAGCGTCTCGACTATTGGAATCGCCTGCGCGACAAACGCGGCCCAGACGGCGAGGAGCCCTGACGCCATGGCAGGGGTGCAACTCCTCGAAGTGAAGGCCGATGAGGCCGATATCCGCTTGGATCGCTGGTTCACCCGGCGGTTTCCGGGCCTGAATCACGGCAAGCTGCAGAAGCTGTTGCGCACGGGGCAAGTGCGCGTCGATGGCGCGCGCGCGAAGTCTGGTCAGCGGCTGGAAGCGGGTCAGACCGTGCGTGTGCCTCCGTTGGACGATGCCGCGACCGTTGCGCGCGTGACCGCGCTGCCGCCTCCCAAGATGTCTGCTGAAGAAGCCGACGAGTTACGCGGGCGCGTCATCTATCGCGACGACGAGGTGATGGTGCTGGACAAGCCGGCGGGACTGGCGACCCAAGGCGGCACGGGCACGACCAAGCATCTCGACGGCATGCTCGATGCCTTGCGGTTCGGTGCGAAGGACAGGCCGCGCTTGGTTCACCGGCTCGACCGGGATACCAGCGGCGTGTTGTTGCTGGCGCGCAGCGCAGCCTCGGCCGCGCGGCTGGCGGAAGCCTTCCGCTCGCGCGATGCGCTGAAGATCTATTGGGCCTTCGTGGTCGGCGTGCCCCAGCCCTATTCCGGCAAGATCGACCAGCCCCTGGCCAAACAGGCGGGGCCGGGCGGCGAGCGTATGGCGGTGGCGTCCGACGATGGCGAGAGTGCCGTGACCCACTATTCCGTCGTCGAGGCCATGGGCCGGAACGCGGCCTGGGTCGCGCTCATGCCGCTGACCGGCCGGACGCATCAGTTGCGCGCCCACATGGCGGTGCTGGGAACGCCCATCCTGGGCGACGGCAAATATGGTGGCGCGGCGGCGTTCCTGCCGGACCTGGCTGGCGCCCGCCAAGTTCATCTTCACGCGCACGAGATTCGCGTGCCGCATCCACGCGGCGGAGCCATCCTGCGCGCGACGGCTGCGCTGCCCCCCCACATGGCCGCGACCTGGCGCTATTTCGATCTCGACCCCACCGATGACGGCGATCCCTTCGGTGTGGGGACGTCATGACCGGACTTCCGCCGCGTTTGAAACTCGTGGTGTTCGATTGCGATGGCACGCTCGTCGACAGCCAGCATTCGATTGTGGCCTGTATGGAATCCGCCTGGCGCGCCTTCGGGCTGGCGGTGCCACCCACGGCGGCGGCCGTACGCCGTATCGTCGGCCTGCCACTCGTGGAGGGGATCGCGCTTCTGCTTCCGGCCGGCAGTGGCTCGGACCATGCGAATCTGGCCGAGTGCTACAAGCAGGCATTCCTTGCCTTGCGCGAGCGCGGGCCGGAGGACGAGCCATTGTTTCCCGGTGTGCGGGATGCGGTCGAGCAGTTGGACCGTGCCGGCGTGCTGCTTGGCATCGCCACTGGCAAAGGGCGTCGTGGCCTATCGGTGACCTTGTCCCGTCATGAACTGATGGAATTCTTCGTCACGCGCCAGACGGCGGATGACGCGCCGGGCAAGCCCCATCCCGGCATGCTGTTGCAGGCCATGGCGGAGACAGGGGCGGGGCCCGCGGAGACGGTGATGGTCGGCGATACGACCTTTGATATGATGATGGCGCGTAACGCGGGCGTGCCCGCGGTGGGGGCCGCCTGGGGCTATCACGAGCCCGAGGAGCTGCACGAATCCGGGGCCAGGGCGGTCATCCAGTCCTGCGCCGAACTCCTTTCCGTTTTGCCTGAAGTGATGGAGAGAGCGAGATGATCAAAAAAATTCTGCTGGGACTCGTTGCTCTGGCCGTCGTAGCGATCGCTGGCGTGGTGATTGCCGTCAACACGATCGACTTTAATCAGTATCGCGGTGAGATCGCAGCGCAGGTGCAGAAGGCTACGGGCCGGACGCTCACCATCAAGGGCGACCTGAAGGCCAGCGTCTTCTCGCTGACGCCCTCCATCAAGGTCAACAACGTCACCTTCGCCAACGCGCCCTGGGGATCGAAGCCTGAAATGGCCACGATTGGCACCTTCGGCGCCGACGTGCAGCTGATCCCGCTTCTGTCCAAGAACATCCGCATCAATCGTATCGTCCTGGAAGACGCGAATATTCTTCTGGAAACGGACAAGCAGGGTAAGGGCAACTGGGCGTTCGATGCGCCCGGCAGCGTCAACACCAAGCCCGCCCCGGGCGCCGCGCCCGGCGCCACGCCGACGCCGGCCCAGACATCGGCCGCCGCGCCTTTGCCGCATGTGAGCGAGATCGTGATCAAGAATTTCACGCTCACCTACCGCGACGGCGTCACGGGCGGAAAGAACATGGTCGAGCTGAAGAATCTCACGGCCAAGAGCAGCTCGTCCACCAGCCCGATCGATCTCTCGCTGGAGGGCGACTACAACGGCCAAGCCGTCAAGATCGACGGCAAGGTGGGATCGGTCGCCGATCTGGTAGCCGGCGACAAGCCCTATCCGGTCAAGCTGGATACCAAGGTCGGTAACTCTGAGATCAAGGCCGACATGACGGCGATTCTGAAGGGCACGCCCAAGCTGTCCGGCAAGATCGACATTCCCACGTTGGACATCAAGCAGCTGCAGAGCTTGGCCGGAAATGACGGTGGCAAGGGCGGTTCCGGCGGCGGCTCGTCCTCCGGTGGATCGTCGGGCAGCGCGGCCAAAAGCGGCGGTTCCAAGGGCAACAAGCTGTTCAGCGACGATCCCATCGACGTCAGCTTTCTGCGCGCGGCGGAAGCTGACCTGAATGTGCGCGGCGGCAAGATCGTGTTCGACAAGATTACGGCGGAGGACCTGGCCGCCAATATCAACCTCAAGGGCGGCCGCCTCGCGATCAAACCCATCACGGTCAATCTAGCCGGCAACGTGCTAAATGCCGACGCCATGATCGACGGCAGCTCGGGCAAGCCCGCGGTCAACATCAACCTGATGGCGCGTAAGACCGACATTGGCGCGCTGCTGCAGATGTTCGGTTCGGACAAGATCGTCGAGGGCACGGCCGATGTGGACGTGGCCCTGACTGGTGCGGGCGGCTCGACTCATGCCATTGCTTCGGGCCTTAACGGCAAGACCAGCGTCGTGATGAACGAGGGGCGGATCAACAACAAGTATCTGAAGCTGGCCGCAGCTGACCTGATGAAGGTGATCGACCCCTGGGCGCCGAAGGAAGACGAGACGAAGCTGAACTGTCTGCTCAGCAAGTTCGACATCAAGTCGGGCGTGGCCACCAGCGAGGTCAACGTGGTCGATACGGCGGCCTTCTCGGTCACCGCCGGCGGGCGGATCAATCTAGGCCCGGAGACGATCGACATGGTGATCGACCCACGCCCGAAGAACCAAAGCGTGATGAACGTGGCCGTGCCGATCAAAGTGACCGGCGCACTGGCCGATCCGGACTTCCTGCCCGACCCGGCGGCCATCGCCAGGGGCGTTTTGAATGCGGCCGGCGGCTATGTGGCCGGCGGCGGCATGGCGGGCGCGGTCGCGGGCTTGTTCGGCGGCAGCAAGGAAGAGGCCGCGAAGAACCCGTGCGTCTCGGCGGTTTCCGCCAAAAGCGGTGGCCAGCAGCAACCGGCGGCCAAGTCCGGGAGCGGCACGGACAACACCATCAAGGGTGTCGAGAAGAGCATCAAGGGCCTGTTCAAATAGGATGCCCGGTCCAAGACGGTTCTACCGAGCGGTTGAGGTCGCCGTCCGGGATGGCGGCTTCGCGATTCTCTTGGATGGCAAGCCGGCCCCGACGCCCGCCCAGGGGCCTTTCCTCTCGCCCACGCGCGGCTTGGCGGACGCCATCGCCGCCGAGTGGGACGTGCAGGAGAAGACCATCGAGCCACTCACCATGCCGCTCTGGGTCCTGGTCTCCAGCGCCCTCTACGACGTGGTGCAGGCGCGCGAACGTGTGGTCGAGAATGTTGCGGGTTTCGCGCGGACCGACCTTCTCTGCTACCGGGCTACCCATCCCACCGATTTGATCGTGCTCCAGCGCGAGCGCTGGCAGCCGCACCTGGATTGGGCCGCGCGCGAGTTCGAGGCCCCACTCAAGGTCATGGACGGCGTCATCTTCGAGGACCAGCCCGAGCCGGCCTTGGCGGCTCTGCGCAAGGTCGTGGCCGCCCAAGACGACCATCGGCTGGCGGCTATGTCCCACGCGGCCCGCGCGCTGGGTTCGCTGATCCTGGCCCTGGCTCTGGTGCGCGGGCGGATCAGCGGTGAGGAGGCTGTCGCGCTGTCGTTTCTCGACGAGCTCTACCAGATCGCGAAATGGGGCGACGACCCCGAGGCCCAAGCCCGCCGCGCGGAGATCCATGCCGAGGTCCTGGCGGCCGAGCGTTTCATGGCTTTAGTCACGCCCTAGGCCCCTGGCCCCGCCGGGCCGAAGGTGCTATCTGCAAACCCGCCAAAGGGGGAGTTCCTATGGAAGATATCCTGCGCCAGTTGGAGGAAAAGCGTGCGGCCGCCCGTGCGGGCGGAGGCGCGCGCCGCGTCGGCGCCCAGCATTCCAAGGGCAAGCTGACCGCGCGGGAGCGGATCGACATCTTGCTCGATCCTACGTCCTTCGAGGAATACGACATGTTCGCCGAGCATCGCTGCGGCGACTTCGGCATGGCTGAACAGGTGATCCCGGGCGATGGCGTGGTCACCGGCTGGGGCACCATCAATGGCCGCCAGGTCTTCGTCTTCAGCCAGGATTTTACCGTCTTTGGCGGCTCGCTCTCCGAAATCCATGCCCAGAAGATCTGTAAGGTGATGGAGCAGGCCATGAAGGTCGGCGCGCCCGTCATCGGCATCAACGATTCGGGCGGCGCGCGCATCCAGGAGGGTGTCGATTCCCTGGCCGGCTATGCCGACGTGTTCCAGCTCAACGTGCTGGCGTCCGGCGTTGTGCCGCAGATCTCGCTCGTTATGGGGCCGTGCGCGGGTGGCGCCGTCTATTCGCCGGCCATGACCGACTTCATCTTCATGGTGAAGGACAGTTCCTACATGTTCGTGACCGGCCCCGAGGTGGTGAAGACCGTCACCCACGAAAGCGTGACGCAGGAAGAGTTGGGCGGTGCGATCACCCACACGACGCGCTCGGGCGTGGCCGACGGCGCGTTCGAGAACGATGTCGAGGCGCTGCTGCAAATGCGCCGTTTCTTCGATTTCCTGCCCCTGTCCAACCGCGAGGCCGTACCGGTGCGTCCCACCGACGATCCCGCCGACCGGCTGGAGCCCTCGCTCGACACGTTGATCCCGGACAATCCGAACAAGCCGTATGACATGCTGGAGCTGATCGAGAAGGTCATCGACGACGGCGATTTCTTCGAGACCCAGCCCACCTACGCGCGCAACATCATCACTGGCTTCGGCCGCATGGAAGGCGCCACGGTCGGCATCGTCGCAAACCAGCCCATGGTGCTGGCCGGCTGTCTCGACATCGCGTCCTCGATCAAGGCCGCGCGCTTCGTGCGCTTCTGCGATTGCTACGACATCCCGATCGTGACCTTCGTGGACGTGCCGGGTTTCCTGCCGGGTACGGCCCAGGAATACGGCGGCATCATCAAGCATGGTGCCAAGCTGCTCTATGCCTTCGCCGAGGCCACCGTGCCGAAGGTGACGGTCATCACGCGCAAGGCCTATGGCGGCGCCTACGACGTCATGAGTTCAAAGCATCTGCGCGGCGACGTGAACTATGCCTGGCCCACGGCCGAGATCGCCGTGATGGGGCCGAAGGGCGCGGTCGAGATCATCTTCCGCGAGGACCGGGGCGACGAGGCCAAGATCGCCGAGCGGACGGAGGAATACCGCCGCAAGTTCGCCAATCCGTTCGTGGCCGCGCACCGTGGCTTCCTCGACGACGTCATCATGCCCCGCTCGACGCGCCGCCGCATCTGCCGCTCGTTGGCCATGCTGCGGAACAAGAAGCTCGAGAACCCCTGGAAGAAGCACGACAACATCCCGCTTTAACGGGTGCGGCGTCGGCGTAAAAAAAGGCCTGCGCGATTGTTCGCGCAGGCCCAAAGGTAGGTTTTGGTCCCGTCCTATTCGAGGGCTTGGATCTTGCGGTGCCTGGTTTCGCGCAGGAACAGGACGCCGATGACGAACGACATCGTCGCGACCACGATGGGATACCAGAGCCCGTAGTAGATGTTGCCAGTCGCGGCCGCCATCGCGGTCGCCAGAAGAGGCAGCATGCCACCGAACCAGCCGTTGCCGATATGGTAGGGCAGCGACATGGAGGTGTAGCGGATTTTCGCGGGGAACAGTTCCACGAGGAAGGCCGCGATCGGCCCGTACACCATGGTCACGTAGATCATCATGATGACGAGGATGACCATCGTCATGAAGTAGTTGACCTTCGACTTGTCGGCCGTCGTTGGATATCCGGTGTCTTTCAACGCGGCCTTGAGCGCGGCTTCATCCCAACCGGCGACTTCCTTATCGCCGATCTTCGTGACGACCCCCTTTCCAGCCGTGGCCGGCACGCGCTCATGCGAGAGCCCGGACTTGGTCAGGAAGTCTTGGACGCGGTCGCAATCGCTGAAGACCGTCTTCGGGGTGGCGAAGACGTGTATCTGACAATTGTCAGCCGAGACGATGATCGGCGTCTTCGCCGCGTATTCCTCCAACCCCGGATTGACGTAGTGGGTCAGCCCTTGGAAGAGCGGGAAGTAGGTGATCGCCGCGATGGCGCAACCGGCCAGGATAATCTTCAACCGCCCGATCCGATCCGACAGCCATCCGAAGAAGATGAAGAATGGCGTGCCGATCAGAAGCGAAAGGCCGATTAGTTGATAGGCCGTGAGGTAGTCCAACTTGAGCGTGATGGTCAGGAAGAACAGTGCGTAGAACTGGCCCGTGTACCAGACCACGCCCTGGCCTGCCGTCGCGCCGAGAAGCGCGAGTAGCACGTATTTGTTGTTGGGATACTTGAAGAAGCTGTCCTTCAGGGGCGACTTGGAGCCCTTTCCTTCCGCCTTCATCCTCTGGAAGATAGGCGACTCGTTGAGCCGCATGCGGATGTAGACCGAGAAGACCAGAAGGATCAGGGACATCAAGAACGGTATGCGCCAGCCCCAATCGGCGAACTCCGCCGCGGGGAAGTAGGTGCGGCACAGGCCGATCACCAACAGGGCCATGAAGAAGCCGAGAGTGGCGGTGGTTTGAATCCAACTTGTGGCATAGCCCCGCCGGTTGTCGGGTGCGTGCTCGGCCACGTAGGTGGCCGCGCCGCCGTATTCACCGCCGAGCGCCAGACCTTGCAACAGGCGCAGGGTGACGAGGAGGATCGGGGCGAGGACGCCGATGGAAGAGTAGGTGGGCAGCAAGCCGACCGCGAAGGTCGAGGCGCCCATGACAACGATCGTGATCAAGAAGGTGTATTTTCGCCCGACCAGGTCTCCCAATCGTCCGAACACCAGCGCGCCGAACGGCCGCACAAGGAAACCGGCCGCGTAGGTCGCGAACGCGGCCAGCAGTGCGGCGGTATCGTTACCCTTTGGGAAGAAGAGCGCGGCGAAAAATGGCGCCAGGGTCGCGTAGAGGTAGAAGTCGTACCACTCGAAGACCGTGCCGAGCGAAGAAGCGAAGATAACTTTTCGTTCTTCCTTCTTCGTCACCAACCGCCCGCCGGGAGCGGTAGAAGCAGCCTCACTGGACATTGAGTGTCAACGGCGGAGTAAAAACCGGCCAGTGTGGCGGAGCAAAAGCAGGCCAGTAGCGAGGGGAAGCGCCGACATGCAAAGGGGCCCGATCGGGCCCCTTTGTATGTCGCGGCGAAACTTTTGCAATACTACCGGCTGGTG
>JAPLOM010000063.1:0-60363 GCA_026400755.1 Alphaproteobacteria bacterium
CGGCGCAAGCGCGGCGAGCCGGATAGCTAATCAATCAATTCGGCGCGGGCCGGCGCGCGGCGGCGTGCCTCGGCGCGCCGATGCGGGCGGCCAGCGCCTTAGACGCCTCCAGCGCCATGAGCTGGATCGGTTTGGCCAGTTCCAGCGCCTTCATGGCATCGCCCGCGCGGCATGCGGCTTCCAGCGCCCGTGCTTGTTCCTGCAGCTTGACGGCGCCGAACGTGCCGGAACTGCTCTTGAGCGCGTGGGCTTCGCGCCCGAGCGTCGTGATATCGCCCTGGGCGGCGGCGGCGGCCATGCGCTTCAGACGCTCGGCCGACTCGACGAGATAGGTGCGGATCAGGTCCTGCATGATCTCGAGGTTGGTGTCCGCCTGGAGTTGTTGCAGCACGGTGTCGTCCAACACGTTGCCGGACGGCGGCGCGGCCTTCGACAGATGCGCGGGTTTGGCGGCCGGCGGACGTTCCGTCGGCTTGGCCTGTTTTAGCGCCTCGGGCGGGCGCGGCGCGGGCTTGGCAGTCGCGCGGACGGGTTTGGCGTCCGCGTGTTCGCCCAGCCAGCGCGCGACCGTGTCCAAGAGCTTCTGGCGGTTCACCGGCTTCGGCACATAGTCGTTCATGCCCGATTGCAGGCATTTCTCCCGGTCGCTTTCCATGGCATGCGCCGTCATGGCGATGATCGGGATGCGGCTGACGTCACCCGGCAGGGCGCGGATGGCGCGCGTGGCGTCCAGCCCGTCCATCTCCGGCATCGAGACGTCCATCAGCACGAGGTCGTAGGCGCGCGCCTGGACGGCCTCCAGCGCCTCGCGGCCGTTCTCCACCGCGTCGATCTGGTAGCCCAGCTTGGACAGCATGGCGATGGCGACGACCTGGTTGATCTTGCTGTCCTCGGCCAAAAGCAGGCGCGCGCGCACTGGTTCGGCCACCTGGACGGACGAGGCAACGGATGCTTCCGGGGTTGGCTTGTCGGGCAAGGACGGCAACTCAGGTTGGCGGACGATGGGACCATGGCCGGTGATGGCCAGGAATGTGTCGGTCAGGGTTCGTTGGCGAATCGGCTTGTGAATATGAACGTCAACGCCCGCTGTCAGAATTCGTTCGGTCGATTCGCGATGCGACACCGGCGTGGTCAGGACCAGTTTGGGCCGGCCCACGTCACCCGACGCGCGGATGTTGCGGCACAGCGCCTCCCCACCCATGCCGGGCAGCGTCTTGTCCACGATGGCCACGTCGAAAGGCTCGCCCTTGGACGCCGCGTGGCGCAAGGCCGTCAGCGCGATGTCCTCGTCCTGGACCCAGTCGACCGTCAAGCCGCGCGCGGTCAAGCGCCGGGCCAGGATGCGGCCCGCGGTCTCGTTGTCATCGACGATCAGGACGCGCAGGTGTCCGATGCGGGCGTCCCAGCCTTCCTGCTCGGGCTGCTCGACACCCGGCTGGCGATCGAATTCGGCGGTGAACCAGAAGATGCTGCCCTTGTCGGCCACGCTGGAGAAGCCGATCTCGCCGTACATCAGTTCGGCCAACTTCTTGGAGATGGCCAGGCCAAGCCCCGTGCCGCCGTATTTGCGCGTCGTCGAAGGGTCGGCCTGGGTGAACTCGCTGAACATCTCGGTCTGGCGTTCGGCCGGGATGCCGACACCCGTGTCCGCGATCTCGAAGCGGATCGAGGCCCGGCCTGCTTCACCGGTCTTCGAAGTGACCGTCAGGCCGACGCCGCCGCGGTTGGTGAACTTGATGGCGTTGCCAACCAGGTTGAGAATGATCTGGCGCAGACGGCCCGGGTCTCCGCGCAACCGCTTGGGCACCGCGGAATCGATGAACGCCGACAGCTCGATGCCCTTGGCTTGGGCGCGCAGGGCGAGAAGGTCGAGGACGTTTTCCGTCACGTCGCGCAGGTCGAAATCGACGCTCTCCAACGCGAGTTTGCCGGCTTCCATCTTCGAGAAGTCGAGAATGTCGTCGATGATGACCAGGAGGCCTTCGCCCGACTTTCGCGCCGTATCGACGTAATTGCGCTGCTCATTGACCAGCTTGGTGTCGAGCAGCAATTCGAGCATGCCGAGCACGCCGTTCATGGGCGTGCGGATTTCGTGGCTCATGGTGGCGAGGAAGCGCGACTTGGCGATATTGGCGGACTCGGCCTGCTCCTTGGCCGCGCGCAGCGCCTCTTCCGAACGCTTGCGTTCAGTCACGTCCTGGTTCACCCAGATGGCGGCGATGGGCTGATTGGCCTCGTTGCGCAGCGGCACCACGACGGTCTGGGAGATGCCTTCCGAGCCGTTCTTGCGGACGAAGCGCATCTCGCCGTTCCAGCGGCCCGCATGGCCCACGCCCCCGAGGATCTCGATGCTGAGGCCCTGGGCGTTGTCCTTCGAGCTTAGGAAGTCGGGCGTGCGGCCCAGCATTTCCTCCGCCGTATAGCCGAACATGGCCTGCGCGGCCGGGTTCCAATTCGTGATCGTGCCCATGAGGTCGGTGATCATCACGCCGTCATACATCTGCTCCCAGATCAGAGCCTCGCGGCGGAACGCCTCTTCGCGAACCTTGATCGCGGTGATGTCGACGCGCGTGCCGACGCGCCAGCCGTTGGCCAGAACCTGGTCGTTGACCTGAATCCAGATGCCGCCCGCCAGTTGCTGTTCCAGCGAGCCCTTCGGATTGCGATGTTGTTCGAGTCGCGCCTGGATGTAGGCCTCGGCGTCCGTGCCGACAGGCACCGTAACGGCGCCGGATTCGACCGCGCCACGTATGATGTCCTCGAACGTCGTGCCCGGCTCGAATAAATGGGCGACTTCCGAGAACATGTTGTGGCAGCGCGTATTGGTGAGGACCAGACGGTCGTCGGGGTCGAACAGGATGAAGCCCTCAGCCAGCGATTCGACCGCATCACCCAACAGCGCGCGAACCCGGTTGGCCTCGCGCTCGGCATCGACCTGCTCGGTGATGTCGGTGCCCGTGCCGCGATAGCTGACCAGGTTGCCGTCCTTGTCGAAGATCGGCACGCCGCTGACCTTAATGTGGCGCGGCGCGGATCCGGTGGTGCGAAGCTGCAGGCGGAACTCGCGGAACGGCTGGTGCCGTGCCAACAGGCTGCGGAACTCCATCCAGCGCTGGTCGTCCGGCTAGACGACCGCGATTTCCTCGAACGTCTTGCCCAAGATCGAAACGGCGTTGACGCCGACGCGCTCCAGATATCCTTTTGAGAAATACGTGAAGCGCAGCCGGTCGTCCGTGTCCCACAGCCAGTCGGAGGCGGACGAGGCGAAGTCGCGGAAGCGCTGCTCGCTCTCGCGCAGGCGTTCCTCGGTGCGCTCCCGCTCCTCAAGCAGCCGTTGGGCGCGCCGGACGCCGCGGAACAGAAGGATGACGAGGATGCTGCCGCTGGCCAGGATGCCGATGAAATAGCCGACCAGCTCGACATAGACCTCCTTGATGCGCGCGCGCCGTTCCGCGCCGGCCGCGTCATCGACTTGGCGCGCCTGGTTCGAGAGCTGGTGCATGGGCTTGGTTAGCGGCTCGATCTGCGCTTGGATCTTGGCGACGGTCGGCTTGTCGCCCCGGCGCAGGAAATTCATCGCGGGCTCGATCTTCTCCAGCGTGTCCCAAACCGGACCGACCAGCGAGTCCGCGCCCTGGACGGCCCGCAGGTTCTGGGCGAAGGCGCCTTCACGCAGGACGTTGATCTTGCCGAGCAGGATCTCGTAACGCCGTACGGTTTCCTCGGGCGTGGCACCCGGCTCCTCGTGGGCCAGATCGGTCAACGCATCGAGAAAGCGGTAGAACTCGATCTCGGCCTGGGTCGTGGCCCAGATGATGTTCTCGCGCTCGCCTTTGCTGACCTCGACCTGCTCCTTCAGCATCTTGTCGACGCTGAAAAACACGCTGATCGAAAAAATGATGCCGGCGGCGATCAGGATGCCGTAGCCGCGGAAGCGGGCCAGGCGGTTCATCGGACGTTGATCTCGCGCAGCATTCCCACCGACTTGCGCGTCAGCGTGGGCGTGACCAGCTCCGCGTAATCGTCGCGGGGATAGACGATCAGCACCGGGCCCTGATTCCGCAGCTGCAGATACTTGCCGTCGATCTGAAGCGCGAGGAGGACCGGATAGCGCATGAAGTCGGAGGCCGGAATGTCGACCGAGTAGTCATCCTGGCCGGTGTCCGTGATCAATTGTCCTTGGGCGCCCACGGCCAACATCACGTCGCGCGCCAAAACGCCGTGAAACTTTCGGCGTCCGTCGCTCCATGGCGAGGTGGCCTCGATACTGGAAATACCCAGCGCTTCCAGCATGGCGCGGTCGAAGTCGGCCTGGCCCGGCGCGTTGGTGTTGGAAATCTGGCCTTTGACCGACAGCACGATCGTGCCCGTTGGGCGTGGAAGGTTTTGCGCGGCCAGAGGTGCGGTGTTCGCGGCGAGTGCCGTGGACGAACCGCCCAGGAAACAAGCCCCGATGCCCGCGGACAAAACGAGTAAGCTATCCCGTCGGCTCAAAAAGCCGCAGGCTGCCGATGAGGGTCGGTTCGCACGATCGCGCGACATCCTGTTAGCGCTGGTCCTTCTGGTTGCGCGGTTCGCCTCCATCAAGGCGAACCTTGCAAAATTCGAGCAATATTTATGCCAAATCAGATAGTTAGCCCCAGCTTCCAGCCCCGTCGGGACAGGTTTGTCCTAATCCCAACCGGTTAGGCGGTTTGAGTGCGAAATCCATGCCTTATGGAAGGTGCAGGACCCTAACGAGACGGTTGAAGGGCGGGATCGACGACGGCGAAGCCCGGGTTTCGCTTTCGCCAAGCGCTAGGCCGACCTTGCATTTTGTGGTGCAGAGAGGGATGGCTTCGAAAAAACCTAACCCTTCATAGGCAAATTGCAGGTCTGTTCCAGGCGTGTGCGGCGGCCCGTCAATCGTCGTAGCTGACCAGCGCTCTGGTCGGAACGTCGAGCTTCTTCCGCCCGTTCAAGAAGGAAAGCTCGATGATGAAGGCGGCGCCTTTCACTGTGGCGCCGACCTTGCGGCACAACTCGACGGCCGCGGCGGCGGTGCCGCCCGTCGCCAGCAAATCGTCCAGCACCACGACAGTCTGGCCGGGTTTCACCAGATCGGCCTGCACCTCGATCGTGTCGGTGCCGTATTCCAGCGCGTAGCTGTAGGAAATGGTCTTGCCCGGCAGCTTGCCCTTCTTGCGCACCATGCCGAAGCCGCAACCCAACGCCAACGCGAGGGGCGCCGCGACCAGGAAGCCGCGCGATTCGATGCCCACCAGCATGTCCGGCTTCATCGGCGTTACGGCGGCCTCCATCTGGTCCACCGTCGCGCGCCACGCCTTGGCGTTCGAGAGCAGCGTGGAGATGTCGTAGAAGAGGATGCCTGGCTTCGGAAAATCCGGGATGCCGCGGATGTGGTCCTTGAGATTCATGGCGTGCTCGGCTGGATCGAGGGGCTGGATCGCCGGAGCGGTACTTCCCGCGGCGCGGCGCATCATATCGGTGGTGAAGAAGTCCGGCAATTCCGGGCTATTTGTGCCGTCCACGGCGGGCCGATAATATGGCTACCCCGCCAACACCAGCTGCTGAGGCCAAGATGAGCCACGTTTTCCACCGAAACTTGCGCAACGAATATCCCGTCGCCGTGCGCGGCGAAGGGCCGTTCATCTATGACAAGAACGGAAAGCGTTATATCGACGGGTCGGGCGGCGCGGCGGTTTCCTGCCTCGGTCACAACCATCCGGCGGTCATCGCCGCAATCACCGAACAGCTCGGCAAGCTGCCCTATGTTTCCAACAGTTTCTTCTCGACCGACCCTATGGAGCAGCTGGCCGATACGCTGATCGCCGATGCGCCCGATGGGCTCGAGAAAGTCTGGTTTGTTTCCAGCGGTTCCGAGGCGACGGAAGCCGCGATCAAGATGGCGCGGCAGTATTTTCTGGAGAAAGGCGAGCCCAAGCGCCATCACATCATCGCGCGGCGCCAGAGCTATCACGGCAACACGCTCGGCGCCCTGTCCGTCAGCGGCAACTTCGCGCGCCGTGCGCCGTACGAGCCCTACATGCTGGACGTCGCGCACCATATCGCACCTTGCTACGCTTATCGCGACAAGCGCGACGACGAGTCCGAGGAGGCGTACGGCCGCCGCGTCGCCGACGAGTTGGAAACCACGATCAAGAAGCTGGGCCCCGAGACCGTGGCCGCGTTCATCGCCGAGCCCGTCGTCGGCGCCACCGCGGGCGCCTTGCCCGCCGTGCCCGGCTATTTCAAGCGTATCCGCGAAATCTGCGACCGCTATGGCGTGCTTCTGATCCTCGATGAAGTCATGTGCGGCATGGGCCGTACAGGCACCCTCTATGCCTGTGAGCAGGAAGGCATCTCGCCCGACCTTCTCACCATGGCCAAGGGTCTTGGCGGCGGCTATCAGGCCATCGGCGCGGTGTTGGTCGGCGAAAAGGTGGTCGAGCCCTTCGCGAAGGGCAGCGGCTCCTTCCAGCACGGCCACACCTATATGGGCCACACGGCAGCCTGCGCGGGCGCCTTGGCGGTGCAAAAGGTCATCAAGGAAGAGAGGCTCTTGGCCAACGTGCGGCGTCTCGGCGGCATGCTGGAGACCAAGCTCCAGGATCGTTTCGGCAACCACCATCATGTCGGCGACATTCGCGGCCGGGGCCTGTTCCAGTGTATCGAGCTTGTGAAGGACCGGGCGACGAAAGAGACCTTCGATCCCAAGCACAAGCTGAATCAGGAGATCAACCGCGAGATGATGGCGCGCGGCCTGATCCTCTATCCCATGGGTGGCACGATCGACGGCAAGCACGGCGACCACATCATCCTGGCGCCTCCCTACAATCTGAAGGACGAGTTGCTCGACGAGATCGTCGACAAACTGGGCCAATCGGTCGACGCGGCGATCGCGCGCCTGCCGGCCTGACGGAACCCGTCCCGAAAAGAACGCGGCGCCAGGAGCAATCCTGGCGCCGCATCGTTTTCATCGGCGTGACGGCTACTTCAGGGACTTGAGGTAAGCGATGACGTCCTCGCGCTCCTTGGGGTTCTTCAGGCTGAACTGCATTTTGTTCATCGCCTTTGCATCGCCCGTGTAATCGGCCAGAAACTTCTTCGGGTCCTCGACATAGGCGTTGAGGTTCTTCTCGTCCCAAATCAAGCCTTTGGCCGCGGCCTTCTGCATCGCATCGGAATATTTGAAATCCGTGCTACCCGCCTTGCGGCCGACCACGCCTTCAAGGGTCTCGAGCGGGTGAATCCCAATGCGTTCCAGCCCGCCACCATCACCGGCCTGATCGAACTGGCGCTGATGGGCGGCGACGTGACGCGCGCCGCCGCGCTGGCGCGCGCCGTGGGCGACGACGTCTTCCTGGAAGCGCCCATGGTGGCGGCCGAACTGGCGTTGGCGCAGGGCGACAAGGCGCGGGCCGAAATGTGGGTGCGGCGCGCTCAGGCCATGCCGTCGTTGGCGCCGCGCGAAGGCATCGCGCTGGCGCGCTATGAGGCATCGCACGACCAAAAGGCGTCCGCGCGCCGCCGCGCATTAGCGCTGGTCGACAATCCGCGGATGCCGGACGGCGATCTTTCATCGCTGGCGTCGTTGTTCATCCAGCTCGGCGTTTCGGCTTCGGACGCCGCTTTGTTCGACAAGCTGCGCCTGCAGCGCCAGTCGTCGCGTGCGGACGCGGCCTGGGCGCTGGTCGCAACGGCAGCGGGCCAGACCGCCGCGGTGCGCGATTGGCTCGAACGGGCGCAAGGGCTGGACGAGCAGACCTTGTACGACCTGTTTTACGCCGCGCGCGATGCCAAGCAATCTCAACTGGCTTTCGCGGCGGCGGAGCGGCTCTACAAGGCGTCCGCGTCGCCCCGCAACACGGCCATCTATGCGCAGGCGCTGACGGACATCGGGCGTGCGGCCGAAGCTCTGCCGTTGTTGCGTCCGCTTTTGCCTGGCGACCGCGAGATCGCGACGACTTACCTGACCGCACTGGCCAAAGCGTACGCGGCCGGTGCACCCGTGCGCGACGAACTGGTCGCTTTCGCCACCAAGCGGATCAACGATCCCTCTCTCACGGCGGTCGAGCGTGGTGACGTGGCGGCCGCGCTGGTCGCGGCGGGCGCCTATGACGTGGTGCTGCCGCTGTTGGCCAATCTTGCGCGCACCCAGCGGGGCAACTGGTTCTGGACCTATGTCGATGCGGCCAAGAAGGCCAAGCGCAACGATGAACTGACGGCCTTTCTCAAGGCTGAGTTGGCGCGGCCGGATCTGTCGCGCAAGGAGCGCGAGGATCGCATCTATGCGCTGATCGATCTGGGCGGCGCGGCCGCCGCGCTGCCTTATCTCCAGTTGCAGGCCGAAATCTACGGCGGCGAATGGGTGTTCGCGTACGAAGACGCGGCGAAGAAGGCCGGGCAGGAGGGCCAGTATCTCGACTTCCTGACCAAGCGGCTGGACCGAACGGACCTGCCGCGCGCCGAGCGCCGCGACGGCGCCTTCCGCCTGCTGGCCGCGAACCGCAAGCCGCAAGCCGAGAAAGTCTTCTTTTCGCTGGCCCAGGATCAACCGCCCGACAGTCCGGAAGTCCAGCAGCTTCTCTATCTGTGGGGCCCGCGCCCGACCCCGGTCCAACTCGACTGGCTGGAGAAGTGGGCGCGCGCGGCGCGCGGCGCGGAAAAAGGAGCGTGGCTCGACTTACTGGCCAATGACGGCGCCTCGGCGCGCGTGGTGCAGATCGCCGAGGATTCCGGGCCGGTGGCGTCCATGGATGCTGCCGTCTTCACGGCCTATATCCAGGCGCTGGCGTCTTTCAAGCGCAACGACAAGCTGGCCCAGGCGCTCGATCAGCGCCTGTCCAAGGAGACCAGCCCCATCGTGCTGCGCAAGCTGGCGCGGGCGGCCTCGGAAGCCGGGCTGGCCGCGCCTGCCCTCGACGCCTACCGCCGCATCCTGTCGCAGGCGCCGGACGATCGCGACGCGTTGCGCGGCGCGGGCATCGCCGCGGCGGCGGCCCAGCGTTACCAGGACGCGCGGCTCTACCTCACGCGTTACTTCGCGCAAGGACCGGCTGACGACTACGAGGCCGCGTTTGTGCTTGGTGAGACGCTTTCCTCGCTCGATCAGCAAGGTGCCGCGGTCGCCAGTTATACCCGCGCGCTCAAGGCCATCGACGCGGCCAGCAAGCCCACGTTCCAGATGCGGTTGGTGCGCGCCAATATCCTGCAGCGGCTAGGCCGCACGCAGGAGGCGCTGAAAGCCTTCGAGGTCCTGCGCGCCGAACGCCCGAACGATAAAGACCCGCGCGCGGACATGGTGACCGCGCTGATGCAGAACAAGTCCTACGATTATGCCCAGCGCGTTCTTAAAAACCCGTAGCGCGCCCATGCGTGCGCTCGCGCTCGCGGCGGCGGTGGGGGCCGCCGGATGCGTTTGGAGTGCGGCCATGGCCGCCGATGCGCCGGTGCTTGCACCCTCCATGGGCCTGGCGCAGGCGGGTGGCGACCTGCACATCGCCGCGAAGACCGAAGCCAACAAGATCACGATCACGATCGATCTGCCGGAATCGGCCAAGGTTGATTACAGCACCGACGGCCGCGAGGTCGTGCTGCACTTCCCTCACGAGGTGCGTGCGCCGACGCTCGTCGATCTGGCCGACAACACGGACGGCTGGCTGGAGAACGCGACCCAGGGCTAAGATACGATCCTGCTGCGGGCCTCGCGCGATGTGACGCACGATATCCAGATCAAGGACCGCCAGATCCGCATCGTGATGACGGCGGCGGGCCAGGAACAGATCACGGCGCCAGAGACGGACAAGCGCTTGGCGTTGCTCGAGGTCGAGCTCATGTCGCGTAACTAGGGTCCGTTGGCGGCGCGGCCGGCCGCCGAGAAGCTGGCGGCCGAGAACCCGAAGGACGTGCAGCCGACCCTGCTGTTCGCCGATATCGAGCAGCGCCTGGGCAACTGGCAAAGCGCGTTGGAGCAATATGACCGCGCGCTGGTTTTGGCGCCCGGCCAGGGGGATGTCGTCCAGGCGCAGGCCCAGACGCGGCACGACAGGGGACCGCAATACTGGGTCGATTTCGCCAAGCAGGTGATCTCCACGGCGGATACCCAATACATCGCGCGTCAGCAGGGCTGGTTCGAGCCCACCTCGCGCACCGTGGCCGGCTTCGACTATGAGGTCCGCGAGGTCTGGTCGCCGGACGTGCAGAAGCTCGACGGCTACGCCGGCCCGTTCCAGGGCTGGCGTCAGCGGGCGGAGCTGTATGTCGGCCAGAATATCGACGACGAGGGATTGTTCGTGCGCGGCGGCATCCTGGCCGGCGCCGGCACGGCGGGTCCGAGCGCGCGCATCGAAAAACGTCAGGACAGCGAACGCCTGACCTTCATTGGCGAATATCATCGCGCCTATTGGGAGTATGTCGAAGGTATGGCCAACGATGGCCGGCGTGACCGATTGGAGGCTCAATACTCGCGCCCGCTCGATCAGGAGGAGCGGCTGGTGGGTTCGTTTTTCCTGGCCGCCAACCGCTATGGCGTGAGGGGCATTTCCGACGTGACGAATTCGGTCGCGCCGATCGCCGACCTGACCTATGCGCTGATCCAGGCGCGTCCGCTGGTCAACCTGACCTACAACATCGATGCCGAGTATCTTTTCGGCACCAAGAACTTCTTCAACTCCCAAGGCCAGGAGTATTCGCCGCTGCCGATCACCAGCCGCGAGATTCACTCCGCCATCGCGACGATTTCGGGCTACGTCACCGACTACATGCGCTACACGGTGTCCGGTGGCTATCAGTTCGACCGCCTGGATTTGCAGTCCAAGGGGCCGCGCTTCACTGGCGAGTTATCCTACGAACGTACGCCGGACTTCGAATTCGGCGCGAACTACATCTATTCCGCGGCCACGAGCCGCGGGTCGGGCGACATCGTGAACCGGTACGGGCTTTATCTTCTGACGCGATTCTGAGACGAGGCGGCCGGCGGTCCGCCGCGCTAGATTGCTTATGACGAAAAGGGAGGCCACGGCGTGAAAGGCGAAACGAGACGAACGGGAGGCTGGCGCGCGGGCGCCGCCGTTCTGCTGCTGCTTCTCCTGGGCGCATGCGCCGGAGTGCCCAGTCCCTTTTATATCAACGCGGCGGCGGCGCCGCAGCGCGGTATGACCGTGGCTATCCTTCCGTTCGAGAATCTCTCCACCGATCCCAACGCCGGCACGATCCTGGCCCAAATGACGGCCAGCGAGCTTTACGCTCGCAACTTGTTCAAGCTGATGGAGGAAACCGAAGCGCGCCGCCGCGCCACGGCCGCGCGCATCGACCTGTCCCAACTTGGCGAGGCCACGGCCGCGGGCGCCGCGGCCAAGGCGCTGGGCGTCGATGCGGTGCTGATCGGCAGCTTGTCGGAATACCGCTATCAGCACGGGCTGAAGGAAGAGCCGACGGTCAGCGTTACGGCGCGGCTGGTGCGGGCCGACGGCACGGTGATGTGGGCGACCACGCGCTCCAGCATCGGCGGCGGTTTTCTCCAGCGCGGCAGTCTGAGCGAAACGGCGCAGAGCGTCGTGGCGCTGATGGTGCAATACCTGGCGGCCGGAACCCAGTAAGAGAACGGCGATGGCCACTGGCGGGGAAACGCCCGACGTCTGCCTGATCCTGGAGGGCACCTACCCGTATGTCGCGGGCGGCGTGTCGTCCTGGGCGCACGACCTGATCCAGTCCTATCCCCACCTGCGGTTCCATCTGGTCTCGCTGCTGCCCAAGCAGGAAGAGCGCAAGCTGCGCTATCAGCTTCCCGCCAATGTCACCGGACTGACCCACATCTATATTCAGGAAATGCCGCTGGGCGCGCCGCGCGTGCGGGGTGCCGCGCATCTGTTCGACGGGCTGGAAGCGCCGCTGGAGCGGTTGCAGTCGCCCAAGGGCGGACTCGACGACGTGGCCGCCGTCATGGCGCTGCTGGCGCCCCATCGCGGCACGATCGGCCGCGGCCTCCTGCTCAACTCGCCGCTGGCGTGGGACATGCTGGTCCGCATGTATGAGGCTACTCACCCGGAAAGCTCATTCCTGGATTACTTCTGGTCCTGGCGCGCGTTGGTCAGCGGCCTGTTCTCCGTGATCCTGGCCGAGATGCCGCCCGCCCGCGTCTACCACACGGTCTCGACCGGCTATGCCGGCCTGTTCGCCGCGCGCGCGCGCGTCGAGACCGGACGGCCCTCCATCGTGACCGAGCACGGCATCTACACCAACGAGCGTCGCATCGAGATCGCCATGGCCGACTGGCTGTCGGAGGCGTCGACCGAGGGTCTCCAGATCAATATCTGGAAGCGCAGCCTGAAGGACATGTGGATCGACACCTTCGCCAGCTATTCGCGCGCCTGCTATGGCGCCTGCCAGAAGATCGTCACGCTCTACGAAGGCAACCAGCAGTTCCAGCTCGACGACGGCGCGCCGCGCGAGAAGCTGTCCATCATCCCCAATGGCATCGACGTCGCGCGCTATGAAAAGGTGCGGACGCCGGGTGCTGCGCCGCGCGATGGCGGCGCGCCGCCGCACGTGGCGCTGATCGGCCGCGTGGTGCCGATCAAGGACATCAAGACCTTCATTCGCGCCTGCGGCATGATGCGCGACCGCGTGCCCGACCTGCGCGCAAGCATCATCGGGCCCGACGACGAGGACGAGGAGTATGCGCGCGAGTGCCGCGAGATGGTCGAACAGATGGGCCTCGGTTCGACCATTACATTCACCGGCCGGGTGAAGCTGGACGACATCCTGGGCCAAATCGACGTGCAGGTGCTAACCAGCATCTCCGAGGGCATGCCGCTCGTGATCCTCGAAGCGGGCGCCGGCGGCATTCCCAGCGTGGCGACCGACGTCGGCGCCTGCCGGGAGCTGATCATGGGACGCAGCAGTGAGACGCCCAAGCTGGGTGCGGCCGGCGCCGTGACGGCGCTGTCCAATCCCAAAGCCACGGCCGATGCCTGCGTGCCGCTTCTGACCGACCGCGAATGGTATCTCTCGTGCAGCGCGGCCATGCGAGAGCGCGTGCACAGCTATTACGACAAGGTCGACCAGGTGCGCGTCTACGGCGCGCTGTACGATGAGTTGCGCGCCATGCCCGACGCGGCGCCGGCCGCGAAAGCGGCGGAGTAGAGCGATGGCGGGCATCGGCTTCGCACTGCGTAAGCTGGCGCGCCGAGACGACCTGCTCGGCATCCTCCAGGGCTATACACACTCCGCACTGGTCTCGGCCGGCCCCTGGGTTTTCACCGTCCTGTCCCTGGCCGGCATATCGGTCGTGGCGGAACCCTCGATGGCGGTCGAGGAACTGAACACCTTGCGGCTGGTCGTGATCTACAACTTCGCCTTCTCGCTGGTCGGTACCGGCCCGGTGCTGATGGTCGCGACGCGGTATCTCGCGGACCAGATCTTCCTGAAGAAGGTCGACGGCGTGGTCGGCATGTTCCTGGGCGCACTCGGTATCCTGTGCGTGGTGCAGTTCCCGGTCGTGGCCGGCTTCTACTTCCTTTACATCGACGCCGAACCCTCGATGCAGCTTCTGGCCGTCGCCAACTACATGGTGGTGACGGGGGTTTGGCTTGTCGGCATCTTCCTGAACGCGCTCAAGGATTATGTTGCCATCACCTTTGCCTTCTTCATCGGCATGGCGACGGCGGGCGTGGCGGCGCTCCTGCTCGCACCGGCCTGGGGCGCTGCTGGACTGCTGCTCGGTTTCACGACGGGCTTGGCCGTCATTTTGTTCGCGCTCGCCGCCCGGCTTTTGTCCGAATACCCGTACCGGGTCGAACGGCCCTTTGCCTTCCTGTCCTACTTCCGGCGCTTTTGGGAGCTGTCGGCCGCGGGGCTAGTGCTGAACCTGGCCATCTGGGCGGACAAGTGGGTCATGTGGTTCGCGCCCGAACGCGACCTGCGGGTCACCGGCTTCATCTCGTATCCCGATTACGACACGGCCATGTTCCTGGCCTATCTGACCGTGATTCCGGCCATCGCGGGCTTCATCGTCTCGGTCCAAACCAGTTTCTTCGAGCGCTATCTGCGCTTCTACCGCGACATCCAGCGCCATGCGACCTTCGCCCAGATCGAGGACAACCAGCGCAATCTCGTGTCGACCGTGCTGCGGGGCCTGCGCAACCTCGTTGTGCTGCAGGGCAGCGTGACCTTCCTGGCCATCGTCCTAGCCCCGCGCTTCATCGCCTCGTTCGGCTTGCCGGCGTCTCAGGTCGGCATGCTGCGCATCGGCATGCTGGGCTCGTTCTTCCATGCCCTGACCATCAGCCTGGCGGTCTTTCTGGCCTATTTCGATCTGCGGAAGCCGATGCTTCTGGTCTACACCGTTTTGCTCGTCACCAACGTGGGGTTCACCTTGGTGACGCTCCATCTGGGCTTCCCCTATTACGGCTACGGCTATTTTCTGTCGGCCCTCACGTCTTTTGCCGCCGCGGTCTTGGTTCTGGCCTACTACCTGGACCGGCTGCCCTACCTGACGTTTGTGCGCAGCAATACGTCCGTTCAATAAATTCACGTTGAATCCCTGCCCGTGGTTGATGGTTTTTGCTGCGATGGCTAGGCTGCGGCCGGTCACTGCCTTCACCCACGAGGTCGCCATGTTCCGCCCGTTCGCCGCCGCGCTCCTCCGCCCAGGCGAAGGACGACACGATCGTCGTGGGCGCCGCGGTCTCGCTCACCGGCAAATTCTCGACCGACGGCCAGCACACGAAGAACGGCTACGAGATGGCCGTGAAACGCGTCAACGACGCGGGCGGCATCAAGGTGGGCGGCAAGACCTATAAGCTGGAGATCAAGCTTTACGACGACGAATCCAGCAACGAGCGCGTGGCCAGTCTGGTCGAGCGGTTGATCGTGCAGGACAACGTGAAGTTCATCCTGGGCCCCTATGGCTCTCCGCTGACGGCCGCCATCGTTCCCGTCACGGAAAAGTTCAAGATCCCGATGATCCAGGCCAACGCGGCTTCGCGTTCGCTGTTCACCAAGGGCTATCGCTACGCCTTCGCCGTGCTATCGACGTCCGACCAGTATCTGTCCAGCGCCGTCGACCTTCTGGCCGAGAAAGCGAAAGAGGTGGGCAAGCAGCCCTCATCGCTGAAGGTCGCCATGGCCATGGGCGACGATGCGTTCTCGCTCGACGTCCGCGCGGGTATCCTCGAGGCCGCGAAGAAGAACGGCATGCAGGTCGTGATCGATGACAAGGTGCCCGACAACTTCACCGACATTTCGGCCACCTTGGCGCGCGTGAAGGCCGTGAAGCCCGATATCTTCCTGGCCAGCGGCCATGCCACCGGCGCCGCCACGGCCACCAAGCAGGTCGCCGACGCAAAGATCGACGTGCCTATGTTCGCCATGACCCATTGCGATTCGGCGCAGATCGCCGAGAAGTTCAAGGGTATTTCCGAGGGCATTCTGTGCGCGTCCCAGTGGGCGCCGACCCTGTCCTATAAGGACAAGTGGTTCGGTTCGGCCGGCGACTACAACAATCTGTTCAAGAAGACCTACAACTACGAGGCGCCCTACCAGGCGGCGGAATCCTCGGCCGCGGTTCTGGTCTTCGCCGATGCGTTTGCGCGCGCGGGCTCGCTCGACACCGAGAAGGTGCGTGACGCGATCGCGGCGACCGATATGGAGACGTTCTACGGCTACATCAAGTTCGACGACACCGGCAAGAACATCGCCAAGCCGATGATGCTCTATCAGGTCCAGAACGCCGATTACGTCGTGGTCGCGCCCACCAAGTTCGCGACGGCCAAGCTGATCTATCCGCGCAAGACACCGTGATCGGACGCGACGCCTAGCCGGGTGCTCCGCCGCCCATGACCAACCTTCTCCTGCTGTTCGAGGCGCCTTCGCTTCTCGTGCAGGTGTTGCTCGACGGCATCCTGGTCGGTTCCATCTTCGCGCTCGCGGCCTACGGCATGGCGCTGGTCTGGGGCGTGATGAACATCATCAACGTCACCCAGGGTGAGTTCGTCGTCCTCGGTGGCTATATCGGCTTCACCGCCGCGTCCTGGGGCCTCGATCCGTTTTTGTGCATTCCCGTCGCCGCGGCCGCCATGCTGGTCGTGGGTTGGGCGATCTATCGCGGCGTCATCTACCGCATCGTCGACAAGGACCTGTTCATCTCCGTCCTGGCCACCTACGGGCTTGGTATCCTGATCGCGCAGCTCATCAACCTGGTTTGGGGCGCCGATGTGCGCTCGCTCGATTCGGGTCTGGGCACCTGGTTCCTCTTGGACGGCATGGTCACCGTGTCCCAGACGCGCGTGGCTGCCTTCGCGCTCGCGCTCCTCATCGGCGGTGCGCTGCTTCTCTTCCTGCGCCTGACGCGGCTCGGCCGGGCGATCCGCGCCACGGCCCAGAACGCGCGGGCGGCGCGGGCGCTCGGCATCGACACCGACCGGGTCTATGCCGCGACCTACGCCATCAACGCCGCCATCTGCGGCGCGGCGGGCGCGCTCATCGTCATGATCTTCGTGCTGCAACCCTTCGTCGGCCTCATCTACACCGTGCGCTCGTTCATGATCGTGATCGTGGCTGGCCTCGGCAATCATCGTGGCGGCGCTGGGCGTGGGCGCAGCCGAGAATTTCGTCGGCTTCATCTTCGGCACCCAGTTCCAGGCCGCTTTCGTGTTCTCATTCCTGGTGATCGTTCTGGTCGTGCGCAATTTGCGCCTGCAACGCCGCCGGATGTACTTGAAATGAGCGCAACCGCACGCGGCCGTCTTCTGACGATCTTGTTATTGGCGCTGACGGTGGCGGCGCCGCTGCTCATACCCGCGCTCACGGTCCAGTTTTCCACCTTGTGGGTGATGATCATCCTGGCTTTGACCTGGGACATCCTGGGCGGCCAGATGGGCTACAACTCGTTTGGCAACGTGGTGTTCTTCGGCGTCGGCATGTACGCCAGCGCTATCGTCCAGGTCGGGTTGTTCCACGACGTCGGCGCCTACACGGCGGCCTCGGGCACTGGCGTCTATCCCTTCACGCCGCAGCAATATTACGTGGGCTTGGCGCTCGGCCTGCTGGTTGCGCCCATCGCGGCCGTGGCCGTGGCGGCACTGCTCGGCACTGGCATGCTGGGCTTGCGTGGACATTACTTTGCCATCGGCACGCTCGGGCTCGGCATCGCGGGCGGTGAGTTTGCGGCGTCGTGGGAATATATCGGCGGCGCATCGGGCTTCCTCTTGCCCGTCTTCCCCGGCGCTTATGCGACGCGTGCCTTGTTTTTCTATGCGCTGTGCGCCGCGCTTGGCATTGTGACCTTCCTGGTCCTGCGCCGCCTCTATGCCGGACGCTTCGGCTTGGCGCTGAATGCCATCCGCGATGACGAGGACAAGGCCGAGGCGCTAGGCCACCACACGGTGCGCAACAAGGTCCTGGCCTGGTGCGTGTCGGCCTTCTTCGTCGGCTTGGCCGGCGCCATTTTCGGCAACATGAACGGGTTGATCGAGCCGCGCGAGGTGGCCTTCTCCGGCGCCACCTTCGGCGTCTGGATGGTGCTGATGGCGCTTCTGGGCGGGAAGGGAACGCTGTGGGGTCCGGTGATCGGCGCCATCGTCTTCCACGTCTTCAAGGAGCTGTTCTGGACCTATCTGCTGGGCTGGCAGCGCGTGGCGCTGGGCCTCTTGATCGTCGGCATCGTGCTGTTCTTCCCGCTGGGCCTGCTCGGCTTCGCGCGCGAGCGCTGGCCCTCCTTGTTCGCGCGGCAGACCGCCGAAGGTGCCAAGCGATGACCGCGCTGCTCGAGGTCCGCGATGCGTCCAAAAGCTTCGGCGGCATCGTCGCCAACAAGGGCGTCAGCCTGTCGGTGCGCGAGGGCGAAATCGTGGGGCTGATCGGCCCTAACGGCTCGGGCAAGACGACGCTGTTCAACTCCATCGTCGGTCAGCACGCGCTCGACGCGGGCTCGATCCGTTTCGACGGACACGAGATCACCGACATGCGCGTGCCCCAGATCGCGCGGCTCGGCCTTCTGCGCACCTTCCAGCAGACGCGCGTGTTCCGGAAAATGACCGGCGTCGAGAACATGCTGGCCAGCGCGCCGCCCGAAGGCACGGGCATGACGGCCATGTTCGGCCGCTCCCAGCCCAAAGAGGCCGCGCGGGCCAACGATCTGTTGCAATTCGTTGGGCTATACGAAAAACGCGATTTGCGCGCGGGCGAATTGTCCTTCGGCCAGCAGAAGCTGTTGGAGTTCGCCATGGCGCTGATGCGTTCGCCGCGCATGCTGCTGCTGGACGAACCCACGGCGGGCATCAATCCGACCTTGATCAACAACCTGGTCGACCGGCTTCAGCGCGCGAACGCAGAGCTGGGCATCACGCTTCTGGTCATCGAGCACAACATGCCGGTGATCATGCGGCTCGCGCGACGCCTCTATTGCCTGGCGCACGGCGAGATCCTGGCTGAAGGCGCGCCGGAGCAGGTCCAGCGTGACCCGCGCGTGCTGGAAGCCTATCTGGGGGCGGCGTGAGCGACGCGGCCGCAGCCCTTGGTCTTGCGCGTGGCGCCACGCCGGACCGCGCGCGCTTGGCCGCCATTTCCGGCGCCGAGCCGTTCGTCAGCATCGAGGGCCTTGTCGGCGGCTACGGCCGCGCGGAAATCCTGCACGGCTTCGATCTTGTCCTCGGCCGCGGCCAGTCCTTGTGCCTGATCGGCCCCAACGGCGCGGGTAAGTCCACGGTTCTCCATTGCCTGTTCGGCTTCGCTCAAGTGTTCGACGGGCGCATCGCGGTGGGCGGCAAGGACATCACGCGGCTTTCGTCCAGCCGCAAGCTCAAGGAAGCCGGCATCGCCTATGTTCTTCAGGACAATTCCGTCTTTCCGGACCTGACGGTCGAGGAAAACCTGCTGATGGGCGGTTTTCTCCTGCCCGGCACCAAGGACGCCAAGGTCGCGGCGGAGCGCGTTTTCGACCGCTATGACCGGCTGGCCCGCCGGCGCGGGGAGCGGGCCAAGGTCCTATCCGGCGGCGAACGGCGCTTGCTCGAGATTTCGCGCGCCTTGATCATGGACCCGGCGGTTCTTTTGATCGACGAACCGTCGATCGGCCTGGAACCGCGCTACATCGATCTCGTTTTCGAAGTGTTGACCGATCTGCAGCGGAAGGACGGCAAGACCATCCTGATGGTCGAGCAGAACGCCAAGAAGGGCCTGGAGTTCGCAGACATCGGCTATGTGCTAGTGGCGGGGCGCGTGGCGCTGGCCGGGTCGGGCCGCGACCTTTTGGCCAATCCCGACGTCGGCCGGCTGTTCCTCGGCGCGTGACGATGGCGGTTGGACCGAAAGCATCCGGCGCCTCGATCTACACGGTCGGCCATTCCAACCATGCTTGGCCAAAATTCCTCGACCTTCTGATGCAGCATCACATCGCGCTGGTGGTCGACACGCGGGGCCAACCGTTCTCGCGCTTCAATCCCCAATTCAACCGCGAGCGGTTGAAGGAATCGCTGGCCGGCGGCGAGATCGACTATCTCTGGCTCGGCGATCGCCTGTCGGGGCGGCCGCAAGATCCCGCGCTGATGGGGACGGACGGCAAGCCGGATTGGGCCCGCGTGGCATCTTCGCCTGAGTTCGTCGAGGCCATCGCGCAGGTCGCATCGCTCACGGAAAAAAATGTGACTGTCCTGTGCGCCGAGGAAGATCCGCGCCGCTGCCATCGTCGCTTCCTTCTGACGCCGCCGCTGATGGGGCAGGGGTTGTCCGTCCTTCATATCCGCGGCGACGGGCGCATCGAGCCCGAGGACGGTATTCGGGCGAAGGAACGGACGAAGCCGTCCCAACTCGACCTATTCTCATAAATCATTTGAATTCAATATCTTAGGCCCCGTGATCGGCGTCACAGACGTGACGGATGCGCGCGCCGATGATCCCGTCATCAAAACGATGGTGAGCGAGATGAGCGGTTTCTTTTCGGCCTTCCAATTCCTCGCGGAGATCCTTTGGGGCGAGCCCCGCCAGGCCGTCCGGGCTCGCCGCACGCCGAAGCGCGAGCTTCGCTAGCGTCCGTGACGTAGCCGCGGCGCGCCGATAGGCTTCCCTCCGTTCGACGACGGAGGGGCCATGCGCGCGGCGAGACACCACGGCAACGGAAAGCCGCTTCGGCTTGAAACGATAGCCGACCCTAAACCCGGCGCGGGTGCCGTCTCGGTGCGCGTGCTGGCGACCTTCGTCTCTCCTTCCATGAAGGCGATCCTGGCCGATCCCGGCGGCTATCCCATGCCGCCGATGCCTTTCGTGCCGGGCATGAGCGTGGTGGGCGAGGTGGAGGCGATCGGCAAGGACGTGCAGGGCTTGACGCCCGGCACGCGTGTCTACTGCGATCCCTATATCGCGTCGCCGAGCCTGACCGCGCCGCCCGACGGCGCGTTCATCGGCTATTTCGGTTTCACGCCGGCCGCGGCGGCGGTCCTCGCGCGCTGGCCGGACGGCGGCTTCGCTGAGAAGGCCGTCTTTCCCGCCGAGTGTCTGACGCCCTTGGGCGATGCGGGGCACGGCGTGGAACCCGGGGTCCTGACGCGCCTCGGTCATATCGGCACGGGGCACGAAGCACTGCGCCGCGGCGGCTTCGAAGCGGGGCGCTCGGTCCTGATTACAGGGGCCACGGGGCTGCTGGGCGTCAGCACGGTGCTGCTGGCCTTAGCCATGGGCGCGGGACAGGTGATCGCCGCAGGCCGCCGGCCGGATGTGCTGGCGCGGCTGCACAGCCTGGCGCCGCGGCGCGTGCGTGCCGTGACCGTGGCCGATCCGGCCAAGTTGACCGAAGAAGCACGGGGCGCCGACTTACTGGTGGAGTGCATGGGGCGGACGTCCGATGCCTCGGTCTTGACCGCCGCGATCGACGCGCTGCGGCCGGGCGGCAGTGCGGTTCTGGTGGGCGGCGGCGGGGCGCTGCCACTCAACTATGGCGATCTCCTGATGCGCGATCTGGTCGTGCGCGGGTCTCTCTGGTTTCCGCGCCGCGCCATCGCCGACATTTTGGCGCTGATCGGAACGGGCGCGCTCGACCTTACGACGGTCAAAGCGCGGCGCTTTTCCTTGGACCAAGCCAACGACGCTATCGCGGCGGCGGCCTCGCCTGAACGCGCGGGCGGTTTCGAGCATTGCGCCGTGGTTCCGTAAGGAGGACTAGATGGCGCGCGTCACGGTGATCCGCGGCGGCCTGGTGCTCGATGCCGCGTCCCATGCCGCCCCCGCCAAGGACATTTTGGTCGACGGCGATACGATTCGCGAGATCGGCCCGCCCGGTTTGTCCGCACCCGCCGATGCGACCGTGCTCGATGCCAGCGGCCGCTTGTTGATGCCGGGTCTGGTCAACGCCCACACGCATGGCAACGGCAATTTGGCCAAAGGCATGGGCGATCGTTGGACGCTCGAGACGCTGATCAATGCAGGCGCGCATCTCAACGGCCACCGCACGGAAGAGGACAAGTATCTGTCTTGTCTTCTGGGCGGGCTGGAGATGATCCGTTCCGGCACCACTTCCTGCTACGACCTGCTCGGCGAGTCTCCGCTACCGACGGTTGATGGCTTCCACGCCGCCGCGCGCGGCTACGCGGAAGCCGGCGTGCGGGCGCTGCTGGCGCCCATGGTGGGCGACCGCAATGTCTACACCGCCATTCCAGGGCTTCTCGAATCGCTCCCGCCACCGCTGCGCGCCCATGCCGAACGCTACTAGGCCGCGCCGACGGACCAAGCATTGCGCGCCGTCGAAGATCTGCTGCATGGCTGGCGCAGCCCCGATGCGCGCATCACCCTGGCCGTGGCGCCGACGGTGCCGCTCTATTGCAGCGACCGGTTCATCCTGGGCTGCCGCGACATGGCGCGCGATACCGGCTTGCGCCTGCAGATGCATGTCGCGGAATCAAAGGCCGAGGCCGTGGGCGGCCTGCGCCGCTACGGCAAGACGCTGACCGCCCATTTGGACGAAATCGGCTTTCTGGGACCGGACGTGACGGTGGCGCATGGTGTCTGGCTGGATGACGACGACATGGCGCGCATGGCGCATCACGGCGTCGTGGTTGCGCACAATCCCGGCAGCAACCTGCGCCTCGGCTGCGGCATCGCGCCGGCGGGCAAGCTGCGCGCGCGTGGCGTCGCGGTCGGCATCGGCACGGACGGGCCGCATTGCGCGGATGGGCAGAACATGTTCCTGGCCATGCGCACGACGTCGCTTGCGTGCCGCGTGGCCTCGCCCGATTACCGCGAATGGTTCAAATCGGAAGACGTGCTGGCCATGGCGACCGAAGGCAGCGCGCGGGCCATGGGGCTCGAGAACGCGATCGGGCGACTAGCGCCGGGCTTCAAGGCCGATATCGTCTTCCTCGATCTCGGCCACGTGAACTTCGTGCCCTTCAACGATCCCACCAACCAGATCGTCTCGACCGAAAATGGCGCGGCGGTGGACAGCGTGATGATCGGCGGCCGCCTGGTGCTCGACCATGGCCGCTTTCCGCATGTCGACTTCGAACGGGTACGACAGCGCGTCAACGAGCGGGTGAGCGCGTTGCGCGCCCTGAATGCCGATGCGCGGCATATCGCCGCGCTGCTGGAAGACGCCGTGGGCAGCTATTGTGTCGGCTTGGCCCGCGCGCCTTACCATATCGAACGGCGCCTGCCACAATGACGGGATCGAAAGGGAGGACTGCATGACATTTTCCATCGCCGCACGGTGCGAGCGCACCGGCGCCTTCGGCATCGGGATTACCACCAGCAGCATCTGCGTCGGTGCGCGCTGCCCCTTCGTCCTTTCCGGCTCGGGCGCTGTGCTGAGCCAGCATTCGACCGATCCGGGTCTGGGCCTGCGCGGTATCGAGCTGCTGAAGGTGGGAAAATCGGCCCAGCAGGTCATCGACGAGCTGGTGAAGACCGGGCGCAAACTGTCGTGGCGGCAATTGGCCGCGGTGGACCGCAACGGCACGGTCGCGCATTTCACCGGTGACGACTGTTCGCCCGAGCGCAGCGGTCATGCCGGCCCCAACTGCGTCGCCATCGGTAATCTTTTGCGTCGAAAAGAGCTGACCAAGGCCATGACCGACGGCTTCATGGAGCGGCCGCAGGATGTGCTGGCCGAACGCCTGTTGCGCGCGCTGGATGCGGGCCTCGAGGCAGGTGGCGAGCACAATCCGGTGCGCTCGGCCGCGCTTCTGGTAGCGGAGAAGTTTCCGTTCCCGGAGGTCAATCTGCGCGTCGATTGGCACGACGAGCCGGTCGCCAAGCTGCGGCGGCTCTGGAATCGCTACAAGCCGGACCAGGCCATGTACATGCAGCGCGTGAACGACCCCGACAACGCGAAGCAGACCTGAGCCTATAGGGCGAAGGCTGCGCCGGCGACCTTAGGCTTAAATTCTTCGACGGGGCACGCCCCATCCCGGCGCATTCGAGCGCGATGATGATTGCGCCCGCTTCGTCGTTGCCCCATCTTGCCCAAACAATACGTGCATTTGACTGACATATATCAGGCTGGTGTGATCGCGATGTTCGGCCACTGGTTTCTGACGGACGATATTCCGCTCAGTTTGTGCATCCCGTTCGGCCACGATTTATCGCTGGTCATCCTGTCGTATCTCGTCGCGGCGTTCGCGGCCTACACGGCGTTCCATCTCATTTCCCGCATCCGTGCGCGTTCCAACCGGCTTCTCTGGCTGGCGACGGCGGGGATCAGCATGGGGTCCGGCATCTGGGCGATGCATTTCATCGCCATGTTGGCCGTCGAGATTCCCATCCCCTTGAAATTCGACGTCATGCTGACCGGCTTGTCCGCGGTTTTCGCGGCGCTGGCCAGCGCGGTGGCGTTTGCGCTCGCGACGCCGAAGGGTCAGCCGCGGTTTTCGCGTCTTCTTGCGGCCGGCACCGTCCTCGGCGGCGGCATCGGCCTGATGCATTACACCGGCATGGCCGCGCTGCGTATCCCGGCCCGGATTTTCTACGACCCCTGGCTTTTCGGACTGTCGGTCGTCGTGGCGGCGACGTTTTCCACGGCGGCGCTGACCGTCATGACCCGTATGCAGATCGGACCGGGCAAGGTCCGGCTGTTGCCACAGCTTTTTGGCGCGGCCGTGATGGGGCTCGCCATCGTGCTGATGCACTACACGGGAATGTTCGCCACGTATTTCATGCTGGAACTCGGCGCCGCGGCGACGGGTGTCGCGGTGGATCCGAAGATCATGGCTCTCGTGGTCGGCCTCGCCGCGCTGATGCTCGTGGGCAGCGCGCTGATCGCCGCTTTGTTCGACCGACGCGCCGAAGAGGCGGAAACGGGCCTCCGAGAAAGCCAGAAGCTGTTACGCCGCGTGATCGACGGCTCNAAGATCGTCGGCCAGCCGCTGGCCTCTTTGTTCCCTGGCGCCTCGACGGTGGTCGGCGGTGCCTCGTCCGCGCATATCGAGGCCGCGATCACACGTCATGGCGAGGACGTGAAGGTCGAATGCACTCTCTCGAGCATGGAGCATGCCGGCTCGACTATGACCATCTGCCGTGATACCGCTGTCGTCGGCGGCCGGGCCGCACGACTCATCGCGCAGCACGGCACGGCGTGTTTCCGGAGAGGCCCGGCCAGATTTGGCGGCTTTAGCGGCTGGCTCCTGCTGACCCATATCTGGCTCCTGCGCCTGTGATGTTTGTCCAACCTCGCGCGGTCGAGGCGGTTCCTCTACAGGGGTCGGACACGGAGCAAACTTTGTTACTTTCTGGTCGGAATTGTGGAACTCGCGACGGCGGGAGCAGTTTTGTTCCCATGACCATCTTGCTGCATTTCGATAGCCCCCATCAGTTCACTGTCTTGGTCGACGGCAAAGAGCGGGCGCGCATCCGCAAGATGGCCGAGAATTGGCGCCTTTTCCGCACCGATCAGGAGCGCTATTCGGATGTGGATGTGACGACAGCCATCCGCGATCACCGCAAGCTGCGCACGATCATCCGCGAGGTTCTGGCGGCCGACGCAGCCTGAGATGATGTCGTGGCTGCTCTTGGCGTTCGTCCTCTGCGGGCTGGTTGCCATGATCGCAACCATCAAGGGCCGCTCTGGCGTTTCGTGGTTCGTCTATGCGTTGCTCGTTTTCCCTGTCGCTTTCGTCCATGTCCTGATGATCCGCAGCCGCCGTCCCGAAACCGGCGTCGAGCCGCGCACGGCCGCGCAAGCCGACGCCGAGATCGCGGCGAAGCTGCGCCAGGACGACGTCATCCGGCATCCGGGCGACGGGCCGCCGGCGCCGCGCTGATGCGCAATCAAGCTGCCCCGCCGCTGGTTGGCGGAGTCGTCAGGTTGTTCTCTAATTATCAGGATGCTTGGTCGACCAGCCGCGAAATGGTCGGAGTGAGAGGATTTGAACCTCCGGCCCCTACGTCCCGAACGTAGTGCTCTACCAGGCTGAGCTACACTCCGATTTCGGCTGGCTGGGCGGTTGTATAGCGCCCAAGGGCCGGGGTCGCAACCGCGCCGGGCGGCCCGCGCCTAGTAGGCGCGGTCGATGCAGAAGTCGATGACCTCGAGCAAGGCGGCCTTTTCCGGCCCGTCGGTGAAGATGCCCAGCGCGTCGCGGGCGATGGAGCCGTAGTGGCGCGCCCGCTCCACCGTGTCGCGCAGCGAGCCGTGGCGTTCCATCAGCGCGATGGCGCTGGCCAAGTCGGTTTCGTCCTGCTTCATGTCTTCCAGCGTGCGGCGCCAGAAGCTGCGTTCCTCGTCATCGCCCCGTCGGAAGGCCAGGATGACGGGCAGGGTGATCTTGCCGTCCTGGAAATCGTCGCCCACGGTCTTGCCTAGGGTGGCCTGGGCGGCCGAGTAGTCGAGCACGTCGTCGACCAACTGGAAGGCGATGCCCAGGTTGAGGCCGTAGCTTTCCAGCGCCTCTTCCTCGACGCGGGGCCGGGCGGCCACGACCGCGCCGATCCGGCAAGCCGAGGCGAACAGGGCTGCCGTCTTGCAACGGATGACCTCGAGATAGGCCTGTTCGCTGGTCGCCGTGTCGTTGGCGGTCACGAGCTGTTGTACTTCGCCCTCGGCGATGGTGGCCGAGGCGCGGGAAAGGATGTCCAGCACCGACAGCGAGCCGTCCTCGACCATGAGCTGGAACGCGCGGCTGAATAGGAAATCGCCGACCAGCACGCTGGCCTTGTTGCCCCATACGGCGTTGGCGGTGGCGCGGCCGCGGCGCAGCGCGCTGTCGTCCACCACGTCGTCGTGCAGAAGGGTCGCGGTGTGGATGAACTCGACCGCGGCGGCCAGGGCGATGTGGCGGTCGCCCTTGTGGCTGCACATGCGCGCGGCGGCCAAGGTCAGCATCGGGCGCAGGCGCTTGCCGCCCGCTGCGATGATATGGCCGGCCAATTGCGGGATCAGCTCTACGGAGCTGCGCATGCGGCGCAAGATGACTTCGTTGACCTTGTTGAGGTCGTCGGAGCACAGCGCGTGCAGCCGCTCGATGCCCGCGCGGCTGCCTTTTCCCGGCTCGGTCCCGAACTTGACGACGACCGCCACAGAAGCCCCCTTCACGTCGTACAATGGTGATGGCGGGAGAATAAGCGCGGATAGGGACCGGTCAAGGGAAACCGGCCCGCCGCGCCCGCGGAAGGGCAGCGGATTTGCGCGAATTGTTGCGTTCCAATGACGCCGTGATGCTGTCCTGGGCGATCGCGGTGCTGGAGGCCGAAGGAATCGCGGCGGTCCTGCTCGATGCCTACACCAGTTCCGTCGAGGGAAGCATCCTGGCCATCCCCCGGCGCCTCATGGTCGGAGAGGAAGACTATGTCCGCGCGCGGCGCATCCTGGCGGATACGGGGGCCGTGGATCTGTCGCCCGACCGGCCACCCTGGCGCTAAAGTCCGCTCAGGGCTTGGGCGGAGCGAAGCCGTTCTCCGCGCACAACGCCTTGATGGCGCGATAGGCTTTCAACGGGTTCTGGTTGTCGTGCAGCTCTTCCCGCTTCAGGATGTATTGGAACATATAGCTGCGAAAGTCGTTCAGGCCGACCTTGTTGGTGCAGTCCAGCAGCCACTTCTCGCTGATTTCGGGCGCGCCGAATGCCGGGGCCAGGAACATGCCTTCAAACAGGCCCATCAGATAGGCCTTCTTTTCCAACCCATCCATGTCCATGTATCCCTTCCCGGTGACATAGCCGCCGACGATGCGCACCGGCGGAGCTTCCTGGCTCCAGGCGGGCAGGGCGAAGGTGGCGATCAACAGGGCGATCAGGGCGTGTTTCATGGCGGGATTCCTTTGACAGCGGAACCAGACGAGTGGGCGGCATCATAACGCAAAAGCGAAGCGCCGCGGCGCCGCGAACATCCGAGAGCGAGGACCGGCTGCTTGGCGGCGCGGTGCGCCTGCGCCAGCCGCGCCAGGGATATCGCGCCGCCATCGATCCTATCTTCCTGGCCGCGTCCGTGCCCGCCAAGCGCGGAGAGCGCGTGTTGGAGTTGGGCGTGGGCAGCGGCGCGGCCGCTTTATGTCTTGCTCATCGCGTGGCCGGTTGCGTCGTCGTTGGATTGGAGCGCCAGCGTATCGTGGCGGCACTGGCCGCGCGCAACGCCGAATTGAACGGCATGGCGGATCGTATCGAGATCGTCGTGGGCGATCTGCTCGATCTACCCGCTTCGGTGAAGACGCGGCGGTTCGACCATGTGATGGCCAACCCGCCCTATTTGCCGCCGGGTCGCGCCGACCGGCGCAAACCGGGCGCGCGCGATGCCAGCGATGTGGAAGGGAGCGCGGATCTGCGCGCCTGGGTCGATTGCGCGCTGCGCCGCGTGAAGCCGCGCGGCACCGTCACCTTTGTCCATCGCGCGGACAGGCTGGACGCGCTGCTGGCCGCCTTCGAAGGCCGCGCGGGTGGAATCGTCGTCATTCCTCTGTGGCCGAAGGCGGGCACGGCCGCCAAGCGTGTGATCGTGCGGGCGCGGACGGGTGTGGCCACGCCCTTGATCCTGACCGCGGGCCTGATCCTGCATCAGCCGGATGGTTCTTTTACTCAAGCAGCCGAGCGAATCCTGCGCGAAGGCGCGGTGCTGGAGCCGGCTTCGATTGGCAGCATGGCCACGGCGGATTAAGATTGCGTCCGCGATGCCTCTCCTTCACCTCCTCAAGAAAATACGCGAAGTGCTGAAGCTTCTGAAGCGTGTGATCCATCCGCCACCGACCGTGGCGGTCATTCCGCTGTCGGGCGTGATCGGATCGTTCGGCCCGCGCCGGCGCGGGCTGTCGCTGGAATCGCTCGCGCCCGTCATCGCGCGCGCGTTCAAGGTGGGCGGGCTCAAGGCGGTGGCGCTGGCGATTAATTCGCCGGGCGGCTCGCCTGTGCAGTCCGCGTTGATCCAGAAGCGCATTCGTGCGCTGGCCGAGGAGAAGAAGGTGCCTGTCTTCGCCTTCGCCGAGGACGTGGCGGCGTCGGGCGGCTATTGGCTCGCGCTGGCGGGCGACGAGGTCTATGCCGACGAAAATTCCATCGTCGGTTCGATCGGCGTCATCAGCGCGGGTTTCGGCTTTCCCGATGCGATCCGGCGCCTGGGCATCGAGCGCCGCGTCCACACGGCGGGCGAGAAGAAGTCCTTTCATGATCCTTTCCAGGACGAGAAGCCTGAGGACGTCGCGCGGCTGCGCGCGCTGCAAGATGAGATCCACGAGAATTTTCGCGACTTCGTGCGCACGCGCCGCGCGGGCAAGCTGAACGCGCCGGAGACCGAACTGTTCACGGGAGAATTCTGGACCGGCCGCCGCGCCGTCGCGCTGGGTCTGATCGACGGGCTCGGCGATCTGCGCACGGTGATGCGCGCGCGGTATGGTGAGAAGGTGCGCTTCCGCGTTTTCCGTCAGGAACGCAGCTTGGTGGGTTCGCTGTTGCGCGGCCAGCAAGAATGGCCGGAACACGCCCTGGCCGCGTTGGACGAGCGTCTGTGGTGGAGCCGGTACGGCCTATGATCCTGAAACTGATCCTTCTTGTCCTGGCTATCTTCGTCGTCTGGAAGGGCTTCGGCATCTACAAGAAGATGGAGGCCGCGCGGCGAGAGCTGCCCAAGCGCCAGGCAGCCGAACGCAACACCCCGATCGCCGCCGATGCGGTCGAATGCAGCCTTTGCGGCACCTATTTCGCGACCAAGCCCGTCGCCTGCGGCCGGGCGGATTGCCCCTACAAGGCCTGAGCGCCTTGCCTTGGGGGGAGGGGGTGGGTACTGTCCGCCGCGCCCCAATCGCCCCTCGGATGCCCGACCGATGACCCTGTCTTTTCAGGACCTGATCCTGAAGCTGCACGCCTTCTGGGCGAAGCAGGGCTGCGTGATCTTGCAGCCCTACGACATGGAGGTGGGCGCCGGCACTTTCCATCCCGCGACCACCTTGCGCGCGCTCGGTCCGAAACCGTGGCGCGCGGCCTATGTGCAGCCCTCGCGCCGGCCGGCGGACGGGCGCTACGGCGAGAATCCGAACCGGCTCCAGCACTATTACCAGTATCAGGCGATCCTGAAGCCATCGCCCGCCGATCCGCAGGCCGTCTACCTCGACAGTCTGCGCGAGCTGGGCATCGATCCGCTCAAGCACGACATCCGCTTCGTCGAGGACGACTGGGAGAGCCCGACGCTCGGCGCCTGGGGCCTGGGCTGGGAAGTCTGGTGCGACGGCATGGAGGTGACGCAGTTCACCTATTTCCAGCAGGTCGGCGGTATCGATTGCGATCCGGTCTCGGTGGAATTCACCTATGGCATCGAACGCCTGGCCATTTACGTGCAGGGCGTCGAGAATGTCTATGACCTGGACTTCAACGGCGCGGGTGTGAAATACGGCGACGTGTTCTTGCAGTCGGAGAAGGAATTCTCCGCCTACAATTTCGAGCACGCGAACACCGAAATCCTATTCCGGCACTTCAAGGATGCCGAGGCCGAGTGCGCCGCGCTGCTCGATAAGAAGCTCGCGCTGCCAGCCTATGACCAGTGCATCAAGGCCAGCCACACCTTCAATCTGTTGGATGCGCGTGGCGTGATCAGCGTGACGGAGCGCCAGGCCTATATCGCGCGCGTGCGCGCCCTGGCCAAGGGCTGCTGCGAGATGTGGGTCGCCAGCCAAACGGCGGCACGCTGATGGCCGAGCTTCTGCTCGAAATATTGTCCGAGGAAATTCCTGCGCGCATGCAGGCGCGCGCGGCGGAGGAGTTGAAGCGCTTCGTCTCCGAAAAATTGAAGGACGTGGGCCTGACCTTCAGTCGCGCGGATTCCTACGTTACGCCGCGCCGGCTGGCGCTCGTGGTGGAAGGCCTGCCAGAGAAACAGCCCGACATCGTCGAGGAGAAGAAAGGCCCGCGCATCGACGCGCCCGAGCAGGCCATCCAGGGTTTCCTGAAATCCGCTGGCCTCACCTCCGTCGAACAATGCGAAGTGCGCGACGCGGGCAAGGCGCAGGTCTATTTCCACACGGTGAAGAGGCCCGGCCGCGCCACGACCGAGGTGCTGGCCGAATTGATTCCGGCCGCGACAATGGCCTTGCCGTGGCCCAAATCCATGCGCTGGGGCGCGCATCCGGTGCGTTTCGTCCGGCCCATTCACGGCGTATTGGCGGTCTTCGGCGGCAAAGCCATCAAAGGCGCGCTGTCGTTGGGCGACACGGAAATCGCCTTTGGGGCCTCCACGCGCGGTCACCGCTTTCTGAACGCGACGGGAATCACCGTGCGTGACTTCGCCGATTACAAGGCGAAGTTGCACAGCGCCAAGGTAATCTTGGACGCGGCCGAGCGGCGTGAATCGATCCGCGATCAGGCCGCGAAGCGCGCGCAGAATGCCGGCCTTCGGGTGAAGGACGATGCGGGCCTTCTGGATGAGGTGACGGGGCTGGTCGAATGGCCGGCGGTGCTCATGGGCCGGATCGATCCGCAGTTCATGGATCTGCCGCCTGAAGTTCTGACCGCGTCCATGCGCGCGCATCAGAAATATTTCTCGCTGTTGAATGCGGACGGCTCTCTGGCGCCCAATTTCCTGGTCGTCGCCAATATGGAGGCCAGGGACGGAGGGCAGGCCATCGTGGCGGGCAACGAGCGCGTCCTGCGCGCGCGCCTGTCCGATGCCAAGTTCTTCTGGGATTTGGACCGCAAGGCGCGTCTGGAAGACCGCGTGCTGGCGCTGCGCAACATCGTGTTCCATCAGAAGCTCGGCACGGTCGGGCAGAAGGTGGAGCGCATCACGGCGCTGGCGGTCGACCTATCCGAACATATTCCCGGCGCCGACCGCGACCATGTGCGCAGCGGAGCGATCCTGGCCAAGGCGGACCTGACCACCGGCATGGTGGGCGAGTTCCCGGAACTGCAAGGCGTGATGGGCCGCTACTATGCGCTGGCCCAGGGCGAGAAGCCCGAGGTCGCCGCGGCGGTGGCCGAGCATTATTCGCCGCTCGGCCCCAACGACCGCTGCCCGACCGCGCCCACGTCGGTCGCCGTCGCGTTGGCGGACAAGCTGGACACGCTGGTGGGCTTCTTCGCCATCGACGAGAAGCCGACGGGCTCCAAGGACCCCTTCGCGCTGCGCCGCGCTGCGTTGGGGGTGATCCGGTTAATCCTGGAGAACCATCTGCGTTTGGCGCTGCGCCCCGCCATCGAGCAGGCGTTCAAGCTGCACGGTTTGTCCGGCGCCAAGGCGCCGACGGACGATCTGATTGAGTTCTTCGCCGATCGCCTCAAGGTCTATCTGCGCGAAAAGGGTGTGCGTCACGACCTGGTCAACGCGGTCTTCGCGCTGGGCGGAGAGGACGATTTTGTCCGCCTGCTTGCGCGCGTCGACGCGCTGGCCGCATTCCTGAAAAGCGAGGACGGCGCGAACCTTCTGATTGCCTATAAGCGCGCGGCCAACATCGTCGCGATCGAAGAGAAGAAGGACAAGAAAAGCTACGGCGAGCTTGTTGACGCGGCGAAGCTGCCCGAGGTCGAGGAGCGCATGCTGATGCAGGAAATGCGTACCGCCAGCAAGCGCTTCCAGGCCGCTCTGGCGAAGGAGGATTTCGCGCAGGCCATGGCCGAAATGGCCAAGCTGCGCCGGCCCCTGGATGCGTTCTTCGACAAGGTGACGGTCAATACGCAGAATCCCGAGTTGCGGGAGAATCGCCTGCGGCTACTCTCCTTTATCCGCGCGACGCTCAATCAGGTCGCCGATTTTTCGAAGGTCGAAGGTTAGAAGCACGGCGGAATATGCGGCCCTTCCCACCGTCCGTTTAAGGCCGGCAGACAAGGGAGGATCGCCATGGTTCGGAGCGCGGCGCTCGAAGCGCGCAGGGATATTTCAACCAAGGGCTTTTCCATGACCAAGTGGGTCTACGGCTTCGGCGACGGCAAGGCGGACGGCCGCGCGGAGATGCGCGCTCTGCTCGGCGGCAAGGGCGCGAACCTAGCCGAGATGAGCAATATCGGCCTGCCGGTGCCGCCGGGCTTCACCATCTCCACCGAGGTCTGCACCTGGTTCTATGCCAACGGAAACAAATATCCGGCCGAGCTGAAGGATCAGGTCGCGGCGGCGCTGAAATCCATTGAGTCTTCCGTCGGCGCGAAATTCGGCGACGCGGAGAATCCGCTGCTCGTGTCCGTGCGCTCCGGCGCGCGCGCGTCGATGCCGGGCATGATGGACACGGTGCTCAACCTCGGCCTTAACGAGAAGACGGTCGAGGGGCTGGCCAAGCGCTCCGGCGATCCGCGCTTCGCCTACGACAGCTATCGCCGCTTCATCCAGATGTATGCCGACGTGGTGCTAGAGATCGACCGCTACGGCTTCGAGGAGATTCTGGAGCAGGAGAAGGAAGAGCTGGGCGTCACCCTCGACACCGAGTTGGACGCCAAGGCGCTGAAGAAGCTGGTCGCAGCCTACAAGGCCAAGGTCGCCGAGGCGCGGGGCAAGCCCTTCCCCGAGGATGTGAACGAGCAACTGTGGGGCGCCATCGGCGCGGTGTTCGGAAGCTGGATGAACCAGCGCGCCATCACCTACCGGCGCCTTCACGCGATCCCCGAGGATTGGGGCACGGCGGTCAACGTCCAGGCCATGGTGTTTGGCAACATGGGCGACGATTGCGCCACGGGCGTGGCCTTCACGCGCAATCCGTCCACCGGCGAGCGGCTTCTCTATGGTGAGTTCCTGGTCAATGCCCAGGGCGAGGACGTGGTGGCCGGCATCCGCACGCCGCAACCGTTGACCAACGCGGGTAAGGCGACCGCCGGCGGCGGCCGGCCCTCGATGGAAGAGACCTTGCCGGATGCCTTCGGCGCGCTGGTCGGCGTTCAGGCGCGGCTTGAAGCCCACTATCGCGACATGCAGGACATCGAGTTCACGGTCCAGCAGGGCAAGCTGTGGATGCTGCAGACGCGCAGCGGCAAGCGCACGGCGCAAGCCGCGCTCAAGATCGCCGTGGACATGGTGAAGGAAGGCGTCCTCAAGGAACACGAGGCGTTGCAGCGGCTCGAGCCCGGCGCGCTCGACCAGCTCCTCCATCCGCGCCTCGATCCCAAGGCGCCGCGCAAGGTCATGGCGCGCGGCCTGCCGGCCTCGCCGGGTGCCGCGTCCGGCTTCGTCACCTTCACCGCCGATGAGGCCGAGAAGCGCGCGGGTTCCGGCGATTCGGTCATCCTGGTGCGGCTGGAAACCAGCCCCGAGGATATCCACGGCATGCATGCGGCCCAGGGCATCGTCACCGCGCGCGGCGGCATGACCAGCCACGCGGCGGTGGTGGCGCGCGGCATGGGCCGTCCCTGCGTCGCAGGCGCGGGCGAACTGAAGATCGACGCGGCCGCGGGCACTATGTCCGTCGGCGCAACCGTGGTGCGCGCGGGCGACCGCATCACCATCGACGGCAGCTCGGGCGAGATCATGCTGGGCACCGTGCCCACCATCCAGCCGGAGCTGACCGGCGATTTCGGCATCGTCATGGGTTGGGCCGACAAGGTGCGCCGCATGAAGGTGCGCGCCAACGCCGACCAGCCGGCCGATGCCGAGGCCGCGCGGCGTTTTGGCGCCGAGGGCATCGGCCTTTGCCGCACCGAGCACATGTTCTTCGACGAGACGCGTATCGTCGCCATGCGCGAGATGATCTTGGCCACCGACGAGGCCGGCCGGCGCAGGGCGCTGGCCAAGATCCTGCCCATGCAGCGGCAGGACTTCGTTGGCCTGTTCGAGATCATGGCCGGGCTGCCGGTCACGATTCGCCTGCTGGACCCGCCGCTGCACGAGTTCCTGCCCCACAGCGAGGCCGACATGGCGGCGGTCGCCAAGGCGGCGGGCGTCGATGTCGCACTGGTGCGCCAGCGCGCCCAGCGTCTTCACGAATCCAACCCGATGCTGGGCCATCGCGGCTGCCGCCTGGGCATCACCTATCCCGAGATCTACGAGATGCAGGCGCGCGCCATTTTCGAGGCCGCCATCGAAGCCGGCAAGAAATCCGGCAAGCCCGTGGTGCCCGAGGTGATGGTGCCGCTGGTAGGCCTGAAGAAGGAGTTGGATATCCTCAAGGCCGTGATCGACCGGGTCGCGGGCGAGGTAAAGAAGGCCACGGGCGCCAAGCTCGACTATCTGGTCGGCACCATGATCGAGCTGCCGCGCGCCGCCCTGCGCGCCAAGGAGATCGCCGAGACGGCCGAATTCTTCAGCTTCGGCACCAACGACCTGACGCAGACGACGTTCGGCTTGTCGCGCGACGATGCTGGTAATTTCCTGGACTCTTATTTGCGCCAGGGCATCGTCGAGCAGGACCCCTTCGTCTCGCTGGACATCGACGGCGTGGGCGAACTGGTCAAGATCGCGGCCGAGCGTGGCCGCGCGGCGCGTAAGGACCTGAAGCTCGGCATCTGCGGCGAGCATGGCGGCGATCCGGCCTCGATCCGCTTCTGCGAATCGATCGGCCTCGATTATGTGTCCTGCTCACCTTACCGCGTGCCCATCGCGCGGCTGGCGGCGGCGCAAGCCGCGCTGGCGCGGGTCGAGCGCGACGTCTAGGCCGCACCCTTCTCCGGCAGGCGCATCCAGCCGGGCAGGCGGGGGACAAGGCGCGCGTCGCCGGCGGTGAGCGTGCCTCCTGCGGCGTCGAGGGCATCGAGACGGAGAAGCGCCAGACCATGCCCGTCCCGCGTGCTGCGCATGGTTCCGGCATCCTTGCCGTCCAACAGGATTTGCGTTCCCGGCTCGGGGGCCGTGCCCGAGACCTCGACCGGCACCAGCTTTTTCTTCACCAAACCGCGATACTTGGTGCGTGCGGTCAGCTCCTGGCCGACATAGCAGCCCTTGTCGAAGTCGACGCCGTTCAATTCCTCGAAGTTGGATTCGAGCAGGATGGATTTCTCGGGCTCCAAATCGCGGCTGCCGTCCGCCACGCCATGGGAAAGCCGCCAGCGGTCATAGGCGTCGGCGTTGGCGCGCGTGAAGCCGGTCAGTTCGGCCGCGCCGTCGCCCGGCAACATCACGCGGGCGCCAAGCGCGGCCAGGCGCGGATCGACGAACGCGACGCCTTCGCCAAGGGGTGCGGCAGTCCCCGCGTCCACGCCGAGGCCCAGAGGGGGCAACGCCCCATCGCCCCAGGCGGCCAGGATGCGCCAGCCGTCCAGTGTTTCGATCGTGGCCTTGCTGCGCAGCTTGTAGATCGTCAGCCGCTTTTTCAGGTCGTCGCGCCGCGCGGCCTCGCAGTCGATCAAGAGCGCGCCGTCGCCGCGCACGGCGATGAAGAAGTCGTGGAGGTATTTGCCCTGGGCGGTCAGAAGCGCGGCATGGATGGCCTGTCCCGGCGCCGCCTTCTCGATATCGTTGGAGATCAGGCCCTGGAGAAAGGGCCGTGCCTCGGGCCCCGTGACAGACAGGAGGGCGCGGGCGGGCAGGGCGGCGAATTGCGGCATGGGAACCTGGGTTTCTCTTCCGTTTCGGAAGGGTGGGGCGTCCAGCGCGCGGAGGCAAGGGCCTGTCATCCGAAGGCGCGCGCGGCTACATTCCGGCCCCATGCGGGTCACGCTGATCGACGACACCATTCCTTTCGACGGCAACACGGCGCAGCTCCAACCATTGGGTGGGGCGGAGAAGGCCTTTGCCGGCCTGGCCGGTGGTCTTGGCCGGTCGAATCACGAGGTGCAGGTCTTCAACCGCTGCCTTCATCGCCTGATCGCCGACAGCGCGACCTGGGAGACGTGGGATTCGCCGCGGCCGGAGGAGACCGACATCCTGGTCGTGCACCGGAAGCCGGAGCTTCTGGGTGCGGTCAAGGTCGCGCGAAAGCGCTTCCTTTGGATGGCGGGCGAGGCGTCCTATCTGGAAAAGTCGCGCAACCGGGCGCTGCTCGATCAGCACAAACCGACGATCGTCTTTTCCAGCCGTGTCCATGCCGAAAGCTGGAGCAATCCGGATCGGCTGCGCACGGTCATCGTGCCGCCCGGCACGCGGCCAGAGTATCTGGTCGAAGCGTTGACGGCGCCCACCGAGCCGCCGCATGCGCTGACCACCATCCATCCGCTGCACGGGCTGGCCTGGCTGCTCGATCTCTGGCGCGAGAAGATTCACCCGATCGCGCCCAAAGCGCAGCTTCACGTCTATTCCGCAGCGCTGGCCAAGGGGCTGGCGGACGAGCCTGTTGCGCCTGCCATCGCGCCGATTCTGTCACACGTGAAGGTGGCGACAGAATCGGGCGTCGTAGTGAAAATGCCCATGGCCGATCCGCAGATGGCCAACGCCTATCGCGCGGCGCGCGCCCATCTGCATCCTGGCTTCGCGGCCGAGGTCTATTGCCACACGGTCGGCGAGTCGCAGTCCTGCGGCCTGCCGCTGGCGGCGCGGCCGCGCGGCGCGGTGAAGGATCGTGCCTATCACGGCGCCACGGGTTTTCTGTTCAACGACGACGACGCCTATGCCAATGCGGTGTTGCGTCTCTTGAACGACGACGGCACCTACAAGCGCCTGTCGGACGCCGCGCGCGCCATGCAGCGCGGCCGGCGCTGGGACGAGGCGGCGGGCGACTTCGAGTCGCACTGGTGACGGACATCCTGTTCATCACCGGCACGCGGGTGGGCGACGCTGTTCTGTCCACCGGCCTGCTCGGTCATTTGATCGAAAAGAATCCGGATGTGCGTGTGACGGTGGCCTGCGGTGCGGTGGCCGCGCCGCTGTTCGCCGCCGTGCCCAATCTGCGCCGCGTGATCGCGATGCGGAAGCAGCCGCGCGGCGGGCACTGGCTGTCGCTGTGGGCTTCCTGCGTCGGTACCTGGTGGCACACGGTCGTCGATCTGCGCGGTTCGGCCATGGCCTACCTGCTTCCCGCCGCGCGCCGCTATGTGAAACGTCCGAGCAAGGGGCAGGGGCTGCACGTGGTCGAACAGCTCGCGCGCACGCTGGGGCTCGAAGCCAATCCGCCGGGTCCACGCCTGTGGACCGCGCCCGAGCATGGGCAGGCGGCGGAACGGCTGATTCCCTCAGGCGGTCCCGTGCTGGGGCTCGGCCCCGCCGCCAACTGGCGCGGCAAGGAATGGCCGGGGGAGAAATTCTTCGCGCTGGCGCGGCGTTTGACCGCGCCGGACGGCATCCTGCCCGGCGCGCGTGTGGCCGTGTTCGGCGCGGAAGAGGACCGGCCGCGCACCGATCCCGTACTGGCCGCACTGCCGCCCGACCGGCGCATCGACCTCGTGGGGCGCGCCGACCTTCTGACTGCCTTCGCCTGCCTACGTCGCTGTGCGCTCTATATCGGCAATGATTCGGGCATCATGCACATGGCCGCCGCGGCGGGCACGCCGACGCTCGGCCTGTTCGGTCCCAGCAAGGAAGGCGACTATCGCCCTTGGGGGCCGCATACGGATTTCATCCGCACGCCCGAAACCTATGACGAATTGATCGGCCGTCCCGGCTACGACCACCGCACCACGGGCACGATGATGGGCAACCTGGCGGTCGAGACGGTAGAGGCGGCGGCGAACGCCCTGTGGCGTCGGCGCGGCGAGGCCGCGGCATGAGCAGCCCGCGCCTGTCCGCCCTGGTCGTCGCGCGCAACGAAGAGGCGCAGTTGGCCCAATGCTTGGAGCCCTTGCGCTTCGCCGACGAGATCGTCGTCGTGCTGGACCGCTCGACCGACGGCTCGCGTGCGATCGCCGAACAGTTCGGCGCGCGCGTGCTGGAAGGCGCGTGGGAGATCGAGGGGCCGCGCCGCAATTCCGGCATCGCACTCTGCACGGGCGATTGGATTCTGGAGGTTGACGCCGACGAACGGGTGACAGCCGAGTTAAGCGCATCCATCCGAGGACCGAGCTCGGCGGCCAGCGCCAGACGCTCAGCCAGCCCATGGCCCATTATGTCGACAAGAACATCTCGGACATGATCCGTCGGCTCGACCGCTATACCACCGCGCGCGCGGCCGACATGCGCGCCAGCGGCCAGATCGGCACCACGTCCGACAATCTGCGGCGCTTCTTCTCGCGCTTCTACAAATGCTACGTGAGCCGCAAGGGCTACAAGGAGGGCGGCTACGGCGTGCTACTGGCGCTCATGGCCGGGCTCTATCCGCTCCTGTCCCACCTGAAGGCGAAGCTGGAGAAGGAATGATGCGCGTCCTTCAGGCCATGGCGGGAGCCGAACATGGCGGCGCGGAGGCCTTCTTCGAACGCCTCGCGCCGGCATTGGGGCGCGCGGGACTGGAACAGCGCGTCTTGATGCGCGAAAACGACGAGCGCGCGGGCGTGCTGCGCGCGGGCGGCATCGAGCCGGTGCAGCTGGCCTTCGGCGGTTTGCTCGATCTTTCGACCAAGCCCGCCTTCAAGCGCGAGATCGCGTCCTTCAAGCCCGACATCGTGATGACCTGGATGAGCCGCGCCACGCGCTTCTGTCCGCGCGGCGACTTCGTCCATGTCGCGCGGCTCGGCGGCTATTACGACCTGAAATACTACGACAACTGTAACCACCTGGTCGGCAACACGCCCGACATCGTGGCCTATGCCGTGCGCGGCGGCTGGCCGCAGGAACGCGCGCATTACCTGCCGAACTTCGTCGACTGCGAGCCCATGCCGGCCATTCCACGCGCGACGCTGGGCGTGCCCGAGACGGCCAAGCTTCTGCTCGCGCTGGGGCGCTTGCACACGAACAAGGCGTTCGACGTGCTGATCGATGCGCTGCCGTCCCTTCCGGACGCCTGGCTTCTGCTTGCGGGTGAGGGGCCGGAAGAGGCCGCGCTCAAGGAGCGGGCGGCCAAGCTGGGCGTCGACAAACGCGTGAAGTTCCTGGGCTGGCGGCGCGATGTGAGCGCGCTCTATTCCACCGCCGACATGCTGGTCTGCTCGTCGCGCTACGAGCCGCTCGGCAACATCGTGATCGAGGCTTGGGCGCACCAGCGGCCCGTGGTAGCCGCGCGCAGCATGGGCCCGTCGCATTTGATCCATCACGATGATTTGGGCGTGCTGGTGCCGGTGGATGACGCGGCTTCGCTCGCCGACGGCATCCGACGGGTGTTCGACGACGGGGCCCTGCGCGCGCGCATCGTCGAGGCTGGCCGGAAGCATTACGAAGCCGAATTCACCGAGCAGGCCATCGTCGCGCGCTATCTGGCCTTCTTCAAAGCCATCACCGCCTGATGTGCGGCATTGCGGGCCTGATGACGGTGGATGGGCGCGCACCCGAAGGCGATGTGCTCCGCCGCCTGGAGACCGCCCTGCTCCATCGCGGCCCGGACGGCATTGGGCATTACGCAGCGGGCGACGTGGCCCTGGTGCAGACGCGTCTCGCCATCATCGATCTCAAGACTGGCGACCAGCCGTTGCACGGGCCGGATGGTCTGGCGCTGATCGCCAACGCCGAGATCTACAACCATGTCGAGTTGCGCGCGGCCTCGCCGGAATACAACTACCGCACTGGCTCCGACTGCGAGCCGCCGCTTTACCTCTATCGCCGCCACGGGCTCGACTTCACCCATCACCTGCGCGGCATGTACGCGATTGCACTGCACGATCCGGCGGAGCGGCGCCTGGTGCTGGCGCGCGATCCGTTCGGCATCAAGCCGCTCTATTACGCCGAGACGAAGCAGGGCTTCGCCTTTGCCTCCGAGCCGCATGCGCTGATCGAGGCTGGGTTGGTCGCGCCGCGCGTCAACCGGGCGCGGGCGGTCGAGCTGTTGCAGCTTCAATTCACCACCGGCCGCTCGGGCGTCTTGGACGGCATCGAGCGCGTGCTGCCCGGCGAGACCATCGTCGTGTCGGGCGGCAAGGTGGTCGAGCGGCGGCGTCTGCCGGCGTTGCCTGCGGGCGGCGTGGAGGATCTGGATGAGGAGGAGGCGCTCGCGCGGCTCGACGTGGCCTTCGAGGATTCGGTCAACGTGCACCAGCGTTCGGACGTGCCCTATGGCATGTTCCTGTCGGGCGGCGTCGACAGCTCGGCCGTGTTGGCCATGATGGCGCGTCTCAACGACCGGCCGGTGCGCGCCTTCACCGTGGGCTTCCCTGGCACCGCAGCGCGCGACGAGCGCGCCCATGCCCGCGCGGTGGCGCAAGCCGCGGGCGCCGAGCATGTCGAGGTCGCGTTCACGGAGAAGGATTTCTGGCGGATGCTGCCGGAGGTCGCCGGCGCCATGGACGATCCGGCGGCCGACTACGCGATCCTGCCGACCTACATGCTGGCGCACGAGGCGCGGCGCAGCGTGACCGTCGTACTGTCGGGTGAGGGCGGCGACGAGCTGTTCGCAGGCTATGGACGCTATCGTAGCACCATGCGGCCCTGGTGGATGGGCGGGCGGGTGATGCGCGCGCGGGGTATCTTCGAGGGGCTGGACGTGCTGCGCGACGACGGGCCGGGCTGGCGCGACGGCATCGCCGCCGCCGAGGCCACGGCATCCAAGGACGGACGCACACGGTTGCAAGTGGCCCAGGCCGTCGATTGCGCCGATTGGCTGCCTAACGACCTGCTCACCAAGCTGGACCGCTGCCTGATGGCGAACGCGGTCGAGGGCCGCACGCCCTTCCTCGATCCGGTGGTGGCGCAGGCTGCCTTTCTCTTGCCCGACCGGCTGAAGGTGCGTGACGGCATGGGCAAGTTCCTGCTGCGGCGCTGGCTGGACGGCAAGCTGCCCGCCGCCGAACCTTTTTCCAAGAAACGAGGGTTCACCGTGCCGGTCGGCGAATGGATCGCCGCGCGGCGGCTGGATGTGGGCCCGCTGGTCGCACGCCAGCCGGGTATCGCCGAGCTGTGCAGGCCGGACGCGGTCGAGGCGCTGTTCCGCGCTGAGGGCAAGCGCGCGGGATTCGCCTGCTGGACGCTTTTGTTCTATGCCCTATGGCACCGCCGTCACGTGCTGGGCCTGAAGCCCGCCGGCGACGCGCTCGAAACCCTGGCCCACGCATAAGGCAACGGAGGAATCCATGGCCGCTTCCCGGTACGACCTTCTGATCGCGGGCGGCCAGGCCGTGACGCCGGGCGGCATCGTGCCGGCCGATATCGGCGTCGTGGGCGGGCGCATCGCCGCCATCGGCGCCATTGATCGTTCCGCGGCGGGCGAGGTGTTCGACGCCAAAGGGCTGCACGTCCTGCCCGGCGTGATCGACACCCAGGTCCATTTCCGCGAACCGGGGCTGGAGCACAAGGAAGACTTGGCCACCGGCACGGCCGGCGCGCTGCTCGGCGGCGTCACCGCCGTGTTCGAGATGCCCAACACCAAGCCCAGTACGCTGACGGCCGACGATCTGGCCGACAAGCTGCGCCGCGCCAAGGGGCGCGCCTGGTGCGACCATGCCTTCTTCATGGGCGCGGCCGACGAGAACGCCGAGAAGCTGGGCGAGCTGGAGAAGCTGCCGGGTTGCTGCGGCGTGAAGGTGTTCATGGGTTCGTCGACGGGCAGTCTTTTGGTCTCCGACGACGACACGCTGCTGCGCGTCCTGAAATCCGGCACCCGGCGCGTGGCCATTCACGCCGAGGACGAGCCGCGCCTCTTGGCGCGCAAGGAGATTGCGGAGAAGGCGGGTAAGCCCCACGCGCACCATGATTGGCGCGACGTGGAATCGGCGGTGCTCGCGACGCGCCGCGTCTTGGGCCTCGCGCGCCGCGCGGGGCGGCGGATCCATGTGCTGCACATCTCGACGGCCGACGAGATGCCGCTTCTGGCCGAGAACAAGGACGTGGCCACCGTCGAAGTGACGCCCCAGCATCTGACGCTGTTCGCACCCGACTGCTACGACCGGCTTGGCACCTACGCCCAGATGAACCCGCCCGTGCGCGAGGCGCGCCATCGCGAGGGCCTGTGGCGCGCGGTGGCGCAGGGCATCGTGGACGTGCTGGGCTCCGACCACGCGCCCCACACGAAGGAAGAGAAATCCAAGCCCTATCCGCAGAGCCCGTCCGGCATGCCGGGCGTACAGACGCTGTTGCCCATCATGCTGGAGCATGTCCACCAGGGGCGTCTGAGTCTGGAGCGGCTGGTGGATCTCACCAGCGCAGGCGCCGCGCGCATCTACGGCATCGCGGGCAAGGGCCGCATCGCGGTCGGCTATGACGCCGACTTCACGCTGGTCGACCTGAACGCGCGCCGGACGATCACCAACAAATGGATCGCCAGCAAGACGGGCTGGACGCCTTTCGACGGCGTCGAGGTGACGGGCTGGCCCATCGCGGCCATCCTGCGCGGCCGCGTGGCCATGCGCGATGACACGCTTCTCGGCGCGCCGGGGGGCGAGCCGGTCCGCTTTGTGGATACGCTTCCGCGTCAGTGAAGCGCGAAGCTTCCGTCCGCGAAGCGCCAGCGCTCCACCGCCTCCGGTCCGGCCTGAACCAGCGTCACGGAATGCAGCGTGCCCGCCAAGTCGCGCGTCCAGAAATCGAGGAAGCGCATGACCCGTGGAAAGCGCGGCGCCACGTCGTGGGTCTGCCAGATGAAGGTTTGAAGCAGGCCGGGGAAATCCGGCATGTGGTAGAGAATTTCGGTGGTGACCAGTCGGTAGGCGGGAAGGACGAGATGATCTTGGGCCATCAGGCTCGCGTCACGCATCCGTCATCGACCTCTCACGAAAACGAACGACCGGATTTCAGAATATCAAAAATTTCGGCCGCTCTGAATCGCTAATGGCCTGATATCAAAGAAGTTTTCGGCAGCACTTGATGCCTCTGGCTGCCAGCCGCGCCCTTACCCGCCACAAGTCCATTTGTTATGGTGCGGCGCAGCGGCGGCCCGTTTGCGGCGGCCCAAGGAATCAATCGCGAAACCCACGGAAGGACATCATGGCCAAGACGTTCCGGGCCCTCGTGCTCGAAGAAAACCAGGGCAAGGTCAGCTCCTCGATCCGCGAACTGGACGACTCCGCTTTGCCCCAGGGCGATGTGACCGTCGCCGTCGAATACTCGACGCTCAACTACAAGGACGGCTTAGTCCTCAACGGTCTCGGCAAGCTGGTGCGCACCTATCCGCACGTTCCCGGCATCGACTTCGCCGGCACGGTCGAAGCGTCGGACAGCCAGGAGTTCAAGCCCGGCGACAAGGTCATCCTGACCGGCTGGCGCGTGGGCGAGATGCATTGGGGCGGCTATGCCACCAAGGCGCGCGTGAAGGCCGACTGGCTGGTGCCGCTGCCTGCGGGCCTCGACACGCGCCAGGCCATGGCCGTCGGCACGGCGGGCTTCACCTCGATGCTGGCGATCATGGCGCTGGAAGCGCACGGCGTGTCGCCAGCTTCGGGCGAGGTGATGGTCACCGGCGCCGCGGGTGGTGTGGGCAGCGTGGCCGTCGCGATCCTGGCGAAGCTGGGCTACAGCGTGGCCGCTTCCACGGGCCGCGCCGAGACGCATGATTACCTGAAGGCGCTGGGGGCCAAGGCCATCATCGACCGCAAGGACATCGGCGATGCACCGGCGCGTCCCTTGGCTGCCGAGCGCTTCGCGGGCGCGGTCGACAGCGTCGGCGGCAACACCCTCGCGAACCTGCTGACCCAGGTGAAGTACGGCGGCAGCGTGTCGGCCTGCGGCCTGGCGGGCGGTGCGGAGTTGAAGACGACGGTTCTCCCGTTCCTGCTGCGCGGCGTCAACCTGTTGGGCATCGATTCGGTCATGTGCCCGAAGGAGAAGCGCAAGGCAGCCTGGGCGCGGCTCGCGAACGACCTGCCCAAGGAACTGCTCGAGAAGACGATCACAGAGGTGAAGCTCGAGGATCTCGTGAGACTCGGCGGCGACATCCTGAAGGGCCAGGTGCGCGGCCGCACGGTCGTGAAGCCGGCCTGACCAACGCCGATATTGGCCATAAAGGGCGCCACCCTCGGGTGGCGCCCTTTTTGTTTATGCGCCCCAGATCTGGGCCAGGACGCGCATCAGGTTCTCGCCCAGAAGCCCGCGCACCTGGGTTTCGTTCCAGCCATGATTCAGAAGTGCCTCGGTCAGGCGCGGCAGCTCCTGCGGCGAGCCGCAATCGGAGAGATAGCGCGTGCGGATGTCGTTGCCGAACGCGTCGGCGTATTTCGAGATGGCACCGGGATAGCGGTTGAGCGTCATGGACGTGGTGGCGCTGACCTTGGCCAGGTCGGAGACGATGGGGAAGTCGGTGCCGAGCGACAGCTTCTCCGGCCCGATCAGGTTCGCGGCATGGTCCACATGGCGCAGGAAATCCTTGAGCGAGGGGCGGTCGTTGGATTTCCCGTCCCAGCACATGGGACCGTAGACGGAGACGCCCAACAGGCCGCCGGTCGCGCCCACGGCCTTGATGACGGCGTCGGTTTTGTTGCGCGCGGCCATGGCCACGGTCTTGGTGTTGGCGTGGGTCAGAAGCACCGGCTTCGACGAGGCGGCGGCTGCGTCCAGGCACGTGCGCTCGCCCACGTGGGAGAGATCGACCGCGATGCCGAGGCGGTTCATCTCCTCGACCGCGCGCTTGCCCATGGCGGACAGGCCGCCGTCATGCGGCTCAAGGCACCCGTCGCCCAGGAAGTTGCGCTCGTTGTAGGTGATCTGCATCACGCGCAGGCCCAGGCGATGGAAAAAGCCGAGGCGCTCCAACCGGTCGCCGATGGGGCGCATGTTCTGCCAGCCCATGATCAGGCCGACCTTGCCCTCCTTCTTGGCCTGGCGGATGTCGTCGGTCTTGAGCACGAGGCGCCAGGGGCTGTCGGGCTTTTCCACCCGCACCAGCCAGTCGGCCACTTGGTCGGCCGCTTCGGCGAAGTCGGCGTGGAAGCGGGAGACGGTCAGGTTGATGGCCGAGACATTGCCCTGCTTCAGCGGCTCGATCGTGCCGTCGCAGGTAAAGATCAGCCCGTCGATGATGGTCGCATCCTTGTGCAGCGCGGCCGCTTGGGGCGAAACGGTGCTCATGGCGTCTCCTTCAGGCGAAGTGGGGCATGACGCGCGTGGCGAACAGCTCGAGCGAGCGCAGCACGTCGCGGTGGTTGGCGCCGAAATTCATGTTCATCTGCATGTTGTGGATGCCCAGTGCTTCATAGCGCTTGAGTTTCTCCACGCATTGCTCTGGCGTGCCGATGATCAACGCGTTCTCGACCTCGGCCTCGGTGACCTCGACGTCGATCGGCACGATGGCGCCGCCCTTGACCAGACCGGGTGTGTTGAAGACGCGCACGAAGCGGCGGTTGTTCTCCATGGCCAGCGCCAGCTTCTCCTCGGCATCCGCGCGGCTTTCGGTCACGTAGCACATGCGCAGCATGGACAGCTTCTGCTTGGCTGCCGCGGGGCCCACCTCGGCCACGGCGTCCATGAACGACTTGGCTTGAGCCTGCGCCGCGCCGAAGGGATCGCGCAAGGGCGTGGTCATGACGTGATAGCCTTGCTTGACCGACCAGTTGACGGCGCCGGGCGCCAGGGCCGCGATCCAGATCGGCGGATAAGGCTTGGTCATCGGGCGCGGCGTGATGGTCAGCGGGCCGAAATCGTACCATTGGCTTTTCCAGACTACCTCTTCCTCGGTCAGGAGCTTCTTGAGGCAGGCCAGCGCGTCGCCGAAACGGTCGCGCGATTCGCTGACCGGCACGCGGAAATGATCGAACTCATATTGGAATGCGCCGCGTCCCAGGCCCAGTTCGATGCGCCCGTCGGTCAGGCAATCGGCTTGGGCGATTTCGCCGGCCAGGCGGCGGATGTCATAGAAGGGCAGCACCAGCACCGCCGTGATGATCGGGATGCGCTTGGTGACGGCGGCCACCTTCACCGCGGTCAGGAGCGGGCTCGGGTGCGTCAGATAGTTGATGAAATGGTGCTCGGGGATCGAGACGGAGGTGAAGCCGACATCCTCGGCGAACTTCGCTTCCTCCACCGTCTCCCGATACATGTGCTGGGCCGGCAGCTTCACGTCGGGCCAATAGCACGGCAGGTAGAACCCGAAATCCATGACGTCTCCATCCCGCCGCGCCATCAAATTGTATCAGTACAATTAATTCACGTGCGGCTGATGGATGAGACAATTCCCTGACGACGCATTCTCCGTCAAGGAAAACGCAACCCATATTGTACTGATACAATTGAGAAATTTAGAGACCGACGTAGCCGGGCCGTGGCCGTGCGGACAGCGCTATGGCCAAGACTTCCAGGCCTTTCGCCAATTCCGTTTCGTCGCGCACGGCACCGCCCAGGCTGACGCGCACGGCGTGGGGCACGGGATCGTGCGCGGCGGCGAAGGCCTCGGCGGGGATCACGAGCGCGCCTTGCGCCCGCGTGTAGGACGCGAACTGCAGGCCGGTCCAGGCTTCGGGCAGAAGCAGCCAGAGATTGGGGCCCGCGACCTGGGCGCGGATCTTGGCCGAGGACAGAATCTTCGCGGCCAGGGCTTGGCGGCGTTTCATCGCCGCGCGCTGGCGCAAGACAAGTTTCTCCGCGGTGCCGTCCTCGATCAATCCGGCCGCCAGTTCCGCGGTCAAGGGCGAGGTCATCCAACTGCTGGCGCCGAGCGCGGCCGACATGCGCGCAGCACCACCCGGCGGTGTCGCCAGATAGCCGATGCGCAAGGCGGGCACCACGCTCTTGGACAGAGCGGTGACGTAGTAACTGCGCTCGGGCGCGAAGCTGGCCAAAGGCGGCGGCGGATCAACCGCGTAGGGGCCATAGACGTCGTTCTCGATGATGGTCAGTCCGTGCTTGCGCGCGACCGCGGCCACGGCCCGGCGGCGCGCAGCGCTCATCATCGCGGTCGTGGGGATGTGATGGGTGGGCAGACAGAACAGGGCGCTGGGCCGCGCCTTGCGGCACGCTTCGTCCAGCGCGTCGGGGATCAGCCCTTGGTCGTCGATCGCCACGCCCTTCAGGTTCAGCCGGCGGCTGGCCGCGATGAACTTGATGCCGGGGTCGGTCATCGTCTCGGTCAGGACCGTGTCGCCCGGCTCCGTGATCGCGGACAGGATCGTGGCCGCGCCGTGCTGCGCGCCGCTGGTCACCACCACGTCCTCGGCTTTGGCCTTCAGGCCACGCGCCCGCAGCCATGCCGCGCCCGCTTCGCGATGACGCTCGAGGCCGAGCCACGGCGGCTGATAGGCGATCATCTCGCCGAGCTTCGGATGGTCCGAAAGCTTGCGCAGCCGTTGGGCCACCGCGCGCGCATGATGTTCGTCCAAAACGGGGCAGTTGAAGGCCAGGTCGATGGCCGCACCCGCGCCGAAGCTGGTCCAGCCGACCGTGCTGACATCCTCGGCCCGGCGCGGCGTGTCGTGGCCCAAGACGAAGGTGCCGCGCCCGACCTGGCCCGCGACCAGGCCGCGCCGTTGCGCCTCGGCATAGGCGCGGGTCACTGTCTGCACCGAAACGCCTAGCTCGCGCGCGAATGCGCGGTGGGTGGGTAGGCGTGCGCCGACGGCCAGGACGCCCGATTCGATATCGCGCGCGATGCGTTCGACGATCGCGAGGTAACGCCGGTCGCGTCCGCCCGCCATCACGCGGCCCGAGTCATGGGCGGCTCAGCGCGCCGCCCGGCCCAGCGCCTTGCCGCGCGTGCGCTTGATCGCGGCGATGGCCGGCGCGGCGTGGCTTAGGTCATCGGGATAGAAGGCGATCTCGTCCTTGAGCAGAGGGCCGGTGTTCAGGAACCCTTCCAAGGTCGCGTGCATGCACAGCGCGGCATAGGTCACCTGATAGCCGCCTTCCTGCACCGCGACCAGGCGTCCGCCGGTGTGCTTTTGGGCCAGCTTGCGCGCCTCGTCCGCCAGCGCGCGAAAGCCCGCCATGGTCACGAGCTGGCGGCCGTTGGGGTCGAACTGGTTCGCGTCCTGGCCGTTCGCGACCAGGATCACCTCCGGCTTGTAGGCGTTCACCGCCGGCACGACGATCTCGCGCATGGCCTTCAGATAACCCGAATCGCTGGTGCCCATCGGCAGCGGCACGTTCAGGTTGAAGCCCTTGCCGCGACCCTTGCCGACCTCGTTGGCCTTGCCGGTCTGCGGATGGAACTTGGGGTGCCAGGCGCCATGGTCCATGTGGAACGACACGGTCAGCACGTCGTTGCGATGGTAGAAGCCTTCCTGCGTGCCGTTGCCGTGATGGACGTCCCAATCCAGGATCGCGACGCGCTTGGCGCCGCGCTCGATGGCGCGCTGGGCGGCCAGCGCCGTGTTGTTGAGGAAGCAATAGCCGTCGGCCGTGTCGGGCGAGGCATGGTGCCCCGGCGGACGCACCAGCGCATAGGTCAACTTGCCCTTGCCGTCCAGCATGTGGTCCATCGCCGCGATGGCGGTGCCCGCCGCGGCCTTCACGGGACCATAGGATTTCGGCGTGAACAGAGTGGTGCGCGTGTACCACTTGCCGCGCCCCTTGCTCTTGGTCACCCGCTCCAGGTCGGCCAGGAAGCCCGGCGTGTGGAAGGTGAGAAGCTCGTCGCGCGTGGCTTGGCGGCCCTTGTGCCATTTGATCTGCTTGGCCAGGGGGCCGTCCTTCAGGATGGACAGCATGTTGCGCACGCGATCCGGGCCTTCCGTATGCTTTTCGGCGACGGCCAGGAACGGGTAGGGCGGAATTTCGAAGGCCGCCATGCCCATGTCGTGCTTCAGCACGTCGGGATGCCAGAACACATGCAAGGTCTCGGTCTTGGCCATCGCGGCTCCTCCTGAACGAAATCCGGTCTGATCTTAATCGAACCGCGCGGCTAGACGAGTCCGGCGAGGCCCAGCACGCCGGCCGCGCCCAGGATCCACAGCGGATGGATCTTGGTGAACAGCGTGAGGGCGGCGGTGGCCGCGGTGATCGCGTAGGCGACCCAGGAATGGTCCGCCGCGTCGGTCAGGATCCAAGCCGCTACCCAACACCAGGCCGATGGTCACGGGCGCCAGCCTGGCTTGCGTGGCCTTGCGCCAGGGCCGGTCGCGGAAACGATCCCAAGCGTTGCTGATGGTGTAGGCCAGAACGGACGAGGGGCCGCACATGGCCAGCGTGGTGATCAAGGCACCCAACAGGCCGCCGACCTGGAGGCCGATCAGGCTGACGACCAGGACATTCGGGCCGGGTGCGGCTTGCGCCAGGGCGAACAGATCGACGAACTGGGTGTCCGTCATCCAGTGCTGATCGTGGACGGACAGGCGGTGGATTTCCGGCACCACGGCGTTGGCGCCGCCGATGGCCAGGATCGACAACAGCGCGAACTGCCCCAACAGGGTGATGTAGATGTCGAGCGGCTTCATGCCGGCGCTTTCCGGAAGCGCCGCCACCACACGATCAGGACGCTCAACGGCGCCACGACCAACAGCAGGGTCAAGAGCGGCCAGCGGAAGACGGCGATGCCCACGAACGTCGCGCCGACGAACAGAAGCACCAGCGCGTCGCGCCGATGATTGTCGAGCATCTTGAGGCCGGTCGCGACCACGAGGCCCGCGGCGGCGGCGGCCACGCCGTCGAAGGCCGCGTCCACCTCCGGACGGTGGCCGTAGCGCGCGTAAAGCAGGCCCAACGTCACCACGACGCAGAACGGCACCAGCATCAATCCGCCGAAGGCGGCGGTGGAGCCGCGAAGTCCGTGGAAGCGCCTTCCGATGCAGACCGAGACGTTGCAAATGTTGGGGCCGGGCAGGAACTGGCAGAGGCTCAACACATCGGTGAACTCGGGCGTCGTCAGCCAGCCCTTGCGTTCGACCAGCATGCGCCGGGCGAACGGCAAGACGCCGCCGAACCCGGACGCGCCGATGGAAAGAAAGCCGAGAAAGAGTTCGCGCGGCGTGGGTGCCGACGCCGCTTGCGTCACGGCGTCCCCGGTCGGGGATCGATGGGCACCTTGGCGGCCAGGCCCAGCACGTCTTCAAGCTGTGCGGCGGCGGCCAGCAACGCGGCCTCGCCGCGCGGCGGCGCCACGAGCTGGAGCCCCACGGGGCGGCCGTCCTTGGTGAAGCCGCACGGCACCGAGATGGCCGGATAGCCGGTCACGGTGATGGCATACGTGACCAGCACCCAGTCGATGTAGTTGTCGAACTTATGGCCCTCGACCTCGGCGATATAGCGCGTGTTGACGTCGAAGGGCGGCACGATGGCGGCGGGGCAGGCCAGGATGTCGTGGCTCTCGAAATAGCGCGCAAGATTGCGGCACATAGTGCCGCGCGCGTGCTCGGCGCGGCCGACGATGCCGGCATCCAGCTTCTGTCCCTGCTCGATGTTCCAGATCACGTCGGCCTTCAGCTTGTCACGGTGGTCGGCCAAAAGCTTGGAACGGTCGGTCGCGAATTTGAAGGCGCGCAGGGTCTGGAAGACGAACTGCGCATCCTTCAGATCGGGCGTAGCCTCGTCGACCTTCGCACCCACGTCGCCGAAGCGCTTGGCCGCGGCCGCGCAGATCTCGCGCACTTCGCGTTCGACCGGTGTCACGCCTAGGTCCGGGCTGAAACCGACGCGTTTGACCGGCTTGGCTTCGGCGATCGCGTCCTGAAAAGACCGCGCGGGATATTCGAGCGAGATTGGGTCGCGCGGATGCACGCCGGCTTGGGCGTCGAGAAGAAGCGCCGTGTCGCGCACGTCGCGCCCCATCGGCCCGTCGACTGAGAGCGAATCGAAGATATGCGGCTTCGGCCCATGGGCCACGCGGCCCGGCGTTGGGCGAAGGCCGACGACCGAACAGAAGCTGGCCGGCGTGCGCAAGGACCCACCCAAATCCGAGCCGCTGGCCAGCCAGACCTCGCCGGTCGCGAGCGCGACCGCCGCGCCGCCGGAAGAACCGCCGCAGGTGAGTGCTGTATTCCATGGGTTGAGCGTCTTGCCGAACACCTCGTTGAAGGTGTTGGCGCCCGCGCCGAACTCCGGTGTGTTGGATTTCGCGATCACGACCGCGCCGCGTGCCTCCAACGTCTCGACCATGATGTCCGAGGTCTGGGGTACGTGGTTCGTGAAGATGGGCGAGCCATAGGTGGTGCGCACGCCCGCGACGTCGTTCAAATCCTTGATGGCGATGGGCAGGCCCGCCAGCCAGCCCGGGTGGTCGGATGCGCCCGTCTTGCCCAACGCGTCGATGCGCTTGGCCGATTCGCGCGCGCGGTCCAGGCACAAAGTGGGCAGGGCGTTGACCTTGGGCTCGACCTCGGCGATGCGCGCCGCCGCCGCCTCGATCAGCTCTTCCGGCTTGATCTCCTTGCGCTTCAGGCGGCGCACGGCCTCGCGCGCGGACAGGCGGCACAGTTCGCTGATCATGCATACTCCCCCAAGATCCTCATGCTGAGCCTATCGAAGTATGAGACCACCCGGATGCGCGGCGGCCCTCACCCTTCGACGGGCTCAGGGTGAGGTGATTTGATTTTTAATCCGTCATCGCGATGGCTTCGAACTCGACCGTCATGCCGTCATAGGCCAGATGCGGCACGGGCACGCCGGTGGAGGCGGGGCCGGGCTTCTTGAAATACGTCGAGCGCACGTTGACGTTGCCGTGCAGCTCGTCCGGCCCGTCCTTGCCTTTGTAGTAGGCGTTCATCTTCACCACGTCCTTGAAGTTGAGGCCGTAGTGGGAGAGGACGCGTCCGACATAGTCCATGCACATCTTGGACTGCTTCGGCATGTCGTTCGCGTCCAGCACCTCGCCCTTGTCGTTGAGCGGCGCTTGGCCCGCGACGAAAACCATGTTGCCGCACTGCAGACCGTGCTGGAACGGCAGGTGCAACTTCGGCCAGTCCCAGTGGTTCTTCAACCAAACCTTTTTCTTGGGCAATTTCTTGCCGTCTTCGCCCAGCATGGCCCAGGCATCCATCTGGAAGCGCGCGCCGCGCGGCGCGACGGTGGCCAATGAGATGCCCGTGGCCGAAGGGCCGGGGTCGGGGAAGAATTCCTTGCGCAGTCTCGCGCTCTTCTCCCACTCCTCGACCGTACCGCCCGCCACGTACCAGGTGTTCAGCTTCACCACGTCGGTCTGATCGGCGCCGAACGCCTGCAGAACTTGCAGAAGATTGTTCTGCACGACGCGCGCCTGCTCGACCGTGTCGTTCGGGTGCAAAACGGCTCCCTTTCGGTCGCGGGCCTTGATGCCACTGGTGAAGATCATCTGTCCGGCGCGCACGCCGTGGACGAAGGGGCGGCCCAGGTCTTCGAAGTCGGGCAGGGCGGCGGCCAGCTTCGTGATGCGCTTTCCGTCCGGACGGCGCATGGCGTAGGTGTCGATCTCGACCATCATGCCGGGATAGGCCAGGTGCGCCAGCGGCACGAAGCCGATGGCGATGGGGCTGTCGACGATGCCGACCTGCTTGGCGATCTCGGCGCGGTACGCATCCTCGTCCACGCTGCCGTCGGTCTTGTAGAAGACCACCAGCTTGACGATGTCTTCGCAGTCCGCGCCCAGCTCGCCCAGGATGCGCTTGATGTGGCCGACGGAGACTTCCGTCTGGGCATAGAGGTCGTTCGGATGCTGGACCTCGCCGTTGCCCTTCATGTCCACCTGGCCGGCCAGGATGATCATGTCGCCCGCGCGTACGCCCATGCTGTAGGGGATCTCGACCTTCAGGCTCCAATGGCCGGACGGATAGGCGAATTTGCGCGGCATGTGCTCCTCCCCTGACATGGACGGGAAACCTTAGACACCGTGACCGGCCGCCACAACCTTGTTAGGTTGCGGCCCTGTGCTCGCGATCCCAGGGGGAAACGCCATGTACGCACGGCTCAATTATGTTGGGCTCAAGCCCGAGCTGATGACTGAATTGAAGGCGTTCTGGCGCGAGCGCGTCGGCGCCTACAAGGGACTGACGAAAGGGCACCTGCTGCTCGACGGCGACACCGGCTGGTCGCTGTCGGTCGTCTTGTTCGACAGCGAGGCGTCCATGCACGAGAACACCTATTCCACGCTTCAGGGCGTGGCCAAGGACGCGACTCGCTTCCGCACCTCGGAGCCGGAGGTCCATATGCGTGAGGTGCTCGCGCACCTGCAGGGCCATGCGGGAAAGATCGGCTATGCCCGTGTGGTGGACATGGAGATGAAACTGAAGGACGTGGATGACGCCGCGGCAACCTGGCCGGCCCTGGTCGGCACCGGTAAGAGCGAAGCGGGTTTCCGCCACGCCTATTTCTGCGGCGACCGGAAAACGGGAAAAATCGCCTCGGTTACGTTCTGGGGCTCCAAGGCGGACGCCAACGAATCCAGCGGCACTTTCCAGAAGGCGCTTCAGCCGCACAAGGCGCTGATGACGGCGCCGCCCAAGATCACGCACTGGGATGTGGTGGTCGTCGTCGGCGGGTGATGCGCCCGTCGCCGCCGATGTGAATCAAAGCAAAGAGGAAGAATCGATGTACGCACGCCTGAACTATGTCGGCATGAAGCCCGAACTGATGGAGGAGCTGAAGCCGTTCTGGCGCGCGCGCGTCGAGGAGTTCAGCAGGGTCGAGAAGGGTTATTTCCTTCTGGAAGAGGGCAACCGGGCCTGGACGCTGTCGGTCGTTCTGTTCGAGAGCAAGAGCGCGATGGACGCCAATACCCATAACACGCTAGGCGGCGTGGCCCAGCAGGCCGCCCGCTTCCGCACCACCGAACCCGACCTGCATCCGCGTGAGGTGCTGGCCCACGTGCCGGGACATGCGGGCAAGACTGGCTATGCCCGCGTCGCCGAGGTCGAATTCAATCCCAAGGACGTAGACGAGGCGTCTGCCATCTGGCCGAGTTCAATCGACGCCTATCAGGCCGAAGCGGGCTTCCGTCATGCTTACTTTTGCGGTGACCGGGGGACGGGGCGTGTGGCCTCGATCTCGTTCTGGGCTTCCAAGGCCGATGCCGAGGCCAACGAGGCCAGCGGCGCGTTCGTGGCGGCGATGGCGCCGCACAAGGCATTGATGACCGCAAAGCCGAAGATCACCCATTGGGACGTGGTGGTCGTGGTCGGCTGACGCCTTAGTCGGTCATCGCCAGCACTTCGACCGACAGCATCGCACCGGGAAAGGCCAAGGCGGGCACGGGCACGCCCGTCGAGGCCGGCCCAGGCTTGGCGTAGTAGGTCGAGCGGATGTTCAGGTTGGCGTGCAAATCGTGCGGCGTCGGCCCGCCGACATAGAAGATGTTGGTCTTCACGACCTGGCCGAAATCCACGCCGAACTCGCCGAGCAGCGCCTTGATGTCGCCCATCACGCGGTGGGTCTGCTTTTCGACGTCCTTCGGATACGCGACCGCGCCTTTCGCATCCAGCGGCACCTGGCCGCCAACGAAGATCTTGTCGCCGCATTGGAGCGCGTGGACGAAAGGTTGCTCGGCGGGCCAGCTCCAATGGCCGCCGGGCCGCAGGGGCTTGCGCGCGAGGCGCTTGCCGTCGCGGCCGCGCATGGCGGTGGCCTCGATACGGATACGCGCGCCTTTGGGCGAAAGATGGGGCAGCGGCACGTCGGTGACGATGGGACCGGGTGCCGCGAAGCGGCGCGCGCGGATGACGGCGATTGTGTCCCAAGCCTCGCGCCCACCGGTGAAATAGATGCTCAGCTTCACCACGTCGGCCAAATCGGCGCCGAGCGCGCCGAGATGCCGTTCCAGCGCGTCGAACACGGCTTCGGTCTGTTTGGGCAGATCGCCGGGCGCGATGACCGCGCTCGTGGCGTCGCGCGGCTCGATGCTGCCGACATGGATCGTCTCACCGGCCTGCACGGCGGGCGTGAAAGGCGCGGGCAGCCAGCCGGGCGATGGAGCTGCACGGCGCAGCGTTTCGCCCACCACGGCGACTGCGTCGATCTCCACCACCATGCCCGGATAGTAGAAACAGTCGAGCGGGGTCGGCACGATCACGGCCGCGCCGCCGCCCGCCTTCTTCACCATGGCGGCGATGGCGCGCACATAGGCGTCTTCGTCCACCGATCCGTCGGTCACGTAGAAGACCTGCAGCCGCGTCAGGTCCTTCGGTGCGGCGCCCGCTCTGCCGATCACATCGTAGGCGTATTCCATCGTCTTTTCGGTCTGCGCCAGCAGATCGTCGGGGCGCATCGGCTTGCCATCCGCATCCAGGTCGCATTGGCCGCAGGTGAAGACCATCTCGCCGCAGCGGATGGCCTTCGGGTACGGCACCTCGACCTGCATCGACCACAGGCCTTCGGACATGACGTGCTGGCGGCGCATAACGGACAACTCAGCCTTCCGGCCAGAGCAGTTCGATGGGGCGGCGGTAGATAATGTCCTCGATGATCTCGGACGGGAATTTCGGCATCGCGACGCCGGGGCCCCAGTCGTTGATGGCACGGAAGGAATCCATCGCCTGCTGCGTCGTCTGGATCGGGAAGTCCGAACCAAACAGGATCTGGTCGGTCACTTTGTAATCCAGCGCCAACATCAGCGCGTTGTAGCACTGCCACTTGCGGTAATAGCGGGCGGAGAGGTCGGTGAAGATCTGCTTGTGCTTGCGCAGCAGGACGACGGTCTCGCCGGTCCAGGGCTGGCCGATATGGGCCACGATCATGCGTAGCTTGGGGAACTCGCGGCCGATCTTGTCGAGCAGGATCGGGTTACCCCATTCCAGCATGGACTTGGCGGCATAGGCGGCGGACTGGTGCCACAGAAGCGGCACCTTGAGCCGTTCAGCCACTTTGTAGACGCGCATGGCCGTGTCGCACCACGGATCGAAGCCGGCATAGACGGGCGACAGCTTGATGCCCTTCACGCCCAGTTCCTTCACGGCCTGCTCGACTTGGCGCGGCGCCATGGGGTCGGTGCAGTCGATGCCCATGAAGGGATAGGCGCGGCCCGGAAAGCGCGCGCAGTACTGGGTCACGAAGTCGTTGGGCACGCGGATGCCAAGCTGGTTGTGACGCAGGGCCAGGACGACGAACTTCTCCGCCGTGCCCGCGACCAGCTTCTCGTGCGCGGGCGGACTCGCGTCCATCTGCCCGCCGGTACGCGAGCCCATCTCCTCGCGTGATTCTTCGCCCAGATGCTCGGGCAGCCACAGATTGGTGTGCCAGTCGATCAGGCAATCGGTCATGGCGGATAGGTCTCCGCGAGAAAGGAGAGAAGGGCTGCGTTCATCTCCGCAACCCCTTCCATGGGTGCGAGATGGCGCAGTTGGGGCAGGATCTCGAGTTTCGCGTTCGGGATTTCCGCCGCCATCTGTTTTGCCATGCGCGGACTCGAGCCTTTGTCGTGCTCGGCGGTGATGACCAGCGTCGGACATGAAATGCCGCCGAGCTTGCCGGCCAAATGTGGATCGCCTTCGGCAAAGACGCGATAGGCAGCGGCATACGCCTTGTGGTCGTTGGTGGTGACGCGCTGGCGCACCATCGCCTCCACCTCCGGATGCGCCCTGCGGAATTCGGGCGTCAGCCAGCGGTCGAGGGCCGCGTCCACCGTGGCGTTCGGCCCTTCGACGTCGATCGCGTCGGCGCGCGCGATCACGGCGGCGCTCTCTTCCGGCGTACGCTTGTAGACCGCGTTCATGATGACGGCCGCGCCGAGCCGCTCCGGGTGGGTCAGCGCAAAAGCCTGGGCAATCATGCCACCCAAGGAAAAGCCGACCAGCGCGAACGTCTCCGCGCCGGCCTGATCGGCCACGCCACGCACCAGATCGGCGAACAGCGCCAGGCTATAGGGGCCGGGTGGCTTCTCGGTCTGTCCGTGGCCGAGATTGTCGTAGCTGATGACGCGATAGCGTTGGGACAGGCCGTCCACCTGGCCCTTCCACATGTGGCGGTCCATGCCCAGCCCGTGGATCAGGATGACGGGCTTGCCCTTGCCGTCCTCCTGCCACGTCACGTCATAGCGCCGCGCCATCAGGCGATGCCCATCTCCTTAGCGTCCTGGCGGCGGTCGCCGATGCGCGCGTGCGGGCGACCGCCTTGCGCGCCGCCGATGGCGATGACGATCTCGTCCGGCCCAGGCGCATCGGGAATCGAGAACTCAAGCGTCAGGAAGTGGGACCGGCGCGGCTCGTCGGTCTTGTGCGTCATGGGAATGGTGATCGCGCCACCCGGACCGCTGCGCTTGTTGGAGAAGGAGAGCGGGCTGGTGCCCGCCACTTCGTCGCGGAAGATGTTGCCGAAGCGCAGTGTGTGGATCAGCGCCGAGGCATGCTCGATCTCGCCGTTGCTGCCCACGTTGGCCGCCTTGCCGTAGGCCTCGATGGCGTCCGCCGAGCCCAGCAGCGGCACCAGCCGGTCGACCAGAAGGCGTCCCAGCTTGGGTGCGATCTCCAGGATCAGCGGTTTCAGGTCGGCCACGAAGCCCTGCCCCGCCCAGGGATTGCGGATCACGGCGGCGGCGGCGGCCATGCGCGGCACCGGATTGGATTCGCGGGCGCCGTCCTTGTGGATGTCCTCGACGTAGGTGACCAGTTTCCGCAGTTCCACGGCGTGCCCTTTCAATGGTGTGACGGTGCGCAGGATAGTCCGGCGGATAAATTGTGCCAAACGCGCCGTCCATCCGGATTTTCGTTGCGGCGGCCGCGGCCGCACGCGATTCTCCCGGCCTCGTGACGACGAAGTCGGGGACGGCATTGCACCGGGGAATGATCTGCGCGTTTGCTCTCGCGGTGCTCTGCGCGAGCTTTGCGCCCATCCGGGCGGATGATCCGCTGCGCCCCGGCATCAAGGGTGCCGACGATCGGCTGATGGTCGACCCTGTCGGGCCACCGTGGAGTTCGATCGGGCGCGTGAACCGGACCATTGGCGGATTTTGCACCGGCGTGCTGATCGCGCCGGACAAGGTGCTGACTGCCGCGCATTGCCTGTGGAACGCGCGCACGGATCGCTGGCTGCAACCTCATTCGGTCAACTTCCTGGCCGGTTACCGTCAAGCCCGCTACATCAAGAATGCCCAGGTTCAGTCCTATGTCCTGGCGCCCGGCGCCGAGTCGCCGGAGGGCAAGCATGAGCGCAATCCGTCCGCCGATTGGGCCGTCCTGACCCTGACGGAATCCATCGGTCACGCGGTGGGAACCGTGCCCCTGGCCAATTTCGGGCCGGAGCGCTTCATGGCCGACCAGCAGAAATCGACCATCTACATCCATGCCGGCTACAGCCAGGACAAGGCGCACACGCTGTCGATGCACGTGAACTGCCGCATCAAGGGTTTCGCTAAGGACAACGCGTTGGTCCTGCACGATTGCGACGCGACGCGCGGCGATTCCGGTGCGCCGATCCTGGCCAAGCAGGGCGACCACTATGAGGTGGTGGCGCTGCACGTGGCGACGTTGAATGCCCAGCCCGTTTCCACGGGCCTTGCCGTCTCGGCGGGCTCGATCCTGGCCGGGCTCGGCAAGGCGAAGCCGCCCACGCCCTAGCGGCGAACTGGCCGCTGTCATCCGCGAGCGGCATACTGCGGCGGCGCGCGGTAAAGACGGAACGCCACATGCGACGGATGCCTGCTCCGCCCAGGACGGTGAGCCTAATCGGCCGGGCGGCTGCCAAGTTCATGATCGACGAAGGCTCGGTCTATTCGGGTCACGTCGCCTTCTCGACCCTTCTGGCCCTATTTCCCTTCCTGATCTTCGTCACCGCCCTGGCCGCCTTCGTGGGCGCCGCCCAGAAAGCGGACCACTACGTCGTTTTGCTGGCGACCGTACTGCCCGAGGAAGTCGCGCGTTCCATCGGTCCGACGGTGAAGCAGATCCTCAGCACGCGGCGCGGCAGTGTCTTGACCGTCAGCCTGATCGGCACCGTGTGGGTGGCGTCGTCCGCCATCGAGGCGCTGCGCATGGCGCTGAACCGTGCCTATGGCGTGCAGCGGAAACGGCATTTCGTTCTGCGCCGGCTGCAGGGCTTTGGCCTGATGGTCGTGGCCGCCGCGGTGGTGCTGTTGGCCACGATGGCCATCGTGTTGGGGCCATTGATCTGGAAGATCGTGATCCAGGCCCTGGACGTGCCGCGGACGTGGAAGTTCCTCTATATCGGAGCCCGCCACATCCTGACGCTCACGGCCGTGTTCGCCGCGATCGCGTTCCTCTATCGCTGGCTGCCCAATGTGCCGCAGCGCTGGCGCCACGTGCTGCCGGGCGCGGTGTTCGCGTCGGTGGCCTGGATCGGGCTTGCCAGCATTTTCTCGGTCTATCTGCGCAACATCGGCCAATACAACATGGTCTATGGCAGCTTGGGAGGCATCATCATCAGCCTGGTGTTCTTCTTTTTCTCCGGGGCGATCTTCATCCTGGGCGCCGAGGTCAACGGCATCCTGCGCCAGGACGAGATCGACCGGATGCCGCGCGAACAAGCCGCAACGGCGCGCGATGGGAAGATTGTCTAGAAATTAAGGGTTTAGCTAAAAAAGCGCCCCGTTTAGAATCACTCCCGCGGAGCTTCCGAGCCGCGGCAGAGGGCATGCGCCACGCACGATGACGTCCTTTAACCCCATCCCGGCTGAGACACCCCGGCGCCTCAAGTGGCACCACGTCTATTTTGTGCTGGCTGCCGCCACGATCATTCTCATTGTCGGAGGGCTCTATGCCAGCCATCTGCTGGCGCACAGCTTCGGCCGCTCTATCGAGGTCAATCAATGGTGGGCGGCGCGGCATGGTGAATTGAATGAATTGCGCCGACAGGTCGGCATGGTGCGCCGTCCGGGCAGCGATGCCGTCTTGAATTCCGATAACGAAGCCTCGATCCGCAAGCGCGACGCTGCCCTGCGCGACTATGCCGAGATGCGGGGGCGCCTTTCCGAGAATCTGCTGAACAATGAGGAGCACCGCGACAAGGCGACGCCCATCGTGGAAGGGCTTGGCGCGGTCGATGAAGCTGTCGTGTCTATGGTGGGAAAGGGCGATGAGGTTTTCCACCACGTCCAGAAGAACGAGATGGAAGCCGCTGCGCGCGCCGCGGCGGAAATGCACCAGCACTTCGCGCGGGCGAACGACCAGATTCACCTGCTGACCGAGAAGGTCCGCGTAATCCGCGAGGAAAACTTCCGCGAGCAGGCCCGCTTCGTCGCGAAGCTTCGCCGTTTCCAGCATACGGCCGTGGGAATCGTTGCCCTCTTTCTGGCCTGCGCGGTTTTTTATGGCGTGCGGATCGCGCGCGAGATGCGGCGGACGGACGAGGCGCGTGTCCGCTATATCGCCGAGTTGAGTCATGCGCGGGAAGCCGCCG
>JAPLOM010000063.1:60446-77277 GCA_026400755.1 Alphaproteobacteria bacterium
CGCCAACCAAGCCAAATCGGACTTCCTGGCCGTGATGAGCCACGAGATTCGAACACCGCTGAACGGCGTTCTAGGCATGGCGGGGCTCATGCTGGATACGCGGCTGGACGACGAGCAGCGCCGTTTCGCCGCAAGCATCCGCCTGCCAGGCGAAGCGCTGCTGGCGCTTCTCAACGACGTGCTAGACCTCTCCAAGCTGGAAGCCGGCAAGCTGGAGCTGGAAACGCTCGATTTCGACCTGAACGAAGTCCTGGCCAGCGTGGTCGAATTGCTCAATCCGCGCGCGATCGGAAAAGGCATCGAGCTGGCATGGTTCGTGGCGCCGGACCTGCCGGTCTCCCTGCGCGGAGATCCGGGGCGCTTGCGTCAGGTGCTGCTCAACCTCATCGGTAACGCGATCAAGTTCACCGAGAAGGGCGGCGTCTGGGTCGAGGTCACCCAGGAAACCGGGCATGACCGCGAGCCGCGCCTGCGCCTGGCCATTGCCGACACCGGTATTGGTATGTCCGAAGGCACGCAAAATGCTTTGTTCCAGCGCTTCATGCAGGCCGACACGTCGACCGCGCGCAAGTACGGCGGCACGGGCTGGGGCTTGGCCATCTGCAAGCAGCTCACCACGCTGATGGGCGGAGAGATCAGCGCCGAGAGCGTACCCGGCCGCGGCAGCGTCTTCCGGGTGTCGCTGCCGTTGGTCGCCGCATCCGGCACACGCCGTATGCCCAAGGCCGGCGAGTTGCGTGGCCTGCGCGTATTGGTCGTCGACGACAACGAGGTCAACCGTTCGATCTTCCGCAAGCAGCTCGAATCGTGGGGCGTCGCGGTCGAGACCGTGATTGACGGGCCGTCCGCCCTGACGGCCCTGGCGGCGGCGGAGAAGCAACATGCCTTACCGGACGTGGCCATCATCGACGTGATGATGCCCGGCATGGGCGGCGACGAACTGGCTCACCGTATCCATGCCTCCCCCGCCTATCGCAGCATCAAGCTGATCATAGCCAGTTCCATTGGTGCACGTGGCGTTTCGGATCGATTGCGCGACGTGGATGTACTGGCCTACTTCACCAAGCAGGTCAGCCCCTCGGCTTTGTTCGAACGGCTGGCGTCGCTGGGCGACGGACCCGGGACGGGCAAGACGGCCGCGGTAGCCGCGCTGGAAGCGCCCGAGGTGCCCGCCGTGGCGCTTCGCATCCTTCTGGTCGACGACAACGCGATCAACCAGATGGTCGGCGCGGGCATCCTGAAGAAGCTTGGCCACTCGGTGGACGTCGTAGGCGGCGGCGGCGAAGCGGTGCAGGCGCTGCGTGAGAGACCCTACGACGTCGTTTTCATGGACATCGAGATGCCCGAGATAAACGGCATTGAGGCCACGCGCCGGATACGTGCCTTGGCTGGACCAGCTGGTAAGGTCCCCATCATCGCGATGACGGCCAACGTGATGAAGGGCGACCGCGAGAAATACCTGGAAGCCGGTCTGAACGATTATGTCGCCAAGCCGATCGATCGTGCCAAGCTCATCACCGCGCTGGCGCGCTGGAGCATGCGTCCGGAGGCGCCTTCGGCTTCGGCGCATGGAGCCGGCGAGGGCATTTTGGACGAGACCGCGCTGACAGACCTGGAAGGCGCGGTCAGCCAGCCTGTCTTCCAGCAGCTTGTCGCCACCCACATCACGGACACGCGCGCAGGAATTGGGCGACTGCGTACCGCCGCGGCGTCGCGCGACCTAAACGCGCTTCGCACCGAGGCCCATATCCTCCACGGCACGCTCGGCACGATGGGCGGCATGAAGGGGTCTGCGCTGGCGCGCGATCTGGAAATCGCTTGCCGGGAAAGCAAGGCGGATGATGCGTTGGCGCTGGCGGGCCGCGTGGCTTCGGCGGCCGAACAGGCCGTGGCGGCCCTGGACGCGCGCTTCGGGCCAATGAGGAGGCGGTGAGAGGGCGGTGGTGCTGCCGAGAGGAATCGAACCTCCGACCCCGTCCTTACCAAGGACGTGCTCTACCCCTGAGCTACGGCAGCATCCGCGTGGCGCGGGATCGAACCGAATTTTGCCGCAATCCAAGGCCAAAAACGAGACCTGACGGCTCCGGCGGTTCGCGCGCGGAGCGGAACTTGCCACAGCGCCCGCCGGACGTGCAAGCTCGCCAGCCTCGCCGCTACCCCCTTTAACCCGCACCCGCCGCCATGCCGCTTCCCTCCCTCGACGCCGTACGCGACCAGATCGGCCGCGAGATCGGCCTGTCCGGCTGGATGACGGTGGATCAGCGCCATATCGACCTGTTCGCCGCGGCCACCGAGGACCATTACTGGATCCATACCGATCCGGCCCGCGCCGCGCGCGAAACCCCGTTCAAGACCACCATCGCCCACGGATTTCTCAGCCTGTCCCTGCTGGTGCCGCTCTATTACCGCAGCGTGCGCGAGCCGTCGGACGACTGGCTGGCGCTCAACTACGGCCTGGACAAGGTGCGCTTCATCGCCCCGGTCAAATGCGGCGATCGCGTCCGCGCGCGCTTCGTGCTGGCCAATGTCGAGGAAAAGGTGGCGGGTCAGCTCATGCTGCTGTTCGACTGTACGGTCGAGATCGAGGGCGGCGACAAGCCCGCGTTGATCGCGGCCTGGCGCAACATCTATATCCGGCAAGAGAAGAAGCGCGTCGCCGGCCTGTCGCCTGCGGGCGAGAAAGCGGCGGCCGAGCGCAAGGCGCGCCGTGCCGAGGCGCTGCGCAAGAATCTGAGGCGCCGGAAAGACGTCTAGTCGTTGAGGGCGCAGCCTGCGTCCGCTACAAGTCACGGGAGAGCATGGACAAGATTCGAATCCGGGGCGGTCGCCCCCTCAAGGGCACAATCGAGATCAGCGGCGCGAAGAATGCGGCGCTGCCGCTGATGACCGCCGCGCTGCTCTCCGACGAGACGCTGCATCTCCACCGCCTGCCGGACTTGGCCGACATCGCCACCCTGGGCAAGCTTTTGGCGGTGCACGGCGCCGAGATCGTGGGCGACGGCAATGGCGGTATGAAGCTGACCGTGCGCAACGTGACCGACACCACGGCGCCCTATGACTTGGTGCGCAAGATGCGCGCCTCGATCCTGGTGCTCGGCCCGTTGGTCGCCCGTTGCGGCAAGGCGCGGGTGTCGCTGCCCGGCGGCTGCGCCATCGGCACGCGCCCGGTCGATCTGCATTTAAAGGCCTTGCAGGCCATGGGCGCCGAAATTGAGCTGGCTAGCGGTTATGTGGAAGCGACCGCACCCAAAGGGCTGCACGGCGCCAAGATCACCTTTCCCAAAATCTCCGTGGGCGCGACCGAGAACGCGCTGATGGCGGCATCTCTCGCCAAGGGCGAGACGATGATCGAGAACGCCGCGCGCGAGCCCGAGATCGGCGACCTGGCGCGCTGCCTCAACGCCATGGGTGCCAAGATCGAAGGCATTGGCACCGAGACGCTGCAGATCCAGGGCGTGGACCGCTTGCACGCGGCCGAGCACGAGACGGTCGCCGACCGCATCGAGGCCGGCACCTACGCCATCGCCGCCGCGGCGACCGGCGGTGACGTGGAGTTGATCGGTGCGCGGCTGGAGATGATCGGCGCGGTCACCCAGATTTTGCAGGAGGCGGGGCTGGCGCTGGAGGAGACGAAGCGGGGTCTGCGCGTCCATCTGGCCAACGGCCGTGTCCGGGGCGTGGATGTGATGACGGAGCCCTTTCCTGGCTTTCCGACCGACTTGCAGGCGCAGATCATGGCGTTGATGACGGTCTGCGAGGGCGCGTCGATGATCACCGAAACCATCTTCGAAAACCGCTTCATGCACGTGCCGGAACTGATGCGTATGGGCGCCAACATCAATCTGCACGGCGCTTCCGCCATGGTGCGCGGCGTGGCGACGCTCAAGGGTGCTCAAGTCATGGCGACCGATCTCCGCGCTTCCGTCTCGCTGGTGGTCGCGGGCTTGGCCGCCGAGGGCGAGACGATCATCAATCGCGTCTACCATCTGGACCGCGGCTACGAGAAGCTCGAGGCCAAGCTGGCGGCCTGCGGCGCCGACATCGCCCGGATCGCTTGAAGGGAAGGGAATGGCGGATCCTCTCAAGCTGCGCGCGACCGACGCCGAGGATCTGGAGGTTTTCTCCACGGTCCTGCAGGACGCGCTCGTCAACATGGCCGACATGGCCTATCTCGAGGACGAGAAGCGTTTCGTCCTGGTCGCGACGCGCTTCCGCTGGGAAGACGTGGCAGAGGCATCGGGCAAGGGCATGCCCTTCGAGCGCGTTCTGTGCGGCCTCTCTTTCGAAGACGTGACGCGCGTGCAGATGCGCGGTATCGACCGCGCGCGGGATGGCGACCGCATTCTCGAATTGCTGGCCGTCCGCAAGGAATCCGACGGCGTGCGCCTAGTCCTGGCCGGCGGAGCCGAGATCAGCCTCGAATCCGCCAGCGTTCTTTGCCATCTCAAGGACTTGGGCGAGCCCTGGCCAGTCTTCGCCCGGCCCAGCCATCCCCTGGAGGACGAAAGCTAGGCGTGCTAATCCTCCCGCGCCAATTCGTGGGAGAAGATCGTGTCGAGCGCTGCCAGCCTGGTCCTGGCCGTCCCTAAGGGACGGATTCAAAAGGAACTTATGCCTGTTTTGGCGCGCGTCGGCGTGAAGCCTGAGGCTGCCTTCGCGGACCCTGATTCGCGCCAGCTCCAGTTCGCGACCAATCATCCGGGCCTGTCCATCGTGCGGGTGCGCTCTTTTGATGTCGCGACCTTCGTGGCTTTTGGCGCCGCCCAACTGGGGGTCGCGGGCAATGACGTCCTGATGGAATTCGACTACCCCGAAATCTACGCGCCGCTCGACCTTGGCATCGGCCATTGCCGGCTGGCGGTCGCCGAGCCGGCCGCGCTGGTGGCCTCGGACGATCCGCGGCGCTGGAGCCACGTGCGCGTAGCAACCAAATATCCTGGCATTACGCGGCGGCATTTCGCCGAGCGCGGCGTGCAGGCCGAGTGCATCAAGCTGAACGGCGCCATGGAACTGGCGCCGAAGCTCGGCGTCTGTCGCCTGATTGTCGACCTCGTCTCCACTGGCCGCACGTTGAAGGAGAACGGCCTGGTCGAGGTCGAGCAGATCGCTGACGTTACTTCACGCCTGGTCGTCAATCGTACGGCGCTCAAGACCCGCGCGCGCGAGATCCGAAGCTGGATCGACCGCTTCCGCGAGGCGGTCGATGCCGCGGCGGCTTGACGCACGCACGCCGGGCTTTGCCGCCGCGTTCGAGTCCTTTCTCGACGCCAAACGCGGTGTCGAGGCCGAGGCCGACGCGGCCGCGGCCGAGATCATCGCCGCCGTCCGCGCGTGCGGCGATGCGGCGCTGATCGAACTCACCGAGCGTTTCGACCGGCTGCGCCTGACCAAGGACACGATCCGCGTCGGCCGCGCCGAGATCGACGGTGCCGTGAAGGCATGCCCGCCCGCCGCGGTGGATGCGCTGAAGCTGGCCGCCGCGCGGATCGAGGATTTCCACCGGCGCCAACTGCCCCAGGATTTGGACTACACGGACGCGCAAGGCGTGCGTCTGGGCGCCCGCTGGCGCGCGATCGAGGCCGTTGGCCTCTACGTTCCCGGCGGAGCCGCAGCCTATCCGTCGTCCGTTCTGATGAGCGCCCTGCCGGCGCGCGTCGCGGGCGTGGAGCGCGTCGTGGTCGCCGTGCCCGCGCCGGGCGGCAGGCTGAACCCGCTGGTCCTGGCGGCCGCCGGCATCTCGGGCGTGACCGAGCTGTACCGCGTGGGCGGCGCGCAGGCCATCGCCGCGCTGGCTTATGGCACCGAGACGATCCGGCCCGTCGACAAGATCATGGGGCCGGGCAATGCCTATGTGGCCGCGGCCAAGCGGCGGGTCTTCGGCACCGTCGGCATCGACTTGATCGCGGGCCCTTCGGAAATCCTGGTGGTGGCCGACGGCAAGAACGATCCGGCCTGGATCGCGGCCGACCTTCTGTCCCAGGCCGAGCACGATGCCGTTGCGCAATCGATCTTGATCACCGACGACGCCTCGTTCGCCGACGCCGTGGTGAAAGCGGCGGACGTGCACCTGAAATCCCTGCCGCGTGCCAAGACCGCGCGGGAAAGTTGGGAAAATTTCGGCGCCATCATCGTGGTCGGCGCGCTGGGCGATGCCTGCGCCCTGGTCGACCGGCTGGCGCCCGAGCATCTGGAGTTGGCCGTGGCCGATCCCGACGCGATGGCCGCGCGCATCCGCAACGCGGGCGCCATTTTCCTGGGCCGTTACACGCCTGAGGCCATTGGCGATTATGTCGCGGGCCCGAGCCACGTCCTTCCCACTTCGCGCAGCGCGCGCTTTTCCTCGGGCCTGGGGGTGCTGGATTTCATGAAGCGCACCTCGATCGTCGGGTGCGGGCCGGAGGCGTTGGCCGCCATCGGGCCCGCCGCCGTGGCCTTGGCGGAAGCCGAGGGGCTGGAGGCGCATGCCTTGTCGGTCGCGCTGAGGCTGGGCGGCGCGGCGAAGCGCTGATCCGCGCGTGAGCGAAAACAAGCATCGCATCGTCAAGATCGAACTCGACGATCCCGGCGTCGTGTACCGGACGCGCGACGTCGAGCACGAACGCGCTGTCGCGATCTACGACCTGATCGACAGCAACCATTTCGCGCCGGTGGGGCACGCGGGTGGGCCGTACCACCTTGTGCTGGGCATTGCCGAGAATCGCGCGGTCCTGGACATACGCACGGCGGACGGCCAGCCGGTGGGCGAGGTGCCGCTGCCGCTTTCGTCCTTGCGGCGCGTCATCAAGGATTATTTCGTCGTCTGCGAAAGCTACTACCAAGCCATCAAGGCGCTCTCGCCCGCCCAGATCGAAGCCATCGACATGGGGCGCCGCGCGCTTCACAACGAGGGCTCGGATATTTTGCGCGAGCGATTGGCCAGCCGCGTCGACGTGGACGAGAACACCGCCCGGCGGCTGTTCACCTTGATCTGCGTCCTTCACGTCCGGGGTTGAGGCGTGAGCGCGGGGCTGCCCTCGAGCGTGTTGTTCGTGTGCAGCACCAACTCGGTCCGCTCGCCGATCGCCGAGGCGCTGCTGCGCCATTTCCACGGCCACCGGCTCTATGTGAAATCGGCGGGCGTGCGCACGCGCGAGGTCGATGGCTTCGCCATCGCGGTGATGCGTGAGAAGGGGCTCGACATCGCTGCGCACAAGCCGGTGCTGTTCTCCGAGATGGACGACGAGAATTTCGATGTTGTGGTGACCCTGACCCCCGAGGCGCACCATCAGGCGCTGGAGTTGACCCGAACCCTGGCGGTCGAGGTCGAATACTGGCCGACTTTCGATCCGACCGCGGCGGATGAGGCGCGCGAGGCCCAACTCGATGCCTATCGGGCTGTGCGCGACCAATTGGAGCGCCGCATCCTGGAGCGGTTCCCGCTCTCCGGCGGGCCCGCCGTCTAGCGTTCTGTGGCTTGATTTTCGCGGCTCTCGGCGGCATCAATGAGCCCGCCACGTGGCCCCGCCAGGGCAGGAGATTGGATGGCGAAGGAAGAATTGATCGAGATGGGTGGCACCGTCATGGAACTGCTGCCAAACGCGATGTTCCGCGTTAAACTCGAGAACAATCATGAAATTCTCGCTCATACCTCGGGAAAAATGCGCAAGAACCGAATCCGTGTGCTGGCCGGTGATAAAGTGAATATCGAGATAACCCCCTACGACTTGACCAAGGGGCGCATCACCTTCCGTTTCAAGTAAACGGGTCAGACCATGGCCTGCGCCGCACCAGCGCTCGTGCTCGCCTCGGCCTCGCCCCGGCGTCTTGAGCTTCTGAAGCAGATCGGTCTCAAGCCTGATCGCGTCGACCCTGCCTCCCTGGATGAAACGCCGTTGCCCCGCGAATTGCCCGCGGCGCATGCCTCGCGCCTCGCGCGCGAAAAGGCTGAAGCCGTTGCCGCGCGCCACCCGGGCGCCGTGGTGTTGGCGGCCGACACGGTCGTCGCCTGCGGCCGCCGCATCCTGCCCAAGGGCACTGATGAAACCACGGCGCGGAAATGCCTTTCGCTTCTCTCCGGCCGGAGGCATCGCGTGATCGGCGGGGTGGCCGTCATCGCGCCGGGCAAAGGTGCGAAGGTACGGTTGGTGACGACAGCTGTCGCCTTCAAGCGGCTAACCGATGCCGAGATCGAAGCCTATCTGGCCTCGGGCGAATGGCGCGACAAGGCGGGCGCCTACGCGATCCAAGGCCGCGCGGCGCTGTTCGTCCGTTTCCTGTCGGGGTCTTACTCCAACGTGGTCGGCCTGCCGCTGTTCGAGACAGCGGCGTTGCTTAAGGCCGCCGGCTACCCGGTGGCCTGACGACTCAAGCCTTCTTCTTTTTCTTCTCGGCCACCTGACGCCAGTTCACCGGCAGGATGGCATAAGCCACCTGGGCCTCGGTGTTGCCGGCCTCGTAGATCATCGGCGTGCCCGCAGGCAGCCAGATGCCGTCACCCGGCTTGATGGGATACTTTTTGCCGCGCACGTGGATGATGAGCGTGCCCTTGAGCCCGTAGAAATATTCGTCGTAGTGAACGGTCCAGGGGAACTTCACGTTGCGGAAGCGCGACATGCCGCAGCCCAAGGTGGTGCTGATGTCGATGTCCACGTCGCGGCCGATCTTGCAGTAGCCCGGCGGTCCCCAGAACTGTCCGAAGACGCGCTTGCTCTTGCGGATCAACTTGATGGCTTTGTTCTTGTGTGAAGCCACTTTGGGCTTGCCGCCGCGCTTCTCCACCCCGCGCCAGTCGGCGGGATAGATGGCGAACATCAGCGAGGTCTTTTCCTTGGCCTGGTAGGTCAGCTTGGTGTCGCGCGGCAGCCAGATGCCGTCACCTGGCTTCATCACATACTTCTTGCCGCGCGCGCGGATTGTCAGCGAGCCGGTGAGGCAGCGGAAGTACTCGTCGTATTTCACGGTCCAAGGCAGATCGATGCCTTTGAACTCGACGACGCCGCAGCCCATGGTCTTGCTGTTGTGGGTGTGCACATCGCGGCCGGTGCGCACGTGGCCCGTCACCTCGGGCAGGGTTTCGTATTTGCGCTTCGCCTTCTTGATGAATTCGACCTTGCCCGCCATCGCCTCGCCTTTACGTCATGCCGTGAATTCGTTTCCAATCGATCGGATAGACCATGTAGAGGGCGCGTGCCCTCTTCTTGCACTCATAGACGATCTTGGTGTTGGCGGGCAGCCACAGTCCGTCGCCCGGATCGATGTGATAGGCCTTGCGCCCGACCCGAATGGTCAGCCGGCCCGACAGGCCGAACAGGTATTCGTCGTACAGCAGCATCCATTCGAAGCGGCAGGTCTTGTACTCGGCCACTCCACCGCCGAACGTCGCGGAGATGTCGGGGCCGACGTCCCGGGCCAGCTGGCGCCAGCCCGGGGGTGTCGGTTTCCGCTCGAAGCGCCTTTCGGCCTTCTTGATGAACTTGATGCGCGACTTTGCCTTGCGCGGTTTCATTTCTTTTTCTTCTTGGCTTTCTTCTCTTCGATCTGCTTCCAGTTGACCGGGTAGACCATGTAGACGGCGGTGGCCTTGCCCTTGGCCTCGTAGACCAGCTTGGTGTTGGCGGGCAGCCACAACCCGTCGCCCCGCTTGATGGGATATGCCTTGCGGCCGACGCGGATCGTCAGCGTGCCGGTCAGGCCATAGAAATACTCGTCGTATTTCACGGTCCACGGCATCTTGATGTTGGTGAACTCGCAGACGCCGCCGCCCATTGTCGTGCTGATGTCGACGTCGACGTCGCGGCCCAGGCGCGCCGTTCCCGCTCCCACCGCCAGTTTCGAGAACTTGCGCTTCGCGCGCTTGACGAACTTGATTGCTGACTTGGCCATTGTGCTCTCCCTCGGTTTCTCGTTGAGAAAACGGTAGCAGCGCTCCGGCGCGCGCACAATGCACGGTGCGTTGCGCGCGCGCGCTCCACGCCCTAGCCTTGTCGCCGATGGGGGATGGATGGCCGCACCGCTCGAGCTTCTGATCGACGATTCGCCGGGCGAGTTGCGCGCTGCGCTGCGCGAGGGCGGACGGCTGATCGAACTGATCGTCGAGCGCGCCGGGTACGAGAGCATCGTCGGCAACGTCTATCTTGGCCGCATCGAGCGCGTGTTGCCGGGGCTGGATGCGGCGTTCGTCGATATCGGCCTTGCGCGCAGCGGCTTTCTTGCCCGCATCGAGGGCTTGGATGGCGCGCGTTTGGCCGAGGGCGCGCGCGTGCTGGTGCAGGCCACCAAGGACGGCGCGGGCGAGAAGGGTGCGGCGCTGACCATGCGGATCGCGCTGCCCGGCCGGCATCTGGTCTATGCGCCGCTGGAACACGGCATCACCTTGAGCCGCCGCATCGTCGATGCGGACGAGCGCAAGCGCGTCGGCGCGCTGGTCGCCGCCGTGGCCGCACCGGAAGGTGCCTATATCGTCCGCACGGGCGCCGCTGCGGCCGGCGAAGCCGACTTGCGGGACGAAGCCGCGCACCTGTCCGCCTTGTGGGAGGGCATCGAATCGGGCCGCGACCAAGGCACGCCGCCGGCATGCCTCCATCGCGAACCCGGCGCGGTTGCGCGCCTGCTGCGCGATTGGGCGGCGGCCGGGCTTTCCCGCGTCGTCATCGATGGGCGTGAGGCCCATGCGGCGGCGCTGGCCCATGCGCGCGCGCATCTGCCCGAGATCGCATCCGCTATCCGCCTTCATGGCGAGGCCGAACCCTTGTTCGAGCTGGAAGGCGTCGAGGAGGAGATCGAGGCCGCCCTGCAACCGTGGGTGCGGCTTCCTTCTGGCGGCGAGATCGTCATCGAGCGCACCGAGGCGTTGACGGTGGTCGACGTGAACAGCGGCGCACACACCACGCGCGGCCGTGCCGAAGATACGATTCGCGATACGAACTTGGAGGCGGCCGACGAGATCGCGCGCCAGATCCGCTTGCGCGGCCTCGCCGGCCGGATCGTGGTCGATTTCATCGCCATGGACCGCACCGACGACCGGCGGCGGGTGCAGCAGGCGCTGGAGCGTGCCTTGGCCGGCGACCGTTCGCCTGCGCGCGTGGGCGGCTTCTCGTCGCTCGGTCTCTTGGAGATCACGCGCCGGCGCGGGCGGGAATCGCTGGCGGAGATCCTGTGCGAGCCCACAGCACCCGATGCCGTCGTTCGCACAGCGCTGACCGTGGCGCTGGAAGCGTTGCGCGCCGCGCGGCGCAGTGCCGCGGCCGTGCCCGGCCGAACGCTCACCCTCCTGGCCGCGCCCGAGATCGTTGAGACGTTGAAGGCGGAGGCCGCCATGGCCCGCGCGACGCTGGAAGGCACCTTAGGCCGGCCGCTCGTGTTACAGGCACGCGCGGATCTGGATCGCGAATCGTACGAGATCGTCGTTGGCTGAGCATCTCAGGGGGATATCCACAGCATGACCGCCATCACCGCAGACCAGCGCGACCCGCTTTATGCCCGCGGCGTCGCCTTCATGCTGGCGGCCGGCGCGTTCGCCAGCGTGAACGGCGTGCTCTTCCGTAACATCGAGGCCGCGACCGACTGGCAGATCATCTTCTGGCGGAACAGCACAATGTTCCTTTTCCTCATGGGCTTGCTCATCCTGCGCACCCGCGGCGCAGTGGTGACGTCCTTTCGCGCAGCGGGCAAGCCGGGCCTGGTCGGCGGGCTGATTCTGGGTGCGGGCAACATCTTCTTCGCGCTTTCGATCATCAACACCACGGTCGCCAACGCCCTGTTCATCCTCTCGGCCTCGCCCTTCATTTCGGCGATCCTGGCCTGGTTCCTTCTGCGCGAGCATGTCCAGCGCCGCACAGTGCTTGCCATGATCGTGGCGTTGGTGGGGGTGGGCGTCATGGTGATGGAGGGGTTGGGGGCGGGACGCCTGTTCGGCAACATCATGGCCGTGGGCACGACCCTGGCCCATGCCGGCTTCGTCATCGCGCTGCGCTATGGGCGGCATACCGACATGCTGCCCTCCATCGTCATCGCGGGCGCCTCCGCCGCCATCGTGGCCTTCGGCGTCGGCGGTTCCATGGCGGTCTCGTGGCACGACTTTGCCATGTGCGCGATGATGGGCATGGGCGCCATGTCGATCGGCTTTATCTGCTTCACCGTGGGATCGCGCCATGTACCGGCGGCGCAGGTCGCGCTTCTATCCCTGTCCGAGGTGGTGCTGGGGCCGATTTTGGTCGCGCTGATGGTCGACGAGTGGCCGAGCTTCCTCACCTTGATCGGCGGTGTGCTCGTCCTGTCGGCCATTGTGGGCCAGGCCGTGATTGGGATGCGCCGTTCCGTCAGGTGAAGGCGAGGACGGCGCCGCCTGCTACCAGGCTGGCGCCCAGTGCGCCCGCCACCCGCGTGCCGAAACTGGTGCCGCCCAGATAGAAAGCCAAACCCGCCTTGACCACGGTGTTCACCGCCGCGGCGAGACAGATGGCGTTCGCCACCATGTGCTCCGGCGGCGCGCTCTCGCCCATGTTGGCCAAGGTCAGCGCGATGGCGTCCACATCGGCCAAGCCGGACGCCGCGGCCAAAAGATAGAGGCCCGTATCGCCCAGCCAGGCACTGAGCGCGCGCGACAGAACCGCGATGGCTCCCAGAAACAGCCCGAAGCGCAGCGCCAGCATGAACTCAAACGGGTTGCGATGTCCGTCCTGTACGCCGTCCGCCGTCTCGGCGCGACCGCGCCGGATCAACCAGGCGGCGATCACGAAATTCGCGGCCGCCGCGGCCGCGAAGGGAGGCCAAAGCACCTCGAACAACGCGGGGTGCACGACGCTGACCAACAGGATCAGGCGCGGGAACATGGTGGCGCAGGCCAGCGCCACGCCGCCCGCATAGAGCGGCGCCAGAGCCGCGCTGCCCTTGGCCTGACGCGACAGGCTGGCGGTCACGGCGGTGGACGAAACGATGCCGCCCGCGACCGCCGCCAGCACGATGCCGCGCCTGGCGCCGGCCACCTTGACCGCCACATAGCCGACGAAGGAGATGCCCGCGACCAGCACGACCATCCACCAGAGCTTGTAGGGATTGAGCGCGTGCCAGGGACCGAAGCCCTGGTCCGGCAGGACCGGCAGCAGGACGACCGACATGACCAGAAGCTTCAGCACGGCCATCAGCTCGTCGCGCTCGATCCGCTCGATCAGGCGATGGAGCTGAGGCTTGATGCCGAGGAAAAGGGCAGTCACCACGCCGCCCGCCGCGGCGACCTGCATCGAACCCTCGACTGCCAGGGCGCCGAGAGCGAAGGTCACGAGCCCGGCGATCGTCGTGGTCGCGCCGATGTCGTTCGAGTCCGGGCGGCCGCGTAAGCGCAGTGCGGTCAGGATGGCGGCGTAGGCCAGGAAGGCCACTGCCATCACGGCGTCGCTCGTCGAGTCGGACAGCACGGCCGAGACGCCGCCCAATAGGCCGCCCAGGGCGAAGGTGCGGACGCCCGCGACGCGGCCGCCCTCGGGCACCTCGCGTTCCCGCCAGCCGCGCTCGAGCCCGATCAGGACGCCGATCGCGAGTGCTAAGGCCAGGCGCTGAAGGGTGTCGAAGTCCTCCATGATGCCTCCCAGTTTAGGCCAAGCAGGGGAGGGCTGCCACGAAGCCCCTTTCCAGACGCGGAAGCTGTGGTAGCGTCCGGCCGACGGAGACGGCGATGCGGCAAGCCAACGACAACGATCCCAGGCCCAAAGGCAAGTGTCCGATCTGCGGGCGGCCCATGGTGGTCCAGCACCAGCCGTTCTGCTCGCCTCGCTGCAAGGACGTCGATCTGGGTCGCTGGCTGACTGGCGGCTACGTCATCCCGACCAACGAGGAGCCCGAGGAGGACGAGTTCTCACCGTCCCGGGAGAAGGACGAGGACTGAGCCGCCCTTGCTGGACAGGCCGGGGGAAGTTTTCTATAAGCGCGCCCACGCCCAGGTAGCTCAGTTGGTAGAGCAGCGGACTGAAAATCCGCGTGTCGGTGGTTCAAATCCGCCCCTGGGCACCATTCCCTTCAATGGTTTCTCACGTTTGCGCCGGTTGCCGATTTCCGCGGTGTGGGACGGTGGTGTGGGATTTTTTTTCACTGTTCCGATAGTCTTCGTCATGTCGATGCCGGCAAGGGCGCTTGCTACGGCGATCTTGTCCACTGCCGCCCGCTTGTCCTCATCCACTAGAGAGATGTACCGCTCTGTGGTCTTAAAACTGACGTGTCGGGCCAGTTCCTTTGTGACGGTGCCGGACGCCTGACGCGCCACGCTGGTCACATACTGCCCCTTGATGCCGTAACACCGTTCTGCGATAGGTTCGGATATCCCTTACCCGTCGATCGTCTTTCTCCTCGCAGTCACCACGGAGACTAGAGATTCGTATTCGAATCGCAGGGGTTTTGGCAGCGGTAGTCAGCCTCTGTGCTTCGCAGAGCGTTTTCGCCGCCGACCTGCCGTCTAGTGCTGGCTACAACTGGACCGGCTTCTATTTTGGCGGGAACGCGGGTTATGCGTGGGGCCATTCGGACGTTAGTTCTTCCGTCTCGTGTCCCAATGAAGGGTACTGTCCGATAAATAATGCTCAAAATTTGGCAACCATCACCAGTGCGGCAACCGGGTCTTTATCTCCGACTGGTTTTACCGGTGGCGTGCAGGCTGGCTACAATTGGCAATCCGACGACACGGTGTTCGGTCTTGAAGCCGATTTCAATGCATTCGATCAGAACAGCTCGCGGTCGGTAGCTGGTCGGTCCGTAACCACATCGTCGATATACAATCCAACAACCACAGTGAACACGGACTGGCTTTTCACCCTTCGAGGCCGGCTGGGACACACAGTGACGCCAACGGTTCTGCTTTACGCAACTGGCGGCTTAGCAATGACGGATCTCAAAGTCTCGAACTCCTATACGACAGCGAACAACCCGAACAACAATGTATCCGGTGCGTCGAGCAACTCTTTAACGCGCGTCGGCTTGACGGTGGGGGGGGGGGGGTCGAATGGGCACTCGCCGGTAACTGGCGGGTCAAGGCCGAATACCTGTGTGTAGACTTCGGCTCTATCTCAACCTCAGCAAACCTGAGCAATGGCATAAACGCAAATAACAACGTTTTCGATACGTCCGCCGGTCTGAGGTCTCATATAGGTCGCGTCGGCATCAACTACCGATTTTAATACTTCGCACTGTTCCCCGTCAGCGCCTATGAGACGAGCTATGGCCAGAAGTTGGTGACGGTGTGACGAGGTAAGGCGGCGTATCGTGGTGGTGTTCAACGTCTCCACTTCTCCAACGAAGGAGTGATACGCCGTGTCCGACACTAACGTCATCAAGCTTGGCCAGCCAGGGGCCTTCACTGATTCCCTCACGGAGATCCTGCGTAGCGGCGCGCGTGCGCTGCTGACCCAGGCCGTCGAAGCGGAGGTTTCTGAGCTAACATGTCTTTCTTTGGCGTTACCATGAATGCCTTGATGATAGTTGGAAGGTAATGTCGTTTTGTAAAACCAAGAAATTTTTCGACATCAATCTCACCCGACTTTTTGTAGACGCGCATTATGTGTATTTATAGTCCGCACGCTTGAAAGGCGGAGAAAAACATGGCCATCAACTGGCGTGAGCGGACGACATGGGTGCGGATCGGGTGGGTCGCGACCGCCCTATGGATGATCTATGTGTGGGAGGAATCGAAATTCGATCCCGCGCACCCGCTCTATAACTACATCTTCCTGGTGCCGCTGGCCGGCTGGGCCGTGGCGCTGATCGCCGAGCGGATTCTGCGCGGCAAGCGCCCGAAGCCGCCGCCGGACTAGTTCGCCGCCGCGGCCAGGAGCAGGCGCGCCTGGCCCGTGCAGCCCGCATCGCCCATCCACACCGCGCGGTGGGCGTCGGACGCCAGATTGCCGGGCACCATCCGCACAACCATCCGCTTCGCCGTGGGCGAGGCATCCATGTTGATTAGAGGAGGGTTTTGCTCTCATCTTCGTTCCTTCGTCACTGCGATGAGACCAAAACCCTCCTCTAATCAATACCCCAATTCTGTCTCATAGGCGCTGACGGCGTACAATCCACGGCGCGCTGAAGGACTTGGGGCCGGATGCGACCTACCGCAACTTCGTCAATCGCTGCCTCAAGGACAAAGGTTATGACGTCGTTGGCTGGAGCAAATAGCTAGCGGCAGAGCGGCGGCACGCCGAGGCGCTGCCGCCCGGTTCCCAAGACCTTCTCGAACGCATAGGCCGCGGCCAGCAGCTTTTCGTCGTCGCCGTGTTTGGCAATAAGCTGGAGGCCAACCGGTATGCCGGCCTTATCCAGCGCGACCGGCATGGTCAGCGCACACAGGCCCAGCAGGTTGATGGGATAGGTGTTCTGGTGCATGCGCCGGTTGTGCGGCAGATAAGCGTCAAGCTCGGCGACTTCGCTTTCCGTCGGCGGTGACGAAACAATGGTGGGACAGGCCAGGACGTCGATGCCCGCGAGGCGCGCTTGTGCCGCCGCCGCTAGGTGCTTCAGCGCCTTGAGACCCAGGAAATAATCGGACGCCGCGACGTTGGCCGCGTCGTCCGGCCCAGCCAACCGTCCTGCCAGAATCGGATTCAAGGTTTCCAACCATTCGGGCAACTCGGCGCGCATGGAGGCCAGGAACTCCACGCCCGCCACGTTGCCGCGTGTGATGGCCGCGCCGTGGGCCTCGGCGGCCTCCGGCAGGTCGCGCTTCTCCACCCGCGCTCCCGCGCGGGCTAACGCGTCCAAGGCGCCTTTCACACCCTCGGCCACGCCGGGCGCGCAATGGTCCCAGAAATAAAGATCGGGAATGCCGATGCGGAAATCGGCGGGTGCGGCGTGTTCGAGAATACACGACAGCCGCGCG
>JAPLOM010000063.1:77348-146336 GCA_026400755.1 Alphaproteobacteria bacterium
TACGCGGATCGATGGCGGCGAAGGCCACAGCCGCGTCGGTCACGCTGCGCGTCAGGGGGCCGGGTGAATCGAGCGAGGGGCTGAACGGCACGATGCCGTCGATGGACCAGCGGCCGTGACTGATCTTGAAGCCGACCGTGCCGGTCCACGCGGCCGGCATGCGAACCGAGCCGCCGGAATCTGAACCCAGCGCCACCCAGGCTGAACCTTCCAGCAAACTCACGCCCGCGCCGCTCGAAGAACCGCCGGGCAGCCGGTGCGCCTTCGCGTCCCATGGGTTGCGCGGCGCGCCCCAGTTCGAATTGACCCCCAACCCGTCATAGGCGAACTCGACCGTGTGGGTCTTGCCGGTGAAAACTGCGGATTGGCGGCGCAAGGCGGTGATGACTGGGCCTTCCTCCTCGAAGCGCTTCGGCAGCGGGCGCGGCGAGCCGCCGAAGATCGGCATGCCCGTGACGCCAAACAAATCCTTCACCGAGACCGGAATGCCTTGCAGTGGGCCCAAATCGCTGCACGCGGCGAAGGCCGCATCGGCGGCATCGGCCGCGCGGCGTGCATCCGCCGGCGCCCAATGCTTGTAGGCGTTCAGGGGCTTGCCGTAGCGCGCGTGCCGCGCGATGGCGTGCTCGGCTAGTGCAACCGCTTTCAGCCGCCCGTCGCGCAGGCGTGCGCCGATCTCGGCGAGGGAGAGGTCGTGTAGATCTGTCATGGCGCGGCTCCGGGTGGCATTGGCGGCTATTGTGCGCGGGCGAATGAGACCGGACAATCGCAACCAGCGGGGAGGTGGCGATGTACGAAAAAGGTCTCAGCTACGATCCAGGAAGCGGCAAGGCGCCGCAGACCATGCGCCCGGTGGTAATGGGCCATCGTCACATGATCTCTGCCGGCCACTATCTGGCCGCCGAGGCGGGCTTCCGCATCCTGGAGGCAGGCGGCAACGCGGTCGATGCGGGCATCGCGGCCGGCATCGCGTTGAGCGTGGTGCAGAGCGATCTGGTCAGCTTCGCGGGCGTGGCGCCGATCATGATCCGCATGGCGCGCGCGAAGAAGCCTGTCACCATCGACGGGCTGGGCGTCTGGCCCAAGGCGACCGAACCGGAGCGTTACTTCAACGAATTCCGTGCGATTCCCGCTGGGCTCTTGCGCACGGTGGTGCCGGCCGCGCCCGACGCGTGGATCACGGCGTTGGCGCGCTTTGGCACGATGTCGTTCGGCGAGGTGGCGGAAAGCGCTATTCGACTCGCACGCGACGGCTTCGCCATGCACCCCTTGATGGCGGAGAACATCGAGACCTTTGCCGACGGTTACCGGCGCTGGCCCGCCAACGCCGCTATTTATCTGCCCCAAGGGCGGCCGCCCAAGGTGGGTGAGCGGTTCGTCCAGCGCGACCTGGCGCGCACGCTGCAATACATGGTGGACCAGGAAAAGCGCGCTTCGCGGCGTGGGCGCAAGACCGCGTTGAAGGCGGCGCGTGACGCGTTCTATCGCGGCGACATCGCCAAGACCTTCACGGACTATCACCGCAAGAACGGCGGTACGCTGACCATGGACGACATGGCGGCCTATCGCGTGGAGATCGGCGCGCCCGAGAAGCTGCGGTTCCACGGCGCGGACATCTACACCTGCGGACCGTGGTGTCAGGGCCCCGTGCTGCTGCAGGCGCTCTCACTGCTCGATGGCGTCGACCTGGCGGGGCTCGGCCACAACTCGGTGCCCTATATTCACATGATCGCGGAGGCGCTGAAGCTGGCCTTCGCCGACCGCGACCGGCATTACGCCGACCCGCGCCAGGCGCGCGTGCCCATGGCCGCGCTGTTGTCGAAGCGCTATGCCGCCGCGCGGCGCAAGCTGATCCGCCACGACCATGCGTGGAAAGAGATGCCGCCGCCGGGCGATCCCAGCGGCAAGGGGCGCGACCTCGCGGGTTCGCCGCAGGGGCCGGAGGAGGCGGGCGACGTCCATCCCGCGCTCGACACGTCGTATGTCGCCGTCGTGGACCGCCATGGCAACGCCTTCTCGGCCACGCCCAGCGATACCTCCTACAACGCGCCGATCGTGCCCGGCACCGGCCTGTGCCCATCAAGCCGGGGCAGCCAATCCTGGGCGGTCGAGGGCCATTCCGCCGCCGTGGCGCCTGGCCGCCGCCCGCGCCTGACGCCCAATCCCGCGATGATGGTGCATAAAGGCCGCGCTCTGATGCCCTTTGGCACGCCGGGCGGCGACGTGCAGAGCCAGGCCATGCTGCAGGCGCTGCTCAACGTCATGGTCTTCGGGATGGATGTGCAGCACGCGGTGGAAGCCCCGCGCTTCGCCACCTTCAGCTTCCCCAATTCCTTCGAGCCGCACCATTACTACCCCGGCCGGCTCAACCTGGAGCAGGCCGTGGGCGCGGACGTGGGCGAGCGTCTGGCGGCCCTCGGGCACCAGATCGAATGGTGGCCCGACCGCACCTGGCGTGCGGGCGGCATGTGCATGGTGGCGAAGGATCTGAAGACGGGGTTGTTGTCTGGCGGCGCCGACCCGCGCCGGCCGTCCTACGCGCTGGGGTGGTGACAGCACCTCACTTGAAGTGCGGCATCACCTTGACGGCGAAGGTCTCCAGCGAGCGCATCACGTCTCGGTGCGGCACGCCCCAATGCATGTTGATCTGCATGTTATGGATGCCCTCGGCCTCGTACATCTTCAGTTTCTCGATGCATAGCTCGGGCGGGCCGACCACCAGGTTGCGCTCGACGTCGTCCAGCGAGATGTCGGATTCCACCGGCACGATGGCGCCCCGATCGACCGTACCGCTTGTGTTGTAGACGTTGAGGAACCGGCGGTGCCGGCCCATGGCAGCCTCGACCTTCGCGCGCGTGTCGGCCTCGTTCTCCGTCACGAACAGCATGATCAGCATGGACAGCTTGAGCGGGTGCGATTCGCCCCAATACTTCTTGGCCGAGGCGTGGAACGCGCCGGTTTGCTGCTTCACCTTGTCGAAACTGTCGCGTAGCGGCGTGGTGACCACGGGCATGCCCAGCGAGCAGGCATAATCGATGCCGCCGGGCGTCATGCCGGCGAACCAGATGGTTGGGTGCGGCTTCTGGATCGGGCGCGGCGTGATGGTGGTGGGCGGGAATTTGTAGAACTGCCCATCCCAGGAGACTTCCTCCTCGGACAAAAGCTTGACCAGGACCTGAAGCGACTCGCGGAAGCGATCCGATGCCTCGTCCGGATTCACCTGCAGGCGTTCGAACTCATATTTGTACGCGCCACGACCGACGCCGATCTGGATGCGCCCGCCGGTCAGGCAGTCGGCTTGTGCGATCTCGCCCGCGAGAAGGCGCATGTCGTGGAACGGCAGCACGGTGGTCGAGGTGATCAGCGGCGCGTGCCGCGTGTTCTCGGCCACCTTGATCGCGGTCAGAAGCGGGTTCGGATGCACCAGCGCGTTGGTGAAATGGTGCTCCGGGATCGTGAAGGAGACGAAGCCCAGCTCCTCGGCGAACTTCGCGGCCTCCACGGTCTCCCGATACAGGTGCTGCATCGGCACCGAGGTGTCAGGCCAATAGCAGGGCAGATAGAGCCCGAAATCCATCGCGCTGGTCTCCCGGATCAGATCTTCAGGTGCTGCTTCGCGGCCTCGTAGGTGTCCTGGCCGAAGCCGTAGCCACAGGCCACCGCTTTGGCGGCCGAGACCAGGTGGATCGTGTTGTGCGGTGCGCGCGTGTTCTCGTATTGCTCCACCGCGTCGTGGAAGCCGGCCAGGCTGTGCAGCTCCGTCGCGTCGTCGCGGATGACCAGGCGGCCAAGCGTGCGGATCAGCGCTTGCGGATCGTTACCGCCCGCGATGTATTTCTCCGTCGCCGCGACCACCTTCCGCATCTGCGGCTGGGCCACCATGTCCGCGCGGCCGCCGCCCGTGCGCGCGGCTTCCACGTCGGCGCGCTGGGATTCGACCTGACGCTCGATCTCCTTGAGAAGGCCGGGTCCGTCGTCCGGCAATCCGGCCTGCTCGTCCTTGTTCGCGCGCGCGGTGTGGACCAGCTTGCTCATGCTCAGGCGAATCTCAGGGCCGGTGGAAAGCGAGAGGAGCGCGAGCAGCTTGTTGCGCAGCGAGACACCCTCGACCCCGATCAGATAGCGCCGCACGGCGACGCCATTGTGAATGTGAACGTCCAGCGGATTGCCGTAGTTGGAGCGCAGGTGGATCGTGGCGCCGCCGATCGACAAGGCTTCGCCCGCGCCCTCCAGCGACAGGCCGCCGGCGATGGCGGCGGCCAGCAATTCCGGGATCTCGTCGAAATCGGACAGCGCGCCGATGCGGCCACCCAATTCGGCCACCGCCTTGTCCTCGTCCGGGCCGGTCTTCGCGCGCAGATCGCGCCCGAGCAGTTTGTGCTTTTCCACCAGCGTCTCCAGCCGGTCGAAGGTCCAATAGCGGCCGAGGCAATCCTTGAAGAAATCCGAGCCATCGTCGCCATGGACGACCGAGATCGGCGGCATGGCCAGCCAGCGCGCGACCGGGCGCAGCAGGACGTGCGCCCATTCCCAGCCCACGACGTCCAAGGTGCGCGCGGTGAGGAGCGGGTAGAGCAGGTAATGGTCGTCGAGCGCGTTGCGGCGCAAGGACACGTCCAGCATCAGGTCCAGCACCTGGCCCGGCGAACGCGTCTTGAGGAGGGTCAGGAGGTGCCGCTCGGCCAAGACCGGATACTGGCCATGGATCGCGGCGACCAGGCCGGCGGCGGCCTTGGCGTCGGTGTCGTTCGGGTCTTCGATGTCCAGCATCACGGCCGGGCCCATTTCCGGCGAATGGACATGGCGATTGGCCAGCGCCACGCCCTGGACCAGGGCGAAACGCTTGCCGTCGCCCTCGAGCCGGCGGCCCAGGTCGATCAGCGCGTGCATGCCCGCGACGGGGTGAAGGGGGCCGCCATGATGGTCGATCTGAATCTCGTTCGACCGGCACACGGCCAGGGTAGCCGCAGCATAGAGGGCCTTGTCCGACGTGCCGCCGCGCAGCCGCTCCAGCGTGGCTTCGATAATCTGGGCAGGCGGCGTGTCCTCGACGAAGCGCACGTCGCGCTCCATCGCGTCCGGCAATGTGATCGGTTTCGGCACTGAATCCTCCCTCGCATTCGAGGGGGGCATTTCAGCGCATGCGGGCCGTCAGCGCTAGGGCTTGGCGGTGACGACCTGGTCGTATGCTTCCAAGGTCAAGAAATCCGCGAATTGCGATGCGATGACTTGCTTGCCGAACATCTCGGCGGCTTCCTTGTACTTGCCCTTGGCATAGTGCTCGGCGCCAACCATCTGCTCCAGCTTGGCCATCTCCTCGGCCAGGAGCTTCTTCACCATGGCGGCGTCGATGCGCGGACCGCCGGTGATCTGGGCGCCATGCTTGACCCACTGCCAGAGCTGGGCGCGGCTGATCTCGGCCGTCGCCGCGTCTTCCATCAGGTTGTAGATGGGCACGCAGCCGGTGCCGCGTAGCCAGGCCTCGATGTACTGCACGCCGACATTGAGGTTATGGCGCACGCCCTTCTCGGTGATCGTGCCGTCCGGCACTTCCACCAGATCCTTGGCGGTGGTCGAGACGTCCTCGCGCGTCTTGCCGACCTGGTTGGGGCCGGGCATCACGCGGTCGAAAATCTCCTTCGCGATCGGGACCAGGCCGGGATGGGCGACCCACGTGCCGTCGTGTCCGTCTGTGGCCTCGCGCTCCTTGTCCGCGCGCACCTTGGCCAGGGCGGCCTCGTTGGCGGCCGCGTCGTTGCGGATCGGGATCTGCGCCGCCATGCCGCCCATGGCGTGGGCGCCGCGGCGGTGACAGGTCTTGATCAGAAGCAGGCTGTACGAGCGCAGGAAGTGCCGCGTCATGCCGACCTGATCGCGGTCGGGCAGCACGAACTCCGGCCGGTTCCGGAACTTCTTGATGTAGCTGAAGATGTAGTCCCAGCGGCCGCAGTTGAGGCCGACGATATGGTCCTTCAGCTCGTAAAGAATCTCGTCCATCTCGAACGAAGCCATGATGGTCTCGATCAGGACGGTGGCCTTGATGGTGCCCTGGGGCACGCCGACCTTCTCCTGGGCGAAAACGAAGGCGTCGTTCCACAAGCGCGCCTCTTCGTAGGCCTCCAGCTTCGGCAGATAGAAATACGGCCCGCTGCCCTTGGCCTTGAGCGCTTTGGCGTTGTGGAAGACATAGAGGCCGAAGTCGAACAGAGAACCCGACACCGGCTTGCCGTCGACGCGGACATGATATTCGGGCAGGTGCCAGCCGCGCGGGCGGACCAGCAAGGTCGCGATCTTGGGGTTGAGCTTGTAGCTCTTGCCCGACGTGGGGTCGGTGAAGCCGATGTCCCCTGCGATGGCATCGCGCAGATTGATCTGGCCTTCGATCAGATTGTCCCAGGTCGGCGTCGAGGAATCCTCGAAGTCGGCCATGAAATGCGTCGCGCCCGAGTTGAGCGCGTTGATGATCATCTTGCGATCGACCGGGCCGGTGATTTCCACGCGGCGGTCCTGCAGGTCGGCGGGGACCGAGCCCACCTTCCAGTCGGATTCGCGCACCTTGGCCGTCTCGGGCCGGAAGTCGGGAAGCCAGCCGCCGTCGATCTTGGCCTGGATCTCGACGCGGCGTTTCAGCAGCTCCTCGCGGCGCGTGCCGAATTTGCGCTGGAGCTCGGCCAGGAAGGTGATGGCGTCGGCCGTCAGGAGGGACTCGTAGCCTTGGCGCGCGGCGCCCCGGATCTCCACGCCCGCGGGAAGGGGGGAACCGGACTTGGCTGCGGTCTGCGACATAACGCCATGACTCCTTTATAATGCGTCGGTATACGCCGTTCATGTTGCGGCGCAGCGATATCGCACAGGTGGGGGCGGGGGACAAGGGTTTGCGCCGTGAATAATCCCCAGCGGCCGCGTTCTAGCGGGTGATTTAAGGTTCAGGAAAAAATCTTGCCCGTCATGAAAGCGGGCCCTAGCGTGAGCCCCAGAGCCTCGCATGCCATTCGGTCTCCTCAAGTACGGACTGTTCCCCTCCCGCCGGGTGCCGCGGCGGATTCCGCCGACGCCCGAGCTGAAGCCGTCCTATGACGTCGTCATCATCGGCGGCGGCGGGCATGGGCTGGCGGCTGCCTATTACCTGGCCACCGTCCACGGCATCACCAACGTGGCCGTGTTGGAAAAGGGCTACTTGGCCGGCGGCAACACCGCGCGCAACACGGCGATCATCCGCTCCAATTACCTGACGCCCGAGGGCGTGCGCTTCTACGACGAGTCCGTGCGCCTGTATCAGGGCCTGTCGAACGAGCTGGGCTTCAACATCATGTATTCCGAGCGCGGTCACCTCACGCTCGCGCACACCGATGCGGCCGTGCGGACGATGCGCTGGCGCGCCGAGGTCAACAAGCATTGCGGCGTGAATTCGGAGCTGATCTTTCCGAACGACATCCGCAAGCTGGCGCCCTCGCTCAACCTGTCGCAGGACGTGCGCTATCCGATCCTGGCGGCGCTGCACCATCCGCCGGGCTCCATCGCGCGCCATGATGCGGTGGCCTGGGGCTATGCCATCGGCGCCGCGCGGCGCGGCGTCGAAATCCACCAACAGACCGAGGTGACCGGTCTCAAGCGCGAAGGCAACCGCATCGTCGCGGTGGAAACAAACCGCGGCACCGTGGCGTGCGGCAAGGTCCTGCAGGCCGTGGCTGGATCATCGACGCGCCTGGCCGACATGGCGGGCTTCCGCTTGCCGATCAAAACGGTGCCCTTGCAAGCCTGCGTGTCCCAGCCGCTCAAGCCGTTTCTCGACCCGATCATCGTCTCGGGCAGCCTGCACGCTTACATCTCTCAAAGTTCGCGCGGCGAGTTGGTGATGGGCGGCTCGACCGATCCCTATTCGCTCTATTCCACGCGCTCGACCTTGGAGTTCAAGGAAACGCTCATGGCGCACATGCTGGAGCTGTTTCCGTTCCTGTCCGAGGTGCGCCTGTTGCGCCAGTGGGCGGGCATGGCCGACATGACGCCCGATTTCAGCCCGGTGATGGGCGAAACGCCCTTGGCCAACTATTACCTCGATGCAGGCTGGGGCACTTGGGGTTTCAAGGCCACGCCCGTCTGCGGCAAGCGCATGGCCGAGACGGTGGCCACTGGCAAGGCGCCGGACATCCTGCACGCCTTCCGCCTGTCGCGCTTCGAGGAGTTCGCGCAGGCCGGCGAGCGCGGCGCGGCCTCGGTCGGGCATTGAGGGCGCGGCTGTGAAGACCATGACCTGCCCCCTCAACGGCGTGCGCAACATCTCGGAGTTCGTCTGCGGCGGCGAGGTGCGGGCGATGCCCGACCCGGCATCCGGCACCGACGCCGAGTGGGCCGACTACGTCTTCATGGAGAACAACAAGGCCGGTGTCGTGCGCGAATGGTGGTGCCACACGCCCACATCGTTCTGGTTCATCGCCGAGCGTGACACGGTGACGGACGAGGTCCTGCGCACCTATCCCGCCGGCGACGTGTTCACCGCGCGTCGCGACTTTGATGCGCCGAACGAGGGCGGGGCATGAGCGCCGCGCCGTACCGCCTGCCGCCCCATCCCGGCGAGCGTATCGACCGCGACCGGCCGGTCGCATTCTCGTTCGAAGGACGCACCTACGAAGGCTTGGCGGGCGACACCGTGGCCAGCGCCCTGGCCGCGCACGGCGTGAGGGTCCTGTCGCGCTCGTTCAAGTACCGCAGGCCGCGCGGCGTCCTGACCATGGCGGGACAGGATGCGAACACGTTGGTGCAGCTGGGCGATGCGCCCAACGTGCCGGCCGACACGTTGCCGATCGCACAAGGACTGGAGGTCGCGGGCCAGAACTACACGGGTTCGCTGGCGCGCGACTGGGGTTCCTGGATCGCCTATTTCGGCCGCTTCCTGCCGGTTGGTTTCTATTACAAGGCGTTCTTCCGGCCGAAGGGCATCTGGCGCTTTTGGGAGCCCATCGTGCGTGGGCGCGCCGGCCTCGGCCGCGTCGACGTGAAGGCGCATCACCGCTATTACGACAAGGCCTATGCCTGGCACGACGTGGCCGTGATCGGCGGAGGACCTGCCGGTATGGCGGCGGCGCTGGAAGCCGCGCGCGCGGGCGCCGATGTCCTGCTGGTCGAAGAGAACCCGTTTCTCGGCGGCTCGCTGGCCTATGCGCGCGCGGACGCCGAAGGCGAATTGGCGTTACGACGCCTGACCCAGCTTTCGGGGGCCGTGCGCAGTGCGGGTGTGCGCGTGATGACGGGCGCGATGTGCCAGGGCGTGTTCGGCGAGAACTGGCTGTCGGTCATCCAAGGCGACCGCATGCACAAGGTGCGCGCGCGCGAGATCGTGCTGGCGACCGGCTCGGTCGAACAGCCCGCCATTTTCCGCAACAACGATCTGCCCGGCATCATGCAGGGCTCCGCTGCGCAGCGATTGATCCGCCTCTATGGCGTGCGGCCGGGCAAGCGCGCCGTCGTGGTGGCGGCCAACTCCGATGGTTACGGCGTGGCGCTCGATCTGTTGGACGCGGGCGTCGAGGTCGCGGCGTTGCTCGACCTGCGCGCGGCGCCGCGATCCTGCGCGCGCTCTGAAGCCGCACGTCAACGTGGCGTGCGGGTGGTGCCGCGCTATGCGCCGTGGGAGGGCGTGATCGGCAAGGACGGTTCGGTCGCGGGCCTGCGCATCGCGCGCATCGTGGGGCACGGGCGCTGCGACGCGTCCGACGAAACCATCGACTGCGACCTGATCTGCATGTCCATCGGCTATGCGCCGTCGGCGCAGCTTCTGCACCATGCGGGCGGCAAGGCGGCCTATGACAAGGCCAGCGCGACCTTCACGATCCGCGGCGTTCCGCCGCACATGGCGGTCGCGGGCTCGATGGACGGCGCCTACGAGATCGAGGCCGCCATGGCCGATGGCCGCCGGGCGGGTTGGGATGCCGTGACGCGGCTCGGCAAATCGGCCGAAGAGCCGCCGATGGCCAGCAAGGGCGGGGCGGGGTGGAATCATCCCTGGCCGGTCTTCCCGCATCCCGACGGCAAGGATTTCGTCGATTACGACGAGGATCTGCAGGTCTCCGACATCCGCAACGCCATCGCCGAAGGTTACGACCATATCGAGCTGCTGAAGCGCTACTCGACTGCGGGCATGGGCCCGTCCCAGGGGCGGCACACGGCGCTGACCTTGGCGCGCCTGGCGGCCGAGGCCACGGGCCGCGACATCGAGATCGTCGGGGCGACCACCGTGCGTCCGCCGGTCAGCGGCGAGAAGTTCGGCCATCTGGCGGGGCGGGGTTTCGAGCCCGTGCGCCTGACCGCCATGCACCACCGCCATGTCGAGGCGGGGGCCCAGATGATGCCGGCCGGACTGTGGCTGCGCCCCGCTTATTACGGCACGGCCGACAAGCGCGCGGAGGCGATCCGCGCCGAGGCCGCCGCGGTGCGCGAGGGCGTCGGCCTGATCGACGTCTCGACGCTGGGCGGGTTCGACGTGCGCGGGCCCGACGCGGCCGAGCTGCTGAACCGCCTCTACACCTTCAACTACAAGAACCAGCAGGTGGGCCGCGCGCGCTACGCGCTGATGTGCGACCAAACTGGCGCCATCATCGACGACGGCGTGGCCGCGCGCTTCCACGACCAACATTTCTACGTCACCGCGACCACGGGCGGTGCGGACCGCGTCTACCAGAGCATGCTGTGGTGGAACGCCCAGTGGCGGCTGGACGTGGACGTGACCAGCCTGACCGCGGCCTATGCGGGCGTGAATATCGCGGGCCCGCATGCGCGCGCGACCTTGGCCAAACTGTGCAAAGACGTCGATCTGTCGGCCGAGGCGTTCCCCTACATGGGCGTGCGCATGGGCACTGTGGCGGGAATTCCCACGCGTCTGTTACGCGTCGGGTTCGTGGGCGAGCTGGGCTACGAGCTGCATGTGCCCGCGAGCCAGGGCGAGGCGCTGTGGGACGCACTTCTCTATGCCGGCCGCGAGTTCGGCATTCGGCCGTTCGGCGTCGAGGCCCAGCGGCTTCTGCGCCTGGAGAAGGGCCACATCATCGTCGGCCAGGATTCGGACGGCGAGACGCATCCCTACATGGCCGACATGGGCTGGGCGATTGCCAAGAAGAAGCCGTTCTTCGTCGGCTCGCGCGCCATCGCGGCCCAGATGAAGCGGCCGCTGCCGCGCAAGCTGGTCGGCTTCGCGCTGACCAACCCGCTCGATCCCATCCCGGAAGAATGTCACCTCGTGGTGCGCGATGGCGCCATCGTCGGCCGGGTGACCTCGGCCGCCTATTCGGACTCTCTGCGCCGCATCATCGGATTGGCCTTCGTGGCGCCGGACCAGGCCGTGCCCGGAAGCCGCTTCATGGTCAAGCTCGGCGAAAAGAAGCTGATCGAGGCCGAGGTGTTGAAGCTTCCGTTCTACGACCCCGACGGCAAGCGGCAGGAGATGTAGCCGTGGTCCGTCCTGTCGAATACGCCCGCCGCAGTTTCCTCCACCGCCGCTTGGCCGAGCATGGCGCGGTCTTCGCCGAGATCGCGGGGGCGGCCGTGGCCGACCATTACGGCGGCGTGGACGGCGAGACCGTGGGCGCGGCCCAGCTTGCGCTGGCCGACCTGTCGCCGCTGCCGCGCATCGGCTTCAAAGGTAAGAACGCCATCAATTGGCTGATCAGCCAGGGTATACGCGGTCTGCAAGCCGACAACGCAGTGGACCTGCAGTATGACGGCGTGCGCGCCGCGCGGCTGGCGCCGACCGAAGGCCTCGTGCTGTGCGATCTGGAGGCCAAGAGCGGCACCTGCGCGCGTCTGGCCGACGCCTGGTCGTTGGAATCGGCGCCGCTTTGCTTCCTGGTACCGCGTGCGGACAGCCACTATTGGTTCGCGGTCACCGGCGCGCGCGCTGCGGAAATGTTCGCCAAAATCTGCGGCGTCGATCTCAGGCCCGACCGCTTTGCCGAGGGTGCCATCGCGCAGACCTCGGTCGCGCGCAACAACGCCATCATCATCCGGCGCGATCTGGGCCGTACCTTGGCCTACGACGTCCTGGGCGACAGTGCGTCCGCCGATTACATGTGGCGCTGCCTGTTGGATGCCATGGCGGAGTTCGGCGGCAAGCCCGCGGGCCTGTCCGCGCTGCGCCGCCTCGCGGCGGAATAGATGGCGGCCAAGGGCAAGCGCGCGGCGGTGGGCAAGAAGGCGAAGCCCACGCCTGCGCCGGCCAATCACAGCGGCGTGCTGGAAGCAGCCATTGGGCGCGAGGTTTACACCTTCCGCCGCAAGCACGGCATGACGGTGGTCGATCTGGCGCGCTTGGCGAAATTGTCGCCCGGCATGCTGTCCAAGATCGAGAACGGCCTGACCTCGCCGTCCCTGGCCACCTTGCGCGCCTTGTCCACGGCGTTGGGCGTGCCGGTCACGGCCTTCTTCCGTCGGTTCGAGCAGCACACGGATGCCACCTTCGTGCGCGCGGGCGAGGGGCTAGTGATCGAGCGGCGCGGCACGCGGGTGGGGCACCAGTACCGGCTGCTCGGCGCCGGTGTGCGCAAGAGCGTGGCGGTCGAGCCATACCTGATCACGCTGACCGAGCAGTCCGAGGTCTTCCCGCTGTTCCAGCATGACAGCGTCGAGTTCCTGTATGTGCTGGAGGGGCGGATGCGCTACCGGCACGGCGACAAGACCTATCTGCTGGGTCCCGGCGATTCGCTGTTCTTTGACGCCAACGCCCCCCATGGACCGGACGAATTGATCGCCCTCCCGATCCGCTTCCTGGCCATCATTTCCCAGACGCCCGGCGCGGAGGACTAGTTCCGAAAATTCATAGCAGGAAAATTTATTCACTCCTATAATTGGGCTGTTTTCGGGCTTGGCGGAGCGTGAAATGTGCGGAATCGTTGGTCTTTTCCTTAAAAATCCAGCCCTGCGGCCGGAGCTTGGCACCCACGTCTCGACCATGTTGGCCGAGATGACCTCGCGCGGGCCGGACAGCGCGGGCATTGCCGTCTATCACCGCCCGACCGTGGACGGCGCCTCGAAGTTCACCCTGTTCCACGACGACGACGCCTATCCATGGGACGAGATGACCGGCCGCCTGGGCGAGGCGCTGGGCGTCGAGAGTGACCTGGAGAAGCGCGCGAAGCACGTTGTCCTGGCCGTGCAGTCGGCCGAGGATCCGGTGCGCGCATGGCTGGCCGCCAACTGCCCCGGCGTGCGCGTCATGGGCTACGGCACGCTGATGGAGGTCTACAAGGAGAAAGGCCTGCCGGCCGACGTGCTGCGCCGCCACGGCATCGCGCAGATGGAGGGTACCCACGCCATCGGCCATACGCGCATGGCGACCGAGAGCATCGTGACGACGGAGCATTCGCATCCGTTCACGGCCGCGCCGGACATGTGCCTGGTTCACAATGGTTCGCTGTCGAATCACAACCGCCTGCGCCAGTGGCTCAAGCGCCGGGGCCAAAGCTTTGACACCGATAACGACAGCGAAGTGGCCGCGCGCTATTTCGCCTTTCGTATGTCCGAGGGCGCCTCGCTGGAAGAAGCGATGGAAGCGGGCCTCAAGGACCTGGACGGATTTTTCACCTTCACCATGGGTACGCGCGACGGTTTTGCCGTGCTGCGCGACGGCATTGCCTGCAAGCCGGCCGTTTTGGCCGAGACGGACGATTGGGTTGCCATGGGGTCGGAGTATCGCGCGCTCGCCCATCTGCCCGGCGTGGACAAGGCGACCATCTGGGAGCCTAAGCCCGCCGTCGTCTACACCTGGACGCTGAACTAGCCGCCATGATCGACGTCGATATCGCCGGCACCCAGGTACGCGCGCTGAACCAACGGCTTCACGCCTTGCCCAAGGACACCAATGAGCGCGCATGGCGCGTGCTGAATCCCATGGGCGCGCATTCCATCGCGGCAGGCCTGACCCAGCCCATCGAGGTCCGCGTGGAAGGCCATGTCGGCTATTACTGCGCGGGCATGAACAAGGAAGCGACCGTGGTGGTCGAAGGCCACTGCGGCTGGGGCTTCGGCGAAAACATCATGAGCGGCCTGGTGCGCGTCACCGGCAACGCCTCGCAGGCCGTCGGCGCGTCAGGCCATGGTGGCATGGTGATTGTGGACGGTGACGCAGGCGCACGCTGCGCCATCGGGCTCAAGGGCGCGGACATTGTCGTGGGCGGCTCGGTCGGGCATTTCAGCGCCTTCATGGCCCAGGCCGGAAGCCTCGTCGTGTTGGGCGACGCGGGCGACAACCTCGGTGACTCGCTTTATGAGGCGCGGCTCTATGTGCGCGGCTCGGTGGCCAGCCTGGGCGCCGACTGCGTCGAGAAAAAGATGACGCCGCACCATCTGCAGAAGCTGGAGCGAATCTTGGCCAAGGCCGGCATGACGGCCGATCCCAAATCCTTCCGCCGCTACGGCTCGGCCCGGAAGCTCTACAACTTCCACGCCGATCACGCCGACGCCTACTGAGGAAGCCGCCATGACGGTCGACCCGCGCAATCTGCGCCCCTCCGCCAGTTTCACGCCGCACCATATCGCCGAGATCCACCGCGCGGCCGACGAAGGCATCTACGAAATCCGCGGCTTCGGCGCCAAGCGGCGCATGCCGACCTTCGACGACCTGGTGCTGCTGGGCGCGTCGGTGTCGCGCTATCCCTTAGAAGGCTATCGCGAGACCTGCGGAACCAACGTCGTGATCGGCGGCCGCTTCGCGAAGAAGCCGATCGAGATCAAGATTCCCATCACCATCGCGGGCATGAGCTTCGGCGCGCTCGGCGTCAACGTGAAGGAAGCCATTGGCAAGGCCTGCACCGCGATGGGCACCAGCTCGACCACCGGCGACGGCGGCATGTGCGAGGAGGAGCGGCAGGCCTCCAAGCTTCTCGTCTATCAGGTGCTGCCCTCGCGCTACGGCCTGAACCCGGACGATCTGCGTCGCGCGGACGCGATCGAGGTGGTGATCGGCCAGGGGGCCAAGCCCGGCGGCGGCGGCATGTTGTTGGGCCAGAAGATCAGCCCGCGCATCGCCAAGATGCGCACGTTGCCCGAAGGCATCGACCAGCGCAGCGCCTCGCGCCATCCCGACTGGACGGGCCCCGACGACCTGACCATCAAGATCGAGGAGCTGCGCGAGATCACCGATTGGGAGAAGCCGATCTACGTCAAGGTCGGCGCGACGCGCACCTATTACGACACCCAGTTGGCCGTGAAGGCCGGCGCCGACGCCATCGTGCTCGACGGCATGCAAGGCGGTACGGGCGCCACCCAGGATGTCTTCATCGAGAATGTGGGCATCCCGACCTTGCCCGCGCTGCGGCTGGCCGTGCAGGCGCTGCAGGAATTGGATATGCACCGCAAGGTGCAGCTCATCATCTCGGGCGGCATCCGCACGGGCGCCGACGTGGCCAAGGCGCTGGCCATGGGGGCCGACGCGGTTTCCATCGGCACCTCGGCCTTGATCGCGCTGGGCTGCAACAAGCCGGTCCATCTCGAGGATTACGAGGCGCTGGGCACCGCACCCGGCTATTGCCACCACTGCCACACCGGGCGTTGTCCGGTCGGCGTCACCACCCAGGACCCGAAGCTGCAGGAGCGTCTGACCGCGGATCACGGCGCACGGCTCCTACGCAACTATCTGTCGGTGATGACCTTGGAATTGCAGACCATGGCGCGCGCCTGCGGCAAGAACCATGTGCTCAATCTGGAGCCGGAGGATTTGGTCGCGCTGACGGTCGAGGCCGCGGCCATGGCGGGCGTGCCGCTGGCGGGAACGAACTGGATACCGGGCAGGGGGACTTACTAAACTCGCCCCGATAAAAAGAGCGAACGGGGCATCACGTCACAGGGGGACGACCATGGCGGCCGATCTGGCGAAGATCGCGAAGCAGCGGAAGATTCAATATTTCCTCATCAGCTACGTCGACCTGTTCGGCGCCTTGCGCGCCAAGCTGGTGCCGGCGCGTGCGATCGGCGAGATGCAAAAGGCAGGGGCGGGCTTTGCTGGCTTCGCCACCTGGCTCGACCTGACGCCAGCCGATTCCGACATGTTCGCGGTGCCCGATCCCGACAGTCTGATGGTGCTGCCGTGGAAGCGTGAGGTCGGCTGGCTGGCCGCCGACATCGTGATGGATGGCAAGCCTGTTCCCCACGGGCCGCGCCACGTCCTGAAACAGCAGGTCGCCAAGGCGGCCAAGTTGGGCCACCGCATGAAGACGGGCGTGGAGTGCGAGTTCTTCCTGACCACGCCGGACGGCCGCGCGGTGGGCGACGAGAAGGACACGCAGTCCAAGCCCTGCTACGACCAGTCCGCGTTGATGCGCCGCTACGACGTCATCACCGAGATCTGCGATGCGATGATCGAGCTGGGCTGGGAGCCGTACCAGAACGACCATGAGGACGCGAACGGCCAGTTCGAGATGAACTGGACCTACACAGACGCGCTCGTCACCGCCGACCGGCACGTCTTCTTCAAGTACATGGTCAAGAGCATCGCCGAGGAGCATGGCTTGCGCGCGACCTTCATGCCCAAGCCGTTCCTCAATCTGACCGGCAGCGGCTGCCACGCCCATGTCTCGGTGTGGGACAAGACGGGCAAGAAGAACCTGTTCCACGATCCGCGCGGCGAGCTGGGCCTATCGAAGCTGGCCTATAACTTCCTCGGCGGCATCATGCATTCCGCCGAATCGCTCTGCGCGCTCTTCAACCCGACGGTCAACAGCTACAAGCGCATCAACGCGCCGGTCACGCTCTCGGGCGCCACTTGGTCGCCTAATGCCGTTACCTACGGCGGCAACAACCGCACCCACATGGTGCGCATCCCGGAGGCCGGGCGGTTCGAACTGCGCCTGATGGACGGCGCGGCCAATCCCTATCTGTTGCAAGCGGGCGTCTTGGCTGCGGGCCTCGACGGCGTCACCAACCGGCGCGACCCCGGCAAGCGGCTCGACATCAACATGTACAAGGACGGCCACACGCTGAAGAACGTGCGCCGCTTGCCGCTCAACATGCTGGATGCCGTCCGCGCCTTTGAGGGCTCGAAGACCTTGCGCGCGGCGTTGGGCGCCGAGTTCGCCGACAGTTATACGAAGCTCAAGATGGACGAATGGCGCCGCTACGCTGGCTCGCTCAGCCAGTGGGAGTTGGATAACACGCTCGACTGCTGAGCGGCTCCTGCGGGTTTCCCGCCCGGCGCTTTCGCATTAGCGTGCTGGGCGGATGACCCTTAGCGCCCATTGCCGATGAGCCAGCCCGCCTCCGCCGATGCGCCGCACGCCTTGCGCGGCATCGGCTTCATGGCCGCGACTCTCCTGTTCTATGCGCTGATCGACGCGATCACGAAGTATCTGAGCGCGGAATATCCCGTCATTTTCATCCTTTGGGCGCGCTACGTCTTTCAAACCTTGTTCCTGGCCGTGCTGCTGGTGCGGGCGGGCTCTATCTCCTTCCTGCGTACCCAGCGTCTCGGGCTTCAGTCCGTGCGCGCCGGGCTCAATATCGCAACCAACTTCTGCTTCATCTTCGGCCTGTCGTTCCTGCCGCTGGCGGATGCGGTCACACTGTTCATGGTGGGGCCGTTGTTCGTGACGGCTTTGTCCGTTCCCTTGCTGGGCGAGAAGGTGGGGCCGCGACGCTGGGCGGCCGTCGGTGTCGGCTTCGTCGGCGCCTTGATCATCGTCCGCCCCGGGATGGGCGACTCGTTCCAATGGGCGAGCCTGCTCATGATTCTGGCCGCCCTCATCAACGCGCTTTTCCAAATCTCGACGCGGAAGCTGAGCGCGACGGAACAGCCGCTCACGACCCAGGCCTACCTAACCCTGACAGGGCTTGCGGTGACCAGCGCGTTCGTTCCGTTCTTCTGGGTCCACGCCCCGATCGGTGTTCTTGCCTTGCTGGCCGTACAGGGTGTTTTGGGCAACGCGTCCAATCTGTGTCTCATGGTGGCGTTGCGCCATACGCCAGCATCGACATTGGCGCCGTTCAACTACGGTACGGTCGCCTTTGCGGCGGTGTTCGGATATCTCATTTTTGATCAGTTCCCCGATCATTGGACGGTCACGGGCGCGTTGGTGATCATCGCGTCGGGCCTCTACATCATCCATCGCGAATCGGTGCGCCGCCGCGCGCTGCCGTAGGTCGCGTCTGTTCGCGATTGCCAGCCGATTGCGTTTGAATTTAGGAAAAAGCGGCCTGCTTCGGTGGGCTTTTTCCGTCGCCGGGGTGCTAAGCTCCCGCGCCGGTTTACTCGGGGGAGGGATCGATGGCCGACAAGCTCGTTTCGATGCACACCGCCATGCACGGTGGCGAAGTGCCGACGCTCGCGAGCGGCGTGCCGTCGCTGCTCGGCATTCCCGTCGCGCGCAGCGCGGCCGACCTCAAGGACGGCGACGTCGCCATCATTGGCATCCCCCAGGGCGCGCAGGCTTCGCCCGGCCGCCTGGCCTCCGAATGGTCGGACTATGGCAAGGCTATCGACCAGATGCGGTTTCAGTCGCTGCGCTATGGCGGCTATCTGCCCGAATACGACATCGACGTGTTCGAGAAGCTCAAGGTGTTCGACTGCGGCAATGTCGATCTGCCCAAGGACGATCAGGATGCCGCCATCGCCAACGTGGCGCGCGCGGTCAGTGAGGCGCTGGATGCGGGTTGCCGCGTCATCACGCTCGGCGGCTGCGTGCCCACGGCCAACTACGCGGTGGCCAAGGGCGTGGCCTCGGCGACGCAAGGCAAGGTCGGCACGATCAGCTTCGATGCCCATGGCGACTGCCTGGATTACCTGAGCGCCACCGCGGGCCGCACTAAGCCCGGGCCGGGCACGTGGCAGCGCCGTCTGTGGGAGCATTGCCAGAACGTCGATCCCTCGCGCCATGTCGAGATCGGCATGCGGGGCCCGCGCAACGTCCGCGAGATGGTCGAGACCTACAAGCGCAACGGTGGGCGGCTCTATCCGGCGTCGACCTTCCGGCAATGGGGCGTGGACACCGTCGCGGCCGAGGCGTTTCCGCATGCCATGAAGGACACGGCGCGCACCTGGTTCTCGCTGTGCCTCGATGTCCTCGACATCGGCGCGATCCCCGATTGGGGCGACGAGCCGCTGGGGCTTTCCAGCCACGATGTCGCGCGCGCTTCGTTCCTGGCCGCGAAGATGGGCGTCGATGTGATGGCGATCCATTTCATCGCCCCCGATTCGCCCTGCGCCCAGCGCTTGGCCTGCTACCTGTGCGTCTACATGATGGCGGGCTGGATCATGCACGATGAGGGCAAGCACTGAGATGGCCGGTTCGCTTCTGTTTCTTTCCAAGAAAGACGTCGAGGCGGTGGCGCTGCCGCCGGCGGAATTGGTCCAGCGCGTCGAACGCGCTTATCAGATCCATGCCAAGGGCGGTGTCTTGGTCAAACCCAAGACCGGGCTCTACACCGAGGACGGCAAGTTCTTCTTCTCTCTGCCCGCGGCGTCGGAGGAGATGGGCTATGCCGTCACCCACGCCAGCATGGGTACGCCGCTGGATCAGGCCCAACCGGGCCAGCATCACATCTCGAGTCTCGAGATCCTGGTCGACGCCAAGACGACCCAGCCTTTGGCGGTGATCGACGCGCTCTGGGTCGCGACCTTCATTCCGGCCGCGGTCACCGCGCTGGTCGCCAAGCATATGGCGCGCAAGGACAGCCGCGTCGCGGGCTTCGTCGCGGCCGGCGCCCAGGCACGCAGCAACCTGGCCACCTTGCGCGAGGTGCTGCCGCTCACGACCGTCTTGGCCTATGACGAGCGGCGCGAAGCGGCGGATGCTTTCGTGCGCTATGCCCAATCGCTTGGCTTCCAGGCCCAGGCCGTATCCAAGCCGGAAGAGGCGGTGTCACAGGCGGACGTCCTGGTCTCGAGCGTGCCTTACATGCCGGGCATGGCGCCCGCGCTCGATCCGGCCTGGCTGAAGCCCGGCGTCTTCGTCAGCATGGTGGACCTGGCGCGTTCATGGAAACCGGGGCTGGAGAAGCTCGATCGCCTGCTCACGGACGACAAGGCCCAGGCCGTGAATCAAGTGCGCGACGGTAGGCTCAAGTTCGCCGGGCCCTACGATACCGAGATCGTTGAACTGATTTCGGGCAAACGTCCCGGCCGGACGTCGGATACCGAGCGCGCGGCGTTCATCCATCCCGGCTACGCGGTCGGCATCTTGGCCATCGCCGCCGGTCTGTATGAACGCGCGAAGGCGCAAGGTCTGGGCACGAAACTGCCGCTTTGACTGCGGGGAGGGAGACGGCGATGGCGTTCGACAAGGTGATCGTCACGGGCGGCAGCGGCCTGCTCGGCCGCTATGTGGTGCGCGAATTGCGCGCGGCGGGGCACGGGGTGACGGTGGTGGATTTGGCGCCGCCGGAGGCCGGCATCCCATACGTGAAGGGCGACGTGCTGGATCTTCCGTCGCTGGAGGCGGCCTTCAAGGGCCATGATGCGGTGATCCATCTGGCTGCGCTCGACCTGGCCATCCAGACGACGCAGGACCATTTCATGCGCGTCAACGTGCAGGGCACCTGGAACGTGCTGCAGGCCGCAGAAGCCGCGGGCATCAAGAAGGCCGTGATCTGCTCCAGCATCGCGGCCACGGGCCTGGGCGAGATGCGCACCGATTGGCCGCCGCAATATCTGCCCGTGGACGAAAATCACGAGCGTGATCGAGAAGGTGATCGAGCGCACCAAGGAAGGCTTCCGCTGGCTCTATTATTATGTGACGCCGGAGGACACCGCGCGCGCCTTCCGCCTGGCGATGGAGGTCGAGAACGTGCCCTACGACGTTCTCTTCGTGGCCGCCGCCGACAATTGCGTGGACGAGTCCACCTTCGACATGCTCCGGCGCAACCGCATCCTGCCGTTCCCCGAAGTGCGCCTGCCGCTTCTGTACAAGCGTAATCCGCGCGCGTCCGTCCTCGACCCCGAGCGCGCCAAGCGCGTGATCGGCTTCGAGCCGTCGAGCGACTGGATGAAGGTCAAAACCCAGAAGGCATGATCCGATGACGAAATACGAACGCGTGCTGGTAACCGGCGGCAGCGGCCGCGTCGGTAGTTATGTCGTGAACGAACTGGTGAAGGGCGGGCACGGCGTCACCGTGTTCGACATGAACAAGCCCCAGGCCGATGTGCCCTTCATCCAAGGCACCATCCTGGACCTGCCCGCCGTGGAGAGGGCGGTGAAGGGCGTGGACGTCGTCGTTCATCTGGCCGCGCACGACTGGATCATGAACACGCGCGGCATACGCGGCGACGAGTTCATCCACGTCAACGTGCTGGGCACCTGGCGCATCCTGCAGGCGGCCGAGCAGGCCGGCGTGCGCAAGGTGGTGGTCTGCTCCAGCATATCGGCGACCGGCATCGAGGAGCTGCGCCCGGAGTTCCCGCCCGAGTACCTACCGATCGACGAAAAGCACGTCATCAAGCCAGTCGAGCCCTACAGCGTCAGCAAGCAGATGGTCGAGGAGGCCGCACTGTCCTTCGCCCGCCGCGACAAGATGGATGTGATCTGCCTCCGGCCCCAAGGCGTGTCGGTGCCGGGTTCGTTCGAGCGCTATATCAAGCTGGCGGCCGACCCCGTGAAGCCCTGGTTCAATTGCTACGTCACGCCGGAGGATACGGGGCGCGCGTTCCGCCTGGCGGTCGAGCGCGACCTAGGCCGCTTTGACCTGTTCTTCGTCTCGGCGCGCGACACGACGGCCGATATTCCGACGCTCGATCTGGCACGGAAGATCTTCAAGAAAATGCCGGAGGTGCGCCGGCCCGACTATTACCGCGCCTTCCCGCGCGCCTCGCTGATCGACGTGGACCATGCCCGCAAGGTGCTGGGCTTCGAGGCCGAGAGCGACTGGCTCAAGCTGCGCGCGGCCGCGGGCTGACCTTCGCTAGTCCACCCGGTATTTCGCGATCGCCGCCTCATCGAGTGTGACGCCGAGGCCGGGGCCCTGCGGCACGGCCACGCGGCCGTCCGATCCAATGGGCAGCTTCTCGTGCGTCATCTCCCAGCGCAGCGGCGAGTCGGCGATCGAGTATTCGAGCCACTCCTCGGTCCAGTGCTGGGAGAGGAAGGCGAGATTGGTGGCGAGCAGCACGTTCGACTTATAGCCGTGGGGGATGATGCGCTTGTTCATGGCCTTGGCCAGGGCTGCCACGCGGCGGAATTCGGTGAGCCCGCCCACATAGGTCGGGTCGGGCTGGAGAATCTCTACGCCGCCGCGCTCCGCCATATCCTTGAACTCGAAGCGGGTGGTGAGGCCCATGTCGCCGCCGGTGATTGGGATGCCGCGGCCCGACAGGCGCGCATAGCCTTCCAGGTCGTCCATGGGCAGCGGCGCCTCGAGCCATTCGAGACCGATGTCCTGGAACAGTCCCCAATGGGGTTCCACCTCGTCCGCCGATTTCCACACGCCATAGGCGTCCAGCATGATGGTGATGTCGCGTCCCACATGCTCGCGCGCCGTGCGGCAGAGCAACTCCACCAGCTTGCGGTCGTGGCGCCAGGCCGCGTCGGAACACAGTTTGATGGCCTTGGTGTTGTGCTTGAGGCCCGCGTCGATGACGCGCTTCACCGCATCGGCGGTCGAGCCGATCCGCACCAGCGTCGTGTAGGCGCGGACGCGGTCGCGTTGTGGCGTGCCCAGGACGGCGGCGACGGACTTACCCGCCGCCTTTCCGCGCAGGTCCCACAAGGCGATGTCGATGCCGGAGAGGGCGTGGATGAGGATGCCGCGCCTGCCGTTGTGAAGCGTCTTCTCATAGACGCGATCCCAAAGCGCCTCGATGTCGCCCAGCGGGTCTTGGCCCTCGAACAGCGTGAAGAGCGGCGGCCAGGTGGCTGTCGATTTCCGCGATGCCTTCCAGCCCCGCATCGGTCTTCACGCGCAGGAAGCAGCCCACATACGCGCCGTCATAGGTCTCGAACGAAGGCCTGGGCGCGCGCAGGTCGATGACGTCGATGCCGGTGATCTTCATGGCGTGTCTCCCCTGATCGCGATCATCGCCGCTTTGCATCGCCTGCGTAAATGGGGAAGGATCGCGCGGCCAACAGGGGGAAACGCATGGCGAAGCTCGGTTTTATCTATCCCATCGGCGGCGGCGAATATGAGTACTACCAGTTCGCCGAATCGCTGGACTACCGGGTGAAGCCCTACCTGGTCTTCGCTTGGCATGCGGGGGGGGACGAGAACCACGATCCCGATGCGTTGAAGGAAACCGGTGCGGTCGATCGCCTGGCCGTCTCCGCGCGCGGCTTGGTGCCGCTCGACCCCGACGTCGTCCTGTGGGCCTGCACCAGCGGCAGCTTCATCGCCGGACGCGCCTGGGCCGAGGATCAGGTGAAGGGCATCGCCGCCGTGACCGGCAAGCCGACCAGCAGCACCTCCATCGCCTTCGTCAACGCCGCGCATCATCTCGGCGCCAAGCGCGTCGCCGTGCTGGCGTCCTATCCCGAACGCACCTCCAAGGCCTTCGGCTCGTTCCTGCAGGAGCACGGCATCGGCGTCTCGCATCTGCAGTGGATGGATGCACCGGGCGGGCGCGACGCCTATTTGATGCCGCTGGAGCGTTTCATGAAGGCCGCGCGCGAGGCCGATGGACCGGACGTGGACGCATTCCTGGTGCCCGATACGGCCATTGCCGGTTTCCCCTTGATCGGCCCCTTGGAGCGCGAGCTGGGCAAGCCGGTGCTGACCGCCAACCAGGTCACGATCTGGGAGGCGTTGCGCCTGGCCGGTTGGCGCGAAAAGGTCGCGGGCTACGGAAAGCTTCTGGCGGCCTAAAGGCGCGGGCGCAGCGCGTCGGCGATCTGGTCGCAGCGCGCGAACCACAGGTTCGGGTGTTTGCGGATATAGGCGATCAGCCGCTCCAGCATCTTCATGCGCGAGGGCCGGCCGATGATCTGCGGGTGCATGACCAGTATGAACATGCGGTCTTCGGCATAAAGCCCATCGAACTCGGCCTTCCACACTTCGAGCACCGCATCCGGCGTCTGCACGACGCGGCCGAAATGGTGCGCGCTGAACAAGAAATACGGCGCATCGTCCAGCGACCAGGCATAGGGCAGTTCGACCAGTCCGGTTTTCTTGCCGTCCTTCGCGTGCAGATAGGGCGAGTCGTCGTCGAAGAAGTTGGAGGAATAGCCAAAGCCGTACTCGTGGATCAGGCCCATGGTGGCTGGGCCGAACTCGCCATGGGGCGAGCGGTAGCCGACTGGCGCTTTGCCCGACGCCGTCTTGATGGCGGCGATGCCTTTCTCCATCTCCTCGCGTTCCTCAGCTTCGCTCAGCTTGGGAAGCCAGGGATGGGTGTGGCTGTGATGCGAAAGTTCATGCCCGCGCTTCAGCATGTCTTCGATGACGGCGGGGTAGTCCTCGACCACGGCGCCCGGCGTGAAGAAGGTCGCCTTGATGTCCTCGCGGTCCAAGAGGTCGAGGATGCGGCCCATAGCGACCTTGAGGCCATAGCGCCCCTGGGACATGGTGATCGGCATCTCGGCGCGCTCGGGCTTGCCGCCGGTCCACATCGTCTCGGCGTCGAGATCGAAGGTGATGGCGACCGGGAAACCCTGCGGCGCGATCGGCACGGCGCTTAGCCCGCAGAAACTGCGGGCGTCGCGACCACCGTGGCCGGCTGGCGCTCGCCCAGCAATTCGACGGTCAGCTTGGTGCCCGGCGCGGACTTGGCGCGCTCCACGAAGGCCAACGCCAGACGCGCACCCACGCGATGACCGTAAGAACCCGAACTGGTGATGCCCACGCGCTTGTCGCCGTCCCACACCGGCTCGCTGCCGCACGGATCGGCGTCGGCGACCGGGCCTTTCTCGTCCAGCTTCAGCGTGACCAGCATGCTGCCGGGCTGGGCGGTTTTCGCCTTGCTGCCGACGAACTCGCCTTTGTCGGCCTTCACATGGCGTTCGAAGCCGATGGCGGCCGGCGACGTGGCCGCGCCGTAATCAACGCCCCAGCGCGGTACGCCGCTCTCGATGCGTAGCGATTCATGCGCGCGCATGCCGAAATCGACAAGGCCGTGCGCCTCACCCGCCGCGCGGACGGCGTCATAGATCGAGCGCAGATAAGGCGCCGCGCCATGCAGCTCCCAGCCAGGCAGGCCAAGCCCGCAGAGCGACAGGATGCGCGCGGGCACGATGCCGGCTGTGACCTCGCGGGTGCGGAAGCGCGGCAGCGTCTCGTCCGACAGATCTTCCTTCAGCGCCGCGGCCAGAATCTCGCGTGCTTTCGGACCCGCGACCAACACTGCGCCCCAGGCTTCGGTCAGATTGTCGACCGTGACGTCGGCGGGTGCGCCGCGCGTCAGGATGTCGAGCACATGCTGCTCGGCCAGCGACGACCCGGTCAGATAGAATCTGTCGCGCCCCGTGCGGGTGATCGAAACGAAGGCGGCCAACTTGCCCTTGGGCGAGAGCAGGGGGGCCGCCGCGATGGCGCCTTCCGTGGGGAGTTGGTTGGCCGACAGGCGGTCCAACCACTTGGTCGCCCCTGCGCCCGAAACCTCGAACTTGCTGAGACTCGACAGGTCGATGACGCCCGCTTTCTCCGCGACGGCTTTCACCTCGGCGGCCACGGTCGCGAACCATTCGGCGCGGCGGAACGTCGGCTTCTCTTTCGAAGGGCCGCCTTTCTTCGCGAACCAGTTGGGCACTTCCCAACCGTTGCGCACGCCAAACACGGCACCTCCGTCCGTCATGCGATCGTGCAGGGGGCTGATGCGGGCATTCCGCGCGCCGTGCGGCTCTTCCTGCGGATAGACGACGCTGAACTCGTGCACATAGGCGCCGCGCGTGGCGTCCATGGTGTAGCCGCCGGTCGCATAGTCGCCGAAGCGGCGGACGTCGAACGCGCTCAAATCGATGGAGGGCTCGCCCTCGGTGATCCATTCGGCCAGGTGCCCGCCGAGGCCCCCGGCCAGGCCGAAGCCCGCGAAATAGCCGCCGTTCATGAAGTAGTTGGGAATGCCCGGCACTGGACCGATCAGCGGGTTGGCGTCCGGCGTGCGCATCAGCGGGCCGTTGATGACGCGCTTCACGCCCAATTCGCCCAGGATCGGAATGCGCTCCAGGCCCTTCTCGAAGGCGTGGCTGACGCGTTCCAGATCGGGCACCAGCAATTCCTGTTCGAAACCCGCCGGCGTCTCGTCGGCGGCCCAGAACACCGGCTCCTTGTCGAACAGGCCGAGCAGCAGGCTCTCGCGCTCCTGACGTATATAAAGTGGCGCGGTGATGTCGCGCAGGATGGGCAGTTCGTGGCCCAGATCCTTCAGGCCCGGCACGGGCTCGGTGACCAGATACTGGCGCTCCATGGGCACCATGGGCGGACGATAGCCGACCATGGCGGCGACCTCGCGGCCCCACAGGCCGGCCGAGTTCACCACGATCTCGCAGGTGATATCGCCCTTGTCGGTCTGGACGCGCCAATTGCCGTTCTCGCGCGTCATGCCGGTCACGCGGGTGTGGCGATAAACCTCGGCGCTGTTCGCGCGCGCCTGGCGCGCCAGGGCGTTGGTGATGCTGGACGGGTCGATATAGCCGTCGTCGGGCGTATAGGCCACGGCCAGAACGCCCTTGGTCTCGATATAGGGAAACAGCTTCTTGGCTTCGGCCGGGCCGACCAGTTCGATCGGCATGCCCAGGTAGTGCGAGCGGGCGATGGCGCGCTTGTGCTCCTCGATATGGTCCTGGTTGATGGCCAGGCGGATGCCGCCGCATTTGTGGAAGCCAACCTCTTCGCCTGTTTCCTTGGCGAAGGCATTGTAGAACTTCGTCGAATCCAGGAAGACGCGGCCGGTCGTATAGCTGGTCGTGTAATGCGGCGTGTTGCCCGCCGCGTGCCAGGTGGAGCCGACCGTCAGCTCGCCTTTTTCGACCAGGACGACGTCGCGCCAGCCGCGCTTCGTCAGGTGGTAGAGAAGCGAGCAGCCGACAATGCCGCCGCCGATGACGACCACGCGGGCATGGGATTTCATGGTTGAGCGTCCGGATCGGTGGAAAACGGACGCCGAGTGTGGAGGAAGCTAGACGGCGCGGTCAACGACCGTGGCTGGATAGCGCTCACCGAAAATCTCCACCTCGAACTTTGTGCCCGTCTTGGCCGCGGGACCGTCCACGCGCGCCAGCACCATGCATGTGCCGTCGGCCTGGGCATACGCGCCCGAGGTGACGAAGCCGGCGTCCTTGCCGTCCTTCACCACGATCTCGCCGCCCCACGGGTTGGTGCCCGCGCCCTGGATGGACAGAAGCGTCATGCGCCGGCTCTTGCCGTTGGCGCGCGAGGCCATGGCGCCATGGCCGACGAAGCCGGACTTCGATTTGTCGACGAGGTGAGCGACGCCCGCTTCGTCCACGCCGTTATCGTGCGCCATGTCGGCGCCCCAGCGCGGCAGGCCGGCCTCGACGCGCAGCGTCTCGTAGGCGCGCATGCCGATGTCGTTGAGCCCGTGAGAGGCGCCGGCTTCGACGAGGCGCTGATAGACGCCCAGCGCATTCTCCAGATAGGTGTGCACCTCCCACGCCGGGCTGGCGATGCCGTCCACGCGCAGAAGGCGCACGGTCGCCATGCCGATATTCGGCTTGCGGTACTCGTTCACTTTGACGTCCGCCAGGGATTGGCCGGTCGCGGCTTCGAGGATGCGGGTCGATTCGGGGCCCGCGACGACGAAGGCGCCACGCGCTGCGGTCACGTTCTGGATTTCGACGCCGCTGGCCGGCGCATGGCCGCGCAGCCAGTCGTGATCGCGCTGCTCGCTCTCGGACCAGCCGGTGACGATGAAGCGCTCCGGCGTGATGCGCGACACCGACATCAGTGCGGCGACGCCGCCCTTTTCAGTCAGCATCGGCACCGTCGCGGCCTCGCCGTCCTTCGCGGGCAGGCGCCCGGCGGACAGATTGTCCAGATAGGCCTTCGCGCCGGAGCCCAACACCTCGAACACCGACATGGAGGAGAGGTCCAGAATGCCCGCTTTCTCGCGCACGCTGCGCACTTCCGCCGCGACATGCGGGAACCAGTTGGTGCGGCCGTAGCTCAGCACGTCCTTGCCTTCGACGCCGTCGGGCGCGAACCAGTTGGGCACTTCCCAGCCGTTACGCACGCCGTACACCGCGCCTTTCGCCGCGAGGCGGTCGTAAAGCGGGCTGGTGCGGGCCAAGCGGCCGCGGCTGGTTTCGCCGTGCGGGTAATAGACCGGCGAGGAATAGGCGTGGCCCGCGTTTAGGCGGTCGATGACATAGGGTTTGGTGGCATAGGTGCCGAAACGGCGCACGTCGACCGGCGACAGGTCCATGCTGGGCTCGCCGTTGATGATCCACTCGGCGACGTACTTGGACAGGCCCGCTTGCAGGAATGCACCGGGCAGGCCGCAGAAGACGAAGTAGCCCTTCAAGCCGTGCGCGGGCCCGACGAGCGCGCGCAGGTCGGGCGTGCGCCCCGTCGGGCCGTTCACCACGGTTTGGACGCCGAGCTTCTTCAAGAGGGGGATCATCTCCGCCGTCTCTTCCAGGTATTCGGCCGAGCGCTCCAGGTCGGGCGCGAACAGCTCCTGGCCGAACTCCTTCGGAATACCCTGGGGCCACGGAAACACGGCGTGCTTTTCATAGCAGGCGATCAGGAAACCGTTGCGCTCCTGCCGCGCATACATCGGTACGTTCAGATCGCGCAGGACGGGAAGCTCGGTCGACAAGCTCGCCAATTCATCGCTCTGCTCGGTCACCAGATAGGCGTGCTCCATGGCCGTCACGGGCAGGTAATAGCCCAGCATCGCGGAGATTTCGGCACCCCAGAAACCCGTGCAGTTGAGGATCGTCTCGCAGGTGATCTCGCCCTTGTCGGTCGTGATGCGCCATTCGTCCTTTCCGGAACGCGCGATGGAGAGGACGCGGGTGTGGCGATTGACCTCGGCACCCAGCGCGCGCGCAGCCTTGGCGAAGGCGTTGGTGGTCTGTGACGGATCGGTATAGCCGTCGCCTGGGACATGCAGAGCGCCGACGGTCTGGCGCAGTTCCAACAGCGGCCAAAGGGATTTCACCTGCTGCGGGCCGACCAGGTCGGCCTCGATGCCCAGCATGCGCGCGGTCGCCAGGAAGCGCTTGTACTCGTCCATCTCGTCCTTCGAGCGCGCGAGGCGCAGGCTGCCGCAGGCATGGACGTTGACCGGCGAATCCGCTTCGTCGCCGATCTTTTGATAGAGCTGGAAGCTCTCGTGATGGATGCGCGAGAAGAACGCGCTTTCCGAGAAGTAGGGGACTTGGCCTGCCGCATGCCACGTGGAGCCGGCCGTCAGCTCGGCCTTCTCGATCAGCACGACATCCGTGCAGCCCTGCTTGGCCAGCTGATACAGCGTGCTGCAACCGATGATGCCGCCGCCGATGACGACGACGCGGGCATGGCTCTTCATTTGTGGCTCTCCCCGTATAATTATATTGCAATTATTCAAATTATATTACAATTTTGCGGCGGCACAAATCTTTGGTGAGGGATTTTTCGGAATGGTCCAAAGCCGCGACGCAGCGCCCCCCAAGCCCGCGAAAACCGACACTGCTGTGACGCGCGCGGCGCGCAGCTTCAAGGGCGTGTTCGATCCGCATTTTGAAGGCCGCGCCATCGCGGAGAAAAGCGACCAGCGGCTTTTCATCAATTCGGTCGAGAAGGCGCTGCGGGTGCTCTATGCCTTCGACGATTCGCGCAAGTCACTCACCATCGCCAGCATCGCGGAATCGACCAAACTGGGACGCAGCGGCGCGCAGCGTTTCGTCTACACGCTGGAAAAGCTCGGCTATCTGCGCAAGGACCCGGAGACGCGGCGCTATCGCCTGTCGCCGCGCGTGCTCGACTTCGCCGCCGCCTATATGCGGACCGACGAACTGGCGCCGCTTCTGATCGAGCATTTCTCCGAGCTCAACCACGCCTGCGGCGAATCCGTGACGTTGAGCGAGCCGGACGGAACAGAGATCGTCATCGTCACGCGCCTGGCCAGCCGGCATATGTTCGGCGCGCATTTCTTCACGGGCATGCGTTCGCGCATCTTCTGCGCTTCGGCGGGCCGCGCCATCCTGGCTTTTCTGCCCGCGGCGCGCGCCATTGAGATCATCGAGCGCTCCGAGCGCCCGGCCTTCACCAAGCACACGATCACCGACAAGGATGCGATCTTGGCCGAGTTGACCAAGGTGCGGCGCGACGGGTTTTGCATCGCCGAGCAGGAATCGGTGCCGGATACGATTTCCATCGGCGTGCCCGTGTTCGACTACACGCGCCTGCCGGTGGCGGCGGTCAACATTTTCGTGCCCCTGTCGCGCTGGCCGCGCGCGCGCATGGTGCGCGAACTGTAGATCATCGGAGCCCAGCGGCCGACCGTATTATTAGAGGGGAGAGTCCCGAGATGCCCGACAGCCTCCAGGTGTCGAACCGAGGCCCGGTGCGCGTTCTGACGCTGAACCGGCCCAATGTTCTGAACGCGCTCGACGAGGAGCTGCGCGGCGCCATCGCCAGCGAGATCCGTTCGGCGCACACCGACAAGTCGGTTCGCGCCATCGTCATCACCGGCAACGGCCGCGCCTTCTGCTCGGGGCAGGATTTGAACGAAGCCAAGCAGCAGAACGCCGAGACGGCCGAGCGCTGGCAGCGCACCTGGACCGATTTCACCCACTCGTTCCTCGAGTGCCACAAGCCGATCATCGCCGCGGTCAACGGCGTGTCGGCCGGCGGTGGTTTCCTGATGGCGGCTCTGGCCGACATCAAGGTGATGGCGCGCCCCGCGCGCTTCGTGATGGCCGAGATCAACATCGGCCTGCCGTCGATCATCGGCTCGTTCCTGCTGTTCAAGCAAATCTTTCTGTCGCGCACCATCGACATCGTGCTGAACGGCCGCGACGTCCCCTCGCACGAAGCCAAGGTCATCGGTTTCGTCCATGAAGTGGTCGAGCCTGAGGATGTGCTGAAGCGCGCGATCGAGCTGGGCCAAGAGCTGGCGACTAAGTATCCGACGCCGATGCGCCTGACGATCAAGCGCATGCGCACCGTCCTGCTCAAGGATTGGGACGAGCTGGAGCGCGCGGCTCAGCGCTATCAGGGCGAAGCGGTCCGCAGTGGCGAGCCGCAGAAGGTCCAAGCCAAGTTTCTCGCCGACCGCGCCGCCCGGCGCTAGGCCCGACTCCCGCGATCAGAGGCGAACACGATGTACAAATTCATCAAGACCCGCATCGAGGACCAGATCGGTATCCTGACGCTCGATCGTCCCGAAACCATCAACGGCTGGCACCAGCCGATGCGGCTGGAAGTCAGCGATGCGCTGAAGAAGTTCAACGCCGACTCCAAGGTCCGCGCGATCATCATCACCGGCGCGGGCGACCGCGCCTGGTCGTCGGGCCAGGATCTGGCCGAGACCATGGTCATCAAGGGCGGTGAAGAAGGCGTCAAGTGGGCCAATTACTGGGTCGAGTTCTATGACGTGCTGCGCAGCATGGAGAAGGCCGTCGTCGCGGCGCTGAACGGCGTGGCCGCCGGCTCCGCCTACCAGTACGCGATGATGTGTGACGTGCGCGTCGGCCATTCCGGATCGCGCATGGGCCAGCCCGAGATCAACTCCGGCATCACCAGCACGACCGGCCCGTGGATCATGTATGACCGTATCGGCCGCTCGCGCACCATCGAGCTGACCCTGCGCGGCCGTATGATGAACGGCGACGAGGCGCACGAGATCGGCCTGATCCACTATCTGGTCAAGCCGGACCAGGTGATGGCGAAGGCGATGGAGGTCGCCAAGGTCTTGGCCAGCAAGGCGCCGTTGGCGATGAAGCTGACCAAGCAGCGCTTCCGCGAGATGACCGAGGCAGGATTCCGCGAGACGACCCAGGCCAATATCGAGATCAGCAAGGAAAACTACGCTTCGGGCGAGCCGCAGAAGGCCATGAAGGAGTTCTTCGAGGAGCGCGCGCGCCGCAAGGCCGAGCGCGAGAAGGCGGCCGGCAAGTCTTCCGCCAAGCCGGCCAAGAAGTCCGCGCCCAAGAAGGCCGCCAAGCCCGTCGCGAAGAAAGCAAAGCCCGTCGCCAAGAAGGCGAAGCCCGCTGCCAAGAAAGCCAAGGCGAAGCCCGCCAAGAAGGCGAAGGCCAAGCCGGCGAAGAAAAAGGCCGCACCGAAGCGCAGGGCGGCACCGAAGGCCGCGAAGCGCGGCGCGACGAAACGTGCGGCGGCCAAGCGCCCCGCGCGGCGTTCGCCCGCCCGCCGGCCCGCCAAGCGGAAGCCGACCCGCCGCCGCTGAGCGCCGGCTGGTTACTGAATAAGAAACCCTCTCCGCCAGACCGGTGGAGAGGGTTTTTCTTTGGCGTTCTATCAAATGCGTCACCCCGGCAGGGAGGGACACCCATGGGCCAGTTCGATGCGCTGCTGAAGCCGCTCAAGCTTCGCAACCTCGTCATCCGTAACCGGGTGATGAGCACGGCGCATGCCGCCGGTTTCGGCCAAGACGGCGTGCCCGGCGATCGCTACATCCGCTACCATGAAGAGAAGGCCAAGGGCGGTATCGGCCTGACCATCTTCGGCGGCTCGTCCTCGGTCGCCATCGATTCGCCCGGCTACATGCGCCAGCTCTATCTGGGCGACGACGTTATCGTGCCTCACTTCCAGGATTTCGCCGCGCGCATCCATCGCCACGGCGCGGCGCTGATGTGCCAGATCACCCATATCGGCCGGAAGATCGGCTGGGACAACGGACACTGGCTCTGGCCCGTGGGACCGTCGCGCCTGCACGAGCCGCTCCATCGCACCTTTCCGAAGGAGATGGAGGACTGGGACATCAAGCGCACGGTCAAGGCTTACGGAAGCGCGGCCCTGCGCTGCAAGCAAGGGCATTTGGACGGCGTCCAGATGCTGGGCGCGGGCGGTCACCTGATCGACCAATTCTGGAGCCCGCTCGGCAATGCCCGCACGGACGCCTATGGCGGCCCACTCGAGAACCGCATGCGTTATGGGCTCGAGGTGATCGAGGAGGTGCGTAAGCAGGTGGGTGACGACTACATCGTCGGCCTGCGGATGGTCGGCGATGAGATGATCGAGGGCGGGTTGACGCCCGAGGAGTGCGTCACCATCGCCACCACCTATGCCAAGACGGGGATGCTGGATTACCTCGACATCGTGGCCAGCACGACCTTCAATTTGGAGCACCGCACGCGTCACATCCCGGGCATGTGGGCGCCCATCGCGCCGTACCTGCATCTGGCGGGCGCGATCAAGGCCGAGGTGGACATCCCCATCTTCCACGCCACGCGCGTGCTCGATGTGCAGACCGCCGCGCGCGCGATCGAGGAAGGTCACATGGACATGGTGGGCATGACGCGTGCCCACTTCGCCGATCCGCACATTGTGAAGAAGCTGACCGAAGGGCGGGTGGACGACATCCGCCAATGCATCGGGGCCAGCTATTGCAACGATCGTTCCTCCACGGGTAAGGAAGTGGTCTGCATCCAGAACGCGGCGACCGGCAAGGAAGCGATCTTGCCCCACGTCGTCGCCAGGACGCCCGCCCGCAAGACCGTGGTGGTCGCGGGCGGTGGGCCCGGCGGGCTCGAGGCCGCGCGCGTGGCGGCCGAGCGCGGTCATCGCGTTGTGTTGTTCGAGGCGTCGGATCGCGTCGGCGGCCAGATCAACATCGCCAGCAAGGCCACTTGGCGCGAGGCGCTTTCGGGCATCCCGCGCTGGCTCGACCAGCAGGTGCGCAAGTTAGGCGTGGATGTCCGGCTCGGCGCCGAGGCCACCAAGGCGCGCGTGCTGGCCGAGAAGCCCGATTACGTCGTGGTCGCGACGGGCGGCACGCCCGCCATCGGCCGCTTCAAGGGCATGGAGTTGGCCGTCAGCACGTGGGACGTGCTGGAGGGCCGTGCGGCACCGGGCGAGAACGTGCTGATCTTCGACGACAACGGCGACCACCAGGCCGCCTCGGCGGCCGAGGTGCTGGCCCAGCGCGGCGCCAAGGTGGAACTGGTCACGCCTGACCGTATGGCCATGGCGCGCATCGGCTACAACAACCTCGGCGTGCATCTGCGCGAGCTGCACCGGATGGGCGTGGTGATCACCACCGACATGCGCCTGGTCAACGTCTACCGCGAGGACAACACGCTGATCGCGGTCCTGCGCGACGAGCACTCCAATGCCGAGGAAGAGCGCGCAGTCGATCAGGTGGTCGCCGAATACGGCGTCAAGCCGCGCGACGGTCTTTATTGGGACCTGCGGCCGCTGTCACGCAATCTGGGCGAGGTCGATCCCGACCGCTTCGCTGCCGGCCTGCCGCAGGAGACGGTGACGAACCCGGCGGGCGCGTTCGCGCTCTATCGTGTCGGGGACGCGGTCGCGGGGCGGAACGTCTATGCCGCCATCCACGATTCACTACGGCTGGCCAAGGATTTCTAGCCGCTATTCGGCGGCGGCGGCCTTTTTTGCATCCCGTCCACCGTCGCCCGGCAGGCGCACGCCGTCGAACGGCACGCCCACCACCGTGGCCGCGCAGCTTTTGCCCAGGATCTCGACCGTGAGTTTGCGCCCGGGCGCGGCCAATTCAGCCGGCAAGGATGCAAACGCGCAGCTTTTGCCGTGGCGATCGTGTCCGCCTGAAGCGACCAATCCCACCGCGCGATCGCCGTCTAGCACGGCATCGTTGAGATAAGGGTCGGCATCGCCTCCCTCGACAGCCAAGCACACCACCCGCCGTGCGGATTTGCTCGCTGTATCGTGCTTTTCATCGATGAGACGCACGAATCCCGCCTCGGCGACCGTCGTGGTTGTGTCGAAATCCCAGCCTTCGCGCGGGAATCCGGCCTCGAGCTGCAAGGCTTCCTGCGCGCGCAGTCCGACATCGCCGAGGCCGTGAGCCGCACCCGCCGACATCAACGCGTCGTATAGCGGTGCGAGGGAGGGGGCGGGGACATGCAGTTCCCAGCCGTCCTCTCCGAACGCAGTGAATCGCAGCGCCAGGACGCGGGCCATGCCCAGATCGATCGCGCGCGCAGTACCCCACGGAAACGAATCCTCGGACAATGTTCCGCCCGCTGCGCTCTCTAGAATTTCCCGCGCGCGCGGCCCAGCTAGAAGAAGCGATCCCATCTGCTCAGTACGATTGCGCAAAGATGTGTCCGCATCGCGCAGCAGGTTGCGCCACAACCAATCGAAGTGCCGCACCTCGTGCTCGGCCGGTCCCATCAGGCGGAAGCGCTCGGCATCCAGACGCACGACCATCAGTAACGCCGCGATACCGCCTTTGGGTGTGAGGAACGGCATGAAGCGCACCTCGCCGTCGCGTGCCGGCAAGATGCCCGCGGACAGGCCGGCCAGGGCTTTCGCCGCGCCTTTACCGACGAGTTCAAAGACCGAGCGGCCGGTGCGGTCGAGCAGACCCGCGCCTTCGCGCACGCGCCGGCATTCCGCGTCCACGTGCCGCGCCCAATCGGGCCGGCCGAAGCGTGACGTTTCCGTCGGCTCGGTGCCCTCGGGCGCGAACCACAGCGGCGTTTCCCAACCGTTGCGCGCACCGAACAGGGCGCGCTTCGCGCGCTGGCGTTCGTAAAGCGGGCCGGTCTTGCCGAGCCGGCCGGAGCCGCGTTCGCCATGGGGATAGTCGATGGCGCCCGCGAATTTGTGGCCCACGCGCACGACGGCGTAGGTGAATTCCTTGGTGGCATAGGGGCCGTAGCGGCGCACGTCGATGGGGGCGGGGTCCAGGCTGGTCTCGCCCTCGGCGATCCATTCGGCGATCACGCCGGTCGCGCCCGACTGCATGATGCCGGCGGAGAAACCCGCGGCCATGAAGAAGTTGCGCAGGCCCGGCACCGGCCCCACCAATGGTGCGTGGTCTGGCGTGCGGCTGGTGGGGGCGTTGTAGACCATCTTGATGCCGAGTTCGCCCAACAGGGGAACGCGGGCGATAGCGCGGTCGACGAAATCTTGTGACCGCTCCCAATGCGGCGGCAGAACCTCGCGGCCGAAAGCGGGCGGAATGCCGTCGATGCCCCAGAATTCGGGTTCGTGCTCGTAGACGCCGGACAGAAGCCCCTTGCCCTCCTGCCGCACGTTGAAGCCGCCAAGCGGGTCTCGCAGTGTGGGCAGCTCGCGCGACAAGGCCGCGATCAGGGGCGAGCTTTCCGTCACCAGATGCTGGTGCAGAAAAATGACGAAAGGCAGCTTCAGGCCGACCAGCGCCGCCACCTCGGGCGCCCACATGCCGGCCGCGTTGACGACGATCTCGGCCGTCAGCTCGCCCTTGTCCGTCGTGATGCGCCATTCGCCGGTGGGAAGATGCTCGAGCGCGGTGACTTTGGTGTTGGTGCGAATCTTGGCGCCGTGCTGCCGCGCCAACGTGGCCATGGCGTAGGTCGCGCTCGACGGATCGGCGCTGCCGCAGCCGGGCGTGAAGGCACCGCCCAGTACGTCGTGCAGTTCGATGAAGGGGAAGAGGGCCTTGATCTCCTTGAGGCCGATCAGCTCCATGTCGACGCCTAGCGACTTGGCCTTCGCGTAGGCGCGGCGATGTTCGACCATGTGATCGGGAACAGTAGCGAGCCGGATGCTGCCGGCCTCGTGGAAGCCAATTGGATGGCCCATCTCTGTGGCCAGCGTCTTGTAGAGCTCGGTCGTGGCCTTTTGCACGCGTGTCCAGAAGGCGCTGCTGGAATAGTGCGAAAGATTGCCCGCGGCGTGCCAGGTGGCGCCTGCGGTCAGTTCGGTCTTTTCCAAAAGGACGAGGTCGGTCCAGCCGCGCTTGGCCAGATGATAGAGGATTCCGCAGCCGACAATGCCGCCGCCGATGATGGCCACCCGTGCGTGAGTCGTCATGATGTTCCGCGCTTTCCTCGAAGGATAAAAATACTATGAGCCATCATCTCGTCTGTCATTGGCCTTAATCGCATGGCGATAGGCCGGGCTGCTTTCCGCGATGCGGCCGTTGCAGCATGATGTCCAAGAGCCGGAACGGACTTTTTAGTTTTCTGGCTCATATCAGGGGGAAAACTTCATGGGCAAGAAAACTGGGCTTATCGATATCACAAAGAAATGCGCCGGGCCGACCCGCCGCACGTTCCTTGCTGCCTCCGGCGCCACTATTGCCACCGCGGCCGTAACCAGCGGTCCTCTCATCATTGTGCCCGGCAAGGCCAAGGCCGCCGAGCGCGTCGTGTTCGCGACCTGGGGCGGGCAGCTCCAGGAATCGATCACCGAAGCCTACATCAAGCCGTTCATGAAGGAGACGGGCATCGAGGTCGTCGTCACCGGCGCTCCGGATCTGGCGAAGATCACCGCCCAGGTGAAAGCAGGCGACGTCGAAACGGATATCGCCGAGATGGCGGGCAGCTACCTCGCTTCGGGCGAGAAGAACGGCTTGTGGGAGCCGGTCGACACCAAGATCGTCAATCGTTCCGACGTTGTCTTGCCGATGTTTAACCGGCAGATGTCGCAGGCCTATTAAACCTATGCCGGCGGTATCGGCTATTCCGAGGAGCGGAACCCGGGCGACAAGCATCCTTCGACATGGCCGGAATTCTGGGACCCGAAGAAATTTCCCGGCCGGCGCGGCCTGCGCTCCCGTCCCGGCGAGACGTTCGAGATGGCCTTGATGGGCGATGGCGTCCCGGGCAGCAAGGTGTATCCGATCGATGTCGATCGGGCATTCAAGTCGCTGGATAAGATCAAGCCCTACGTCTCGCATTGGATCGCCGAGACGCCCAAGACCGTGACCCTGATCCAAGGAAATGAGTGCGACTTCACCTATACCTTCAACGGTCGCGTCTATTTCGCGAACCGCGAGGGCGCGAAGCTTGGCTTCTCGTTCAAGCAGAACTACATCGCGCCGAGCTGGTTGTCGGTCGTCAACAAAGCGCGCAACAAGGAAGCGGCGTTCAAGTTCATGAACAGCTGCCTCAATCCCGAGCGTCAGGCGCACTTTGCTTCGCTCATGACCTATGCGCCGGTCGTGAAGTCGGCGGACAAGTTGGTCCCCGCCAACATCAAGAAGCTCCTGCCCGAAGCCAACAATCCCGACAACTGCGTCGAGAATGTCGAGTGGTGGGCGGACAAGAACGAAGAGCTGACCAAACGCTTCAAGGAATGGCAGATGGTCTGAGTAAATTTATGGGAGGGCCTGCTTCGCGGCCCTCCCATCTTGTCCCGCGGCGCATCACAGTTTTGCCCGGCCGGCGGGTGCAAACGCGGTTTACATCGGATGGCGATTGCGGCCCCGCTCAGATTGACTTTTGTTGCGTTGCGGTGATTGACTCGTGACCTAAAGCTCACGATAAGAGCTAGGAATACGGGCGGGTCACGGGGAGGCACGCTGGTTAGGGCGATTTGCGCAAAGCATCGGCTCTGAGTCGGCGATCCGTTTTACCGTTCGGCGATATTGATGGACGCGGCGCAAGCTCCGCTTTTGCGGGGTTTGTGGACGTGCACATCGTCGAAATGGCGCGGGATGGAAATTTTCCATCCTGCTAGAACCGATCAGGGGGTGTTGTTTCATGGCCAAGAAGACAAAGTTCATCGACATCACGAAGAAGACCGCGGGCCCAACCCGCCGCACGTTCCTCGTCACCTCTGGCGCCACCATTGCCGCCGCGGCCGCGACCAGCGGCCCGCTCATCATCGTGCCCGGCAAGGCCAAGGCCGCCGAGAAGGTCGTATTCGCGACGTGGGGCGGTCAGCTTCAGGAGTCGTTGACCGAGGCTTACATCAAGCCGTTCACCAAGGACACGGGTATCGAGGTCATCGTGACGGGCGCGCCTGACATGGCGAAGATCACCGCCCAGGTGAAGGCGGGCGACGTCGAAACCGATATCGCCGATCTGGCTGGCAGCTATGTCGTTCCGGGTGACAAGAACGGCCTGTGGGAGCCAGTCAATACGAAGATCGTGGACCGCTCCAATATCCTGGATCCCAAGTTCAATCGCGCCAACCAGCAGGGCTACTACACCTACGCTGGCGGCATCGGCTATTCCGAGGAGCGTAATCCCGGCGACAAGCATCCGTCGAATTGGGTGGAGTTCTGGGATGTGAAGAAGTTCCCGGGCCGCCGCGGCCTGCGCACCCGTCCCGGTGAAACGCTCGAAGTGGCGCTGATGGGCGATGGCGTTCCCGGCAACAAGGTTTATCCGATCGACGTCGAGCGTGCGTTCAAGGCGTTGGACCGCCTTAAGCCGAACGTTACGAACTGGATCGCTGAGACGCCCAAGACGGTCACCCTGATTCAGGGCAACGAGACTGATTTCACATACGCCTACAACGGCCGCGTTTACTTCGCGAACCGTGAGGGCGCGAAGTTGGGATGGGCGGGCGACCAAGCGTACATCGCGCCCAACTGGATTTCGGTGGTTCAGAAGGCGCGCAATAAGGAGGCGGCGTTCAAGTTCATGAACAGCCTGCTGAATCCGGAACGCCAGGCCCATTTCGCGAAGCTGATGACCTATTCGCCCGTCGTGAAGGGTGCGGACAAGTTCATTTCGCCCGAGGTGAAGAGGCTGTTGCCGGATCCGCTTAACCCGAACAGCTGCTTCGAGAACGTAGAGTGGTGGGGCGACAAGAACGAAGAGCTCACCAAGCGCTTCAAGGAATGGCTGATGGTCTGACGCGGGTCGGGCCTAACCGCCGAGGCTAGCTCCGGCGCGTCTCGCGCCGGAGCTAGCCTCGGCGGCCTCCGCGCGGCGTCTGCTCGAATTAACTTAATCCCTTTGGTTTAGGCAGGAATCGTATTGATGCTTGAGCGGCGCGCTCAACGCTTGGCGATCATGTTCGTCGCACCCGCGACGATCTTCATGTTGGCCGTCTTCCTGATTCCGCTCTGGAAGGTGGTTTCGCAAAGCTTCACGACCATGGACGGCCATTTCACGTGGGCCGGCTATGCCGAACTGAAGACCAGCATCCTGTTCGCCAAGGTGATGTGGAACACCATCGAGATCAGCTTGATGGCGACGGTGGTGACATTGCTGTTCGCCTATCCCCTGGCCTATTACCTGGCCAAGCAGCCGCCCCGCCGGCGGGCTTACCTGATGGTATTCGTCTTGCTGCCCTTCTGGACCAGCGTCCTGGTCAAGAGCTTTGCCTTCATGGTGGTGCTGGGTGAAAACGGCTTCATCAACCAAGGCCTACGCGCGATCATTGGCGGCGACTTGCCGATCAAGCTCCTGTTCAACCGGACGGGCGTCATGATCGGCATGACGCACTATTTCATTCCCTTCATGGTCTTCCCGATCCTGACCAGCCTTTTGGCGCAAAGCCCGGATCTGCCGAAGGCGGCTCAGCTCATGGGCTCCGGGGCCATGCGCATCTTCTTCAAAATCACGCTGCCGCTCAGCATGCCGGGCGTCATGGCCGGCAGCCTGCTGACCTTCATCCTGTCGCTGGGTTTCTTCATCACGCCGTCTCTCATGGGCGGTCGCAAGGACATGATGATGGCCAACCTGGTCGACTTCTATATGCGTGAGACGCTGAATTGGCCGGTCGCCGCGGCGATCGCCTGTCTGCTGCTGCTGCTGTCGTTGGCGTTTATTGGACTTCTCACGCGCATCCCGGGCGGCAAAAGCGTCCTGGGCGAGGCGGGCTGACATGGGTGGTGGAGAAAAGCCCGTCGGCGCCGCGATGAACCCCTGGGGCATCTTCAGCACGACTGTTGCGTGGTTCATTCTGCTCTTCTTGATGCTGCCCAGCTTCGTCGTCGTGCCGATGTCGTTTGGCGGCAAGTTCGAGATGATGTTCCCGCCAACCACGTTTGACACGATCCTGTACGAACGCTTCTTCAGCACTGGCAATTGGATCGCCACCACCATCACCAGCTTCAAGGTCGCCATTGGCGCCACCGTCCTGGCCCTTCTTTTGGGCGTGCCGGCCGCCTATGGCATCGTGCGCGGCACCTATCCGGGCAAGAAGATCGTTGCGCTGTTCCTTCTCAGTCCGATCCTGGTGCCGGTGATCGTTTTGGCCTTGGGCATGTATCTCTACTTGGCCAGTTTCAAGGCCACAGGCACGGATTTCGGTTTAATCATCGCTCACGGCGTGCTGACCACGCCGTTCGTGATCGTCACCTGCATGGCGGGCCTGCGGCACATCGATCCTAATCTCGAAACGGCGGCGACCATCATGGGCGCCTCGGTGATGCAGACCTTCTTCAAAGTCACCTTGCCGCTGCTGAAGTCCGCCATGTTCGCGGGTGGTCTGTTCGCCTTCCTGATGTCCTTCGACGAGGTTGTCGTGGCTTTCTTCATCACGGAGGCCAGTACGATGACTTTGCCGGTCAAGATGTACAGCAGCATCAAGTGGGAGATTTCGCCGATCCTGGCGGCTATCTCCTCGCTTCTGACGTTTCTGTCGCTGGTGGTCTGCTTGATTGGCGCCGCGGCACAGAAGAAGTCATGAGCGTTTTAACAGTTCTTTATTTCGAGACGGCGGCGCCCCGAGGGGCCCCGGCCGGAGGGAGGTTCTGATGGCGATGGTGGGTCTGCAGCGGGCAGGGAAGCGCTACGGCGACGTCGTCGCGTTGCACGAGGTCGATCTTTCCGTCGAGGAAGGCGAATTCGTCACGCTGTTGGGGCCCAGCGGCTCGGGCAAGACGACGATGCTGAATCTGATCGCGGGCATGATCGCGCCGACGACGGGGCAGATCTTCATCGCGGGCAAGGACGCGACCAATACGCCGCCGAACAAACGCGGCCTGGGCATGGTGTTCCAGAACTACGCGCTGATGCCCCACATGACGATCTTCGAGAACGTGGCCTTCCCCTTGCGCGTCCGCAAGACGCCGGAGGAGGAGATTAAAAAGAAGGTCGCTCACGTCCTCAATCTCGTCCATCTGCCCCAGGTGGCGAACCGCAAGCCGCGCGAGTTGTCGGGCGGCCAGCAGCAGCGCGTGGCTCTGGCCCGCTGCATCGTCTACAACCCGACCATCATTCTGATGGACGAGCCGTTGGGCGCTCTCGACAAGAAGCTGCGCGAGCAGATGCAGCTTGAGCTGAAGCGCATCCACACCGAGCTCAAGATCACGATGCTCTATGTGACGCACGATCAGGAAGAGGCGCTCACGATGTCCGACCGCATCGTTCTGTTGAACGATGGGCGGATCGAACAGATGGGGCCGCCGGAGGAAATGTACTTCAAACCGCGATCTGTCTTCGCGGCTGACTTCCTGGGCAGCTCCAACATCTGGGATGCCACCATCGAGAGCGACGGCGGGGCCACGATCAAGTCGGGCGATAAGGTGAAGATAAAGTCCGAGGCATTCGCCAAACCCGGCGCCAAGGCGAAGATCATGGTCCGGCCGGAGAACATCAACGTCATCCGTCAAGGCGACGACGAAAGCCGGTTCGAGAACCGCGTCAGCGGCAAGGCTATCGACACCCTGATCCTGGGCGGCGTCATCAAGCATTACGTCCAGTTGGCCAACGACACGGTCATCATCTCGCAGGAGCTGACCCGCTCCGGCCGCCGTTCCCTGACGCCTGGCCAGGACGTCCGCCTGGCGTGGCGTCCGGACGACACGCTGCCGCTGCCGGCCACGGGCAAAATGGAAGGCTGAAGCGTCGTCTCAGGGCCAGAGGAGCGCGCGCCATGAACGTGCTCGTCGTCCTGGGGCATCCCGAGCCTAAGTCTTTCAATGCCGCGCTGACCGCGACGGCGAAGCGGGTGTCCGAGGCCCAGGGCCATGCCGTCCGCATCAGCGACCTCTATGGCCAGGGCTTCAAGGCTGAGGTCACCCGCGACGATTTCAAGTCTCAGCGCGATCCCGAGATGCTCAATATCATCCGGGAGCAGGGCAGCGCCTGGAAGACCGGCGGTTTTGCCGACGAGATCAAGCGCGAGATCGAAAACATAAGCTGGGCCGATTTCGTCATCGTCCAATGCCCGATCTGGTGGTTCGGCCTGCCCGCGATCGTGAAGGGATGGATGGACCGGGTCTTCGTGCCCGGTTTCACCTATGGGCGCGGCAAGTGGTACGAGACGGGCGGCTTGGCGGGCAAGCGCGCCATGATGTCGATTACCTTCGACGCCAAGGCCTCGGCTTATACCTCGCGTGGACGCTACGGCGACGCCGATATCATGTTGTGGCCGATCCACACCAGCCTGCGCTTCGTCGGCTTCGACGTATTGCGCCCGTTCATCTCGGATCAGGTGTCGGAATCGGCGGATGCACGTACCAAGTCACTTGCCGCATTCGAGGCTCGGCTGAAGGCGGTCGATGGCGAGACGCCGATGACCTTCCACACGCTGGACGAGTTCGACGAGAACGACATGCTGAAGCCCGGTATCAAGGGCCGGACGGCGGCTCAGCGCGACTGACGTTTTCCGCCGCTGCGGATGCCAATGGTGGTCGAGACCTCCGGCGGCATCGGCATGGACTTGTGGACGTCCCAAATACGGCCCAGGAGAGTCATGCGATCCGGCGGCATCACCGCGCTGCGGCGTGTGGCCACCAGGATATGCACGTCCAGGCTTTCACTGACCGCCGCGACGTAGTTCTCATCGGCGTTGTGCATGAAGATCGTGTAGTGAACTAGCTTGTCGCTGTAGTCCAAGAGCTGGAACGTGTATTCCAGCGTCGCGTCCGCGCGAATCTCGCGCAGATATGTGGTCGCCCATTTAAGGGCATAGACGCTGCGTCCTTCCGGTAGCCCGTCCTTGAAGCCAAGGCGCGTATAGCGCAGCACGCCACCCGAAGCCCGCAGCAGGGCGTGGGCATAGCCGGTGACGCCCACATGGTCGTTGCGGTCGATCCAGGTGGGATCGACCTTCTCGCGGTAGAGCCGCACCGGCGCTTCGATCAAGTCGTGCTCGGACGGCGATTTCACGCTCTCGTAAGACACGGAGGTCCTCGGGGGAAGGTCAGAAGGGCAGGGAGTCGCGGAAATCGTAGTAGTTCATGACTGTGGGCAGGAACCACGGGTCGCCGTTATAGAACCGCGCGCCGGGGAAGTCGCGCCCGTCGAAGGCCGTCTTGGCCTCTGCCGCCTTGCCCAGCAGGCGCAACGCTAGCTTTCGTCCCAGGTAGCTGCCCATGGGAATGCCCGTGCCGCAGCAGCCCACGGCATAGTGTACGCCGTCCTGCACGCCGATATGAGGCAGGTAGTCGAAGGTGAAGGCAAAATACCCGTCCCAGCAGCGCGCCAGGCGAACGGAGGCGAACTGGGGGAAGCGGATCGCGAAGTGGTTGTGAAGGTGGGCGGCGGTGGTGCGCAGATCCTTGTCGCGCCGGCCCGCCCGGCCGCCGATGATCAAGCGCTTGCCGTCCGGCGTGGGCTGGATGTGGAAGACCACCTTGTGCGAGGTGATGATAGGCCGCCCGCCGGGCACGATGGATTGGATCAGCTCCGTCGGCACGGGCTCGGTCGCGCAGGCATAGCTGTTCACCGGGATCAGGCGGCGGCGCAGGTATTCGAACACCGGGCCGTCGCGCCCCGTATAGGCGTTGGTGGCGACGATCACTTGGCTCGCCCGCAACCGGCCCCGGCTGGTCACGACCTCGAAATCGAGGTCGGCGCGCTGGATGCCAGTCACGCGGGTCTGACCGGCAATTGTCACCCCGGCTTCAACCGCGCGGTCGATCAGACCCCGGTGATAAAGGGCGCCGTGCAGATAGCCGGGTCCGTGCACGACCTGGCCGCCGAAATAGACGTCGCTGCCCACATGGGCGCGCTGTTCGCTGCGGGGGATCATGTCGGCCTTGTAGCCCACGCGCTTGAACAGGACGTCCACCTCGCGCGCCAGCGCCTCGTAGGCCCTCGGGCTGTGGGCGGCGTAGTAGCGGCCGGTGCGCTTGAACAGGCAGTCGATACGCTCGGAGCGGATCGTCTCGTCCAGATGCTCGATGGCGAGAGCCGCCTCGCGGTAATAGGCCGTCGCGGCATCGATGCCGTAGCGGTGGACCAGCCCGTCGAAGCTCCACTTTAGCGTGCGGCTGACGTTGCCGGCGTTGCGCGTGGAGGCGCCTTCGCCAGGCGTGTTGGCCTCCAAGATCAGGACGCTGCGGCCCGCGCGGGCCAGCGGCAGGGCGGCGGACAGGCCCGTATAGCCCGAGCCCACGATCGCGACATCCACGCGCGCGGGCAACGACGCAGGCTCGGCGCGGCGCAAGGGCGCGTCGATCCACCAGTAGGGTTCTTCCTTGAAATCGGTGGAGAAGATGTCGGGCTGGGTGACCATAGCGCGGCAGTCTAGCGGCGGGTTCGCGTGCCAGCCATCGCCGCCAATTGCTATGTCATAAGGTCGGCAGCCTGGTAATCGCCCGCCGGTTAAGCTTGGGCGTCTGGCCGTGGCCAGACTTGGGGGAAGATGGCTGGATCGGTCAGCCGCTCGCCGTTTTGGAAAACGCGACCCTCGATACGCGGCTCTACCTCGACCTGACGCGCGCCATAGACGCAATCATCGCCGAGCCAGGTTGACTGCAGCGCCCGGCGGCGGATCTTCAGCGTATTGCCGGCCGCGCCGTGCAGCATCATGGGATGGAAGGCGATGCAGTCCCCGGGCTCCATGTCCCAGGCGGCCACGTCGTATTTGTCGCGATTGGCCTCGACGTCGGGCGCGGGTTCGAACTCTGGCCCCAGACCCTGGGGCACCTTGTTGCCCTTGATCAGGATGGGAATGAAGCTCTTGCCCCATTTGTGCGAGCCACGGACGAAGGACAAACAGGTTTCCTTCGTGACCGGATCGAGCGGAATCCAGAGCACCACGATCTGGTTCCCGTTGACGTTGTAATAGACCTGGTCCTGGTGCCAATTCGTGGGCTTCTTCGTGCCGGCGTCTTTCACAAACAGCCCGTCGAAGAAATAGTTCACCTGCTTGGAACGTATCAGCCTGGCCGCGATGGCGCCGCCCGGGCCTTCGACCGCGAAGCGCTTCAGCTCCGGAACGTGCCGCCACATGTAATAGTCGGTGAAGAAGAAGCCGGGATCGTCCGGATCGGATTGCGTGCGGCCGTAAGGACCGGGGTTCTTCAGGTCGCTCTCGATCCCCTCGGCGATCAGATCACGCCACTTCTGGCCGAACATACCGCGTAGACAGATGGCGCCGTCCCTCTCCAGATCCTGGATGTCGGACTCGCGAACTTTGGCTACAAGCTGATCCGTCTCCGCAGTCATGGCCGGTCTCCGTTCGAGTTCCTATGCTCAGTCTAGCCGGTCGCGCGCGGCCAAACTTGGGGAAAATGTGGTCCCAGAAAGCGTTGACCGGGTTCCAGCCCGGCATGGCGCAAGTCCGGATCGGTGCCGCCCGGCTTGTCGGGCTGGTAGACGGCGTCGTCGCCCGTGTACCGCGCGGCCAGGACCCGCAGGCGCTTGCCTGCGGGCAGGTTGCCCGAGCCGCCATGCAGCACCATGCCGTTGAAGGCCAGGCAGTCGCCCGGCGCCATCGCCCAGGCCAGGATTTTGTACTTGCCGGGGTCGGCGTCGATATCGGGAATGCGCGCCCGCTTGGTCTCGCGTGCGTCGCGGTCACCGGGCGTCGATTCGAAAGCGTGGGTGCCCTGCCCATCGGCGAAGAAGCTGTCGCGGTAATAGACTATGTCGCCTGCGTGGGTACCGCGCACGAACTCCAACGCGCTCTCGCGTCCCACGGGGTCCAGCGGCACCCACAGGCTACAGACGTGCTGGCCCTCGACGCTCCAATAAGGCTTGTCTTGATGCCAGGGCGTCCGCGCCCGCGTGCCGGCGGTGCGATAGAACATGCTGTCGTAAAAGACGCGCGCGGTCTCGGAGCCCATCAACCGCGCGGCGATTTGCCCGGTCGGCGATTCGGTCAGGAAGCGCTCGTATTCCGGAATGCGGCGCCAGCTCACCACGTCGTTGAAAAAGACGTGACCTGACTCGTCCTTGGCATAGGTGTGGGCATAGGGGCCGGGCTCGGCCAGGTTGCGCTCGGCTCCCGCGGCGCCCAGCGCAATCCAGTCGAGGTCAAACACGCCGCGCAGGCAGACGACCCCGTCGCGGCGATAGGCCGCGACGTCCGCATCGGTCAGGGGCTTCAACGGGTTGCGGTTCATCTCAGCGTTCGCCGTCCAGGAAACGGCGTGCGGCGGCCAGCATGACGGACGCCCCCACGGGGATTGCACGCTCGTCCACGGCGAATTCCGGATGGTGCAGGGGATGCACCATGCCGGCTTCCTCGTTGCGGATGCCCAGGCGGAACATGGTGCCCGGCACGACGCGCGCGTAATAGGCAAAATCCTCGCTGCCCATCGAGGGCCGGCGCATCTCGGTCACCCGCTCGGCACCCAGGATGTCCGAGGCGGCCCGGCGCACCAGGTCGGTCAAGGGCGCGTCGTTCACCAGAACAGGTTCGCCCTCCAGCGTCTCGAAGCTGGCCTCGGCGCCGTTGGCGCGCGCGACATTCTGGGCGATCGATTCGATCAGGCGGGCGACCTCGCTGCGCAGGCCCTCGTCCAGCACGCGGAAGGTGCCTTCGATCACGGCAGTCTCGGCGATGATGTTTTTGGCCGTGCCGGCCTGCATGCGGCCAATCGTGACCACGACCGGCTCCAGGGGATCGGTGCGGCGGCTGCGCACCTTCTGCAGCTCGCCTACGATGGCGCAAGCAGCGGCCAGCGCGTCGATACCCAGATGTGGCCGCGCGGCGTGGCTCGACCGGCCTTTTACTCGGATGGTGAATTCCTGCCCGCCCGCCATCAGGGCGCCTGCGCGCACGCCGATCAGGCCCACTGGAATCTCGGGATCGACGTGGAGGGAGACGATGCCCTCCACCCCTTTCATATGTCCGGCCTTGATGATCTCGCGCGCCCCCAAGGGCTCGGCCTCCTCGGCCGGTTGGAACACGCAGCGCACGGTTCCTGAGAATTTGTCCCGTTCGGCCTGGAGCGCCAGCGCCACGCCCAGCAGAACAGAGGTATGGACGTCGTGGCCGCAGGCGTGCATCACGCCGGCCTTCTTGGAATGGAATGGAAGGTCCGGCCTCCGCTCCTCGATGGGCAGGGCGTCCATGTCGGCGCGCAAGGCCAGGGTGCGGCCGTTGCCCTTGCCGCGGATGGTGGCCACGAGGCCGGTGTCGAACACCGGCTCAATCTCGGAAATGCCCGCGCTTTCCAGCATGCGCCGGACAAGCGCCGAGGTTTCGCGCTCTTCGTGGGACAGTTCCGGGTTCTCGTGGATGGCCCGGCGCGCCTTGATCATGGTCTCGGCCAAAGCGGGCGTGATGTTGCGGGGCAGATCGGACATGAAACCCTTCTACTCAGCGGCGGTGGAGCGCGCGATCCCGGCGGGTCCGGCCACGGACTCAGCCAGGATGCCGGCTAGGCTGACATAGTCGAACACGGGAAGACCGGTCGCCACGCGCACGTGGTCGGCCACGATCGGGAAAACGGCACATTCGAAGACGATGGCGCGAATGCCGGCATGGGCATCGAAGGCGCGCCGCGCGGTCGCCATCACGTCGCGCGCCAGCATGGCGTGGGTGATGCCGGGTTGGGGCTTGCGCATCTCGTCCCAGGATTCCGTGCCCTCGACGCCCGCGACGATCACGGGGCTGGTCTTGAGCGACCAGCCGGCGCCATTGGCAAGACCTTCGTTGAAGCGCGTGGCGTCGAAGGTCAGAAGGGCGATCTTGGATCCTGGCGGCAAGAGGCGCTCGACAAAGGGCACCAGCAACAAACTCGAGGTCGCCACCGGGACTGAGACGGCGGCGCTGATCTCGGCTTGGAAATGGCTCGTGTAGCCGCACAAGGTAGCGATGGCGCGACAACCGTCCTGCTCCATCTCTCGTGCGTTTTCGATATAGGCGCCGAGGATGTCACGGTCGCCGCCGGTGACTACGTCTACGCGCGCACCAGGCACGTGCCGATGCAGGACCGGATACGGGAAGGTCGTAGGATTGTGGTAGGAACCCGGCAGATGAATCGGCCCCACGTCCAGCATCTGGATGCCGAGCGTGGGGCGCGTCATCGGCGTTCTACTCGGCGGCGGCCAACGAGGCGCTGGCCTGGGCCGTGACCGAGGCCATTAGGAAGCGCTGCAGCGTGGAGAAATCGACCGTTGGCAGACCGATTTCGCGGCGCACCGTCGCGGCGACGATCGGGAAGGCCGAGCATTCCAGCACGATCGCGGCGACGTCCGGGTTCGCGGCCACGAGCGTGCGCGTCGCGGCCAGTACGTCGCGCTCCAACATGCCCACGTTGAACTTCGGATCGGGCTTGGCCATTTCGGTCCAGGATTCGCTGCCCTCGATGCCGGCGATCACGGCGGGCGTATCTTTCATCGACCAGCCGGCGCCGTTGAAATGCAACTCGACGAGCTGCTTGGCGTCGTAGGTCACGATGGCCAGCTTCTTTCCCGGCGGAATGATGCGGGCCATGAAAGGCACCAAGGACAGGCTCGATAGCGCCACTGGAATCTTCACCGCCGCTGCCACGTCCTTTTGGAAGCGCGCGGTGAAGCCGCAGGCGCTCGAGATGGCGGCCACGCCTTCGCGCTCCAGTTGGCGGGCCGCTTCGATATAGGCCGTCACCACGCCAGGGTCGGTGCCAACCACGTTCTTGGTCCAGGCCCCTGGTACTTGCAGATAGCGCACCGGAAAGTCGAAAGTCACCGGATTGCTGATCGCGCCAGGCAGGCGGATCGGCGTGTTCTGCAATTGCAGCATCCCCAGGGTGGGGCGGCTCTTGGCGTCCATGCGCGTTTCCTCCGATGATCCGGTGGCTAGGCGATGTGCATCTTGCGCGAGGTCTTGGTCAGGACCTCGACGCCGGTCTTGGTCACGGCCCAGGTTTCGCTGAAGCCAATCGCGCCCACGCCAGGGATGCCGATCATGGGCACGCTGTGGAAGGTCATGCCCGCCTGCAAGGGGCGCGGGTCATTGGGCTTCAGGTCCATGATATGGCCTTCACCCCAGCCCGGCGGAAAGCCGATGCCGATGGAATAGCCGGTGCGGTGGATCCAGTACTTGCCCAGGCCCGCCTTCTCGACGATGCGGCGGCCGGCGCGGTCGATATCGCCCGAGGTCACGCCAGGTTTGACCGCGGCCAGGAGCGCTTCGAGCGCCCCCTGCACGGCCTCGGCCGCCTTCTTCACTTCGGCCGAAGGCTTGCCGACGGAGACGGTGCGCATGATCGCGCCACCATAGCGGTACCAAGAGCCGCCGATCTCCAGAAAGACCAGGTCTTTGGCTTTGATCTTGTTGCGCTCGAAGGTGGCGTGGCCGAGGGCCGAGCGCGTGCCAGTGACGACATAAGGCTGGGAGCCGACATATTCGCTGCCCGCTGAGACCATGGCGTTGTAGATGGTGCCGGCCACCTCGTTCTCCGTGCGGCCAGCCTTGATGACCTTGTAACCCGCTTCCAGGCCCATCACTGCCGTGCCGGCGGCCTCGCGGATATATTCGATCTCCTTCGGCGACTTGATCAGGCGGCATGCTTCCACCACGCCGCCGGCGGGAACGAAGGTGGCGTTCTTCAGGCGCGCCCGCAGCGCGTCCAAGATGCCTGCGGGCAGGAAGAAGCCTTGGTCGTCGAAGCCAATGCGTGCCCGCGCGCCGCCCAACCCTTCGATGCAACTCGCCGTGGCCTCGAAATAGCTTTCGGTGTCGGCGACGGCGTAACCCTTCTTGATCCAAGACAGGCTCTGCACGTTGGTGAATTCCAGGCGGCGCACGACGAATTGCGGCTCGCCGTTCGCCGGCACCACAAGCGCTTGGTAGACGTAATAGCCAGTCGTCCGGTAGCCGGTCAGGTAGTAGATATTCTCCGGGCCCGTCACCAGCATCATGTCGATGTCTTTCGCCCGCATCTTGGTGCGGACGTTCTTTAGGCGGGTCTTGAACTCTCCGATGCTGAACGGATACCCGAAGTTCTTGCTTGCGGACGGCTTGTCGGCCATTGAATTTTTCTCCCTAATACGATCGGCCTATTCTAGAGCACCGTCGAGGCGCGGCCAACGCCTGGAAAGCGGGGAAAATCAGGCTTCGGGTGGCCTCACGGGCTCGGACACCAGCCTGTGCGCGGCGCGGGCCCGGACGGCCTCGCGGTGGCCGATATAGAGGACCGCGGCGATGATGATGGCGGCGCCTATGGGGGTCCAGATGTCGGGCACTTCGCTGAATAGGAAATAGCTGGCCACGGCGGCCAGAGGCAGTTGCAGGTACTCCAGCGGCACGACCACGGAGGTTTCCGCGACCGTGAGCGCGCGCGAGACGGCGATGTGCCCGAGCGTTCCCGTCGCGGCCAAGGTGAAGACCAGGATCAGCGCGGTCCACGTCGGCGTCTGCCAGACGAAGAGGGTCGGAATGAGCGTGGCCGGCGTCAGCATGATGAACATGTAGCCGACGATCACGGTCGGCGATTCCGTGCGCGACATGACGCGCGACAGGATGATGGCGCTGGCCCACGTGGCGGCGTTGATCAGCACATAGAGTGCGGCTGTATCGAACACGGCGATGCCGGGCCGGATGATGACCATGGCGCCGACGAAGCCGAAGAAGACGGCCGTCCAGCGCCGGACGCCGACTTTCTCGCGCAGGATCAGCGCAGCCAGCATGGTGGCGAACAGGGGCGCCGTGAAACCCAGCGACACGGCCTCGGTGATCGGCAACAGCTTGACCGCGTAGATCCACATCAGCATGGACACGAACATCGCCGCGGCGCGCATGAAATAGAGGCTTGGCCGGCCCATTTTCATGCCCTTGAAACCGACCTTGGCGATAAAGGGAATGAATAGAATCGCCGCGAAGAAACAGCGCAGGAACAGGAGTTCGATGGGTGGCAGTTCCAGCGAGATGGGACGGATCAGGATTGTGTTGAGCGCCCAGCAGACGGCCGCGCCAGCCATCCACAGGATGCCCTCGATGGGCGCCGGCAGGCTGGGCATCCAGCGCCGTGTGTTCATGTGTCTCTCGATCCGGCCATCTCGGCCCTGCGTGCCGCGCGGGCGATCTGGCCCTCTCGGTGCGCGATATACAGCGCCGATCCGATGATGACGGCGGCGCCGGCCAGCGTCCACTTGTCCGGAACCTCGTTGAAGATCAGGAAAGCGATCAGGCCACCGAAGACCAGGCGCGTGTAATCGAATGGCACCAGGACCGACGCCTCGGCGGCGTGGAAGGCACGAGTCATGGAGATATGGCCGATGGTTGATGCCAGGCTCAGCGCGAACAGGATCATGAGCGTATTCCAGCTCGGCGTGTGCCAGACGAACAGCGCCAGGATGAAGGAGGCCGGCGTCACCCACATGAACATGTGAGCCAGGATGGTGGTCGGCGAATCGGTCCGCGTCAGGATGCGGATCACGATAGCCGCGATGCTCCAGATGGTGGCGTCGCCCAGGACCAGAATCAGCCAGAAGTTGAACTCTTGGAATCCAGGTCGAAGGATCACGATTGCGCCTAGAAAGCCGAAAGCCACGGCCGTCCAGCGCCGGGCCCGGACCTTTTCATGCAGGACCAGTGCGGCCAGGATGGTGATGAAGATGGGCGCGGTGAAGTTCAGTGAGATGGCGTCGACCAGCGTGACGTGCGGGATGGCCGAGAACCAGCACAGCATGGCGCCCAGGAAACAAGCCGCGCGCAGCAGATGCAGCTTCAGCTTCGTGGTGCGAAGCGCGCCCAGTCCCTGCCGGAAGATAAGGGGTGATAGAAGGATCAGCCCGAACAAGTTGCGGAAAAAGACGATCTCGAACGGGTGCATCTCCTGCGCCGCGGGCCGGATCAAGGCTGTCATGATCGAGAATGAGCATGATGCCAGCGTCATCCAGAGAGCGCCGCGCACGGGGCCGGGCAGGGCGGCACCGGCCTGGGCGATCGAAGCCAGGTTCATGTCGCGGCACCCTTCGCGCGCGCTTGGGCGGCTTCGCGTTGGGCGATGTAGAAGGTGGACCCTGTAATCAGCGCAGCGCCGATGAAGGTCTCGAGATCGGGCACCTCGTGGAAGATGAAAAAGCCGATCAAGGCGGCGAACAGAAGCTGGGTGTAGTCGAACGGCATGATCGCCGATGCCTCGGCGCAGGTGAACGAGCGCGCCAAGGCGAAGTGACCGAAGCTCGACATCACCGCGACGCCAGCCACCCAGGCCAGGGATTCCAGCGGCGGCGGTTGCCAGACGATGAGGGCCGGGATCGCCGACAGCGGCGTCACCCAAAGGAACATGTGGGCGACGATGGTCGCGGCGCTGTCGGTGCGGGCGACGCTGCGCATGACGATGGCGCTGAAACTCCAGAAACAGGCGTTGGCCAGGATCAGTAGCTGCGGCCAGTCCACGGTCGAGACGCCCGGCCGCAGCACGATCAAGGCCCCCACGAACCCTACGGCCACCGCCGTCCAGCGCCGGATGCGGACGCGCTCGCCCAAGACCACGGCCGCCAGGATGGTGATGAGGATCGGCGAGATGAAATAGAGGGTGATGGCGTCGACCAGAGGGATGTGCGGCAAGGCCCAGAACCAGGTGACCATGCCGCCGAAGAACGACAACGCGCGCAGGAGGTGAAGCCGCAAATGCGCGGTTCGCAGAACCCCGAAGCCGGCGTGGAAGATGAACGGCGCCATCATGGCTAGGCCCATGATGTTGCGGAAGAACACCACCTGGAACGGGTGCAGCCCTTCCGAGGCCGGGCGGATCATGGCGGCCATGACGGCGAAGGCGGCCGCCGACATGGTCATCCAGAAGGCCCCGCGTACCGGCGCCGAAAAGGTCGTTGGCAGTCCTTTCACGCCTGTGCCGCGCCCCCTCCGGCGCGCCCCGCCTCGACCCGTGCTTCGCGGTGTCCGACATAGAGCGCGGCGGCCACGATGACGGCGGACCCGATCAGCGTCCAGTGGTCCGGCGCCTCGCCAAAGGCGAAAAAGCCGATCACGCCGAGAAGCGGCAGGCGGATGAATTCGATCGGCATCACCAGCGACATGGGCGCGAGCGAAACCGCGCGGGTCGCGCAGACATGGCCGGCCCAGCCGGCCAAGCCGAGTAGGAGAATCCATGGGATCGACGTCCAGGTGGGATCACGCCAGTTGTCGAGCGCTGCCGGAAGGGACATCGGCGTCAGCAGGACGAACATGTAACTGACGATGGCGTTCGTGCTGTCCTTGCGGTTCAGCACTTTGATCATGATCACGGCCGCCGCCCAACCCAGCACGTTCAAGACGATGAGAAGCATGTTCGGGTCGACATTGCCAAAACCCGGACGAAGGATCAGCAGCGCGCCGGCGAACCCCGTGGCGATGGCCAGCCAGCGGCGCCAGCGCACTTTTTCGCCAAGGAACGTCGCGGCCAAGCCCGTGGTGATAAAGGGGATCGTGAAGCTCAGCGCCACGGCATCCACCAGCGTGACCCGCGGAATTGCGTAGTACCAGGTCGACATGGAGAGGTAGACGAGCGATGCGTAAAGGATATGAAGCGGCAGACGCTTGGATCGCATCGCGCTGATGCCCGACTTGAGAAGCCACGGCATCATCAGGGCCAGTCCGATGACGTTGCGGAAAAACAGCACTTGCAGCGGATGCATATCGGCCGAAGCTGGGCGGATAGACGCCGTCATGGCCGAGAAGCAGGCAGCGGAGACCACCATCCAGAGGACACCCCGCACCGGGGCTGGCAGGCCGTCCGATGCGGAGGAGGCGTTCAAGGCTTCGTGCCAGGCTGGCGTGGTGGCTCGTCGGCCGCCACGGCCACATCATGGACGCGATGGAGGTAGGCCTCGCGGCGGGCGATATAGAAGGCAGAGCCGATGATCACGGCGGCGCCGATCCAGGTCCACATGTCGGGCCGTTCATTGAAGAACGCAAAGCCGATGGCGGCCGCGAAGACGAGTTGTACATAGTCGAAGGGTGCTACGACGGACACCTCCGCGCTGGCCCATGCGCGGGCCAGGCAGATATGACCCATGGTGCCGATCACAGCCACACCCAGCACGGCACTCAGCGCATACAGCGTCGGCGTCTCCCAGAAGAACAGCGCCGGAACCAGTGTCATCGGCGTCATCAGGACGAAATTGTAGACAACGATCGCGATCGGCGAAAAACCGCTTGAAAGGTGGCGGACGATGACACCGTACGAAGCCGCCGTGGCCGCGCAGAGAAAGACAAGCAGCGCAGCCCAGTGAAATTCCTGGACGCCGGGCTGCAGCACGATCATGGCTCCGGAGAATCCAACGATGATAGCCGTCCATCGGCGAACGCGGACGATCTCGCCCAAGAACACGGTCGCCAGGATGGTCGCGAAAAACGGTGTCGTGAAGGAGAGGGCTGTGGCTTCGACCAGTGGGATCAGGGAGACCGCGATGAACCAACTGAGGGTGGCCACTGTTTGGCACAACGCGAGAAGCAGAAACGTCTTGCGTTTTGTCGGCGCAAAGAACCCGGTCCGGTGCTTGATCACCCATGGCGCCAGAAGCGCAACGGCGAAGACGCAACGGAAGAAGGCGATCTGCACCGGATGTAGTTCCTCGGCCGCAATGCGCACGAAGAAGTTCATCACGGTCCAGCAGATGGCCGCACCGACCATCCATTGCGCGCCCTTGAGCGGGGAGTGGGTGAGGGGTGCGGTCACGCCGCTGCCCTCTGGGCTTTTCGCGCCATCGCTTCCCGCTGTGCGATATAGATGGCGGCGGCGGCGATCAGCACCGAGCCCGCGATGGTCCATTCATCGGGAATCTCGCCGAAGACTAAGTAACCGATGAAGGCGACGACGAGAAGCTGAGTGAAATCGAATGGCGCGATCTGGGACGCTTCGGCCACCACATAGGCACGAGTCATGAAGAGATGACTGACCGCGCCGACGATGCCGAGTGCGCCGAGCCAGGCAAACATTTCCAGGGTGGGCCATTGCCACACCAGGAGCGCGGGCACCAAGAGAACCGGCGTCAAAATCGTGAAGTTATAGGCGACCATGTCGTTGGGGCTCTGGTCCCTTGTCAACGTGCGGACGGTGATGCGCCCGATCGCCGAAGTGATGGCCGTGCCGAGCACGAGCATGGCGCCCCATTCGGGCGCTTCCAGCCCCGGGCGCAGGATCAGCATGGCCCCCGCGAAACCCGCGGCCACGGCCAGCCAACGGCGCGCCCGAACGACCTCGCCCAGAAACAAGACCGCCAGGATGGTGGCGAAGAAAGGGGCCGTAAAATAGAGCGCCGTCGCCGGAGCCAGAGGCATCATGGTCAGGGCGGAAAACCAGAACAGCATGGCGCCAGCATGCAACGCGGCGCGAACGAGATACAGGCCCCGGTGGGTGCGCGGAAAGATACCGGTACGGTTCCGTACCATGTGCGGAACCATGATGAAGGCGGCGAAAAGAATCCGGAAGAATGCCACCTCGACCGGCGGCAGGTCGGTCGCCAGATAGCGAATCATCGCGCTCATGAGCGCCCAGCAGGTGCTCGCGGCGATCATCCATAAAGCACCCTCGACGGGCGCAGAGACCGCGACCACGGGCGCCCGCTTTTGGGCCGGCTTGCTCATCCGTCCCCACTCTTAAATGCTTTGGGGAGGCCCCGCCACCGCAGCCATCGCATGGGACTTGGATGATCGATGCAAAGGCCGCATGGCGGCCGGTAAGAACGGGCAGCCTTGGGAAATGCGTCCGGCGCTCAAACCTGACGGAAGAACGGAAGCTGCCAGTCGTTGCCGTTGGGCAGCAGGGCCGGCCTCAACCAGCTGCGCGAGGCGAAGGTCAATGTGTCGTGGGTCAGCCAGACGAAAGCAGCCGATGCGTCCATCAACTGCTGCATCTGCACGAAGGCGTCCATGCGCTTGGTTGGGTTGTTGGTCTGGGCCGCGCGCGCGGACAGCTTGTCGAACTCTGCGTTGCTCCAGCGCTGCCAGTTCCACATGCCAATCTGGGCGGTGGTGAACCACTGGGTATAGAAGCTGGGGTCGAACTTGCCCTTCAAGGTTTGGAGCGAAAGCTCCAAATCCTTGCCGCCGGGGTCCTTGCCCGCGCTGTAATAGGCGTCGCTGTCCAGCGCTTGGATTGCGCACTCGATGCCGATTTCGGCCAGGTTGGCCTGCACGACCTTGGCCGCGGCCTGATGGGTTTCCGTGTTCATGATCGTCAGACGGGTCTTGAAGCCCTCGACCCCGGCTTCCTTCAACAGGCGTTGGGCCGAAGCGACACTGCGCGCATAGAGCGGCGCGCCGTTCCAGCTTCCCGAGATCTGGGGCGGGATCAGGGTCTTGGCGCGCTTGACCTGTCCGGCCCAAGCCGCGGTCAGGACGGCGTTCACATCGATGCCCATGCGAATGGCCTGGCGCACCTTGATGTTGTCGAGCGGCGCTTTCTGGACGTTCATGCCGATCCAGATCGTGTCCATGCCATCCATGCGGACGGTGGCCGCGTCGGGCAGCTTGGAAATCTCGCTGAAGCTCGACAGAGAGACGCGGGTGAAATCCGTCTCGCCGCCGCGGAAGGCGGCATCGGCCGCCTTGTCGTCCGTGATGGGGCGCAATTCGATCTCGCCGAACGCGGGTTTCGGGCCGGAATAATCGCCGTTGGCGGCCATGACGAAACGTTGGCCCGGCACCCACTCGCGCTGGGCATAGGCGCCCGAGCCGATGGCCTGGGTCGCGATCTTGTCGCCCAGCGCGTCGTAACCCTTTTTGGAGACGATGCAGCCTGAAGCGTCGCAGATTGTCGTCTTCCACAGGGCTGGCGCGGGCGTCTTGAGCAGGATGCGGCCGCTGAGAGGGCCAGTGACCTCGACCTTGTCGAGCTGCATCCAGTCGCCTGCGTTGGCGACCTTCTTGGCGGGGTCGATGAAGCGCATGAACGAGAACTGCACATCCTCGGCCGTCATGGTGCCGTAGCCGCCCGCGAATTTCTGGTTCGGCTTCAGCGAGAATTCGATCGTGTTGGCGTCGACCTGCTTGATGGTCGCGGCCGCGTCAGACTCCCATTCGAGCGAGCCGGGTTTGAAGCGCGCCAGCGTCTGGTAAGTCGCGCGGCAAATATTGCCCTCGATCGCGCTGATGCGATTGGCGGGGTCGATATTGATGATGTCGCGTTCGATGCGCGCCACGAACTGGCCCTTGGCCTGGGCTTGTCCCTTGGTGGCCTGCGCCAGGGCCCAGCCGGGGGTCATGGCGGTGGCAGTCGCGGCCGCCGAACCCTTGAGGAAATCGCGGCGCGAGAAGCCTGAACCGTTCATGGTCGAACCCCTGATTGGGCGCCCGGAAACAGGCGCATCTTCAGGGCAAAACCTAGCCGAGGGGGGGCGAAACCTCAACGACCGTTCTTCGCCGCGGCCCGCCGGATGGCGGCTTCGCGCCGGGCGATATAGATGGTCGAACCCGCGATCACGATGGCGCCCGCCCAGGTCCAGACGTCCGGCAGCTCGCTGAAGAGGAAATAGCCCAGCGCTGCGGCGGTGATGAGCTGGACATAGTCGAAGGGCGCCATCTCCGAGGCCTCGGCGACATGCATGGCTTTGGCGACGCAGAAATGGCCGAAGGTGCCCAGCATCGACAGGCAGGCGGTCAGCAGCAGCGTCCGCGTGTCGGGCCAGGTCCAGACCGGAATGGCGGGAATGAGCAGCAGCGGCGCCAGGAGCAGGAAGTGGTAGGCCACGATCCGCTTGGCGTCGATATGGAAGGTCAAATGCCGGGCGCCGACCCGCGACATGGCCGCCGCGGCCGCGGAGATCAGCACCAGGCTCGAGGCCCAATTCAGCGCCTCGGTGCCGGGCCGCAGGATGATCATGGCACCGGCGAAGCCGAAAGCGATGGCCGTCCAGCGCCGCCGCCGCACCACCTCGCCCAGGAACAGGACCGCGAAGATCGTGGAGAACAAAGGTGAGGTGAAGTTCAGCGCGATGGCGGTGGCCAGCGGCATGACCGGGATGATGACGAACCACAACGCCATGGCCGTGCTGTCGCTGAGCGCGCGCAGCACGACGGCCTTGCGGATACCCTTGGGAGGAATGACCGCGCCTGCGCGGAGCAGGATGGGCAAAAGCACCAATGCGCCGATGCCCGCGCGTAGAAACGAAACCACCAACGGGTGAACCGTCTCCGACGCGGGACGGATCATCGCGCTCATGCCCGCGAACAGCGAGCCGCCCAGGATCATCCAGATCGCGCCCTCGACCGTGCCGGAGAAGCGCCGTGCGGGGACGCTCATGTCGTGGTCGGACCTTGCTCGTCGGCGCGAACCGGCATCGGCTTGTGCTTCAACCGCGCCTCGCGGTGGACGATGTAAAGCGTGCTGCCCACGATCACGGCCGCGCCGAGGGCGGCCCAGATGTCCGGCACCTCGGCGAAGAACAGGAAGCCGACCGCGCCGATGATGATGATCTGGCAGTAATTCACGGGCGCGATCACCGTCGTCTCCCCTGCTCTCCAGCCCATGATCGCGAAGACCAGGGCGGTGATCGAAAAGAACGACACCATGAACATCAGGAAGACCTCGTGCCAGGTCGGCTCCTTCCAGGTGAGATAGGCCGGAAGGAGCCAGACGATGAACGTGACCGTGCCCATGTAGAGGATGATCGTCAGCAGCCTCTCGGTTCGCGTCAGTTTCTTCACCACGAGGGTGATGGTGCCGTCGATCAGGCCGATGGCCAGGGGCACCAGCAGCGCGATATCGAGCGCGCCTGAGCCAGGCCGCAGCATGAGCAGCACGCCGCCGAAGCCCAAGACCGTCGCCGTCGTGCGCCGCCATCCCACGCGCTCACCCAGAAACAGCGCGGACAGCACGATGATGAACAACGGCATCGTGAACATCAGCGCCGTCGATTCCGCGAGCGGCAGGAAACTGTAGGACCAATAGAAACACGCCATGCTGGCGCAGCTCAGCATTCCGCGCATGAGATGCAGCGGCAGACGCTTCGTGCGGTAGGCGTTGGGACGGCCCGGCCAGAAGGCCAACGGCAGAAGAATGCAGATGGAGAAAAGGTTGCGAAAGAAGATGATCTCGGCCGTCGGCATCGTCTTCGACGCCAGCCGGATGTAGTAGGCCAAGCCGGCCGAGAGCAGGGCGTTGATGACCAGGTAGACCGCGCCACGGGTGTTGCCTGGCATGCGCTGCCAGGCTTCCAGCGATCGTTTCGCCGCCGCGATCACGGTACTTCGCCCGGTGGCGCCAAGGTGCCGGCATGCCGCTTCAAACGTGCCTCGCGATGGGCGATGTAGAGGGTACTGCCCACGATCACCAGCGCACCCGTCGCGGTCCACACGCTGGGCTTCTCGGCGAAGAGCAATAGGCCGGCAAGGCCGGCCAAGACGATCTGGATGTAGTTCAACGGCGCCACGGCGGTCGCCTCTCCCACGCGCAAGGCGGCGACGTAGGCAAACTGGCTGACGATCGTCAGCAGCGACATCACGAATAGGAGGCCCAGGAATTCTGTGGTCGGCGTCACCCACATGAAATACGTGGGAACGATGGTCAGCACCATGGTGGTCATGGCCATGTAGAGCATGATGGTCAGAAGGCTGTCCGTTCTGGCCAGCTTCCTGATCACGAGGGCGGTCACCGCATCGGCCAGGCCGACGATCAGCGGCACGAGAAACGCTGGATCGAAGGCGACGTAACCCGGGCGTAGCATGATGACGACGCCCAGGAAGCCCGCGACCGTGGCGGATGTCCGGCGCCAGCCTATCTTTTCGCCGAGGAACAAAGTCGTGAGCGCGATCAGGAAAAGCGGCATCGTAAACATCAGCGCGGTCGATTCGGCCATAGGCAGGTGGCTGAACGCCCAATAAAAGCACGACATGGCCACGAAGCTGATGCCGCCTCGCGCCAAGTGCAGATTGAAGTGTTGGGTCTTCAGCGCGTTGTGCCCGCCGCGGAAGACGAAGGGCAGGCCTAGGCTGAGCACGAAGATGTTGCGGAAGAAGACCAGTTCGAAGACGGGGATGTCCTGCCCCAGCAGTCGCACCAGGATCATGATGACGACGCTGCTCAGCGCGTTGGCCAGCATGAATAGGGCGCCCTGGCTGTTCGGCGGCAGCCGGTGCCAGGATTGTGGGACGAGGCGGGAAAGGGCGGCCAAGGGCGGGACTTCACTCGTGCGCGTTCGAAAGCCGGCGCGCGGGTCGGGTGGACGAGGGAGTTTCGGCCCCGTCATACTGCCGGGTTAACCGCGTTCTTGGGGAGGGACGTCAAAATGGCTGCCGGAAAACGCCAGGGCAAACTCAAGGTTTTCTTCGACGGCGCCTATAGCCGTCCCACCGTGTTTCAAATCACGCCGGAGCGCTATGCCGAGGCCACGAAGCGCCACAGGACGTTGTCCAAGCGCATCGAGGTCACCATCGGTGAAAGCTTCGACGAGATGGCGTCCATGATCGGCGCGGTCGACATCGCCATGGGTTTCCGCTTTCCCAAGGAGATGATCCGCGCGGGCGCGCGCAACCTCAAATGGATCCACAACACGGGCGCGGGCGTGGAGCATTTGATGCCGCTCGAATGGCTACCCGAGCGCGCGATCCTGACCAACAACCGGGGTATCCATCGCGACAAGACGGGCGAGTCCGCGTTGATGGCGGTGCTCATGCTCAACAACCGCATGCCCGAACTGCTGGCCAGCCAGCGTGCGAAGCGGTGGGAGCCGCTGTTCACGGGACCCATCGCGGGGCGCACGCTCCTGATCCTTGGCGTCGGCAACATGGGCGGCGCGGCGGCCCGCGTGGCCAAGAAAATGGGGATGAAGGTGTTGGGCGTGCGCCGCTCTGGCGGTACCCATCCGGCGGTGGACGAAATGGCGAAGCCGGAGAAGCTGCTGAAATTGTTGCCGCGTGCGGATTTTGTCCTGGTCACGCTGCCGGTCACACCCGCGACGCGGCATATGTTGGCCGCGCGCGAATTGGATGCGATGAAGCCGGGTGCGGGCGTGGTCAATTTCGGCCGTGCGGCCGTGATCGACTATAAGGCGCTGCGCGCACGGCTTGAATCGGGCCGCATTGGTGGCGCGGTGCTGGATGTCTTCGACCCCGAGCCGTTGCCCGCGGAATCGCCCTTGTGGGGCACGCGGAATCTGATCATGACGCCGCACTGCACGTCGGACGATCTGGAGGCCTATATCCCCAAGACGCTCGACCTGTTCTTCGAGAATCTCGACCGGCTGCTGTCGGGCAAGAAGCTCAAGAACGTGGTCGACCGAAAACTTTGGTACTGAGCGTCAGGCCAGGCGGATCAGCGCATCCACGGCCACGGCGCCCGATGCCGACACGATCACGGGATTGAGGTCGATCTCGCGCACGCGGCCACGATGGTCGTGGGCCAGATGGCCCAGTGCGATTAGGAGCGAGACCAGCCCCGCGCGGTCGTAGCGTTTTCCGGTGCGATAGCCGGACAGAAGCCCTTTTGGATCGATGCGCGCCAGCATCTCCTCGGCGATGCGCGCGTCGAGTGGCGCGACCTCCACGGCAGGCGCGCCCATGGCCTCGGCGAAGATGCCGCCGAAGTTGACCACGACAGCCGGGCCCACATGCACGTCGCTGGTCACGCCGACCAGCATCTCGAAACCGGGTTCGGCCATGGCCTGGACCAGGAAGCCTTCGATGCCGGGTTCGCGGCGCTTCATCTCCTCGGCCGCGACCGCGACCGCCACGCCCGAGAGGCCCAGGCGCACCAAGCCTCGCTCGGTCTTATGCGCCACGTCCGCGATCATGCCTTTGAGCGCGACCGGGCGGCCGAATCTCGCCGCCGCCTTGGCCGCGTCGTCTGGCGTTTGGGCCAACGCGTGTGGAGCGACCGGGATGCCATAATCGGTCAGCAGCGCATAGGCCTCGGCCTCGGGCATCAGCCCCGCGCCGAAGCGGCTCAGCCGTTCCGGCCCATGGCGGCGCGCGGGCATCGCGGGCGGCCGGTTCTCGACGATGCGTCCGTATTCGTGCAGGCCCTTGAGCGCGCGGATGGCGGTGGTCGGGGTGTCGAAGGCGATCACGCCGCCCGCGCGCAAGCCCGCATGGACCTCGCCCACGACCGGCCCGCCTTGCCAGCAGGCCACGAACGGCTTGGACGCGCGGTGTGCGAATTCGGCCAGTGGCTGGGCCGCCTTGTCCATGCCCAAAAAGGCCATCTCGCCGTAATAGACCGCGCCGACATTGGGATCGGCGTCCAGCGCTTCGACGCCGGCGATCATGTCGTGCAGTTCGTAGCCAGGCGAAGGCCGGCCGGCGAGATCGACCGGATTGGCCGGGCGCGGCTGGCCGGCTTTTTCGGTCAAGCGCGCCTTGGTCGCCTCGGTCAGCTTGGCCATGGGCAAGCCCGCGTCGGAGAGGGCGTCACCGAGTGCGACGGCATAGCCGCCAGAGAGCGTCGCGGCGCCCACGCCCGTGCCGGCCTTGAAGCGCTTGCCGGCCAGAAGTGCTGCGGTCGCATGCAGATCGTCGATGTCGGTCGCCAGCACGATGCCGTGGCGGCGGAAGGCGCTGGCCTGCACCGCACGGTCGCCGGCCACGCGGCCGGTGTGCGACAGGGCCGCATCGGCCCCAGCCTCCGAGAAGCCCGGCTTCATGAACACGATCGGTTTGCCCGCCGTGCGCGCCTGCTCGGCCAACGCGAAGAAGCGGTCATAGTCGTCGAGCCCTTCGGCGTAGAGCGCGATGGCCTTGGTGTTGGGGTCGGCGATGAAGAATTCCAGGTAGTCGCAGGTGTCGAGATCGAAGTCGCCGCCGCCCGAGACCATGGCCGAGAAGCCGACGCCGGAAAGGCGCGCGCGGTCGATCACGCCCGAGACGATGCCGCCGCTCTGGGACGCCAGCGCGACATTGCCCGCGCGCGGCAGGCCGCCGGGCAGGGTGCTGGAGCCGCACATGGCCAGCTTCGCGTGGGGCGCCACGACGCCGAGGCAGACCGGGCCGATCAGGCGCGGGCCGCCCGCCGCGATCTTGCGGCGGAACTCGTCGAGGCGCGCCTCGCGGTCGGGTGCGCCGCCGGGCACCATGTCGCCCACGACGATGATGAACTTGGCCCGCCCGGTCATGGCGTCGTAGAGCGCGGGCAGGCGGTCAGGCCCCACAAGGGCAACGACCACGTCCACCGGCTTGTCGATGGCGGCTGCTTCCGGATAGCAGCGCAGGCCCATGACGGTCTCGTATTTCGGATTCACCGGATAGATGCCGCCCGCATAGCCGCCGTCCAGGCAATAGCGCAGCATCCGCCCGCCATAGCGCGACTGGTCTTCCGATACGCCGACGAAGGCCACGCCCTTGGGCGCGAACAGGGCCGACAGATCGGCCTTCGGTTTCGCGTGCGTCATGATTCAGGCCTTGGCCTTGGGCTTGCCCTTCAGTTCCGGCGGCGTCAGCCACTGGCAATCGAGCGGCGTCACCGTGATGCCGATGGCGCGTGCGGCCAGGATGGGCGGATCGAGAAGCTGGCCCGAGGTGGCCAGCGGACCCACGTTCACCGTGCGCGCCACCACGTGCGCCTCGTACAGGCGCTTGCGCGAGGTATTTCCGACGGCCAGGAGCTTTGCGGTCACGCGCAGATAGTCGCCGTCATAGACGGCCGCCAGGAACTCGAACTGTTCGAAATGCCGGATCAAGCCCGCATCGCCATCCAGCATGTAGGACAGTTTGCCGCCGGCCATGCCGAACAGCTCGGTGATATCGCCAAGCGAGACAACGTCGTCGCGGTAATGGCTGTGCACGCGTGTCTCGACGGTGGCGACGTATTTGCTCAAATCCTGTTCGGCCATCGGATGCTCTCGCGGAGGGAGGGAAAAGGACGAAGGGCCCAAGATAGGGAAAGCGCCGGGGCAAAAAAAGAGCGCCCGCCGGTAAGGGCGGGCGCTCGACCGTCCTAGCGAGGGTGGGGCCGGTTATTCGGCCGCGACCTGCAGGCGCTTCACGGGGTTGCCCGCGTTCTTCAGATCGCCGCCGAAATGCTTGGCGATCTTGGGCATGACCTCGGAACCGAAGCGCTCGATGGAACGCATGATGCGCTTGTGCTCCAAGCCGCCGAAGGCGAAGAAGCAAGACAGGTGCGAGAGCTTGAGGGTCTCGATCTCCCTGATGAGCTGCTCGGCGATCTTGTCTGGCGAGCCCATGACCGCGTTGTTCGCGATCTCGGACAACGGCGGCTCGCCATTCGATTCGATTTCCTGCAGCCAGTGGCCATCGACGCGGCCGTACTTCTCGCGCATGGCGGCGGCCACGCGGCGGACGTAACGGGCGTGATCGGCCGCGTTCTCCGCGTCGGCCTTGTCGTCGGTCACGTAGATATACTGCTGGATGGCGAAGGGCATGTTGCCCGGATTGCCGCCGCCCTTGGCGTAGACATCGGCGCTCTTCTGGCGGATCTCGGCGATCTGCTCCAGCGTCATCCAGCCCGTCGTGGTGATGGGGACATAGCCGCGGCGCGCGATGCGGCCTTGCGTCTCCGGATCGTTGAACAGGCCGGCCACGTAGACGTCTGGGTGCTTCTGCGTCGGACGAACGCTGAAGTAGGTCTCGGGGATCTTGTAGTACTTGCCGTCGAGCGTCACCGAAGGCTTGGTGAAGAACTGTTCGGTCAGGTCGATGATCTCGAGGAAGCGGTCGCGGCCCGACTTCAGGTCGATGTTGAATTTGTGGAATTCGTATTCCTGGTAGCCTGAGCCGAAGCCGAGAACCAGGCGGCCGTCGGACAGCGTGTCCAGCACGGCGATGTCTTCCAGCATGCGCACCGGCTCATACAGTGGCGCCACGATGACGGCGGGCCCCAGCTTGATGCGCTTGGTCTGCGGTGCCATGTAGGTCGCCATGGTCAAGGGCGAGGGGCACAGGCAGTAGTTGGAGAAGTGGTGCTCGGCGAACCACGCGATCTCGAAGCCGATCTGCTCGGCCAGCTTCACGTGTTCGACCATCTCCGAATAGACCTGCCGCACGGGCTTGTTCTTGTCGCGCTGCGGCATGAGGTTGAAGATTCCGAAGTGCATATTTCGCTCCTGGGTCGGGTTGCGTCTGCGGACGGCAGCGCAGCCCTTCTGTCGGGGGCCGGCTCGTTTCACGCGAAAGGCGTCTTGAAACTAGATTCGGTTTTCGTCCCTGTCACCCATGTCCGGGTGTCGGATAGGTGTATTGTAATACAATACAAACTATCGCTATCCGATGTTTAGTCAAACATCGGTCCCGCGAAGCGTCAAGCCGCGCGGGCCGTCGGTTTCCGGCCTTTTCGGGCCGTCTTTCGAGAGCCGCCGTTATAACAGGTCCAACCCGCGCTGACGACGGCGGTTCCGGCTGGGACGGGTACGCCAAAACGCGACTTGGCATGCGATTGAGCAAGGGGCAGTGCGTTGCCCTGCCGCGAGCGCGCCCCTAGGATGCGCCGCCGCGCGCAAGGGGAGAAAACCGTGAGCTATGAAACCATCACCTACGAACTCGAGAAGGGCGTCGTCCTTCTTACGTTGAACCGTCCGAAGTCGCTGAACGCCCTGAACGGGCCCATGGTCCATGAGTTGATGGACGCCCAGGCGCGCTTCAACAAGGACGACGATGCGCGCGTCATGGTCGTGACGGGTGCCGGCCGTGCGTTCAGCGCGGGCTTCGATCTGAAGGAGAGCGATGCCAGCGACAAGCGCAAGGGCGTGCTCGAGAACAAGGCCTTGCTCCAGCTCGACTTCGAGATGATCATGGGCTTCTGGCATTCGCCGAAGCCGACCATCGCCGCCGTCCATGGCTATTGCCTGGCGGGCGCGTGCGAGATCGCGCTGGCCTGCGACATCACCATCGCCGGCGAGGACTCTTTCTTCGGCGAACCCGAGCTTCGCTTCGGCGCGGGCATCGTGGCCATGCTCATGCCGTGGATGACCGGGCCGAAGCAGGCCAAGGAATTGTTGTTCACTGGCAACGACCGCGTGCCCGCCAAACGCGCGCTCGAGATCGGCATCATCAACAAAGTTGTTGCGGCCGGCGAGCATGTGAACGAGGCCAAGAAGATGGCCCGCGAGATCGCCGTCATGGACAGGGAAGCCGTGGTGCTGACCAAGGAGGCCATCCACCGCGCCTATGACGCGATGGGCATGCGCCAGGCCCTGCAGCACGCGGTCGACATCGACGTGCAGATCACCAGCTTGGACACGCCGGATCGCATGAAGTTCCGCGAGGTCTCCAAGAAAGACGGCTTGAAGGCCGCTCTTGCTTGGCGCGAATCGCGGTTCGCGAAGTAAGGACGCCGCGTCCGCCATCGACAAAAGGCCCCATCCCACGCGCGACGCGGGATGGGGCCTTTTTCTTGCACCACCCATCCGCCGGAGCTTCCATCCATGACCGCCCATCGCCTCGCGCCGCTCCTCACGCCGCGCTCGATCGCCATCGTTGGCGCCTCCACCACGCCCGACTCGGTCGGCAACACCAGCGTCAAAATGGCCAAGCGCGGCGATTACGCGGGGCGCATCTACCCGATCAATCCCAAGTATCCCGAGGTCGAGGGATTGCCTTGCTTCCCCTCGTTGGCCGCCTTGCCGGAGTCGGTGGATCTGGCCGTGCTGTGCGTGGCCAATCAGCGGATGGAAGCGGCCCTGGCCGATGCCATCGCCAACAAGGCGCGCGCGGTGGCCTTCTTCTCCAGCGGCCATCTCGACAACGACACCAACCCGCCGCTGGGGCGCCGCCTGGCCAAGATGGCCAAGGATGCGGGCGTGCCGATTTGCGGCGGCAACTGCATGGGTTTCTACAATCTCGACATCGGCCTGTTCCTGTCTTTCGGTTGGCCGCCGTACAAGGCGATCCGGGGCGACATCACGCTCTTGTCCCACTCGGGTTCGTCCTTCTCCTCGCTCACGCTCAACGACGAGCGGCTGGGCTACAACCTGTGTGTCTCGGCGGGGCTGGAGCTGACCACGACCATCGCGGACTACATGGACTACGCGATGGAGCTGCACAACACGCGCGCCATGGGCTTGATCCTGGAAACGGTGCGCGACCCCGCGAACTTCATCGAGAAGTTGAAGAAGGCGCAGGAGAAGGAAATTCCTATCGTTGCGCTGAAGATCGGTCGCACGGAAGAGAGCATCAAGCTGGCCATCAGCCATTCGGGCGCCATCGCCGGCAACGACGCGGCCTACGAGGCCGTGTTCGAACGCTACGGCGTCATGCGTGTGGAGGCGTTGGACGAGATGGCCGGCACCTTGGCCATGTTCAATCAGCCGCGCCGCGCCAAGAAGGGTGGCGTGGTCGGCATCCTGGATTCGGGCGCCGAGCGCGAGTTGTTGATCGACCTGGCGTCAGACGCAAACGTGCCGCTGCCCAAGATGACGCCGGCCACCACCGCGAAATTGGCCTCGTTGCTCGATCCGGGCCTAGAGCCCGTCAATCCGCTCGACGCCTGGGGCACGGGCATCAATTGGGAGCACATTTTCACCGAGAGCTTCTGCGCTCTCGTGGGCGATCCGAACACCTCCATCGGCGTGATCTTCTCCAGCATCCGCGACCACGCTGCTACGGCGGAAGGTTGGGTGCGGGTCGTCATCGAGGCGTCCAAGCGTTTCGACAAACCTTTGGCTGTCGTCACCAACTTCGGTTGGACGCGTCACGGTGAGCTGACCAAGACGCTGACTGCGGCGAAGATCCCGACGATCGAGGGCACCAAATGCGGCTTGGTCGCGCTGCGCAAGGTGCTGGACCACCGCGACCGCGCCGAGCTGCCCAAGATCGAGCCGCCCAAGCCGGTTTCGGAGAAGGTGAAGGCGCGCTGGCGTGCGCGGCTCGCGCAAGCAGAGATGCTCGACGAAGCAGAGGGCTTGGCGCTGCTGAAGGATTACGGCATCCCCGTGCCTGACGTGCGTGTGGTGGAGGACGAGGCGTCGGCGCTCAAGGCCGCGAAGGCCGTGGGCTTCCCTGTCGCGCTCAAGACGGCCATGCCGGGCATCGCGCACAAGTCCGATGTGGGCGGCGTGAAGCTGGGCTTGGCCGATGCCAAGGCGGTGAAGGCGGCTTATGCCGACCTGAAGAAGCGTCTGGGCGCACGCGTGCTGGTGGCGCCGATGGCGCCGGCCGGCGTCGAGATGGCGCTGGGCATGATCTCGGACGACCAGTTCGGTCCCTTGGTCGTGGTCGGCGCGGGTGGCATTTTCATCGAGATCCTGGGCGACCGCACGGTGGCCTTGCCCAACTTCGACGCGCCGACCGCACGGCGCTATGTGGACAAGCTCA
>JAPLOM010000063.1:146352-194389 GCA_026400755.1 Alphaproteobacteria bacterium
TGGACGGCAAGCGCGGCCGGCCGCCGTCCGATGTCGGTTCCTTCGCCAAGGCCGCGTCGCGCCTGTCACTGCTGGCGCACGATCTCGGCGATCTTCTGGCCGAGCTGGACGTCAACCCGGTGATCGTGGGGCCGAAGGGCGCGGTTGCCGTGGACGCGTTGGTGGTGCCGAAGGCAGCCGTAGGCGTGAAGCACGCTGCACCCAAGGCCAAGGCGCCCGCGAAGAAAGCGCCGAAGCCCAAGAAGGCCGCGAAGAAGAAGCGATAGTTAAGCGGGCAGCGGAAACGTTCCGCCGATGCCCCAGTTCTCGGGCGGCATCTCGATCAGGATAATTTTAACGTCCTGTTTCGAGATGCCGAGTCCCGCGAGGCTTTCATACGTCGCGTCATAGTAGGCGCGCTTGGTTTCCGTCGTCCGGCCCGTGTACAGCAGCACTTCGATCTTGGTGAAGCGCTCGGAGCAGCCAGTCGGGATGATCCGACGCTCTTCGGGGATCAGGTGAAGCGCTGTATCGCGGTCCCAATCGGGAACCTTGAGGCCCATCAGCACGCCCTGGTGGACGGCATCGACCAGTTGCCGCTCCCGCCCACGCACCCAATCACCCGTCGACACGCGCACGCTCGGCATCGGAAATCCTTTCGACGTGATTCCTTAGCTGACCTGCTCGCCGCGGGGCAGATGCGGGTCCTTCGGCATTTCGATCGGCGGCAGCTCTTCCTGCAGCAGGTCGCCGATGGTGACGAGGCGCGCCGGCAGGCGCGGGCGCGGCATCATCACTTGGTCGATCGGCTGGCCGCTGGCCTGCGCGATCAGCGCCAATAGGGTGCGCAGGCAATTGCGGCCCTGGCAGCGTCCCATGGTGGTGCGCGTGGTGCCCTTCAGCGCCGCCGTGCTGCCGAAGCCCGCGTCCTGGCGCGCGCGCAGCTCGCCCGCCGTCACGTCCTCGCAACGGCAGACGATTGTTTCAGGCGTCAGCAGGTCGAGGAATGCAGGCGGCATGGCATAGAGCCGCTCCAGCCCGCGGCGGAAGGTCTCCACCTTGGCGATCTCGGACTGGATCGGCGCCTTCAGGCTCGCGGCTTGATCGCGCGACAGCTTGCCCAGGCGTTCGGCGGCGATCACGCCCGCCAGCTTGCCCTCGCGCAGCGCCATCTCGACGCCGCCGATGCCGGCGCCGTCGCCAACCGCCAGCACGCCCGGCCGCGAGGTCTCGAAATTCGCGCCGCGCACGGGCACCCATCCACCGCGCAAGGGCTTCCATTCCAACTTGCAGTCCATGAGCCGCACCATTTCGATGGACGGCATCAGGCCGAAGCCAACCACCAACAGGTCCGCTTTCACGGTGCGCGAGCGCGAGCGGTTCACCTTGCCCGCTTCGTCGATTGGCGCCAGAACGACCTCTTCCAGCTCGTTCGCGCCGCGTGCCTCGATCACGGTCCAGCCGGTACGCAGCTTGGCGCCCGATTTCATGATGGCCAGGCGGTAGTCGGCAGCCTGGCGCACGATCTTGGGCATGGCCAGCAGATCGGCGATAGAGCCCGCCAGCCGCTTCAGGATCGGCGCGGCCTCGACGACTTCGCGCAACTCGGCGCCCGCGCGCGCGAGTGTCGCGCCGACCAGCAGCACCAAGGGCCCGTTGCCCGCCACCACGGCGCGGCGGCCTGGGATGACGCGCTGGCCTTTGAGAAGATTCTGTAAGCCGCCCGCGGTGACAACACCGGGCAGGGTCCAGCCGGGAAAGGGCGCGGGTCGGTCGTGGGCGCCAGAGGCGATGATCGTCAGCTTGGCGCGGATGCGGCCCGAATCGGCGCCGCGTGCAAACGCAAGCACGCCATCCTCGGGCGCTTCCCACACCACCGCGTCGTTCAGATAGGTGACGCCCTTCTGACCGGTTGTGGCATAGAGCGCATCGGCCCGCGCGCGCTCCTTGTCGAATACGGTCTCTTTCGTGTGGCGGTAGCTGGTCGGCAGGCGGCGGAAATACTGACCGCCGGGCAAAAGGTTATCGTCCAACACCGTGACCGAAAGCCCATGCTTGGCCGCTTCGGATGCGGCGGAGAGGCCAGCGGCGCCAGCGCCGACGATGACCAGGTCGGTCTCCCTCATGCGCCGTCTCCCGGACCCACGCCGTGTTGGGTCTGGACCTTCATGCCCGGCTCGGCGGGCGTCATGCAGGCGCGCACGGCGGGCTTGCCGTCGACCACCATGATGCATTCCCAGCACACGCCCATGCCGCAATAGAGGCCGCGCGACATCTGGCTGCGGGCGCTGACGCGCGTGCGGCGGTGCCCTGCCGCCATCAGCGCGGCGGCGATCGATTCGCCGGGATAGGCAGTCACGGCCTCGCCATCACAGGTGAATTGAAAGGCGGTGCCGCGGTCGATGCCGTCCGTGATGCGGAAGCCGGTCATGCGTGTGCCCCGGTCAGTAGGCGGGCGGGATCGAAGCGCCCGATGGGAGTGGAGGGCGGCTGGCCCAGGATCATCTCGGACATGAGAAGACCTTGCGCCGGGCCGAAGGTAAAGCCGCCGCGCGCGGCGGCCGCGATATAGGCGTCGTCCGTACCCGGCAGGCGGCCGAAGGCGGGCAGGGCGTCGGGCGCCACGGCTTCGTAACCGGCCCAGGTGCGCACCAGGCGCAGCTTGGCCAGGTCGGGCACGACGCTGACCGCCGTGGTCAGGTTCTGGCCCAGGCGCACATGGTCGGCGAACTTCTCCATCCCGGCGAAACGGCCGCGGCCTTGCCAGCCGCCGCCGATCAGGATCGTGCCGTTGGGAAGCTGCTTCAGCGACAGGATGCCCCCGATATGCGTGATGACGCGGTCCAAGAGCTTCGGCGCGGATTCGGTGATCGACAGCATGTTGACGTCGACATAGATCGGCAGCGCCACGCCCAGCATGCGTGCAAGGCCGCCCGACCACGGGCCGGCGGTGATGATCAGGATTTTGGCGCGTGTCGCGCCCTTGGTCGTCTCGATCCTATAAGCGCCGTTCTCGCGCGAAAGACCGGTCACTTCGGCATGGCCGACGATACGCCCGCCGGCCTTGGCCACGGCCGCGATCAGGGAGCCGCCGGCCAGGAGCGGGCTCGCATAGGCGTCACCGCTGCAAAAGGTCGCGGCGCGCACGCCGGTGCTGAGCCACGGCGCCATGTCGCGCAGTTGGTTGCCTTCCAGCCATTCGAACTCCAGCCCGCCCCCGCGCTGTTCGTCGGAGTACTCGCGCAGGTGGGCGACCTCAGCGTCGGTGGTGGCCACGCGCAGGCCGCCCGGCTGGCCAAAGCCCACATCGACGTCCATCTCGGCGCCGAAGCGCCGCCAGACGTCGAGGCTCAGCTTGCAGAGGTCGAGAACCTCGGCGCGTTTGACTTGGAGGGACAGGGTGCCTGCGTTGGCGCCCGAGGCGACACCCCAGGGCACACCGCGTTCCAACAGAACGACGTCGCGCCCGGCGCGCGCCAGGAACAGCGCCGTGGACATGCCCGCGACGCCGCCGCCCACGACGACGATCTCGGCGTCGCGGGGCGGCGTCTCGACGAAGACGCTCCCCGCCATGACGCTGGCCGTCTATTCCGGTGAAGCCCCGCCTACTCGGCGGCGAGGCGCTTGCCGGACCGCTTCACGGGGATCTCGGCGAGGCCGGCCTCGATCTTCTTCCGCGTCGCGTCATCCACGCGCAGATAAGGACGGCGCAGCGTGCCGCCGCCCGCGCGGCCCAGAATCTCCATCGCTTCCTTGACGAAGACATAGTTGGGCGCGCCTGCGTTGGACAGCAGGTGGTACAGGCGGTCCACGGTCCTCTGCGGACCCTTGGCCTCTTCCCAGCGACCCTTCGCGCACAGGCCGAAATACTCGACCAGGTCCGGGCCGCAGACGTTGGCCATCATGGAGACGGTGCCGACCGCGCCGCGATGGACGTTCGACATGATGTAGGGCTCGAGGCCGGCGAACATAGCCAGCGTGTCGCCGACGGCGTAGATCGTCTCGCTCTTCTGGTACAGGTCGCGGGTCGAATCCTTGAGCGCCACGATCGTGTCGATCTTGGCCAGGTCGCGCGCGAGGGAGGCATCGATGTTGATGCTGGTCCGCGGCGGGTTGTTGTAGAGCATGATCGGCAGGCCGACTTTGCCCACTTCCTCGAAGTGCGCGATGACCTCGCGGCGCGAGGGCAGGGCATAGGGCGGCGGCAGAACCATGCAGCCCGCCATGCCCAGCTTCTTCGCGGCCTGCGTCAGCTGCACGGCTTCGCGCGTGCCGATGGCCGACGTGCCGGCCAAGACCGGAACGCGGCCCGCCGTGTGCTCCTGCGCCAGCGCGAACAGGTCGACGCGCTCCTTGTCGGTCAGGGAAAACCATTCGCCGGTCGAGCCGGCGATGATCAGACCGTCCACGCCGTCGGCGAGGAACATGTCGATCATCTTGCGCGTGGCCGCCTCGTCCACCGAACCGTCCTTCGCAAACGGGGTGACGCAGGCTGGAAACACGCCCTTCCAATCGGTCCGAAGCTTCGCCATCTGATCCTCTCCCGGAATATGCGTTTTGCGGGGCGCGCCCTGCGCGCCGCCTTTACAAGCTCGTCATCCTTCATTAGCAGAGTTGGTTTAGGGGCGCGACTCGCGCCCAGCCGATCGTATTATATCGCAATACCGTTCATCGGACCGCGATACGCCCGTCACCCGCCTGCGAGGACCCCTTCCATGAGCCGGGACCAGCTTGAAACACCCGATCCGCGCGACCCTGCCTCCTACAAGTGCTGGGAGAGCTACCCGCTGCGCTTCAAAGACCAGGACATCATGCAGCACGTGAACAACGTGGTGTTCAGCCGCCTGTTCGAGAGCAGCCGCATCGAGTTCTGGCGCGGGCTGGGCCAGTTTCCGTTTCCGAAGGAAAGCGGCCTGATCATGGTGCGGGGTGCGATCGACTATCTGCGCCAAGTTCACTATCCGGATACGGTCAAGATCGGCACGCGCATCAAGCAGATCGGCACGTCCTCGCTGCGGGTGCGCCAGGCGCTGTTCAACGGCAAGGGCGAATGCTGCGCCCTGTCCGAAACGGTCAGCGCCCACGCGCACTATGCCAGCAGCAAGTCTTCGCCCATCCCGGACAAGCTCCGCAAAATCCTCGAATCGGTCTGAGGCATCCCATGGCGCACGAAATTCCCGCCCATCTCGGCGACAAGGCTTTGTACAAATTCTGGCGTGAGAGCAAGACGCGCTTTGGCGACATGGACCTGACCTACCATGTCGATCAGTCGGTCTACGTGACCTTGTTCCAGGATGCGCGCCTGCAATTTTGGCAATGGGCCAAGCATGACGTGATGGGACCGGTGAACGGCCTGGTCATGGTGCGCTTCTCGGTCGACATCGTGCGCGCGATCGAACACCCGACCACGACGCGCATCGGTACGCGCATCACCAAGATGGGCAACAGCTCGGTGGCGTACGGTCAGGCCATGTACGACCACACGGACACGCTCTGCGCAATCAGCGAATCGGTCAACGTCCAGGTCAACCTGAAGGCCGGCAAATCCGTACCGTGGGACGCAGAGTTGAAGAAGCGGTTGCTGGCGCTCTGATCCGTCGAACCTTACGCCCGGCCGCGCATTGATCTTCGAGAGGCAATGAAGCGCAGGAGGCGGCCATGTCTCGCGTCGTCGGCATCGACCATCTGGTGATCCGGGTTGGCAATTACCGGAAGTCCAAGGAATTTTACGGCGCCCTGTTCAAGTTCCTGGGCTTTGAGGTTTCGGACGAATACGACCAGGCCATCGGCTGGACCAACGGTCAGACGCGCTTCTGGATCTATCCGGCCGATGCGAAAGGGCGGAAACACAAACACCGTGATGGTGATATCGGCTTTCACCACTATGCGTTCCAGCTTCGCAGCCGGAAGGATGTGGACGCGCTGCAGGCATTCCGCAAGCGCCGCAAAGCTCGGATTGTCGATGCGGCCGCCGAGCATTACGACGACTACTACGCCGTTTTCTTCCTCGACCCAGACGGGCACAAGCTGGAGGGGGTGAAATACGGCGAACGCCGCGCCAAGGCGGCGAAGAAGGGTGCGCGAAAGCGGGACAGTTGAATTCGGGCGAAATGCACCGCACGAAGCTGTCAGCCTGTAAGACCTCGGCCGCGGCCAAGTCGTCAATGATGCGGCTTTCCGATCCGACTAGCTGCGCTCGCGAATCCCATCGCACGGAATACCGGCATCCAGGCCATCCATCGGCGGGACGTAGGTCCCGGGCGGCAATGGGTCAGGCAACGTTATCGCCTTTCCCTTGATTTTCGAATCCCGCAAAACCGGACGCGTCAGCGATTTAGGTCGCTTTGGTTTTTTAAGGCCGAAATTCCGATGGATGCTCATGAGATGCTCTGATCAGTTTCGTACTGTTTAAACCTGCACGATCCCGCAGAGTTCCACTCTGATAACGACTTAAACCGGCCTGCTTTGGCATACAGGGCTCAACGTGAGGGGCTTTGCGTGAGTGCATCCCCGCTTTCATTGGTGTAATCGTTTGCCCGTCGCGCGCGCCGCGCGGCCGCCAGTTCGAGAGCAAGGTCGCCATGCAAGGTAAAGCCGTGAATCCAGACACCGTCCCGGTCCTCGACGCCATTGCCGGGCGCAAGTCCGTCCGCCGCTTCCTGCCCGATCCGGTGCCGGAGGAGACGGTACGGAAGATCCTGGAGGTTTCGGCGCGCGCGCCCTCGGGCACGAACTCGCAGCCCTGGCTCGTTCATGTCGTCACGGGCGCCGCGCGCGACCGGGTCAGCCGCGAGGTGATCGCGGCGGCCAAGGCGGGCGAACGCAAGGAGGAATACGAGTATTCGCCGCACCCGTGGTTCGAGCCCTATGTCTCGCGCCGGCGCAAGGTGGGCTACGACCTCTATGCTCTTTACGGAATCAAGAAAGAGGACATGGCGGCGCGCACGGCCGCGGCTTTGCGCAACTTCGAGTTTTTCGGCGCCCCCGTCGGCTTGTTCGTCAGCATGGACCGCAGGTTGTTATTCGGCTCATGGCTCGACGTCGGCATGTTTATGCAGAATGTGATGGTGGCCGCGCGCGGCTTCGGACTCGAGACCTGTCCGCAGGAAGCCTGGTGCTCCTACGGCCCCGCCGTTCGTCGCGCATTAGACGTCCCGGACGACCAGATCCTCATGTCCGGCATGTCGCTCGGCTACGAGGACACATCCGCGCCCGAGAACAAGTTGGTCACGGTGCGCGAGCCGCTGGAAGGCTTCGTGAAGTTCTTGAAGGATTAAGAAAGCCGCAGGGCACCGCTGCTGGATAGTCGTTATGACCGGCTTTTTCGTGTATGCTTAAGGCGGTATTGAAGTCGTCGGTTCGACCATGCACCAAGATCCGGGGTGATCTCATGAATCAGTCAAATGGTCTCTCTCGAGAGTTCGATGAATTTTCCGACGATCTCTCCGACGAGGCCCTAGACCGCGCACTTGAAGCCAGGGGCTGTATCCCCGGCGGGACGTTTTTTTCTAGGAATTCTAGCGGCGCCGAGCGAAGCACCGCTCGATGAGGACCGAAGCAACTTGATCTGCCGGATGTCGACAAAAAAGGAGGGGAGTTACCATGAATCAGCCGGATGAACGGACTGAAGATTTCTCCGAGTTTTCCGATGAGCTGTCCGATGAGGCGCTCGACAGCGCGCGGGAGCAGCTCATGTGTTACTGCGCGTCCAGGCGCTCCTAGATAGTATGATTGACGTCATGTCTGGCGGCTAACCCGCCAGATCATCGCGCCATGGAACGGAAGCAAGTTGGCGATCGGGCACCGGCGGAAGCCGGTGCCCGAAGACCGTTAACGCCTGTTCGACGGCGGCTGTTCCTTGGTAACGTCGTTCCTTGATAGGGCGCCCTATCGCCGCTGGTCGAACCGCCGGCCGACCAGGGCCGAGGCGATGTTGATCTTCTGGATGTCGACCGTGCCGCCCGCGATGCCCCAGGCCCAGCCGTCGCGCATGCGCTGCTCCATGCCGTAGGACTTGGCGTAGCCGTAACCGCCCATGAGCTGCAGCGCGGCGCCGGTGACGTCGCGCACCATCTCGTTGGCGAAGCACTTGGCCACGCTCGATTCCAGCACCGAGGGCAAGCCCGCGGCCGCGTTGGAGACCGCGCGGTGGAGCAGAAGGCGCGAGCCTTCGACCTTGATCTTCATCTCGGCCAGTTTGATCTGCACGGCTTGGAAATCGCAGATCGGCTTGCCGAACTGCTTGCGCTCCTGGCTGAAGGCCAACGCGGCTTCAAACGCGCCGGCTGCGACACCCAGCGCCATGGTCGCGTTGCCGCAACGCTCCAGATCGAAGGCCTCCATCAGCTTGCCGAAGCCGCCCGCGGGCACGATCAGGTTTTCCTTGGGCACGGTCACGTTGTCGAAGTGGATGTCGGCCGAGGGGATGCCTCGGAAGCCCATCAACTCCTCGCGCTTGCCGAAGGAGAGGCCGGGCGTGCCCAGCTCCACATAGACCGCGCCGATACCTTTCGCACCCGGCTGGTCCGACAGACGGCAATAGACGACATAGCCCTCGGCATGGCCGCCGCCGGAGGTCCAGCGCTTCTGGCCGTTGAGGACGATTGTGTCGCCCTCGATGCGTGCCTTGGTGGTGAGGTCGGTCAGGCCCGAGCCCGCTTGAGGCTCCGACATGGCGACGGCCACTTGGATCTCGCCCGCACAGACCTTGGGCAAGACGCGGCGCTTCAGCTCCTCGCTGCCGAATTTCTCGATCGCCTTCACCGGACCGACATTGGCCTCGAAGATGGGGAAGGCGACGGCGACGGAGACTTGCGCGAACTCCTCCAGCACCAGCACGGCTTCGAGATTGCCGAGGCCGAGCCCGCCATATTCCTCCGGCATGTTGACGCCCAGGAAACCCATCTCGGCGTAACGCTTGCGCCAGGCGTGGGAGGGCGGTTCGTTCGTGTCCTCGCACTCGCGCGCGACCGTGGCCATCTGCTCGCGCGCGAAGGCGCGCGCCGCTTCCTGCAGCTCGCGCTGCTCGGGCGTCAGGGAGAAATCCATCGTCGATCCTTAAAAGACTGAGAAGAACGTTCAGGCGGCCTTGCGGCGCTTCTTGCCCTTGCCGCCCGCGATCACGCGCAACGCAGGCTTCTTCGCGGCCGGCTTGGTCTTCGCCTTGGCCAGCTTGTCCGACATCTTGTCGTCGAAGATGACGTAGTACTTGCGCACCGTGACCAGCATGTTCCAGGTGCCGTTGAAGCCCTTGGGAATCATGAAGGCGTCGCCGGGGCCGAAGGTCTCGGCTTTGCCCGCTGCGTCGGTGATGATCACCGAACCCGAGAGCAGGATGCAGAACTCATCGGAGGGGAAGTTCTTGATGGCGACTTTGCCCGCTGTGCATTCCCACACGCCGGAGATCAACTGCTTGGTGCCGTCGGTGTAGAAATTGTAGCCCGACTCGCGCGGCTTGCCGACGAGCTGGCGCCCTTCCGCGAAGTTGCCCCAGTCCTGCAGCTTCTTGCCGCCTAGACCGTTCTTGTTCAGCCGGGTGATCTTCAAGGTCGCCATGGTCGCCTCCGTGCGTTGGATGCGGCGCAGAATGAAGCGCCCGCCGCTATCCGGCAAGCGCGCGATGCGTGGTTCCGATACCCGAACCAAAAGCCCTCATGCTGAGCCCGTCGAAGCATGAGGGCCGTCGATTCTAAAGAAGCTCACCCTTCGACGGGCTCAGGGTGAGGGCATTTCTTTTAGATCACGCCATCGGCCTTCAATGCCGTGATGTCCGCGTCCGAAAGCCCCAGGCGGCCGCGATAGATGTCGTCATTGGCGTCGCCCAGCTTCGGTCCGACGCTGGTGATGCGGCCAGGCGTGCGCGACAGCTTCGGCACCGGAGAGGGTAGGACGACTTCGCCGGCTTCCGGATCGGTCATCCGCGTGAACATCTCGCGCGCCTGATAGTGCGGGTCTTTGTAAATATCCTCGATGGATAGGATCGCACCGCACGGCACTTCGTTCTCGTCGCAGATCTTTACCAGTTCCGCGCGCGTCAGCGTCCGGGTCCAGTCGGAAACCAGCTTTTCGACCTCGGGCCGGATCTTGAGGCGCGCGGTGTTGGTGGCCCAGCGCGGATCGTCGATCAGCTCGGCCCGGCCCATGGCCGTTACAATGCGGCCGAACATCTTGTCGTCGGTGCAGGAGATGGAGGCGTAGCCGCCGTCCTTGGTCGGATAGTTGGCGTTGGGCGCAGCGTTGGAGGTGAGCGAGCCGGTCGGCTGGCGGATCTTGCCGTGCTTGGCATAGGCCGGAAGCGTCTCGTCGAGGGAGCGGAACACGGCCTCGTACAGCGCCAGGTCGACATACTGGCCGATGCCTGTCTGGTCGCGCGAGCGCAGGGCCAAGACGATGCCGAGCGCGCCGTAAACCGCGGTGATGTAGTCGGCGAGGGACGGCGGGCCGGGGTTGACCGGCGGCTCGCCAGGGTTGCCGGCCAGATAGCCGATGCCGCTCATCGCGTGTGCCATACGCGCGAAGCCGACGCGACTGCTCATCGGTCCCGTCTGGCCATAGGCCGTCAGGCGCAGCATGACCATGCGCTTGTTGAGCGCGTGCAGCGTGTCCCAGCCCAAGCCCCATTTCTCCAGGGTACCGGGGCGGAAATTCTCCACCACCACGTCCGTGTCCTTGACCAGGCGCTTGAACAGCTCGGCCCCTTTGGGCTTGCGCAGGTCGAGGGTGATCGAGCGGCGGTTGCGCGCGTCGTTCAGCCAATTGAGCGTGCCGTCGGCCCGCGCGGGGCTGCCGAACTTGCGAAGAGGATCGCCGATACCGGGCTTCTCGATCTTCAGCACGTCGGCGCCGAACTCGCCTAAAATTCCGGCGGCGACCGGGGCGGCGATGTAGGTGGCGGCGTCCAGCACCTGGACGCCCACGAGCGGACGTTCGTCGGTCACGATGCGGTATCCCCGTCAGTGGTGCGCCGGATGGTAGCGGAGGCGATGGGGCGAGGCCACCGGGCGCGCAGTGCGATACGCCCGACGGACATTCCCATTCCCGACCGCAGCAAGACTATTGCCGTTGCCCGTGCCCTGTGGTGACTCTGTCGCCCGGTGCGGAGGGCGCAAATGGACATCCAGGTCGGCAAGCAGATCCTTTATCTGTCCAAGGCGGACGTCGTTTCCCTGGGCATTACGCCCAAGCAGATGAACGACGCGGTCGAAGCCATGTTCAGGGCCAAGGCCGAAGGCAAGACGACCATGCGCCCCAAGCTGGCCATGTATCCCGGCAACAAGATGTTTATGGCGAAGGCCGGCGTGATGGAGCCCTTCGCCGCCGTGAAATGGCTGGGCTACGTCAAAGGCAACGCGGCCAACGGCTTCCCCGACTTCAACCCGATGGTGATGTTGAACGAGACTGTCACCGGCCTACCGGTCTGTTTCATGGACGGCAATTGGCTGTCGGGCACGCGCACGGCATCGTTCTCAGCCGTCGCCGCGAAGCAGTTGGCCAAAAAGGATTCGCGTTCGCTCGGCTTCGTCGCCTGCGGCCTGCAGGCGCACACGCATCTGGGCGCGTTGACGGCAGAATTCCCGATCGAGCGCATCGTGGCCTATAGCCGCAATCCGGCGACGGCCGAGAAATTCGCAGCCGAAGCCAGGGCGCGCGGCCTCAGGGCCGAGACCACGACCGATCCGCGCAAGGCGGTCGAAGGGCAGGACATCGTGATCTCCAGCGTGCCGGAAAAGGAGGGCTTCAAGTCCTTCCTCGACTGCGCGTGGATCTCGCCCGGCAGCTTCGTCACCATGGTGGATGTCGGCCGGTCGTGGCATCACGACTCGATCAAGACGTTGGACAAAATGGTCTGCGACGATCTGGAGCAAAGCGGGCCGAACAGCCCGGAGAAGACCAACTATTCCGGCCCGTTCCATGCCGAGATCGGCGAGATGCTGGTCGGACGCAAACCGGGCCGCGAAAACGGCCAGGAGCGCAACGGCCTGATCTTCTCCGGCATGGGCCTGGGCGACGTGGCCGCGAGTGCGCTGATCTACGAACAGGCGCTCAAGAAGAACATCGGCCACGTTCTGCCGTTGTGACGAAGCGCGGGAAGGAAATCTCCATGAAGCTCGGTAGCGAAATCCTCTACCTCTCCCGCGCGGACATCGCGGCGTGCGACGTGCCGCTGGAAGATGTCGAGGCGTCGGTCGAAGCCATGTTCGTGTCCAAGGCCAAGGGCACGGCGATGATGAAACCGAAGCTCGCGCTTCACTCGGACAGTGGCTGGTTCCTGGCCATGATCGGTGGCATCAAGGACAAGGGCTATACCGGCATGAAGTGGGTGGGCGTCACCTCGACCCAGACCCATGGCGGGCAGCCCCATATCAATGGCCAGATCGTGATCAACGACTTCGTGACCGGCATGCCGGTCGCGGTGATGGATGCGCAATGGATCACGGGCGTGCGCACGGCGGCCATCTCGGCTGTCGGCGCCAAGTATCTTGCGAAGAAGGATTCCACCTCGATCGGTTTCGTTGCTTGCGGCCTGCAGGCGCGAACCAATCTGGACGCGCTGCGCCTGCGCTATCCGCTGAAGCGCCTCAAGGCCTATAGCCGCCGCAAGGAAACGGCCGAAGCCTTCGTCGCCGAGGCGTGCAAGCTGGGCTTGGAGGCCGTGGCGGTCGATTCGCCCAAGGCCGCCATGGAAGGGATGGACATCGTCGTGACCACGGTGCCCGTGGTGCCGAAGCCGGAGCGCACCTTCGATGGCGCCTGGCTGGCGCCGGGATCGTACGCCGCCATCGTCGATCTGGGACATCCGTGGAAGGGCGAGACGCTGACGGCGCTTGATTGCGTCGTGACCGACGATCTGGCCCAAGCCGTGACCGAAAAGCTCACCTATCCCAAGCCCTATAACGGCGAGGTGTCCGACCTGGTCGTGGGCAAGGTGATGGGGCGCAAGTCGGACAAGGACCGCACGGCACTGATGTTCGGCGGGCTGGGTCTGGCCGACGTGGCGGTGGGCGGCGTCGTTTACGAACGCGCGCGCGCCAAGGGCATTGGCCGCGTGTTGAAGTTGTAAGGGGGAGAGGCGCCATGAAAGCGGGACAGGAAATCCTCTTCCTCTCGGATGCTGATATCGCGGCGGCCAACGTGGGCCCGCGCGCGCTCGGCGATTCCGTCGAGACGATGTTGCGCGAGAAGGCATCTGGGCGCGCGGAGACGGCGCCCAAGGTCGGCATCTTCCCGGAACAGGGACGCTTCTTTCTCGCCATGGCCGGCGTGCTGGAGAAGCCAGCCTATGCGGCGGTGAAGTGGACTGGCGTGGTCCATGACAACGATGCAAGGGGTTTACCCAGCATCAGCCCGATGATTGTCCTGTCGGACCGCGCCACGGGCTTGCCGCTGTCGATCCTGGATGGCAAATGGATCACCACCCACCGCACGGCGGCCATCACGCTGGTCGGTGGCCGCTATCTTGCGCGCAAGGACAGCGAATCGATCAGCTTCATCGCCTGCGGCGTGCAGGCACGCAGCCATCTTCTCGCGTTCCGCGAACATTTCCCGATCAAGCGCGTCGTGGCCTACAGCCGCCGCAAGGAAACGGCCGAGGCTTTCGCCAAGGAGGTTCGCGCGCAAGGACTTGAAGCCAAGGTCGTCACCGAGCCGCGCGAGGCAGTCGAAGGCATCGACATCGTGATCTCCAGCGTGCCGGAAGGGCCGGGCTTGAAGCCCTTCATCGATCCGGCCTGGTTCTCGCCGGGCTCCTATGCGGGGCTGCTCGATATCGGCCGCGCGGTCATGTGGGACAAGCCGGACCAGACGGATGTCATGGCGACCGACGATCACGTTCAGAGCGCGGAGCACATCAAGTCTGGCCGTTTGAAATATGCCGGGAAGTTCCACGCCGAGCTGTCCGAGTTCGCCTCGGGCGCGAAGAAGGCGCGCACTGATGCTAAGCAGCGCACGGTGCTGATCTTCTCCGGCATGGCATTGGCCGACGTGGCGGTGGCCGCCGCCATCTACGAAGGGGCGCTTAAGGCGGGCAAGGGCACCGTTCTTCCCCTCTAAGGCGATGCAACCCGGCCGCGACATCCTCTATCTCTCCGACGCCGACATCGAAGCGGCGGGCGTGGGGCCGCGCGCGCTCGGCGATGCGGTCGACTTCATGCTGTGCGAAAAGGCGGCGGGCCGGGCGGTCACGCGCCCCAAGACAGGCATTTTCCCAGATCCCGACCGCTTCTTCCTGGCCATGGCAGGGGTGATGGAGAAACCTGCCTATGCCGCGGTGAAGTGGGGCGGCACTGTGGTGGGCAACGAGGCGCGCGGCGTGCCCGCCATCAGCCCGATGATCATCCTGTCCGAACGCGCGACAGGACTGCCTCTCTGCATCCTGAGCGGGCGTTGGATCACCTCGCACCGCACGGCCGCGATCACGCTAGTGGGCGGCCGCTACCTCGCGAAGAAGAACAGCGAGACGATCGGTTTCGTGGCTTGTGGCGTACAGGCGCGCAGCCACCTGCTGACCTTCCGCGAACACTTTCCGCTGAAGCGCGCTTTCGCATACAGCCGCCGCAAGGAGACGGCCGAGGTCTTCGCCGCCGAGGCACGCGCGCAGGGATTGGAAACCACTGTCGTGACCGATCCGCGCAAGGCGGTGGAGGGGATGGATATCGTCATTTCCAGCGCGCCCCAGGGCACGACGCTTCCGAAGCCCTTTATCGATCCGGCTTGGTTCTCGCCCGGCTCCTATGCCGGGCTTCTGGATATCGGCCGCACGGTCGATTGGAGCAAAGGGGATGCCTTCGACCTGATGGCGACCGACGACCATGCCCAGAGCGCTGAGAACGTGAAGCTGGGCCGGCTCGGCTATCTGAAACCGTTCAACGCGGAACTGGCTGATCTGGCCTCGGGCAAGATCAAGGCGCGCACGGATGACCGGCAACGCACGGGCCTGATTTTTTCCGGTCTGGCTCTGGGCGACGTGGCGGTCGCGGGTGCCATCTATGAGGGCGCGCTCAAGTCGGGCAAGGGCACGCTGCTGCCGCTCTAGCCGCCCGCCGCGCGATGCTATGATCCGGCCGTGATCGGGGCTCTCACTCTTTTGCTTCTCTGTCAGCTCGCGGGCGAATTGCTCGCGCGCCTGTGCGGCCTGCCCGTGCCGGGCCCGGTCCTGGGTCTGGTCATGCTGTTCGTCATCTGCGTCGCGCGCGGGTCGATGCCCGAGCCGCTGCGCGAGACTTCGCAGACGATCCTGCGCCATTTGTCGCTTCTGTTCGTGCCCGCGGGCGTCGGCGTCATGGTCCACGCGGCGCGTATCGAATCGGAATGGGTCGCCATCCTGGTCGCGCTTCTGGTCAGCGCCGTTCTCACCATCGCCGTCACGGCCTTGGTCTTCCGCTGGGTCGCGCGCTGGAGCGGCACGGGCGGAGAGGCGCCATGATGCCCCGCTTCGGTGATGTTTGGGTCTATCTCAGCGCGACGCCGCTTCTGTGGCTAACGGCCACGCTGGCGGCCTATGTCGCCGCCTTCTGGCTTTACCAGCGCGCGGGCCAGAATCCCTTGGTCAATCCCGTCGCGGTGTCGGTCGCCGCTCTCGTCGCGGTCCTGATCGTCAGCGGAACGGATTATCCGACCTACTTCAACGGCGCGCAGTTCGTTCATTTCCTGCTGGGCCCCGCGACCGTCGCGATTGCCGTGCCGCTCCATCTCAATTTCGCGGTGGTGCGGCGCAATCTTGTGCCGATGGTCGCGGCGCTTCTGGCCGGGTCGGTCACGGCGGCGGTTTCGGTCGTCGGTATCGCCTATGCGTTGGGCGCCAGCCGCGAAACGCTTCTGTCGTTGGCGCCCAAGTCAGTAACGGCGCCTATCGCCATGGGCATCGCCGAGCAGATCGGCGGCGTGCCCTCGCTCACGGCCGTGCTGGTGATCTTGACCGGCATCACGGGCGCCATGATCGCAAAGCCGGTCTTGAATTTTCTCGGCATTCGAGACTGGCCCGCGCGCGGGTTCGCGGTCGGATTGACGGCGCACGGCATCGGCACGGCGCGCGCGTTCCAGGTCAACGAGGTGGCTGGGACCTTCGCGGGAATCGCGATGGGGCTGAACGGCCTGGCGACGGCGTTCCTGGTGCCGCTGCTGGCGGCGCTCCTGGGCTGACGCGCCGCGCCCTAAATCGCTATCGGCGGCTGAGGCCAAACCCGGGGGAAAAGTTCGCCGCCTATGGGCTCGCCGGGGCGGAAAACTCCCGCGCCGAAGCTGGGCGAAGTGCCCTCCGGCCTCTCCACGAAGGTTGTGCCGTCGCCTGCGAAGCGGAACGTAACCGCGCGCAATTTTCGTGCGTCGTCCTTGTTCCCCGGCGAGCCGTGCAGCGCGAAGCCGTGAAACACCAGACAATCACCGGGGTTCATGGCTTGGCGGACGACCTTGAAGCCAGACGCGCCGGCATCGATATCCGGCAGCGGAATCGCGTCGCTTCGATCCCCGGCCGAGAAGTGGGGTGATCTGCCGCCGTCGCGAAACGACGGCCGTTTGAAATGGCCCATACGGTGCGAGCCGCGCACAAAGCCAAGAACGCTGTGTTCCAATGCGGGGTCGAGCGGCATCCACACGCTTACGATCTTGTCACCTTCGACTGGCCAGTAGGGCGCGTCCTGATGCCATGGCGTCGGCTGGTCTAGGCCTTCGGTGCGATAGAAGACGCCATCCCAGAGCAGGTCCACAAAGGGCGAGCGCGCGATGCGCGCGGTCATTTCGGCGATGCCCGATTCCCAAATGAATCGGCGGAATGCGGTTATGCGTGGCCAGGATCGGCTGACATTGAAAAACACCCTCTCCTCGCCGGGACCGCCGGCATACCAATGATAACCTTCGGCCGGATCGGCGCGTACTTGCTCAACGCCGTCGCGCAGGCTCGCGATCCAGTCGTCTGAAAAGACATCGCGAAGAAGTACGGCGCCATCGCGCCAGTAAGAGGCGACGTTCGCTTCGGTTACGGCATGCGCAGGAGTCGCATGCACCGCATCGACAATTCTCATGTCAGGCGCCCTTTTCAGAGCCTGCCAAACCTACGCGGCTATGCGAAGTCAAAGATTGAAACGAGTCAACAAAGCGGAAAAATCCGTTGTCGGGCCCGTATGCGGCTGATCGGCGATGAGAGCCGTCAGCGAGAGGCGCGCTTCACCTGCGGCAGGCGCGTGCGGCGCAAGGGCGGCAGGTCGGTCGTGCCGCCCTCGCTGCGGGCGATGGCTTGGGCCGTTTCCATCAGCACGGGCACCAGCTTTCGCTCGATCATCTGCAGCGTCCAGCGCGACATCGGCACCGCCATATTGACGGCGGCGATGGGCTGGCGTGCGAAATCGAGCACGGGTGCCGCGATCGAAATTTCGCCCGGCGAAAACTCCTCGCTGACCAGTGCATAGCCGTCGCGTCGCGCGCGCGCGTGGGCGGCCGCCAGCGCGTTCAGATCGGTAATCGTCTTGTCCGTATAGGCGATGCGATTGGAGCGCTCAGCGATCGAGCGCGATTGCTCGTCCGGCATGAACGCCAGCATGGCGCGGCCGGGGGCCGTGCAATAGGCGGGCAGGGATGTGCCCAGCACGACGTCGAAGGTGATTTGGTGGCGGCTTGGCACACGCGCGACATAGATGATGTCGGTGCCGTCCAGCTCGGTCAGGTTGACGGTCTCCTCGGTGCGCTTGTGCGCTTCGAGCAGATACGGAGTCGCGCGCTCGACCAGATTGTCGGTGCGCAGATAGGTGAAGCCCAATTCCAACACTTTGGGCGCAAGCCGGTAATGCTTCGTCTTTGGGTCTTTCCGCAGATAGCCCAACTCGTGCAGCGTGTGGGTGAAGCGTTGCGCCGCGCTCTTGTCCAGGCCCGTGACGGCCGCGATTTCGGTTAGCCGCAGCGCGCGGTGCGTGTCGTCGAAGGCGGAGAAGACACGCAGGCCTTTCTCAAGCGAGCCGACGAACAGCGGCGAATCGCGGCCGACGCGCGGGGTGCGAACGGGCGGAACAGCGGCGGCTGGCTGGGGGCTGGCGTGACGCATGGGCTCCGTTTCTCACGATACGCGGACGCGCGCACGATTGGGCGCGATTCGTTGACTTAAAGAAGGGGTGCGTGTTTGTATCGGACTATAATATCTCGTATTGTCATTCAATACGATGATAGCGCTGGCAACGCAAGGCCGGTATGGGAAAATGCTTGTGCGCCGGCCGTATCGGCCGGCGCCTCACGGTGGGGAAATCATGCCTGAATTCATCAAGGTCGAACGCAACGGCGATGTCGCGGTCATCACGTTGAATCGTCCCGAAAAGCTCAACGCGTGGCATAAGCCCATGCGCGACGAGCTGCGTCAGGCCTTCATTGATGCGAATAAAGACTCCGCGGTGGGCGCGGTGATCGTGACCGGTTCAGGCGACCGCGCCTTCTCGGCGGGCCAGGACCTGGAGGAAACCAAGCAGTTCGTGGGCGGTGCCCAGGGCGGTGCGCAGGGCAGCGAGTGGCTTGATTCCTGGCGCGTGTTCTACACGACCATGCGCGAGGTCGATAAACCGATGATCGCGGCGCTGAACGGCGTTGCCGCGGGTTCGGCCTTCCAAGTCACGTTGCTGTGCGACATCCGTATCGGCCATGCCGGCGTGCGCATGGGCCAGCCCGAGATCAACTCTGGCATCCCCTCGGTCATGGGACCCTGGATGATGAACGAGCGTCTGGGACTCTCGCGCACGGTCGAGCTGACGCTCACAGGCCGAATGATGAATGCCGACGAATGCCACCGCATCGGCATCCTCCATTACCTAATGCCGCAGAATCAGGTCATGCCGAAGGCGCTCGAGATCGCGAAGCATTTAGCGGGCAAGCCCAGCATCGCGATGAAGCTCAACAAGAAGCGCCTCCGCGAAGTGACGCAGCCTGCCTTCGACGACGCTTGCAAGTCTGGCAAGCGAATCCAGGGCGAGGCCTACGCGTCTGGCGAACCGCAGCGCTACATGGCCAAGTTCTTCGAGGATCGCGCTAAAAAACGGGCCTGAGTATAGGTACTCATCACGTCCGTATCGGCGGCTCGGGGGAGCACGACAAATAAAAGGCGCAATCGCGCAACACGCTGTGACAGCCTCGTGACGGCGTGGCGATGAAGAGTGCCTACAGTTTGAAATCGTGAGCGGGAAGAGAAGCATGAAGGACGGAGCGAAATCTATCGGCGCCGTAAAGCGCCGCGACGTGCTCAAGGGCGCTGGCATCGGTGCCGCGGCCCTGGCATTCCCGGCGGTGTTGACTCCGCGCAAGACGCGGGCCGCCGAAAAGCTCGTGGTTCGCGATCCGGGCGGGCCGTTCGAGAAAGCTTTCCAAGAGGCCTTCTACAAGCCCTTCACCAAGGAGACGGGTATCGAGATCGTCGGCGTAGCCGGGCAACATGAGCCTGTCGCGCTTATCAAGGGCATGGTCGAGACGAAGGCCTATCAGTGGGATTGCACGATCCTGGGATATTCCACCCAAGAGACGCTGCGCAACCAAGACTTCCTGGAAGAGCTGAAGCTGGATAACGATCCCGCCGTGGCGGAGATTCCGAAAGAATTCCGCACGTCGACGATGGTCGGCAGCGACGTGTATTCCACCGTGCTGGCGTACCGCACCAACTACTACTGGAAGGATATGTGGGACGTTAAGGGCGTTCCCGGCCGGCGAGGAATGCGAAAATATCCGCACGACACGCTGGAAGAAGCTCTGTTGGCCGATGGCGTGCCGGGCGACAAGCTGTACCCACTCGACATCGACCGCGCTTTCAACAGCCTGGCGAAGATCAAGAAGGACGCGGCCATCTGGTGGACTGGCGGCGCCCAGACATCGCAGATGCTCAAGACCGGCGAGGTCGACATGTGCGCGACCTGGAACGGCCGCGCCCAGGCCGCCATCGACGACGGCGGGCCGGTCGCGATCTCCTGGAACCAGGGGCTGTGGGCCTACGAAGGCTGGTGCATTCCCAAGGGTGCGCCGAAGATCGAGCTTGCGCGTAAATTCATCGCGTTCTGCTCGCGCGCGGATCGCCAGGCGGCCTATACGCCGTTCCTGGCGTATGGTCCGCCCAATCCTGGCGCTTTCAAGCACATCGATCCGAAGCGCGCCGTGCTGCTGCCGACGTTCCCGGACAACTTTAAGCAGATGTACCGGATCGATGCGGCGTGGTGGGGCACCTTGCAGGAAAAGGTGCTTGAGCGAAACAACCAGTGGATGCTGACCTAAGATCTTCGGCGATCCAGTGCGTTTCGAGAGAATTTAGAAGATCGGCGCCGCCGTGCCGCCATTCCCCGAGACGGGGAAGGATGGCCGGCGGTGGTGGCCGTTGCTTGCCTTCCGGGGCGGGGGCGGCGGGTCGGCGCTATCGAATAGCGGTTTGTGCTCGTTGCTTCGCCGTCCCTTGTTTGGCTAAAATTATTGTAATGATATGGCGTACTTTCCATAGAGGACGGGCGCCATAAAAGACCGTGCTGGCGATTGTCGCTCAAGTGCGGGGGCCAACATGGCCACAACGAGGAGGCTTCATCTATGCGCATCAAATCGGCGGTCAGCCGTCGTTCAATTCTTAAGGGGGCAGGCGTCGGTGCAGCCGCTGTTGCCTTCCCGACCGTGCTTGTGCCCCGCAAGACGCGCGCGGCGGTGCAGATCACCGTCCGCGATCCGGGCGGGCCGTTCGAAAAGGCCTTCGGCGAGGGCCTCTACAAGCCGTTCAACGAAAAGTACAAAGGCCAGTGCGAAGTGATCGGCGTGGCCGGCAAGCACGAGCCGACGGCGCAGGTCAAGGCGATGGTCGATACCAAGACGTACACTTGGGATGCTGCGCTGCTCAGCATGTCGGCCCACGATGCGTTGCCCGGCTATCTCGAACCGCTCGAGCTGAAGGGTACGGCCTATGACGAGCTGAGGGCGGAGTACAAGACGCCGACTTTTTCGGGCAACGACGTTTACTGCGCCGTCATCGGTTATCGCACCGACAAGGTGAAGAAGGCGCCCAAGTCCTGGGCCGACCTTTGGAACGTGAAGGACTTCCCGGGCCGCCGCTCGCTCCGCAAGTACCCCTTCGACACGATCGAAGAAGCGCTGATGGCGGATGGCGTGCCGACCAACAAGGTCTATCCCTGCGATTTCGACCGTGCGTTCAAGTCCCTCGACAAGATCAAGAAGGACGTGGCCGTGTGGTGGGACCAGGGCGCCCAGGCTTCGCAGATGCTGAAGACCAACGAAGTCGACATGCTGCCGTGCTGGAACGGCCGTATTCAGGCCGTGATCGACGACGGCGCGCCGGTGGCGATGGAGTGGAACCAGAACATCGCGGGCGTCGAAGGGTGGTGCATCTTGAAAGGCACGCCGAAGGCCGAATGGTGCCGCAAGTTCATCGCCTTCGCGGCCGAGGGCAAGACGCAGGCCGGCTGGGTCGAGCATCTGACCTATGGCCCCACGAACCCGAACGCGTTCAAGTTCATCAAGCCGGAACGCGCCAGGCTCGTGGGAACCTTCCCCGAATACCAGACTCAAGCGTTGTTGATTGACAACGGATTCTGGGGCAAGGAGAAGGACAAGGCGATCGACCAGTTCAACGCCTGGATGCTCAAGGGCTAGAGCCCGGGTATCCGGTCCAACCAAACCGTGGAGTAAGGATACGCGGGTGCGCGTGACGCACCCGCGTATCCGCTTAGAGGGGGATCTCGCACCGTGTCCGAACCAGCTTACAAACTTAAGATCAGAAACCTGCGCAAGACGTATGGTCCCGTCATCGCCTTGGCGGACGCCAACGTCGATATGCGCGAGGGCGAGTTTCTTACCCTTCTCGGGCCTTCGGGTTCGGGTAAGACCACGATGCTCATGGCCGTTGCGGGCCTGTTGCAGCCGGATGGCGGCGAGGTCTGGATCGATGGCCGCTTGGCCACCTACATGCCGCCCAACAAGCGCGACATCGGCATGGTATTTCAGAACTACGCGCTGTTCCCGCACCTGACGGTCGCCGAAAACATCGCGTTCCCCTTGCGTATGCGCAAGGTGGACGAAGCCACGATCAAGAAAGAGGTCACGCGCGTCCTCGACGTCGTGCGCCTTCCCCAGGTCGCCGAGCGTCAGCCGCGCCAGCTTTCGGGCGGCCAGCAGCAGCGTATCGCGCTGGCCCGCTGCATCGTCTACAAGCCGTCGATCATCTTGATGGACGAGCCGCTGGGCGCATTGGACAAGAAGCTGCGCGACCAGATGCAGCTCGAGATCAAGCACTTGGCCGTGCAGCTTGGCATCACCGTGCTCTATGTCACGCACGACCAGGAAGAAGCGCTGGTCATGTCCGACCGCATCTGCCTCATGAACGACGGCGAGATCGAGCAGTTGGGCACGCCGGACGAGCTCTATTTCCGTCCCACCTCGGTGTTCGCGGCCGACTTCCTTGGCGAATCGAACCTGATTAAGGCGACGGTTTCCGCGGTCGATGGTAGCGCCGTCACCCTGAAGGCACCTGGCGGCGCCATCGTGCGCGCCGCGCCGTCCCGGTTCGAGGTGCGCCCCGGCCAGCAGGTCACCTTCATGGTCCGGCCCGAGAACGTCCATCTGCTTAACCCTGGCGACAAGACCGACAACGAGGTGTCCGTGAAGCTGGACGACGTCGTGCTCGTCGGCCAGGTCACCAAGGCATATGCCAAGTTGGGCGGCGAGACGAAGCTGTCGTCCACACAGTTGACGCGCGTCGGTGCCAAGATGCCGAAGTCCGGCGAAGAAGTCCGCTTCGGCTGGTCCGTCGATGCCACCGTGCTGGTCGCCGAAAAGCGCCCGGGAGCGGCAGCGTGACCACACTCAACCAAATGCGTGCGGTTCACGGGGACAAGGTCTACAAGCCGCGTCCGGGTTGGCATGCGGGACTTCCGCTCGTCCCGGTTTTCATTTTCCTGGCCCTTTTCTTCTTTTTCCCGGTCATCCAGCTTCTGAGCCTGTCGGTCCAGACCAAGGGTGAGCTGTCGGGCATCCACTATCTCCGCCTGGTCGAATCGGACGTCTATGTCCGCTCGCTCCTGATCACCCTGAAGGTCGCGTTCTACACGACTCTCATCTGCGTGGTGGCGGCCTATCCTTTGGCCTACATGCTGGCCACGGCGTCGGGCCAGACGCGCAACTCGCTCATTCTGTGGGTGCTGATGCCGTTCTGGACCAGTTTCCTGGTCCGCACCTTTGCATGGCTGGTCCTGTTGGGACGCCACGGCCCGCTTAACAAGTATCTGATCGAACTGGGTCTCCTCAGTGAACCGCTAGAATTCTTCAACATGCTTGGAACCATGATCGGCATGGTGCATGCGCTCATGCCGCTCGCGGTCATGACCATGCTGTCGGTCATGGAGACGATCGACGCCAACCTGCCCAAGGCGGCGGCCACCCTCGGCGCGCGCGGCGGTCAGGCGTTCTGGCGAATCTACTTCCCGCTCTCGCTGCCGGGCCTCGCGGCCGGCGGACTTCTGGTCTTCATCACTGCCCTCGGCTTCTTCATCACGCCCACGATTTTGGGCGGCGGCCGCATCATGATGATCGCCCAGTTGATCATCGAGCAGGTCGAGCAGTTGCTGAACTGGGGTTTCGCGGGCGCCATCGCGCTTCTCTTGCTTCTGACGGCGCTGGTGGTCTTCTACCTCTATGACCGCCTCTTGGGCATGTCGACCTTGTCGGGCAGTGGGGCGGCCGACCGCAGCGGTGCGGGCCTTGGCTCCAACCCCATCGGCAAGGCCGGCGTGTGGATCGGCGGCATCTTCATCAACGCCATCGGCTGGGTCTGCGACCGCTTTGGCGAACTGGTCGAGGTGGTGCGCCCGATCCGTCCCGACCGGCCGCGCAAGACGATGTCGCGCACGGTCATGTGGATCACCGGCATCACCATCCTGGTGTTTCTGTCGGCGCCGTCCTTCTTCGTCGTGCCGGTGTCGTTCACCGGCGGCGGCTTCCTGGAATGGCCGCCCCAAGGCTTTTCCACGCGCTGGTACGATCTCGTGTTCGAGTCGGCGACGTGGCGGGCCGCGGGTATCCGCTCCTTCAGCGTGGGCGTCATCTCGGCGCTTCTGGCCATGGCGATCTCGGTGCCGGCGGCTTTCGTGCTGACCCGGCAGCGGCTCAAGGGCAGGACACTCTATATGTCGCTCCTGCTCTCGCCGTTGATCATTCCGCGCATCTTGATCGCGGTGGCGCTGTTCTACAGCTACGCCTACGCCGACCGGTTCCTGCAGATTGGGCTGATCGGTTCCTCGCTTGGCCTCGTGCTCGGCCACGCGATGCTGGCCGTGCCCTATGTCGTGGTCACGGTCATGGCGGTGTTGAAGAACTACGACTACCGCCTCGACCAGGCCGCGTGGAGCTTGGGCGCCAACAAGGCGCGCACGCTGTGGCACATCACGTTCCCGCTGATCCGCGCGGGTCTGTTGGCCGCGTTCCTGTTCGCCTTCGTCACGTCGTTCGACGAGCTCACCATCGCGCTGTTCGTCAGCGGTGGCCTCGCCACGACCTTGCCGAAGCAGATGTGGGACGATGCGCTGCTCAAGGTCAGCCCCGGCCTCGCGGCCGCTTCGACGCTGATCCTGATCTTCGTGACCAGCATGATCTTCCTGGCGGAGTTCCTGCGCAGGAAGGCGGCTAAGTCTTAACAGGCAACAAGAGCGGGGGGCTTCGGCCCCCCGCTTCCTTTCAAGGCAATGAGGTCCAGCCATGGCGAACACCGGCCCCCGCAACGTCACGGTCATCGGCGCGGGCATCGTGGGCACGGCCACCGCGAACTATATGCTGCGCGAGGGCCATAAGGTCACCCTGATCGAGCGTAACGAGCCGGGGAAGGCAACCTCCTTCGGCAACCTGGGTGGCATCAGCCCGGGCTCGGTCGTGCCCGTGGCCACGCCTGGCATGCTGAAGCAAATTCCCAAGTGGCTCTTGGATCCCGAAGGGCCGCTCTTCGTGCGCTGGTACTATCTGCCGCAGGTCATGCCCTGGCTGGTCAAGTTCCTGATGGCAGGCCGGCGCGATCGGGTCTACGGCATCTCCAAGGCGCTGTCCGCGCTGAACGGACCGACCTTCGAGGCTTACCAGCCGCTGCTCAAGGCCGCGGGCGTGGAGCATCTGTTTCATCGCACGGGCCAGCTCTTCCTCTACCAATCGGACGAAAGCCGGAAGAAGGACGCGCTCGGTATCGAGCTGCGCGCCATGACGGGGCAGCGCTGCGACGTGCTGAACAAGGACGAGATCCGCCAACTCGAGCCCGCGCTGGCACCGGTTTTCGAGTCCGCGATCCTCATGCCCGACCATGGGCACTGTAAGAATCCCTTTGGCCTGGTGCAGGCCTTGGCCCAGCACTTCACACGCAGCGGCGGCACCTATCTCAACCGCGAGGTGCGCGGCTTCGAGATGGGGCCGAACGGGCCGACCAAGCTGCGCACCGACCAGGGGGATCTTCCGGTCGAGGACGTGATTATCGCGGGCGGAGCCTGGTCGAACATGCTGACCAAGCAGCTCGGCCACAGCGTGCCGCTGGAAAGCCACCGCGGCTATCACGTCACGGTCGAGGACCCTGGCATCGTGCCGCGCATCATGTGTTTCCCCATCGAGCACAAATTCGCCATCACGCCGATGGAGATGGGATTGCGCATCGGTGGCACGGTCGAACTGGCCGGCCTCGACGCCGAGCCCAACTACGAACGTGCGCGCGTGCTCCTGCGCATGGGCAAGCGCCTGATTCCGGGCCTAAAGCCGGACAAGTTCACGGAATGGATGGGCCATCGCCCGTGCCATCCGGACAGCCTGCCCGTCATCGGCGCTTCGCCCAAGTGGAAGAACGTCTTCTTCGCCTTTGGCCACGGCCACCAGGGCCTCTTGGGCGCATCGCAGACGGGTAAGGTCCTGTCCGAGCTTCTGTCGGGCAAGACCCTGTCGATGGACCTCACGCCGTTCCGGGTGGATCGCTTCTAATTTTCGCGGGTAGCGGTTTTGGCCCGGGCGATCTGGGCCTCGCGCCGGGCGATATAAGTCGCCGCGGCGACGATCAGGGCCGCGCCCGCCCAGGTCCACAAATCCGGATGCTCGTCGAAGGCGATGTAGCCGATGGCGGCCGCGATCGGCATTTTCGAGAAATCGAAAGGCAGCACGACCGACGCCTCCGCGGCGGCGAAGGAGCGCGCCAGACAGAGATGGCCGACGGTGCCGAGCGAGCCGAGCGCCACCAGCCATAGGATGTCGACCAGCCCCGGCGTGCGCCAGACGAACAGCGACAGAATCAATGCCACTGGCGTCAGCAGGATGGCGTGGTAGCAGACGATCACGTTGGTCGGCTCGGTGCGCGACAATGTTTTGAGCACGATGTGCTGGCTGCCCCAGCAGGCCGCTCCAACCAGCATAACCAGAGCCCAAACCGAGAAATCCTGAAAGCCCGGCCGCAGCACGACCAGAACGCCCGCGAAGCCAATGGCCGTCGCGGTCCAGCGCCGCAGGCGTATCGGCTCATGCAGAATGAGCGCGGCGAACACAGTGGCCCAAAGAGGCGCCGTGAAGTTGATCGCCGTTGCATCCGCCAGCGCCAGGTTGGGTACGGCGTAAAACCACAGAACGGTCGAGATGAAACCAAGCAGTCCGCGCAGGGCGATGAGCGGAAACCGCTTCGTCCGTAGATTTCCCACTCCCAGCCGAAGCATCCACGGCAGCATGACCAGGAGCGTGAAGAAGTGGCGGAAAAACGTGACCTCGAACGGATGCAGGTTTTTGCTGGCCGGTTTCACGGTCCCCAGCATCGCGGTGAACGCGAAAGCGGATATCAGCATCCATAGGATGCCGCGTGTCGTGCTTGGCAGGGCGGTCCAGCGTGCCTTGGCCGCCGTAAGGGTCACCCTTGTACCTCGGGTGGTGGCGCGGGCGTCTTCACGTGCGCCTCTTTGCGCAGGCGCGCTTCGCGCCGGGCGATGTAGAGGGTCGAGCCGGCGATGATGAGCGCGCCGACGGCCGTGTTGAGGCCGGGGATTTCCGAAAAGAAGATGAAGCCGAGGATCACGGCGTAGAGCAGCCGCGAATAGTCGAAGGGCGCGATGGCCGTGGCCTCGGTCGCGGCGTACCAGCCGTGGGCCGCGAACATCTGGCTCAACGTGCCGGTCAGACCCACGCCGAACAGAAGCAGCAGCTCCCAATAGGTCGGCGTCTTCCAGACCAGCATGGCCGGAACGAAGGCGATGCAGCTGGCGATGATGGTGAAATAAGTCATCAGCGTGATGATGCGCTCGCTGCCCGTCAGCCGCTTGATGATGGCCATCACGAGCGCAGTGAAGAACGCGCCGACCAGCGCCACCGGCACGGCCAGGTGAACCTCGCCGTCCGGCCGCACCATGATCAGGACGCCCACGAAGCCGATCGCGGTCGCCGTCCAGCGGCGCCAGCGCACTTTCTCGCGGAACATGACCAGCGCGATCGGAATCATGAACAGGGGAATGGTGAAGCTGTAGGCCGTGGCGTCGGCCAGGGGCAAATGCGCGAGGGCGTAGAACGAGCAGGCCATGGAGGTCAGGCTGATGCCCGCGCGCATGAGATGCAGATGCATGCGCCCGGTCTTGAGCGTGCTGAGCCCCGATCTGAGCGCCAAGGGCAAGAGGATCGTCAGGCCGAACAGGCAGCGCAGGAAAACGACCTGGAACACGTGCAGGTCGTCGCCCACTTGCTTGACCATCAGGCTCTGCACCGTGGTCATGAAGCCGGCGACCAGAATCCAGATCGCGCCGCGCGTGTTGCCGTGCAGCGCGAGCCAGCGTCGTTCGTAGATGACGAGGGAGGAGCGGATGCTCACGTCGGCGGAGCCGTTGCGGAAGGGGCGGGGCTGCCCGCCCTCAAAAGGAATGGGGCCGGCGGGCGGACCAGGAAGCGGCCCGCTGCCGGCCCCATAGATGGCCTTGTGGTGGGCCCGCGCGAAGCGGGCCTACCGGTCACGAGGCGTAGTCGGAGCCTTCGCGGTCCAGATAGACGCGCTTCAGCGCCTCGAAATGGCGGACGGCGTTGATGCGGAAATTTTTGTAGACCTCGCGGGTTTCCTCGACTATCGGCTGGCGGCAGATGGCCAGCGGCTTGCCCGTCGACTGCGCCAGGATCTGCACTTCGGAGGCGCGCTCGATGAAATACATCATGTCGAACGCCTCACCGATGCTCTCCGCCACGGTGATGACGCCGTGATTTTCGAGGAACAGGACGCTCTTGTCCTTCAGAACGGCGCCCATGCGCTCGCCCTCATCGTGAGTCATCGCCAGACCGTAGAACTCGTGGTCGTAGGCGATGTCGTCGTAGAAGCGCATGGCGTTCTGATGGATCATTTCCAGACGGCCGCCCTTGATCGCCGCAATCGCGGTCGACCACGGCATGTGGGTGTGGAACACCGCGCCGCCGCGGGGATGCAGCTTGTGGATCGGGAAGTGGATGCAGGGGCCCGATTTCGGCGGGGCATGCTCGCCTTCCAGCACGTTGCCCTCGTAATCGCACATCAGCACATCGGACGCCGTGATCTCGGCCCAGTGCAGACCCTTCGGATTGATGAAGAACTTGTCCGTCGTGCCGGGCACGCGCACCGTGAAATGGTTGTCGATGCCTTCGGTCATGCCCATTTTGGCGGAAAGCTGGTACGCGGCGGCCAGATCGACGCGCGTCTGCCAGACCGGATCCTTCTTCGGCGTAAGCTTCTCTACGACTGCCATGGGTGCGACCCTTTCGTCCCTGTTGCGGCGGGCCAAGGGACCCGCGCGACAAGAATGCCTTGAATAAAGTTAATGATACGGCAAGACCCGCCGGGCTCCAATGCAGAGCGTCGCGGAAAAGCTGTGCATTTTCAGCAATTTATCGCAATTCAATACATGCTGCGGATCAGGCCGCCGTCGATGGGAATGCTCTGGCCGGTGATGTAGCCGGCGTGGCGCGAGGCCAAGAAAGCGCACAGGGCGCCGCATTCCTGAATGGTGCCTAGGCGTTTGGCGGGCACGCTTTCGCCGAACAGGCGCGTGGCTTCCTCGTCGGAGAGCTCGGGCCGGTTCAGCATGTGCTTGGTGAACCGGCGCAAGAGGTCCGTCTCGATCGGGCCGGGCAGGATGTTGTTCACCGTCACGCCCTTGTCCGCCACTTCGCGGGCGAGCGTCGCCATGGCGCCGACCATGGCGGCCTTCACGCCGTTGCCGAGCGGGGTGTTGTAGCTAGGCTCCTTGGCCGACATGGAGTTGATGTTGACGATGCGGCCATAGCCCGCTTCCATCATGCCCTTGATCGTCTTGTAGGCGAAATCGACGGCGTTCAGCATGTTGCCTTCGAACGCCTCGCGCCAATCGTCCAGCGACTTGGACATAAAGCTGCCCGCGGCGGGGCCGGTGGAATTGGTGACCAGGATGCTGACGTCCTTGCCCAGCCACGCGCGCGCCTCGTCGTAGATGCGATCGCGATCGCGCGGTTTCATCACGTCGCCCTGGACGTAATGGACGTCATGCCCCTTGAGCTTGGCCAGCGCGATGCGGCCGCTATCAGGCGTGACACCGTTGAAAACGACACGGCAGCCAGCCTCGGCCAGTGCCTCGGTGCAGCCGAAGCCGATCCCGCGCGTGCCGGCCAGGACGAGGGCGGTTTGGCCCTTGATGCCCAGATCCATGGCGCCCTCCCTCAGTAGATTGCGTGGACGTGGCCGCCGTCGATGACGACGCTTTGTCCCGTCATGTAGCCCGCCTGGCGCGAGGCTAGGAACGCGCACAGGGCGCCGAACTCGGCCACCTGGCCGATGCGTCCGACCGGCGCGCGTTCGCCATACAGCTTCACGGCTTCTTCCTGCGGCATCTCGGGCTTGGCGACGAGGAACGGCGCGACCCGGCGCAGCAAGTCGGTATCGAATGGTCCGGGCAGGATGTTGTTCACGGTCACACCCTGGCGCGCCACCTCGCGCGCAAGAGTCGCCATCGCGCCGATCAGGCCCAGCTTCAGGCCGTTGGCCAAAGGCGTGTTGGGCGTCGGCTCCTTGGCCGAGATCGAACTGATGTTGATGATGCGCCCAAACTTGCGCGCGGTCATGTCGGGCACGCAGCGCTGAGCCAAGTCGATGGCCGGCAACATGGTCAGCTCCAGACCTTGGCGCCAATCGTCCAGGTTGCGTTCCAGAAATGGCCCGGTCTTGGGTCCGTCGGCATTGGTGATCAGGATCGAGATGTGGCCCAGGTGACGTTTAGCCTCATCGAACAGGCGCGCCCGGTCGGCATCGCTGGTCAGGTCGGCGGGGATGAAAGCCGCGCCATTGCCGAGGGACGCCACCGCTTTCTTACCGCGTTCGGCGTTGCGGCCGTTGATGACGACCTTCACGCCGGCTTCGGCCAGGGCCTTGGCGCACGCGAGGCCCAAGCCTTGTGAGGCCGCCAGGCACAGCGCGGTTTCGCCCTTGAGACCCAGGTCCATCGATCCTGCCTTTCGGGACCGCTATTCGGCGACGCTGCGCAGCGGTGCCGCGGCGGGTCCCAGCTTCTTGAGGTCGCCCAGTTCCTTCGCGACCGCGGGCATGACCTTGGTGGCGAAGCGCTCCAGCGACGCCATGGCGGCCGCATGGGTGGTGCCGCCGAACTGCATGCAGCAGCTCAGATGGCTCGGGCGCAACAGGCGGAACTCTTCGACAAGCTGGCCTGCGCATTTCTCCCAGCCGCCGATGATCGCGTTCTTGGCGATCGTCTCGAGGTCCGGTTCACCCTGTGCCGGCGCGTCCTGGATGACGTGGCGGTCGATCTGGTAATGCGGCGTGCGCAGGTTGTGCGCGATGCGGTAGCTGTAGCGAAGCTGCTCGGCTGCGTGCAGCGCCTCGCCATGGTCTTCGGTTACGTGAACGAAGCGGTTCACAGCCAGCGGAAATTCGCTTTCTGTGCGTCCGGCCTTGGTGCGGTGCGCCGCGATGCGCTCGCGCTGGGCCAGCATCTCCTTGGCCGTCTTCCACTGGCCCGAAATGAAGGGCGTGTAGCCCGCGCGGGCGATGCGCGTCTGCAAATCGGCGTCGTCCGGACCGCCGGCGATATAGACCGGCAGCATCGCCTTGGGGCGATAGGGCAGATAGGACTGCGGCATCTGGTTGAACTTGCCGTCGTATTTGAACCCGTCGTTGGTCAGCGCCAGTTCCAGGATGTCCAGCGCCTCATGGAACAGGGGACGCGCGTCCTCCAGGCGGTAACCCAGCCGCTCGAACTCCGCCTTCTGGAAGCCGATGCCCAGGCCCAGCACGAAGCGGCTGCCCGTCACGTCGTCCAGGAACGCGACTTCCTCCGCAAAGCGGCCGGGGTTGTAGAGGGCCAGCACATGCACCGCCCCGCCGAACTTGATGTGCTTGGTTTGCGGAATCAGATAAGCGGCCAGAAGGTGCGGCGAAGGGACGAGTGAGAAGTTCGTGTAGTGGTGCTCGGTGAACCAGGCGATGTCGAAGCCGGCGTCTTCCGCCGCTTTGATCTGCGTCAGGCTTTCGCTGACCGCCTGCCGCGGGCGTTTCTTGCCGTCGGCCTGGGGCAGGACGTTGAAGTAAGCGAATTCCACCTTGGCCGCTCCCCTAGATGCCCACGATGGCCATGCCGCCGTTTTGGCTCAGCACCTGGCCGGTGATGAAATCGGATTCGGGCGAGCAGAGGAAGGCCACGGAGTAGGCGATCTCCTCGACCTGCGCCGGGCGCTTCAGCGGGATCAGGTCCCAGCGCTTCTGCGCCGCTTCCAGCCCGTCGCGCTCGATCACCATCTGGGAGTAAACGCTGCCCGGCGCCACCGCATTGACGCAGATGTTCCAAGGCGCGAACTCCTTGGCCCAGGATTTCGTCAGCGCCAGGATGGCGCCCTTGGCCGCGCTGTAGGTCGCGCCATAGGCGTTGCCCGTCATCGCCCACATGGACGAGACCAGCAGGATCTTGCCCTGCTTGCGCTCCTTCATTCCCGGCACGACGGCCTTGGTGGTGAAGAACGTGCCCTTCACGTGGATGTCGAACATGTTCTGGAACCACTCGGGCGTCACCTCCGCGATGCCCGAGCGCTCCGCTCCGATGCCCGCGTTGTTCACCAGGATGTCGATACGGCCCAGCTTTTTCTCGCCTTCGGCGGCGTATTTCGCCATGGCGTCGATGTCGGTGACGTCGGCATAGGAGACGAGGACCTTACGGCCGAGCTTGCGGACCGCATCGGCTGCCTCGTCGGCTTCGGCTTTCTTCACGTCGTGGATCATGATGTCGGCGCCGCGCCCGGCCATCTCCAGCGCGTGCGCACGGCCCATGCCGCGGCCCGAGCCCGTGATCAACGCTACTTTGCCGTCGAGTTGTCCCGCCATTTCATTCCCTTTCGCCATTCCCTTTCGCCACGAAAAAAGCCGTCGGCAGGATGGTGCCGACGGCGTTGCCATAATCGGATTTTCGCGCCGCCTTCGTTGCCGAAACGGCGCGCATCTCTCCCCTGAATCGCTATCGCGATCCGATATCTGTTATCGCCTTGCGATGGCCGAGTAAGCACCCGGCCGCCGGGGCGCGTCAAGGCGAGGGGAGGGGTGTTCAAGCCGTTGTAGTAAGGTCCCGGGTTCTGAAACGGGAGGATGGATATGGCGTCGATAGCCGGCGGATGTTTGTGTGAGCGCTTGCGCTACAACGTTTCGGCGGAACCTTCGAATCCTCACTATTGTTCGTGCCGCCAATGTCAGCGCTGGTCGGGCGCGCCCGTCGTCGCCTGGATCGACGCGCCGCTGGGCGCGACGCGCATCGACGGCGCACCGGCGTGGCACCGCTCCTCGGAGCGGGCTCAGCGCGGATTTTGTCCTTCGTGCGGTAGCGCGATCTTCTATCGTTCCGATGATGCTCAATCGATTGGCATCACAACGGCAAGCCTCGATGAGCCGGATCGTTTTCGCCCGGTGAAATGGAGTTACCCCGCTTCGGCCGCCATCTGGCTGCCGCACATGCTGGACAGCGCCAAATGAACCTGAGTCAAAGCGGCTGTCCAAAATAAAGCCCGGCGCTTTTGCGCCGGGCTTCTTTCGTCTCCATCCGATGGGATCGGACGTTTAAGCCTTCTGCAGCAGCGCCGAGCGCTCGCCCAGGAAGGCGTCGAACGCCGTGGCGAACGCGTCGAACTCTTTGTCGCCCATGGGGATCGACATATTCACCATGCCGCGGCGGGTCATGTAGATGCCGCGGCTCAGCATGTCGAGGTGCATCAGGTCGCGCGCCGAGGCGTTGGATTTGTTGGCGTCGTCCGGCGTGCGGACCGGCCCTTCGCAGAAGTGGATCATGGTGACCGAGCCCATGCCGGTCAGCGTGATGGGCAGGCTGCGCTTCTTCACGATGTCCTGCAGGCGGGCGCGGAAGCCTTCGCCTTTCTTGTTGAAGGCGACGCACGCCTCCTCGGTGAACACCTGGCTGATGCCGGCATAGCCCGCCGACATGGTCAGCATGTTCTGGTTGAACGTGCCTGCGTGCGGCCAGGCCTTGGCGCCCAGGCGCGGATCGAAATTGTCCATAATGTCCGCCCGGCCGCCGAAGCCGCCGAAGGTCAGGCCGCCGCCGATATACTTGCCGAACGACATCAGGTCGGGCTTCACGCCGTAGATCTGCTGGGCGCCGCCCGGAGCCAGGCGCGAGGTCACCACCTCGTCCAGGATCAAGAGCACGCCGTGCTTCTTCGTCTCGTCGCGCAGCGCGTGTAGGAACTCCTTGTCCGCCGGCAGACAGCCCGCACCGCCCATCATCGGCTCGATGATGACCGCGGCCAGGTCCTTGGCGTTCTCGGCGATCAGCTTCTTCGCATTCGTCGTGTCGTTGAACTTGCAATAGATGAAGTCATAGGGCGCGTTGGTGGGCGACCCGCCGGGCTTCGCCGAGAGCCCGCCGCCGTGATAGCCGTGCTCAAACACCATGATCTTGTTCTTGCCCGTGAAGGCGCGCGCGGAGTTGAGCGCCATCAGATTGCCTTCGGTGCCGGAGTTGGTGAAGCGCAGCCGCTCCATGCCCCAGCGGCGACACACCTCGGTCGCCAGCTTCACTTCGATCTCGTTGTGGCCGCCCAGCACGATGCCGCGCTCCAGACCCTCCTGGATGGCCTTCTTGATGACTGGATGTGAGTGGCCGTAGAGGCCCGCCGTGTATTCGCCCAGGAAGTCGGTATAGGTGTGCCCGTCGATGTCGGTGACGTAGCAGCCTTCGCCCTTGGCGATGGTCAAGGGATAGGGCGCATAGAACAGGACTGTGCGCGTGTTGCCGCCGGGCATAGCCTTGCAGGCGGCCTCGAAGTTGGCCTTGCTCTTTGGATTGGCCGTGACGAAGCGCTGCTCCGCCTCCAATACGGCGGCCTGCAGGTCATAGTTGCGCGCGCTCTGAAGGTTCATAAACCGTCTCCCCAAGGGTGTTTTTGCGCCCCTCGCCATTGCGATGCGATAGGGGGCGCGAGAAACCGCTGAAACATTGTCCTCTCCCGCGCGGCACCGGGTCAAGGATGCGGGAAGCGCGCGTTGACAGGGCTTGTTGGCCCCTCGTACCGTCGCGGCCTCGATTAGAAACCAGGGGGATTTCCCAATGAGTGATGCGGAATTCGCGGGCCAGGTGGCTGTGGTTACGGGCGGTGCGGCGGGCATCGGTTTTGCCATCTCGCGGCTGCTGTCGGAGCGCGGCGCGACGGTCTGCCTCCTGGACCTGGACAAGAAAGCCATGGACGCGGCAGTCGAGAAGCTGACCAAGAACGGCGGTAAGGCCAAGGGCTTCGAGGCCGATGTGACGAAGGAGGCGACGCTGCAGAGTGCGCGCGACGCCATCCTCAAGGAGTTCAAGCGCACCGACGTGCTGGTCAACAACGCCGGCATCTATCCCAAGGCCACCCTCAAGGAGATCACTGTCGAGGGCTGGAACAAGATGTTCGACGTCAATGCGCTGGGCATGTTCCTGACCACGCGCACCTTCATGGACCAGATGATTTCCAAAAAGTATGGGCGCATTGTCAGCATCATCACCAATGACGCCTATATCGCGAAGCCCACGACGCCGCACTATGCCGCGTCGAAGGCTGCGGTGTTGTCGCTGACCAAGACCTTCGCGGCCGAATTGGGCCCGCACGAAGTCATCGTCAATGGCGTGTCGCCGGGTGCGGTCGCGACCGAGCGCGCGAAGAGCGAGGGTTGGATCCCTTCGCGCATCCCGTTCATCCCCGTGCGCCGTCCCGCGGAGCCGGAGGACATCGCCGAGGTGGTGCTGTTCCTGGCCTCCAAGCGCAACCGCTTCGTCGTCGGCGAGACCGTGATCGCCAACGGCGGCTTCACGATGCTCTGAATATTTTCGTCAAGTTTTCTCCGCGCCGCCCGAGTGGCGGCGCGGAGGCGATTTAAAGGAGTTCGCATATGGCTGAGAAAGAATTTGAAGGACAAACGGCGGTCGTCACCGGCGGGGCCAACGGCCTTGGTTTCGCTATCGCGCGGCTTCTGGCCGAACGCGGCGCCAAGATCGCGCTTTGGGACATCGACAAGGACAAGCTGCGCCAGGCCAAGGAACGGCTCACCCAGCTGGGCGCGGAGGCCGCCACTTACGAGGCCGACGTCACCGACGAGGCTTCGATCAAGCGGGCGCGTGACGCCGTGCTGAAGGACCATGGCAACGTCCAGGTCCTGATGAACAACGCGGGTATCTATCCGCACGCGACCTTGCGCGAGATCACGCCCGAGGCGTGGAAGCGCATGTTCGACGTGAACACGCTGAGCATGCTGCTCGTCTCGCGCGCCTTCGTGGACAACATGGCCGCACAGAAATACGGTCGCATCGTCACGATCGTCAGCGAGGATGCCTATATCGCAAAGCCGACGATCGCCCATTACGGCGCGTCCAAGGCGGCGCTTTTGCCGTTGATCCGTACCTTCGCGTTGGAGCAGGCGCCGAACCAGATTCTCGTCACCGGCGTTGCGCCCGGCCCGATCGCGACGGATCGCGCCAAAGGGCAAAGCTGGCTGGTCGAGCACACGAAGCAAATTCCGCTCGGCCGCGCGGCCGAACCCGAGGACATCGCCGAGGTCGCGGCGTTCCTGGGCTCCAAGCGGAACCGTTTCGTGACCGGCGAAACGGTGATCGCCAGCGGCGGGCGCTACATGTTCTAGAACCCCTCCCCCAGCCCCTCCCTCAAGGGGAGGGGAGATTCTATTTGGGGGACTCCCACTTTTCCCCTCCCCAACGAGGGAGGGGTAAGGGGAGGGGGAAATGCGATGAATTCGTGCTGAGAAGCGTAAGGGGGAGGACTGCATGGCCACCAAGAAGCCGGCGCCGCCGGAATTTGCATGGGACGAGGACCTGACCGCGGGCGTGCAGACCTTCATGGGCGTGCCCTATTCGCGTGACCTGTCGAAGAGCAAGGCCGCGATCCTGGGTATTCCGTTCGACTGCGGCCTGCATCCGGTGCGTCTCGGCGCTCGGACAGGCCCGGCCGCGATCCGCGAGCAATCGACGCTTGTGCGGCCCTACCAGCCGCCCATCGCCGACTACAACCCGCTCAAGGAACTGAACGTCGTCGATTGCGGCAATGTGCGCGTGGTGCTCGGCGATACATCCGAGACCTTCCGCCGGATCGAGGCAGCGGTCTCGCATATCGTGGATGCGGGCTGCACGCCCATCACCTTCGGCGGTGACGGCAGCGTCAGCCTGCCGCAGGTGCGCGCGCTGCATAGGAAGTATCCAGATCTTTGCCTGTTGCATTTCGATGCCCATACCGACACGTATCCGGACGTGGCGGGCCAGCAGATTCCCGGCACCAACATCGTCGAGTTCAATCCGGCGACCACCTTCACCCGTGCGGCGGAGGAAGGCGTGCTGGACGTCAAGAACTCGCTCCATATCGGCGCACGCGGCACCATCTCGGTCCAGGGCGTGTTCGACTTCACCCGCAAGCAGGGCTACGAGCTGGTCACCGGCGTCGACCTGATGGAGATGGGCATTAAGAAGATGGTCGACTACATCCACGACCGTCTGCGCGGCAAGCCCGTCTATTTGTGCTGGGACATGGATTTCTTCGACCCGTCCTGCGCCCCCGGTGTGTTCACGCCGACCTGGGGCGGTGTCTCCGCGCGTGAGGGGCTCCAGTTGCTGCAGGGCCTATCCGGCCTCGACATCGTGGCGACCGACGTCAACACGCTCTCGCCGCTGCACGACGTGGGCGGTATGAGCGCGTTCCTGGCCGGCACATGCGTGATGGAGTGCATCTTCCTGGCCGCTGCGGCCGAGCGCGCGCGCGCGGGCCGCTGAGCGCATCATGGAGCGGCGCAACCTCATCGAGATCGACGGCAAGCGCCTGTGGTCCACGGTGCTGCGTTCGTCGGAGATCGGGCCTGGCAAGCGCGGCGGCATGCGGCGCCTCGCGTTGTCCGATTCCGACAAGATCATGCGCGACCAGTTCGTGGCCTGGGCGAAGGAGGCCGGCTGCACGGTGACCGTGGACCAGGTGGGCACCATCTTCGCCCGCCGCAAGGGACGCGAGGATCTGCCGCCCGTGGTCATCGGCAGCCACCTGGACACCCAGATCGCGGGCGGCCGCTATGACGGCGTGCTGGGTGTACTGGCCGGGCTCGAGGTGATCCGCACGCTCAACGACCGCGGCATCGAAACCAAGCGCCCGATCGAAGTCGCGTCCTGGACCAACGAGGAAGGCGCGCGCTTCACCCCCGCCATGACCGCATCGGGCGCCTTCGCGGGCGTCTACTCGGTCGACTATGTCCACTCGCTCAAGGACGATGACGGCTTCACCTTCGGCGCGGAGCTGAAGCGCACCGGGTACCTGGGCGCGGCACCTGTCGGCGGCCGTCTGCTCGATGCTTATTTCGAATTGCATATCGAGCAGGGACCGATCCTGGACCGCGAGCGCATGCCCGTCGGCATCGTAACCAAGGGTTATGCCTCCCATGGGCGGCTGGTGGAACTGTTCGGCGAGAACGCCCATGTTGGCTCGACGCCCATGGACCAGCGCCGGAATGCGCTCTACGGCGCGTCACTGATGGTTGCGGCGGCGCATGAGATCGGCTGGAGCCGCCATGCGAGCGAGGGCAAGGGCAATGCCTCGCGCCTGGTCTGCACACCCAACAAGTTCGGCATCATCCCGGATTTCGCCCAGGTGGCGATCGACGTGCGCCACAAGGACGCGACCGAAGCGCAGAAGATGGCGGCCGAGCTGGATCAAGCCATCGCCGACGCCGCCAAGAAGGCCAATGTGGAAACCAAGGTCGTGGCGGCGTGGAGCTTTGGCAACGAGCGCTTCGATCCGGAGCTGGTCGGCCTTTTAAAAGATGCGGCGTCCGAGCTCGGCGTGCCCACCCGCGAGATGATGAGCCAGATCGGCCACGACGCCTATTACGTCAGTCGCGTGGCGCCCACGGCCCTGATCTTCACGCCCTGCAAGGACGGCATCAGCCACAACGAGTCCGAACACACGACGCTGGAGGACAGCGTGCCTGGTGTGAACGTGCTGCTGAACGCCGTTCTGGCGCGGGCGAACCGCTAGCTCAGCGCACCACCGGCCAGCCAATGGCGGGCTTGAGGCCCAGCCGCTTCATGCGCCGTTCGACCGATGCCTTGGCGCGGGCGAAGACCTGCTCTTCATCCACCCGCGTCGAACGGCCGCCGCGCCAGACCACCTGGCCGTTCACCAGTACCGTGTCGACGCTGCCCGAGTTACCCATCAGCGCCAATTGGTGCAGCGGGTTCACGGCGGGATAGCTCTCGGCGATACCGGCCGCGCGGATCACGATGTCGGCGCGCTTGCCCGCTTCCAGGCTGCCGACCTGGCCGTCCAAGCCCGCCACCTTGGCCGCGCGGATGCTCTGCATCTCGACTACGTCGCCCGCCGTGATTGGCTCGCCCAGGCCCGCGGCCACGTAGTAGGCCGCATAACCCGCGTCGCCGATGGCGGCGTCCATGGTGCCGTCGGTGCCCAGCGTCACGTTGACGCCATCCTTATACATGCGCGGGATGCGCGAGTGGTGCTTGAATCCGGCGCTCTGCATATAGGCATGCGGGCACCAGACGATCGAGATACCCGTCCTCTTCACCACACGCTCGTCGGCCGCGTCCAGCGCCGTCATGTGAACAAAGGTCGCGTTGCGGTCGAGCACGCCGATCTCGGCTAGATGGCGCATGCGCGATTTGCCCAGCGCCTTGGTGTCCGCCGCCGTCGCGGCGGGGATATAGGCTTCGTGCTGATGGAACGGCACCTTGTGTTTGGCCGCCAGCTTCTTGGCCGCGATTTCCAGTGCGTCCGACGCGGTCGCCAAGCCGTAGACGGAGACGTAGCCCGTGACCAGCGCGTCCTTGTCCTTGTTGCGGTAGAGCTGGCTGCCCAGCTGGTCGATGGCGTGGCGCGAGCGCCCCGGCGCGCGGCGATAGAGCCGCTTGGAATCGAGCGCGCCGAGATACTTCATGGCGTCGGTGTTATCCCACAGGTAGCAGCCGGCCAGCAGCGCGCGCACGCCTACGGCCTCGGCCGCCTTGGCCGCCGCGTCGGGCTCGAAGATGGAGCCGGGCTCGATGAAGCCCGTGAAGCCGCGCCGCAGCGCTTCGACCGAGGCCAGGGCGGTGGCATCGAACTCGTCCTCGTCTGTCACGTCGGCCTTCCAGTCGGCGAAGGTCAGACGGCCGGCGGTCAGGCTGGCGTCGAAGACGCCGCGGCAGGTGCCGTGCACGACGTGGACATGGGCATCGATGAAGCCGGGATGGACTACGGCGCCCTGGGCATCAAAGACGCGCTTGCCCTCCCACGCGGTCAATACGTCTCGCTCGCGTCCGACGGCGGCGATCCGGTCTCCGGTGACGGCGATGGCGCCGGTGGCATAGATGGTGCGCCGCTTGTCGACGGTGACCACATAGCCGTTGCGGATGATGATGTCGCACGGCTTGCGCCGCGCCGCGTCCTTCGCTGCCATCGTGCCCTCCCCCGAATTGTCGTCCGCTAGACCACGCCTTCCTTGCGCAAGGACGCGATATCGTCGGCTGCATAGCCGAGGCCGCCCAGCACTTCGTCCGTGTGCTGGCCGAACGTCGGCGGCGCACTGCGGATGGACGGGCCGCCATGGGCGTAGGTGAAGGAGGCCACGGGCAGGGTGACGTCTTTATCGATCCCCGGCACCTTGATCGTATGGAGCAGGCCGCGATGTTTGATCTGCTCCTGCGCCATGGCCTCGTCCAGGCGCAGCACGCGTTCCGCCGGCAGGCCCGCCGCGCGCAACTGATGGGCCCATTCGTCGGCGGTCTTGGTCTTAAGGATTTCCTTGAGCGCCTCGGCGTGGTTGTCGTGGGCCGCGTCGATATCGGTGAGGCCCTTGAGGTTGTCGCCCATCTCGGGTTTGCCCAGCGCCTTCCACAGGCGCGCATGCTGGCCCGTGGTGTAGGCGCCAATCATCAGGAGCCCATCCTTGGTCTCGTAGCAGGAATAGCCCGCGTTCGGGCTGTCGTTGCCGCTGAGCGTGGGCATGCCCCCGCCGTTCATGTAGTCGATCACGGTGGACGCCATCAGCATGATGGCGGAATCGAGCATCGACGCATCGATGCGCTGGCCCTTGCCCGTGCGCGTGCGCTGATACAGGGCGCAGGAAACGGCGAAGGCCGCCATGGCGCCGCTGCCGTAATCTAGCATTGGTGGGCCGACCTTGTATGGCTTGGCGCCTGGCTCACCCGAGAGTGTCATCAGGCCCGAGGCGGCCTGGATCACGTTGTCATAGGCCGTCTGGCCGCCCTTGGGGCCTGTCTGGCCGAAGCCGGTCATGGAACAGTAGATGAGGCGCGGGTTGAGCTTGGACAGATCGTCGTAGCCCAGCCCCAGCTTGGCCATGGCGCCCGCGCGGTAATTCTCGACCAGCACGTCCGCCGTCGCGGCCAGCCGCTTCAGGATGGCCTGGCCCTTGGGCGTTTTGATATCGAGGGTGATGGCGCGCTTGTTGGCGTTCTGGGTCAGATAGCTCAGGCCCAGCCCGGCCTTATTGTATTCCTTTACGCCGCCGGCCGGCCGCACCATGTCGGGCTCTTTCGGCGGCTCGATCTTGATCACGTCCGCGCCCATCACCGAAAGCTGGTAGGTGCAGAAGGGCCCCGCCAGCACATGGGTCAAGTCCAGCACCTTCACACCGGAAAACGGCTGCATGTCTCTCTCCCCGTGGGTCGCGCCCGCTCATAGCGGCGAGCTTTCGGGGAAAAGCATACAGGGTCGCGCGCGCCATGCCAGCGTGTGGGCTTGAAACCGCCGGGTCCGCGAACTAGGTTCCTGCGAAAGCTAAACCCCGGGGGAAACCGATGCCTGCAACACGCCGATTCCAATTCATCCTGTCCAGCGCGCGCCCGGACGGCAATTCCGAGTATCTGGCCCGCGTGGCCGCCAAGACGCTGCCTTCGGGCGCCGAGGCGCATTGGTTCGACCTCTCGAAAAACATCCTGCCGCCCTATAGCGACCGCCGGCACGAGGAGGGGTTCACCTTCAACCAGCCCGCGGGTATCGAGGGCGAGGCTTTTGCGCTCACGCTCGCCGCGACCGACATCGTCATGGTGGTGCCGCTGTATTGGTACGGTGTGCCCTCGGCGGCCAAGCTCTATCTCGACTATTGGGCCGATTGGCTGCGCGTGCCGGGCGCCGACTTCAAGGCGCGCATGGCGGGCAAGACCATGTGGGGCGTTTCGGCGATCAGCGACCCGGACTTGGCACTGGCGGAACCGCTGGTCGGAACGCTGCGCTACAGCGGGCGTTTTCTGAAGATGCAGTGGGGCGGCGTCCTGTTCGGCCTCGGCAGCAAGCCGGGCGACGTGAAGGGTGACGAGAAGGCCCACGCGGACGCCGAACGCTTCTTCCAGCGTAATCCCGAGACGGCATAAACAAATAAAAACCCCGCACGGTTGCCCGTGCGGGGTTTTCGTTAGTGCTGATTGCGCCGCTTATTCCGGCACGATGAAATAGGTCTTGCGCGTCGTCTCGATGATCTCCCACACGCCGTTCGTGTTGGCGGGGAAGAAGACGGCATCGCCGGCCTCGATCTCCAGCGTCTCGCCGCCGTCATGGTGGAACTTGCAGCGGCCCACGATGAAGTGGCTGAACTCGGCTTCCTTCACCTGGCGGCGGAACTTGCCCGGGGTGGCTTCCCACACGCCCGACTTGGGCGCGGCGTGATAGGCCTTGGAGCGCAGCTTCACGATCGGCTCGCCGACCGGCAGGCCCGCCGGGCCCCTGTCGTCGATGTCGGTGGACGCCAGCTTGTGCGGCGCCTTGATCATGGTGAGCTTCGCCTTGGGCAGGGTGCCGGAATCCATCTTCGATCTCCCTCTGGGTGCCTGGATTTGAAAGGAGCCTAGCGGTTCGGGCCGGGCGCCGGAAGGGGCGGGAAACCCAGCGAATCTGCGGCCTCTAGAGGGTTCCGGCGCGGCGCGCGTCGTGCCAAGATTGCGCATAGGCAACCGGGAGGTGCGTCATGGCCGCGAGGAAGAAATCCGCCGAGCAGACCGAAATCCTGGCCAAGGCGCGCAAATATTTGCCCGCCGGACATTTCGGCAATATCAGCCTCGACTGTGTCATCAGCGACGGCCGCGGCGGGCGTGTGCGCGACATGGCCGGCAACGAATACATCGATTACATCCTGGGCTCGGGGCCCATGCTGGTCGGTCACGCGCATCCGGAAGTGCTGGCCGCTACCCATGCGCGTCTCGATCGCGGTTCGACCTTCTTCGCCGTCAACGACGCGGGCGTGGAACTGGCCGAGACCATCGTCCAGGCCGTGCCCTGCGCGTAGAAGCTGCGCTACACCTCCAGCGGCACCGAGGCCACGCTCTACGCCATGCGCGCCGTGCGCGCGTATAGGAAGCGCGAGCGCATCCTCAAGTTCGAGGGCGGCTTCCACGGCATGAACGATTACGCGCTGATGAGCATGTCACCCAAGCGCCGCGCCAACAGCCCGGAGCCCGCACCCGATTCCGCCGGCATCCCCCAGGTTGTGCGCGGCGAGGTTTTGATCGCGCCCTTCAACGACCTGGCCGCCGCGACCGCGCTGATCGAAAAGCACCATGACGAGCTGGCTGGCGTGATCTTGGAGCCGTTCCAGCGCGTCATCTCGCCCAAGCCCGGCTTCCTGCAAGGGCTGCGAGACGTCACGGCGAAATATAAAGTGCCGCTGGTGTTCGACGAGATCGTCACTGGCTTCCGTTTCGCCTATGGCGGCGCGCAGGAGCTTTATGGCGTCACGCCGGATTTGTGCACGCTGGGCAAGGTGATCGGCGGCGGCTTCCCACTGGCTGCCGTCGTGGGCAAGGCCGCGATCCTCGACCATTTCGACAAGGCCGCCGTGGGCGACGAAGGTTTCATGCCTCAGATCGGCACCCTGAGCGGCAACCCCATTGCGGCCGCCGCGGGCTTGGCCACGCTCAAGATCCTCCAGCGCCCCGGTGCCTACGAAAAGATCCGCGCGACCGGCGAGAAGTTGATGGCCGGCTTCCGCGACCTGTTCCGCAGCGCCGGCATCCCCGCCCAAATCACGGGCGTTGGCTCGCTGTTCGACATCGTCTTCACCGACAAGCCCATCGTGGATTACTGGTCCACGGCCGAAGCCGACAACGCCATGCTCGGCCGCTTCAACCAGCTCCTGCTGGAGAACGGCGTGCTCAAGGGCAACACGAAGTTCTACGTCTCCCTCGCCCACACCGACGAGGACGTGAAGAAGACCTTGGACGCTGCCGGTGTTGCGGTCGCCGCACTGAAGACGGGGAAGGCGGCTTAATACTTTTTTCCCCCTCCCCAACGAGGGAGGGGAAGGGGAGGGGGACATAATCACCCCCTCACCCGCTCGCTCACGCTCGCACCCTCTCCCTCGTCGGGGAGAGGGTTTTCATAGCTCCGTTAAACGTCCTTCCCCGTATAGCCCTTGAACGGCGGGTCGGAATTCTTCTGCATGCCGGGCTGGGAAACACGGAACTTGCACATCGAATCGCCGCGCGTCTTGATGGCCTCGAACTGCACGATCATGTCCGGGTGGTAGTGCCGGTAATAGGTCGGGTGCAGCTCGTAGTCGTAGAGATAGCCTAGGTCGAGCGCGCGCTTGCCGAGCCCCTTCCACGCCGAGGCGTAAGGGCATTCAGTGCAGTCCTGGTGCCAGGTGCCTTCGTTGAGCAGGCCCTTCTTGAACTTCCAGATCGAGATGAGCTGGCCGTCCCAGTGGTCCATGAGCGTCTTCACGTTCAGGTCCCAGCCGGCCGCCGTGTGCGCCTTCTTCTGGCGCGTGGCGCGCTCGATGGCCAGGCCGCGCACCTGTTCGCGCAGAGCGGCCTCGCCCTGCATGTCGAACACCTTGGTCTCTTCATCGGCGCAGAAATAGTAGAGCGCGCCGTTGTTCATCGAAGTGCGGCGCGCGACCTCGATCGATTCCTTGGTGCGGTCGAACAGTTTGGAGTGGATCGGTGTACGCTCACCTTCCTTGGCGCCGGCGACGGTCCAGGTCACGGTCCAGGGTCGCTTCAAATCCAGCGCCTTCACGTCGAACTCGACCTTCGCACCTACGCCACGCGCAATGCCCGGCAGCACGCCCTGGTAGTAGAGGCGGGCCAAGGAGACGCCGTTGTCGTATTCGCGCCAGCGCGACCAATCGGGCGAATCGTGGAAGGTGACGACCGCCGTGCGCTCCGAACCTTCGATGCGGCCCGAGCCCGTCTCGGTCAGCATGTGATAATCGGCCATGTCCCACTGCTCGATGAGCGTGCGGGCGGTCAGCTTGGCCTTTTTCTTCTTCAGCTTTTCCTTGATCAGATCGGCGCGGTACTGGCCGTACTCGTGCAGGCCCTTCAGGATCGTCGTCTCGCCCTTCGGTCCGAACTTGGCCACCGGACCGCCGCCGAAGTGGCGGTGGAACATGGCCTGAAATTTCAGCAAGTCGTCGCAGCTCGAGATTACGCCCCTGCGGTCGACTTTTTCATCGAAACCCATTCCGTCCTCCCCGTTGAACCGGCGTTCCTGCCGGCAGTCGCGACCGGGCCATGCCGGTCGTCATCGCGCCTGCATCGTTTCAGGATGGGGGCAGCCGTTTCAAGAGGCGTCTGAAACGCTTCCTAGGCGGCGTGGGGCCTGCGCTGAGCGGATGGGCCGATCACCTTGTCGAGCCAGTAGTTGTGCGCGGTGTTCAGCGACAATTCCGGCTCGCCCATGCGGCCGGGCCTGGAGTGGGGCGAGCGGAGACCGGCCTGGGTGTTCTCGTTGGCGCCATTGTCCTCGGGCACGGCGATGTCCATGCGCTTGTAGTAGAGCCGGGCGATCTCGTCGAAATCAGGGCGCTTCACCGTGTCTTCGTAGAACATGGAGCCGACCACGAGCTGCATGCGGTCGGGCGCGCTGGGATACATCTCCAGGAACCAGGCGCTGTCGATGCAGAAGCCGAAGCAGGTGGTGGGGAAGATGGTCGGATAGAAGCTGCCCGAGCGGATCGTGCCGTCGGTGAAACCCTTGACGGGCGGGAACCCCTGCACCCCGCCGCCTACGCCGCCGATGATGGCGCGGCTGCCCTCGTGCGGCGTGAAGGCCGCGTGATAGTTGGCGCCGTCGGAGCGCTCCAAGGGGCCGGTGTAATTCTGCTCCATCTGGTAGAGCGTGTCCTTATGGACCGTCTTGGTGTGGCTCAGATCCTTGAAGTTCTCGACATAGAGCTTCCAGTTGCATTTCAGTTCGTAGACTTGGCGGCGGGTGAGGACCAGCTTCTCCGGCTCGTAGGGCGTCACTTTGGCCGGCAGGTCGCCGAGCCATTCGGGCAACGGCGTCGCGTCCTGTTCGAAATGGATGAACATGAAATGCGCCCACATCTCCAGGCGCACCGAAATCAGCCCATTGTCGGCCTTGTCGAAATTGCGCGCGGCTTCCATGCCGATGGCGCCGGTCAGGCGGCCGTCGGCGCTGTAGACCCAGCCGTGATAAGGGCACTTGATGCCGGACTTGCAGTTGCCCTCGCCTTGCAGCACTTGCGCGCCGCGGTGACGGCAGGAATTGGCGAAGCAGCGCACCACCCCGTCGCGCCCGCGCACGACGATGATGGGGATGCCCGTGAAGTCCATGGTGAAGTAGTCGCCGGGATTCGGAATGCGCCCTTCGTGGCCGATAAAGTTCCACGATTTACGGAACAAGCGCTCGACCTCCAGGTCGAACCATTCCTTCGAGGTGTAGCACCAGGGCGGCAGCGTCTCGGCCTCCAGCGGCGGCCGGCGCACCTTGTCGTAAAGGCGGGGGTTCAGCAGGTCATGCGGCGCGAGCATCGGATTCCTTTTCCGCGCGGGGCTGCGTCGACGGGCCGAGCACACGGTCGAGCCACCAGGTGTTGAGGACGGTCACGGCGGTCTCCAGCTTGCCGATGCGGCCGGGTATGGCTTGGGGCGAACCCAGGCCGCGTTGCATCAGCTCGTTGATCGCGTTGTCCTCGGGCACGGCGATGTCCATGCGGTCGTAATACATCTGCGCCACTTTCTCGAAATCGGGGCGCTTCAGCGCGTCCTTGTGGAAGCAGGAATTGACCACGAGCTTCATGCGGTCTGGCCCCAGGGGATACATCTCCAGCGCCCAGGCGCTGTCGATGCAGAAGCCCGTGCAGGCCAGCGGCATGATGGTCGGATAGAAGCTGCCCTCGCGCCCGCGACCCTGGACGGTGGCGGGGATGGGGTCGAAGCCCTTCACCTTGTCGATGCCGTCGAGCAGCGTGCGCGTGCCGGCATGATAGGAGAAGAAGGTGAAGCCCTCGGCCTTGCGCGCCTCGTAGGTTGAGGGCTTGTCGTATTTCTCGGACAGTTTCTGCAGCGATTCCTTGTGCACCGTCTTGATGTGGCCCACGTCGTTGAAGTTCTCGACGTAGAGCTTCCAGTTGCACTTGAGTTCGAATTCCTTGCGCCGCGTGCAGACCAGGTTTTCCGCGTCCCAAGGCGCGATCATGTCGTGGATCTCGCCAACCCATTCCTTCAGCGTGGGCGCGTCCTTGTCGAAATTGATGAACATGAAGCCACCCCAGGTTTCGAGGCGCACGGGAATGAGGCCGTAATCCGCGCGGTCGAAATTCTTAGTCTCGTCCATGTCCGGCGCGCCCTGCAGCGCGCCGTCGAGGCCATAGACCCAGCCGTGGTACGGGCACTTGATGGCGGCCTTGCAGTTACCCTCGCCCTCCAGAAGCATCGCGCCGCGGTGGCGGCAGGTGTTGGCGAAAGCGCGCACCACGTTGTCGCGTCCGCGAGCCACGATGACCGGCACGCCGGCGTAGGTCAGGGTCACGAAGTCGCCCGGGTTCGGCACGCGGTCGACGCGGCCGATCAGGTTCCACGATTTCATAAAGATGTGTTTGACCTCGAGGTCGAACCATTCCTGCGAGGTGTAGCACCAAGAGGGAAGCGTCTCGGCTTCCAGCGGCTCCTGCCGCACGCGGTCGTAGTGGCGCGGGTTCAGAAGGTCTTCAGGCTGTCGCATCGTGTCCTCCGCGATGCTCCCGGCGCGGTGTCCCGACCGAGCCGGTGCAGCGGTGATCTTAACGGAAGGCCGCCACGATTTCGATGCGCCCGGCGCCTTCGCTCGCCATGCGATTAGGCCTCGACGCGCCCCAGTACCCACTGCCGGAAGGCGTGCACCACGGGTTCCATGTGCGACAGGCGGCCGGGCCGCGCGAGGGGGGAGGAGAGGCCCTTTTGCTGCTCCCCGGTGATAGTCGCGTCCTCGGCGGTCGATACGTCCAGGCGGCGGTAATAGGCCTGTGCGACCTCCGCGAAGTCGGGCCGCGCCACCGTCTCTTCGTGGAAGCAGGAGGCCAGCGTGAGCGTGCAGCGATCCGTGCCGCGCGGGTTGATCTGCACGTACCACAGGCAATCCACGTTGCCCGCGATCAGGAGGTTGGGGAACGGATAGGTAAAATAGGAGCCTTCGGCCGCTGTGCCGGTCAGGCGCGGCATGGGTGGGAAGCCTGTGTCGGTCGGCAAGAGTGCGTTGGAGCCCGTGTGGCGCGAGACGATGGCGGAATGGTTCGGGCCGTGATCGAGCCAGATCGGCGCGCCTTCGGTCTCGCCGAACAACCCGCCGCCTTTGCCCGACAACACCTCCA
>JAPLOM010000063.1:194412-212161 GCA_026400755.1 Alphaproteobacteria bacterium
ATCGTAGTCGTTGCCGGCGATGGAAGACGCGTGGACATAGGGCGTGTGGTAGGCCTCCATCAAATTCTCGGCATAGACCTTCCAATTGCAGTCCAGATCCGCCGTCACGCGGCGCGTGACCACCAGCTTGTCCGGTTCGTACTCACCCATCAGGCGGAAATAGTCGCCCAGATATTCGTTCAGGGGCGATGTTTCGTCGTCGAGGCAGACGAACAGGAAAATGCCCCAGACCCCGACGCGGATCGGGTGCAGCCCATAATCCGCCTTGTCGAACCCTTTGCTGTGCTCCATTTGCGGCGCGCCGGTCAGCTTGCCGTCGAGCGCATAGACCCAGCCGTGATAGGCGCATTTGAAGGCGCGGGAATTTCCCCCGCCTTCGTTGAGCAGCTTGCAGCCCCGGTGCCGGCAGGTGTTCGCGAAGCCGCGGATGACGCCGTCGCGCCCGCGCGCCAGGATCAGGGGGATGCCTGCTAGGTCGAAGCTCCACCAGTCGCCGGGCTTGGCCACGCGGTCTGTGTCACCGACCAGGATCCAGTCGCGGCGGAAGATGCGCTCGGTCTCGCGCGCCAGGAAGGCGGGGTCGGTGTAGCAGGACGCCGGGAACATGCCACCTTCCAACAGCGGCCTGCGTACCCCGGCGAAGGCATCGTCCGTCCTGGTCCTGGCACCCGACATGCGCGTCCTCCTCGCCGTCAGTCCGCCGATGGTAGCGGATCGGGCCGCGCGATGGGTACCGCCGCATTGCCATCCGATTTGCTGGCCGGAGGTGCTTGTTCCTCCACGGCTGAACCCATAGCATCGCCGCTTTCCGCGGGGAGACTAGGCCGAATGTACTATCTGGGTGTGGATACGGGGGGCACGTTCACGGATTTCGTGGCCCTGAACGCGAAGACGGGCGAGCTGATCACCTTCAAGGTTCCCTCGGTCCCCTCCGATCCGGCCCAGGCCGTCCGCAACGGCGTCGTGCGCCTGAAAGAACGCCACGGCGTCGATCCGCGCCAGATCGCGCGTTTTATTTACGGCACGACCGTCGCCACCAACGCCATTTTGGAATCGAAGGGCGCGCGCACGGCGCTGGTCGCAACGAAGGGGACGCGGGATGTGCTGGAAATCCAGCGCATGTGGCGCTCGCGGCTGTTCGATCTGAATTTGCAGAAGCCTAAGCCCTTGGTTCCGCGAAGAGATCGGCACGAGGTGGACGAGCGCATGGACGCGCGCGGCCGCCCCATCGTGCCCCTGACTGACGCCGAGGCTGAACGGGTCGCTGAATGGGTGGCTGAAGGGGACTATGAGGCCGTCGCGGTCTCGTGCCTGTTCTCGTTCCTCGCACCCGAACACGAACAGCGCATCAAAAAGGCCATCGAGGCGCGCGCGCCGGGCCTGCCGGTCTGCATTTCGTCCAATATCTCGCCCGAGTTCCGCGAATACGAGCGCACCGCGACCACGGCCATGAACGCCTACGTCATGCCCAAGATCCACCAGATGGCCAAGCGGCTGGAGGAGCTCCTGGGCGAACTGGGCTGCGATTCGGGTCTGCGCATCATCCAGTCCAACGGCGGGCTGATGAACACCGAGACGACGCGGCGCTTCCCGGTCAACACGCTTCTGTCCGGGCCGGCGGGCGGCGTCGTGGGTGCGGCGGGCGTGGCCAAGGCGGCCGGCATCGACAAGATCATCGCCATGGACATGGGCGGCACCAGCCTCGACATCAGCCTGGTCGAGGACGGGCAGGTGACGCTCTCGTCCGAGGGCCAACTGGCCGGCTTCCCGGTCAAGGTGCCGCAGGTGAACGTGCACACGATCGGCGCGGGCGGCGGCAGCCTGGCGCGTGTCGTCCTGGGCGCGCTCAAGGTCGGCCCCGAAAGCGCGGGTGCCGTGCCCGGCCCCGTCTGCTACCGCCGCGGCGGCACCGAGCCCGCATCGACCGACGCGGCCTGGGCCATCGTCCAGGTCCAGGTCGCCAACATGGTCACCGGCATCCGCGAGGTCTCGGTCGCCAAGGGCCACGACCCGCGCGAGTTCGCGCTGCTGCCCTTCGGCGGCGCGGGCTGCCTCTATGCGGGCCTCATCGCGGAAGACCTGAAGATGCGCCGCATCTTCGTCCCCGTGGAGCCCAGCGTGCTCTCGGCCTTCGGCATGCTCTTGACCGATGTGAAATACGCGCGCTCGCTCACGCGCCTGGTCGAGCCCAGCGAGAAGACGGCCAAGGCCATCGCCGCGGTCTTCGACGGGCTGGAGAAGGATTTGAACGCCGCCTTGAAGAAGGAAGGCTTCAAGCCCGCCGAGATCCGCGTCGAGCGCAGCTGCGACATGCGCTACAAGGGCCAGGCCTACGAGCTGAACGTCAAGCTGCCGCCGGGCAAGATGACGCCCAAGCTGGCGGGCTCCCTCGCCGCGCGCTTCCACAAGCGGCACCACGACGCCTACGGCCAGTCTTCGCCCGACGAGGCCGTCGAAATCGTCAACTTCCGCGCGACCGGCATGGGCCTGGTGAAGAAGGCCCAGATCAAGCCGCTGAAGGCCGCGAAGAAGACGCCGGCCAAGGCCAAGGGCGAGCGCAAATGCTATTTCGGCGGCAAGGCCGGCTGGAAGCGCTGCAAGGTCTATGAGCGCAGCGGTCTGCAGCCGGGCGTGAAGCTGGCCGGCCCGTTCATCGTCGAGGAGCCGGGCGCCACCATCGTCGGTTTCCCGGGCCACACGCTGACGATGGACAAGTTCGGCAACCTTCTCATCGCCGTGCTCGCCCGGCGGGCGAATTGAGTGGGGCTTTCGAGACTGGCTTCGCGCGATGTGCGCCCACCTCACCCGCTCGCTTCGCTCGCACCCTCTCCCCCCGTCCGGGCGGAGAGGGTTGTCTTTTTTCTCCCTCTCCGCCCTTCAGGGGGGAGAGGGCCGGGGTGAGGTGGGTCTTCGCCATTGCCAGGAGCGGGCATGCGCGCGACTCTAGCCAGACCGGCTAGCGGAGACGGAGCCATGGCGCAGCCGAACGTCGTCGGCGCATTGCAGCAGAAGGCCCGCGCCGCCCTGGAAGCCGGGCGGTTCGAGGAGGCGTTGACGGCCTGCCGCAACCTGCTCGCGTTCCAGCCCAACAGCCCTGATGCCTTGGCCGTCGCCGGCATCGCCAGCCTGCAATTGGGCGACGCGAAAAAAGCGGTCGATTATCTCGAACAGGCCGTGAAGCGGGCCGAGCTGCCGGTCGCGTGGCTGCATCTGGGCAGCGCGCGCAAGACGCTCGGCCTGACCGAACAGGCGATGAAGGCCTACCGCAAGGCGCTCTCGCTGAAGCCCGACCTGACGCCCGCCGCGCATAACCTCGGCGCGCTCCTGCAGGAGCAGGGCAAGCACGGCGAGGCCGCGCAGGTTTATCGCGCGGCGTTGGAGCGCGCGCCCACTCAAGCCGCCGCATCCACCTGGCGCAACCTGGCGTTGGCGCTGGAGCACACGAACGAACAGGAAGAAGCGCGCGAGGCCTACCGCAAATCGATCGCCCTCGATCCCGAATGGGTGCTGCCGCGCAGCGGCCTGATGCGCCTTCTGTGGAACATGCGCGACATGGAACGGCTGCTCGTCACCTGCGAGGCGTGGTTGAGACGCCGGCCGCAGGACACCGAGGCGCTGGCCTGGATGGCGCTGGCCCATGCCGAGAAGGGCGAGACGGCGAAGCGCGATGGGCTGCTCGACTTCGACAAGCTCGTCGCGGTCTACGATCTGCCGCCGCCTTCGGGTTGGAGCGACAACCAGACGTTCCACGCCGATATGGCGAAACACATCTACGCGCACAAGACGTTGAAAGTGCCGGGCGCGGACCATCCGACCTATCACCATCCGCAGCTCGCGATCACCGAGGAATTGCTGGACCACGACCGCGGCCCGATGAGCGGTTACGAAGCGTTGGTCCAAGCTGCGGTCGAACGTTACCGCCAAGGTCTGCCCGACGGTCATCCCGTGCGCGAACACTGGCCGAAGAAGTGGCGTCTCTCCGTATGGGCCGCGCTGCTGAAGGGCCAAGGCAATCTCGTGCCCCACATTCACCTCGACGGGTATCTCGGCGGCGTCTACTACGTGCGCCTGCCCGAGGTCACCGCGCGCGCGGATGCCGACCAGGCGGCCTGGTTCGAGCTGGGCCGCCCGCCGGAGGAGCTGGCCGCGACGGCCGCGCCCGTCACGCGCCGCATCCAGCCGCGCGAGTGTCGGATGATTCTGTTTCCGTCGTATTTCTATCACGGCACCGTGCCCTTCGAGGCCGGCGAGGACCGCATCTCGGTCGCCTTCGACGTGGTGCCGGAATGAACTAAAGCGTCCTCACCCTGAGCCCGTCGAAGGGTGAGGTCTGCGGATTCTAATGAAGCTCACCCCTCGACTGGGCTCAGGGTGAGGGGTTTTAAAAGAGGACACGCCATGCGTCGCAGCAATATCGATCCGGTCAGCCTGGAGGTCGTGGGCAATTATCTGGTCTCGGCCGTGCGCGAGATGTGCACCACGCTGCGCCGGGCGGCCTATTCCACCATCCTGCGCGAAAGCCTGGATTGCTCGACCGCCCTGTTCGACGCCAAGGGCCAGCTGATCGGCCAGGCCGACCATGTGCCCTCGCACCAGGGCTCGCTGTCGTTGGCTGCGCGCCAGGTCGCCAGCACCTTCGATCTCGATCCCGGCGACGTGGTGATCATGAACCACCCCTACCAGGGCGGCACGCACCACCCCGATATCATGATCTTCAAGCCGATCTTCCATAAGAAGAAGTGCGTGGCGATCGCCGGGGCGCTGGGCCACCAGATCGATGTCGGCGGCCGTTCGCCCGGCAGCGTCTCGACCGATGCGCGCGATGTCTTCGAGGAAGGGATCATGATCCCGCCCATGAAGCTCTACCGCCGCGGCAAGATCGTCCCCGAGATCTTCCAGATCATCGAGTCCAACATCCGCGTGCCCTACAAGACCTTGGGCGACATCCGCGCCGAGGTGGCCGCGGTGAATGTGGGCGAGCGCCGCTATCTCGAGTTGATCGAGAAATACGGCGCCGAGGATCTGAAGGCCATCATCGACGCCAACATCGACCGTTCCGAGGCGCTGATGCGCGCGGATTTGAAGAAGCTGCCCAACGGCTCCTACTCGGCGGAAGGCTTCCTCGACGACGACGGCATCGGCGACGAGCCGGTGCGTATCCACGTCACCGTCACGTTGAAGGACGGCGACGTCACGGTCGATTTCACCGGCACCAGCAAGCAGATCAAGGGCCCGTTCAACTGCGCCCTCTCGTCGGTCCACTCGGCCGTCTTCTGCGGCGTGCGCTATATGACCAACCCGGCCATCCTGCAGAACGAGGGCTGCTATCGCCCGATCAAGCTGGTGCTGCCCGAGGGCACGGTGGTGAAGCCCATCGCGCCCGCGCCGCTGTCGGGCCGCTTCCAGACGCTGGAACGCATCGCCGACACGATCATCCTGGCCTTCAACAAGGCGCGCGGCGACGACCAGGTGGGCTCGTGCCACGCCTGCATCAACTCCTTCGCCCTCAACGGGCGCGAGCCCGACACCGACCAGCCGTGGGTCGCCTACGAGATCTTCGGCGGCGGCTGGGGCGGCACGCGGCAAGTCGACGGGCTCGACGCCACCTATGGCCTGATGGGCAACTGCTTCGACACGCCGATCGAGGCGGTCGAGCTGGAATATCCGCTGCGCGTCGAGAACTATGCCCTCGTGCCCGATTCGGGCGGTGCCGGCTTCAACCGCGGCGGCATGGGCATCCAGCGCGACACGCGCTACCTCTACGGCGAGGGCTACTGCACCAACCGTTCCGAGGTCTCCAAGTTTCCGCCCAAGGGCGTCTTGGGCGGCAAGCCCGGTGCCGCCAGCATCCAGGAGATCAAGCGCGCCACGGGCAAGGTCGACCGGTTGAAGTCCAAGGCCACCAACCTGTCGATCTTCGAGGGCGACGTGGTGTGCCTGACCACGCCCGGCGCGGGCGGCTATGGCAACCCGGCCAAACGCGATCCCAAGCGCGTGCTGGAAGACGTCCTCGACGGCAAGGTCAGCGACAAGGCCGCGCGCGAAATCTACGGCGTGGTGGTCGATGCGGCGCGCAAATCCGTGGATCAGGCCGCGACCGAAGCGTTGCGCGCGCGCATGCAATGATGAGCCAGTTCACCATCCGCCCGGCGAAGGAATCCGACGCCGAGGCCATGCTGGACATCACGGCCCGCTCGGTCGAGGGGCTGGCGCTGCATCACTACACGCCCGAGCAGATCGCCAACTGGATTTCGGGCCGCACGCCCGACTATTACCGCGCCGCCATCGCCAAGGGCCGCGCGCACGTGGCCGAAATCGGCGGCAAGATTGTGGGCTTCGTCGATTCGGAAGTGGGCGAGCTGACCCGCCTGTTCATCTTGCCGGAGGCCGCGGGCAAGGGGCTGGGTGCGCGTCTCATGGATGTCGGCATTACCGAGGCGCTCAAGGGCCACGCGGGCGGGCCCGTCCGCATCGAGGCCACGCGCAACGCCGTGCCCTTCTACGAAAAGTTCGGCTTCCGCGTCGTGGGCTTCGGCACCTTCACCCGCGCCGAGGGCGGCCCGCCCATCGAGATCGTGAAGATGGAAGGGATGGGCTAGGCCCGTCCGGCGCGTGCGTCAGATGCCGCTGGCGAAGCGATGGACGCCGCAGGGCTCGGCCATCACGCGTTGGACCATGGCGTGAATATGCGGAATGTGCCGCGTTGCCAGGTCGATGCCGCCTTTGTTTTCGCGCAGCAGGCGCTGCGCTGAGTCTCTCACTTCTTCCAGAAGCGCGGCTTCGTCGATGCGGGTCAGGCGTCCGTCCCGGACCATGACCTCGCCGCCGACCAGAACGGTCTCGACGGCGCTGCCGCTCTCGTAGAAGCAAAGCTGGCGCATCGGGTCGATGAGCGGGGTGAACTGGATGCCGCGCGTGTTGTAGAGCACGAGGTCGGCGATCTGTCCCGCGTCGATACGCCCCAGGGCGCCGCCATGGCCGAGCGCGCGCGCGCCGTTCACCGTCGCCATCTCGAGCGCGTCGCCCGCGTCGAACCATTTTTCGTAATCCGGTTCCGTCGCGCGGGCCAGCATGGCGGCCAGGCGCGTCTTCTCCAGCATCAGCATGTTGCACGTGTTGACGCCGTCGGAGGCCAGCGCGACCGGAATCCCCGCGCGGCGCAGCTTTTGGACCGGGGCGATCCCCGCACCCGTGAACAGGTTGCTGGCCGGGGCATGAACGACGGTGGCGCCCGCCTCGCGCACGATTGCGATGTCCCGGTCGCTGGCCCAGATGAAGTGGGCGAGGGAGCTTTTGTCGCCGAGCAGGCCCAGCGCGGCCAGATAGCCGGTGAATCCGTCCCGGTGGCGCGCATCGGCCATGACCATCTGGGTCTTGGTTTCCAGCATGTGGCTGTGCAGGCCCAGGCCGTGCTCGGCCGCGAAGGCGGATGTCTCGCGCAACAGATCGTCGGAACAGCGTTGCACGCCGTCCACCCCCAGCAGCACGCCCAGGCGGCCGTCGCGGCCGTGCCAGGTGTCCAGGAGATGGCGCATGCAGGCGAAATACTCGGTGCGGTTCGCCCGGCCGCCGCGCAGCCCTTTCGCAAGATCCTCGGGCATCTCGCCGTCTTTGAGCGGCACGGTGTCGAGATAGGGCAGGTCGCTGAACATGGGCGCGAGTGCCGCGCGCATGCCCGAATCCTCATAGGCCTGGAACTGGGCGTCCAGCAGCTCGGGCCTGTGCGCGGGCCGGTTCGAGGCATGGTCGAGCACCCCGGTCGTGCCGGTGCGCAGCATCTCGATGCAGCCGATCATGGCCGAGAGATAGGCATCGCGCGGCCGTCGCTCGGACGCCGCGGCGATGACATAGAGCATGAAAACGTCGAGGCAGGTGCGGTCGACCGAGCCCTTCAGCAGCCCGGCATAGGAATGGATATGGGCGTTGACCATGCCGGGCAGGACGATGCGCCCCTTCGCCTCGATCACCTCGGCGGATGCGGGCGCGTCGGGCCGGACCGTGCCGCTCGGCCCCACCGCAACGATGCGGCCATCCGTAATCACCACATCGCCCGGATCGATCACCCGGCGCCCGGCATCCAGGGTCACGATGGTCGCATTCCGGATCCAGACCGTGCCGGCCATCATCGCCTCCCTCTTCGCGCGTCGGCGACTGTCATCCGTTTCCGAGTTTTCGTCCATGGTGCAGGGAAAGTCATTTTTCGGCTGATGGGATCGCCCGCGCTCAAGGCCGCTATCCGGATTGCCGACGACGACGTGGGCGCTAGAGGGGCCCGCAAGGCGTGCCGCCCTGCCGCCAATCGTTGAACAGCATCGCGAATTCTTGCACCCATCGGTGTTCGGACTCGCGCAGCAGTGCGATCTCCTCACTCGACTCGCCGCGGCGCTCCCAGCCTAGCGCACAGACCAGCGTGAGCGCAGATCCCTGCATGTAAGGCGAGGGCGAACGCGCGGCGCTCGCGATGGCCGCACGCGGATTCTCGATCAAAATCGGCCCCAGCTTATCCCGCCCCGTGATTTTCAGCCCGAATGCGTCTTCCACGAAGCGCGGATCGTTCAGCAGGTGCATCTTCTGCTTGTCGATGCCGACGTTGTAGTTGGCGAGGCTCCAATTGGATTGGTCCGGCTTCGCGCCCGATTTTGGGGCCGGTTCAGGAAAAATGGCGTGAAGAACGTTGAAGAGCGGGAGGGGTGGTGAGATATAGGCAGGGAAGCGCCAATAGGCCCTTCGCACCACCTCGTTGCCGTTGCCGTCAACGACGGATCGCGTAAACCGGTAGGGGCTCATCTCCAGGTAATACGGCGTCGGCCCTTCGGCCCGGACGGTATATGCGGCCGTTTCACCCGTCTGTTGCTCCTGCAGGCAATAGCCCTGGGCTAGAAGGGCAAGGTTGTCTCTTCTGTTCCAGGCCTTGGCCTGCGCTTCAGGCGTTTCGCAGACCGCCGGGTCGCGCGTGAGTGTCCAGCGGACATCAGGCCTTGCGGTTTCTTTGACGATCACCGATCCCGCTCCGCCGCGCGTGAGAAGTTGGCGGCAGAGATCGCTGCATCCGTTGTCCGCTAAGGCGACGCTGTCGCTTGCCGTCAGCCGGATCGGTTCATGCCCGATGGTTTCGGAATCCGCCCATCGGCGGTAGCCGAGATACGTCCACGCCGAGAATAGGGAAGGGCTCAAGGCCGCGACGACGACGATGGCCGCGACCGCCCATTTGCTGCGGCGGCTGTGAAGCCGGCGGAACAGGTACCGCAAAGCGAAGAAAGCCGCTGCGTAGAGTGCAACAGCCGGAACGAAGGCGGAGACAATGATGCCGACAAGGATTAGGTACAGCACCGTCCAACCCCCGAAGGCTGCGGGATAGTCCTACATCAATACAGCCACTTCCCCGTGTCCTCCAACTCCCACACCTCGTTGGCGGGGGCGCCTTTTTCCCATTCGGTGCGGCGCGTCGTGCGGATGTGGCCGTTCATCAGGCGCACGGCCATGGCGGGGAAGGCGAAGTGGGCTTGGCGGATCTCTTCGTTGGCCTCGCCGGTCTCGAACGGCTTGAAGCCGCGCAGGGTGAAGGTGCGCTTCTCGCCGCTCTTCTCGACCGCGAAATCCTCCTCGCGGTGGGTCAGCATGGTGGTCAGGAACTGCGCCGCGTCGTCCAGCGATTTTCCCTTGATGCCGTAGCCGGCCTTGAACTTGTCCGTGTACTGCACGGCCACCATGCACAGCGCCTGGTCGATCATGAAGCAGGCGGGCTTGAGGCCGAAGCTGCGGATCATGGCCATCGTCGTGGTGTGCACATAGGCGCCCGCGTATTTGCGCTTGGCCTTCAGCTGCCGCGCCTCGGGCCACACTTTGGGGTCCAGCTTCGGCGCCTTCTCCGGGATGAACTCGGGCGTCTTGTCGGCGGGGATATAGCGCACGGCCCATTCCGGCGGAATGTCGTGGTCGTATTCGATGAAGTAGCCTTCGTCGTACGGATTGCCGTCCTGATAGAACTTGGTGCAGACATAGCCCAGGCGCGGGCAGCCCATCTTCTCGGCGTTCTTCGCGTGCCAGGCCTGGAACACCGCGCGCTGCACCCGGCTGGGCACGTTCAGGAAGCCCAGCCCGTCATAGAACACGGCCGGCGCGGTATAGCGGATCCACGCCTTCTTCGGGCTCTCCTCGGCGTATTCCAGGCCCAGGCCGCCGATGGAGTTGGAGAGATAGTGGTACTTGGCCGCCGCCACCGCCGGCGGATCGCCGCCGATGCCCAGTTTCTTCAGCCCCTCCAGGTAATGCCCCTCCTGGTGCAGGCCCAGGATGACGATCTTGAACGCGGCCAGCGCATCGACGCCCTTCTCGCGCATGATGATGAGCTGCAGGCCGCCGGTCTGGCGCAACCACACCTCCCACGCGCTTTCGCACGCGGTGCGCAACGCGGGCAGGTCGGCATCGTTCACGGTCTTGGGCATCGGTTTCTCTCCCCTTGGATGGGCCAACTATAGGCAAGCCCGCCCGCCGGGGGGAGCCATGGCGCTCGCATCGCGAACGACAAACGGTACGCTCGCTTTTATCCACCTCACCCCAACCCTCTCCCCCGTTGGCGGAGAGGGTGAATATGGAAAGACTTCGTCTTACTTCCTTCCCCCTCTCCGCCCTTAAGGGGGGAGAGGGTTGGGGTGAGGTGGGCCTTAAGCGTGCTTGTCCATCGCGTCCTTCAAATCCGCGAAGATGCTCTTCTGCGGCAACTCGTCCACGATCTCCTTGAACTCCTGGCGGCTGAAGGCCCGCATGGTGCGGGTGCGCACCGCCCCCAGGCGGCCGATCTCGAACAGCATCTTGGCCATCGTCTTGTCGTCCTTGGCCTCGAAGAGGACCATGAAATCCTCGTCGCCCATGGTCAGGTAGTAATCCCGGATGCGCGCGCCGTGCTTCTCGAACAAGGCCGACATCTGGGCCGAGCGGCCGGGCGAATCCTTGATCGTCGCGATTCCCGCTTCGGTGAAGCTCAACATGACGATGTAGGTGTTCATGGCGTCCTCCGGGTTAGGGAAGACGTCATCGTAGTGCCGCGTAGGCGCGTTGTGCTAGCGGCCCCGGGTCGTTGTCTGGTGGACTAAATTTAACCTGGTAAATCCTGAGTGGCACTCAAGTCTTCCAACTTCGGATGTTCGCGGGTTGATATCTCCTTCAACTCTTGTAGCGGGTAGGTTTCGAGAGCGACCATTCGGTCGCCGATGAGAATCACCCCCCATTTTTTACATGCCAAAATTTTTGACTCCTGCCCGTCTATCATAGTCTGCATTTCCGACCACACGTCGAGGCTCTCTCGTAATTCTTCGACGACAATGAGAAGGCGCTCACGCATGGATAATTTCAGATATGGCACGAGCATATACCCAACCCGTGGAGGGGCCATAAACTCATATCGTCGCGCCCGAGCCTCCTTCCACAAATACGGTGCTGATGGGCCCAAAGCGTAGCGATCAATTTTCTTCATTAGGCGTAATGTGTGCGCTACTGCTTTCAAAAGGGCTTTGTATGAAATCTGCAAAGATCGAAGTTGTTTAGGTGATTCCTCAGGTAGTTCTTTGTGGCTAACGTCACGATTTCTCATTTCTCGAATACGTGTGGATATAACAAATCTGGTGAATTGGTCGGACGCCGCATGGGAGATCCCCAACTTGGTAGCAGCGAAGTAAAAATTTAATCGCCCAATTTTGTTTTCGGCTATTTCTGATATACGCCCGATAAGTTCATCGCGAAGTTTGTCTGTCATTAAGTAAATAAATGACAGAGAGCGGTTACCCATATCTTTGGCGATGTCGCTCGTCTCGAGCTTTGATGCTTCCAATTTTAGGTGACGCAAAATCACCCATGTCGTGATTATCTCGCCAACCTCCCCACGAAGGTGAGAAAGAAGGTTTTCTGTATTTGTGTTCTTGATGCGCAGTTGTTTTCTGCTCATTTCTTCAGATCACCAATCCGCAATGCGCCTTCCGCTTCCAGCATTGGATTCGGCTCCGGCGCTTTCACGCGCCGCATGGTGTTCGTGTCGTGGTGGTTGAAGGCGGGCTCCTTGCCGCGCACGGCCAGGTCCGTGCGCGTCAGGTAGGTCCAGCTTCCGTCGTCGTGGAAGTCGATGTCGATGCGGTAATAGTCGGTGCGGAACGCCTGCTCCAGGAATGTGGTCGAACAGATGCCGAAGCGCGTGTCGCCGCGCCGCGCTTCCACCGTGATGCGCTTGTCGTCCGGCTTCGCGGTGCCGCCCGCGAGCACCACCTGGCCGCGCGGAATGGCGATGCTCTGCATGATCAGGCCCGTGGCCGGCTCCCACAGCCAATAGCCCACCTGGTCGTGGAAGGTGATGGCTTCCTCTTTCGTGTTGATGTGGATGTGGTAGCGCAGGCCATAGAGAAGCTGCGGCCCGTTCAGCTGCGGGTCGGTCGGCTCCATCCGGATATGTTCCTGGTACACGCGCCGTTCGGGACCGGGCGCCTTGGGGCTCACGTCCACGCCCTTGTCCGACTGCCACACCCCGGCCAGGCGGCGCAGCGGGCCCAGGTTGGCCAGCGTGTCCGGCGAGAAATCCTCGGGTTCGGTGAAAACGTCGTCGAGACTATTCGCCATGGTGTCCCCCCGGTTTAGGTTTACGCGGCGCGTGCCGGTTTGTTAGTAAGCGTTGCCTCATATACCCCATCCGGCCGCGAGTTTGATCCCCCATGTCCCACCGCCTCGACCCTCTCCTGAAGCCGCGCTCCATCGCCTTCGTCGGCGCTAGCCCACGCGAGAAGACGCCGGGCAACGGCATCCTCAAGGCCATTCGCATGGGCGGGTATGAGGGCAAGGTCTACGCGGTCAATCCGAAGTATCCGGAGATCGAGGGCTATCCGTGTTTCCCCTCGCTCTCGGCGGTACCGGAGTCGGTGGACCTGGCCGTGTTGTGCGTGGGCAGCAGAATCTTGGAAGAGGCGCTGGCCGAGGCCATCCGCTGCAAGGCGGGGGCGGTGGCCATCTTCGACAACCCGCATCTGGAGAACGACACCAGCCCGCCGCTGGTGAAGCGGCTGCAGCGCATGGCGCGCGAGGCCGGGCTGCCGCTCTGCGGCGCCAACGGCATGGGCTATTACGGCCCCGCGGAAAAGACCTTCGTCTGCGGCTATCCGCCGCCGGCGCCGGTGGCCTCGGGCGGCATCTTCTTCATCACCCATTCGGGCACGGCGTTCGGCGCGCTGACCACCAGCGATCCGCGCCTGGGCTTTTCCACCATCGTCTCCAGCGGCATGGAGCTGGCCACCACGATGGCCGACTACATGGACTATGCGCTGGAGCAGCCCTCCACGCGCGTCCTGGCCCTGTTCATGGAGACGGTGCGCGATCCCGCGGGCTTCATCGCGGCGCTGGAGAAGGCCAACGCGAAAGGCGTGCCGGTCGTGGCGCTCAAGATCGGGCGCACCGAGACGGCGGCCAAGCTGGCGGTCAGCCATTCCGGCGCTATCGCCGGTAACGACGCGGCCTACGAGGCGCTGTTCGACCGCTATGGCGTCGTGCGCGTGAATGATCTCTACGAGATGGCGGCCGTGCTCACGCTGCTCTCGCACGACCGCAAGGTGGTGGCGGGCAACCTGGCGGCGCTGGGCGATTCGGGCGGCGAGCGCGGCATGCTGATCGACCTGGCGGCCGATCTCGGCGTCGAATTCGCGCGCATCAACGAGGCGACGATAGCTCGCTTACGCGAACGGTTGGTGCCCGGCCTCGATCCGGTCAACCCGGTGGACGCCTGGGGCACCATGGTCGATTGGGAAAACATCTTCCGCGACTGCCTGGTCGCGCTGCAGGAAGACCCGGACACGGGCATCACGCTGCTCTTTCGCGACCTGCGCTCGAACGAGTTCCTGTCCGAGGGCCAGATTCACATCGTGCGCGCCGTGGCCGACGCGGTGCCCGGCAAGCCCATCGCCATCGCGACCAACTTCAGCGGCCTCGGCCATCGCGACATCGCCTTGCGCGCGGGCGGCCTCGGCATTCCCGTCATCGACGGCACGCGCAACGCGCTGGTCGCGGTGAAGGCCGCCATGGGCTACCGGGATTTTTGCGCGCGCCCGGCCTCCGTGAAGTCCGCGCCGGTCGCGGAGAAGGTGCGGACGAAGTGGCGCGTGCGCTTGGCGCAAGGCGGTGCGCTCGACGAGACGGAGAGCCTGGCGTTGCTGGCCGACTACGGCGTGCCGGTGCAACCGCATGCGGTGGTGGACAGCGCCGTGGCCGCGTTGGAGGCCGCGAAGACACTCGGCTTCCCCGTCGTGCTCAAGACTGCCACGCAAGGCATCCTGCACAAGACCGACAAGGGCGGCGTGAAGCTCGGCATCGTGGATGAAGCGGCGTTCAAGGAAGCCTATGACGACATGGCGAAGCGCCTGGGCCCACGCGTGCTGGTGGCGCCCATGGCGGGTGCAGGGGTGGAGCTGGCGCTCGGCATGATCAGCGACGCCCAATGGGGCCCGCTGGTCATCGTGGGCGCGGGCGGCACCCTGATCGAGGTGATGAAGGACCGCGCCGTCGCCCTGCCGCCGGTGGACGAAGCCGGCGCGCGCCGCATGGTGGACCGCTTGCGCCTGCGTCCTTTGTTGGATGGGAAGCGCGGGGCGGCGCCCTCGGACATGGCGTCCTTAGCCCGCGCGGTCGCGCGCCTCTCGGCCCTGGCCGCGGATTTGGGCGACCTGATCGGCGAGATCGACGTGAACCCCTTGCGCTGCGGCCCCCAGGGCGCCGTGGCACTCGACGCGCTGGTCGTGGCCAAGACCCAGGCGGCAGCGGCGGCGGACTGAAATCCGCCCGGCGGGATGGTTTTTTGCCGGGCGCGCAATGGCGCGTCCCGGCCCCAGCCCTTAATCTCCGCCCCGAAATTCCAGCCTGACCGGGAGACACGTATGGACCTCACGCTCACCAAGGACGACAAGGCGATCGCCGCGCGCGCGAAGACATTCGCCGAGACGGTGCTGTTCCCCTTGGAGCTGGAGTGCGAGGAGAATGACGGGCTGTCGACCCAGGCGCGCAAGGCGCTGATCCGGCAGGTCCAGGAATCGAAGCTCGGCGCCTACAACCATGAGAAGGATGTGGGCGGCCAGGGCTTCAACGTGCTGCAGCAGATCGTCTGCCACGAGGAGCTGGCCAAGGCGACAGGCTGCCTGTGGGCTTCCGTGTGGCGTCCGGCCGTGCCGTTGCGCGCGGGCACGAAGCACCAGATCGATACCTACTTGCGCCCGAGTTGCGCGGGCGACCGGCGCTCGGCCTATGCGATCACCGAGCCCGGCGCAGGATCGGATGCGAGCGCTGTCGCGTCCACCGCCGTGAAGCGCGGCGGGAACTACGTCATCAACGGCGAGAAATGGTTCGTCACCGGCGCGAACCTGGCCGACTTCTTCCTGGTCCATGTCCACATGGACGGCGATCCGAAGAAGCCCACCCTCTTCCTGGTCGAGGCCGACCAGAAGGGCGTCGAGGTGAAGCGGGTGCCCAAGTTCACCCACAACGCCTACTTCACCCACGCCGAGATCGTGTTCAACAACGTGGAATGCACGCCGGCGCAGATGCTGGGCGAGCCGGGCCACGGCTTGGACTTGACCAAGGAATGGTTCATCGAGACGCGGCTTGAGATCGCTTCGCGCTGCCTGGGCGGCGCCATCCGCGCGGCCGATGTCGCCAACGCCTACGCCTCCGAGCGCGTGCAGTTCGGCAAGGCAATCCGCGACTTCCAGGCCGTCGAGTTCATGCTGGCCGACATGGCGGTCGAGATCATGGCGACCAAGGCCATGCTCTACCGCGTGGGTTGGGAGGTCTCGCAGGGCATCGACCCGAAGCTCGTGCATGCGCGCGCCAGTGCGGTGAAGCTCCAGGCCTCCGAGATGGTCGGGCGCGTGACCGACAAGGCGCTCCAGGTACTCGGCGGACGCGGCTATATGCGCGAGAATCCGGTCGAGCGCCTGTGGCGCGAGATGCGCGTCGAGCGCATCTGGGAGGGCACTTCCGAGATCCAGCGCGTCATCATCGGCGGCCAGATCCGCAAACGCGGCATGGGCGTCTACACCGGCTGGGTGTGAGACTTCGCGCCTAACTTCGTCCGCCGCTGCGCCATCTTTTTGTCACCGTCCGGGGGCATGACTCTGGGCGGGTGAGTGCTTACATTTCGCCCGCGACGACCCCTCCGAGGCTTTCATGCGACGCCCCTTCGACCGCATCACCATCCGCCGCGGCACCAGCGACGACGAGAGCGCCGTGCTGGCCGCCTGCCATGCCTCCGAGGACGATCCGGCGACGCCGCCGGTGGGTTTGGCAGCCGAGTTCCGCGCCGCCGTCGCGGCCGGACGGCTGTTCGTGGCCGTGCGCAAGGGCGAGGTGCTGGGCCTGCTCGACGCCGTCTCCGGCCGCTTGGCGCGCGTCTTCGTGCGGCCCGAATGGGCGGCGCAGGGGCTTGGGCGCTGGCTCGTGCTGGTGGCACTTGGCGCGGGCGTGAGCGGTCTAGAAGCGCCGCGGGCCGCCGACGCGCGGCCGCTGCAGGAAGCCGCCTCGCGCTAGAAAGGCCGTTTATTTCTCCCTCTCCGCCCTGAAAGGGGGGAGAGGGTCGGGGTGAGGTGGGTCTTTATCTTTCTAGTTCTCGTCGAATCGCATCCATCACGCCGTCGAGATTGCCCAGGACTTCGTGATTCCAGAATCGGATGGTGCGATAGCCGTGTCGCGCCAAGCGGGCGCTGCGGCCTATGTCGGCCTCCCCGCCGTGCTGTCCACCATCAAGCTCAATGACGAGCTTTCGGGGCACGCAGGCGAAATCCGCGATGGCGTCGCCGATCGGATGTTGCCGCCGGAATTTCCATGGCCAGCCGCTGGTGCGGAGCGCATTCCATAGGGCTCGCTCCGCATCCGTCGAATTCCGGCGAAGCTTGCGGACGGTTGAGGTGCGGTGCGGCATGAGAGCATTCTAGCCGAACCCACCTCACCCCGACCCTCTCCCCCCTTTCAGGGCGGAGAGGGAGTCTATGCAAGGTGTCACTTTCCTTTTCTCCCTCTCCGCCTTCTTAAGAGGGAGAGGGCTGAGGTGGTTTTCCCCTAACGGCCTTCCAGCCCGATCACCATCACGGTCGCGCATTCGTCGCGCAGTTTCCGCATGGGCTGGTATTCGGGCGAGTTGTACCAGCCGTCGAGCGCCGCCTTGTCGGGGAACTCGATGATGATGACGCGCTCGGGCTTCCACGCCTTGCCGTCGAGCACGCGCGTCACGCCGTTGTTCAGGTACTTGCCGCCGAACCGCTCGATCAGCGGCGCGACCTGCTTGCGGTATTCGTCGAACTTCACGGGGTCGTGGACGATCTGTTCGGCAATCGCGTAGGCAACCACAGCGTTCTCCTATCGTCGGTTTCGATACCCACGCTAGCGGGACGGCGGCCGCGTTGAAACCCCGGCTTCCAGCCCTTAGGCTCGCGGCTGGTTTTCGCGTGGGAGGGGGACGTCATGGCCGCGATGAGCGCCGAGAAGAAGCAGCTTCTGGATTGGATCGAGGCGGACAAGGACAAGCTGGTCCAGTTCCTGTCCGAGTTCGTGGCCTGCAAGACGCCCAATCCGCCGGGCGACACGCGCACGGGCGTGGCCCATATCAGGAAGTTCCTCGACGCCGAGAAGTTGCCCTACCGCGTGGTCGATCCCGATCCGCTGCAGGCCAACATCGTTGGCACGGTCGAGGGCGCGGGCGCCGGGCGGCATCTGGTGCTGAACGGCCATATCGACG
>JAPLOM010000077.1:0-1512 GCA_026400755.1 Alphaproteobacteria bacterium
TGCCGCTGCACGCCACCGGCAAAAAGCTGGGCCTGGTCATCGACCTAGACACCTGCGTCGGCTGTCACGCCTGCGCGGTCAACTGCAAGGAATGGAACACCGGCGGTTCCATGGCGCCGCTGACCGACGAGCGGCCCTATGATTCGGAACCCATGGGCGTGTGGTTCAACCGCGTCCATGCCTTCGAGGCGGGCGAGGGGGCGCTCTCGCGCACCGTCAACTTCCCGCGCTCGTGCCTGCACTGCGCGGAGCCGGCCTGCGTCACGGTCTGTCCGACCGGCGCGTCCTACAAGCGGCCCGAGGACGGTATCGTCCTGGTCGACGAAAGCATGTGTATCGGCTGCAAGCTTTGTTCTTGGGCCTGCCCCTACGGTGCGCGCGAATACGACCAGCGCGAAGGGGTGATGAAGAAATGCACCCTGTGCATCGACCGCATCTACAACGAGAACCTGGAAGAGATCGACCGCACGCCGGCCTGCGTCTCGACCTGTCCCGTCGGTGCGCGTCATTTCGGCGACCTGGGCGATCCTGAGTCCGATGTTTCCCAGCTGGTCGCCGAGCGCGGCGGCTACGATCTGATGCCGGAGATGGGCTACAAGCCGGTTAACAAGTACCTGCCGCCGCGCCCGCGTAAGGACGCGCCCGGAGCGGTCGGCTGCGGCACGCGGATGGAATCGGTGGCGGGCGAGGCCGTTGGCGTGCTGGGCTGGATCGACCGGATGTTGTCGCGATGATCCGCGTCGCGCTCGCGCTGTTCACGCTCTTGGCGTGGGCTGTGCCGGCCTGGGCGCAGTCCTATCCGCCCAACGAGCGGCCGATGTATGGCGGGGTGAAGCAGGACGATCAGAAGTTCATCGATTCCGTGATCGCCAGCGGCTACACGCGCAAGACGGGCGCGCAGGAGGCCGTGGCGCGGGGTTTCCAGTCGTTCGAGAAAAGCGACTACGGTCCCGCCATGCGCCGCTTCAACCAGGCTTGGGTGCTCGATCCCGATTACGCCGAGACCTATCGCGGTTTCGCCCTGGTGCTGATCTCGCGCGACCGCAAACCCGCCGAGGCCGAAGCCATGTTCAAGAAAGGCGCGGATCTGCCCGATGCGTCGGCCGGTCTGTTGGCCGATTACGGACGTTTCCTCGTCCTGACCAAGCGCGTGAAAGAAGCGATCCCCGTCCTCGAACGTGGCGCCGCGCGCGAGGACGAGCCGGCCGACCAGCTCAAGGCCCAGCGCCTGTTGGCCGACGCCTACTACGACGAGAAGCAATTCGACAAGGCCTGCCCCCTGGCCAAGAAGATCGTCGACAAGGTCGAGGAGACGCGCGCGCGCGAATCGATGCAGTTCATCGTCACCTCGCCGCGCTGCGAGGGATGATGCGCGCGGCGCTGGCCCTGTGTGCCCTCGCACTGCCGCTGGCCTGGCCTGCCCATGCCAAGGTCGATTACCCGCCCGACGAACGGCCCATGTATGGCGGGGCTGATCCCGCGGACGCGAAGCCCGGAGAGGCTGTCCTGGCG
>JAPLOM010000077.1:1558-22551 GCA_026400755.1 Alphaproteobacteria bacterium
GTGCAAGAAGGCCGCCAAGAAGGCGGACTCGGATGTTTCGGCCGCCTGCGCTTCGCTCGGCTTCAAGGCGTTCCACGAGGGCGACTTCGCGCACGCGGTGCCGTTCTTCAACGCGGCCTGGGCGCTGCAGCCGGGAAACGCCAGTGCCTATCACGGCTTTGCCCTCGTGCTGACCGAGCGGGACGAGAACGACATCGAGGCGGAGGCCATGTTCCGCAAGGCGATCGATCTGCCGGCGGCGCCAGCTGGCGTGTATCTGGACTATGCGCGGTTCCTGATCCTGTATGAGCGTTACGAGGACGCCATCCCGGTGCTCGAGGCAGGATTGGCCAAGGCCGCGCGCAGCAAGCCCGACTTCCAATTTGGGCTGGTCACGGCTTACGAACAGTTGCACGAGTATCCGAAGGCGTGCGAACTGGCCCGGCAGGTCGTCGGCGACCTGAAGGACTTCAAGCGGGACGCGATGCGGGAGTTCATCGGCGGCGAGCATTGCCGCACGTCGTGACGGGGGAATAGACGTGCATCCGGCCTATTCGATTATCTTCTTCACCACGGCGTCCGGCGCGGGCTATGGGCTCCTGTTCCTGCTGGCGTTGGCGGGGGCTGGCGGCGCGTTGCCGGCCGATCCGTGGTTGGGCGGCGTGGGCTTCGCACTGGCGCTGGGGCTGGCCACAGCAGGGCTTCTGTCCTCGACCTTTCATCTTGGCCACCCCGAGCGCGCCTGGCGGGCGATCAGCCAGTGGCGGTCGTCTTGGCTGTCGCGCGAGGGCGTGGCCGCGCTCGTGACCTACCCGATCGCGCTGGCCTTCGCCTATGGCTGGGTGGTCGAAGGACAGACGGGCGGGCTTTGGGCGCTGGCCGGCTTGGCCACCGCCGCGATGTGCATCGTCACGGTGATCTGCACCGGCATGATCTATGCCTCACTGAAGCCGATCCGGCGCTGGAACAACCGTTGGGTGGTGCCGAACTACCTGGCCCTGTCGCTGATGACGGGCGTGATCCTTTTGGAGGCGCTCTTGGCCGCGTTCGGCCAACCGTTGCCGGCCCTGGCCTGGCTGACGCAGGCGGCGATCGTCGGGGCATGGCTGCTCAAGCGGGCCTATTGGCGTTTCGTCGATACGGAGCCGGGGGCGGCCACCATCGAGTCCGCAACTGGTCTTGGCCATCTGGGCAAGGTCCGCCTGCTGGAGTCGCCGAACACCTCGGAAAACTATTTGCAGCGCGAAATGGGCTATCACATTGCGCGCCGGCATGCGGCCAAGCTGCGCCGCATCGCACTCGTGTTCGCGTTCGCGATCCCGCTCGTGCTGACGCTCGTGTCCGCGCTGATGCCGGCGGGCGTGTTGGCCGCCGCCGCGGCCTTGCTCGCGGTGCCGTGCGTGGCGCTGGGCGTTGTGGTCGAGCGCTGGCTGTTCTTCGCCGAGGCGCGCCACGCCGTGATGCTCTATTACGGCGCGGCGGTGGCGTGAGGTTGTCCGCCTCAAGATGCGCCGCTAACATACCGCCACAAAACGAAAATCGTAGGGGAAAGCCATGAGCACGCAGTCTTACAAGGTCGCCTTCCTGGGCTTGGGGGTCATGGGCTTCCCGATGGCCGGCCACCTGGCCGCCAAGGGCCACAGCGTCACGGTCTACAACCGCAGCGGCGCCAAGGCCCAGGAATGGGCCAAGCAGCATAAGGGCAAGGCCGCCGCGACCCCCGCCGAGGCCGCCAAGGGCCAGGACATGGTGTTTGCCTGCGTCGGCAACGACAACGACGTGCGCAGCGTGGTCTTCGGCAAGGACGGCGCCTTCGCCGGCATGGAGAAGGGGGCGATCTTCGTCGACCACACGACCGCCTCCGCCGACCTGGCACGCGAGCTGGAGGCCGAGGGCAAAAAGCTCGGCCTTTCCGTCATCGACGCGCCCGTCTCGGGCGGGCAGGCGGGCGCACAGAATGGCGCTCTCACCGTCATGTGCGGCGGCGAGGCTGCGCCCTTCGAAAAGGCCAAGCCCGTGATGGCCTGCTACGGCAAGGCCGTCACGCTGATGGGCCAGGCGGGTGCCGGCCAGCTTACCAAGATGGTCAACCAGATTTGCATCGCGGGGCTGGTCCAAGCCCTCTCCGAAGGGCTCAACTTCGGCAAGAAGGCCGGGCTCGACTGCGAGAAGGTGATCGAGGTGATCTCCAAGGGCGCGGCCCAGTCCTGGCAGATGGAGAACCGCGGCAAAACCATGATCGCCGACAAGTTCGAGTTCGGCTTCGCGGTCGACTGGATGCGCAAGGATTTGGGCATCTGCCTGGAAGAAGCCAAGCGCAACGGCGCGCGCCTGCCGGTGACGGCTCTGGTCGATCAGTTCTACGCCCAGATCCAGGCCCGCGGCGGCAAACGCTGGGATACCTCGAGCCTCTACCACCTGCTGTCGAAGCCGTAAGGAAATCCGGGGTGCGTCAGCGCCCCGGCTCTTCCTTCTTCGCCGCGTTCCACAGCCGGTCCATCTCCTCGAGATTGGATTCTTCCGGCGTCTTGCCGATCTGGCGTAGCAATTCTTCGACGCGGCGGAAGCGGCGTTCGAACTTCGCGTTGGTGTCGCGCAGCGCGGCTTCGGGGTCGACCTTGAGCCAGCGCGCCAGGTTGGCGACGGCGAACAGCACGTCTCCCATCTCGTCCTGCAGTCGCGCCTTGGGTGCGCCGGTGTCGACCTCGTGTTTCAGCTCGCCCAGCTCTTCCGCGATCTTCGCGAAGACAGGGCCCAAATCGTGCCAGTCGAAGCCCACGCGCGCGGCGCGCTTCTGAAGTTTTTCGGCGCGGGTGAGGGCGGGCAGGGCGAGGGGGACGCCGTCCAATGCGCCCTCGGCGCCCGACTTGACCTTGCGCTCGGCCGCTTTGCGGTCTTCCCAGGCCAAGGTCTGCGCCTCGGCCGAGGCCACCTTGGTTTCGCCGAAGACGTGGGGATGACGCTCGACCATCTTGTCGGAGATCGCGCGCGCGACCGCATCGAAGTCGAAATGCCCGGCTTCCTCGGCCATACGCGCGTGGAAGACGACTTGGAGCAGGAGGTCGCCCAACTCCTCGCGCAAGGCGCCCATGTCGCGCCGCTCGATGGCGTCGGCGACCTCGTACGCCTCCTCGATCGTGTAAGGCGCGATGGTCGCGAAATCCTGCTTTACGTCCCACGGACAGCCGCGCTCGGGATCGCGCAGCCGTGCCATGATCTGGAGCAGGCGGTCGATTTGGGCCTTGGGAATATCGGTCATGGGAATCCGTCAGAAAGGCGGGGCCAGAATAGGCTTGCCTTCATTCGAGGCGCAATCGACCGGGGTTGCCAGGCGCGGTTGGCCGCCTATGCTGAATACGGGAGCCGACAAGCAGACCAGGGAGCCGATCCATGCCGAACTGGAAGCCCGATCCCACCTTTTATCCGTCGCCGCGCATGGCCATGCAGGCGCCCGCCGAAAAGCTGGGTTATGTGGCCATCTTCAATGTCGCTGGCGCGAAGCCGGACGCCATGGGCGTCGTCGATCTCGATCCCAAATCGTCTTCGTATGGCTCTCTGGTCGGCCGCACCGAGATGCCGAACACGGGTGACGAGCTGCATCATTTCAGCTGGAATGCGTGCAGTTCCGCGCTCTGCCCTTATGCGCCGCACCCGCATGTGGAGCGCCGCTATCTGGTGGTGCCGGGCATCCGCTCGTCGCGCATCCACATTCTCGACGTGAAGGCCGACCCGCATCAGCCCAAGCTGGTGAAGGTGATCGAGCCGGGCGATCTGGCGAAGCGCGCGGGATATTCCCGCCCGCACACGCTTCATTGTGGCCCGGAGGGCATTTACGGCAGCGCGCTTGGAGCGCCGAACGGTGAGGGGCCGGGCGGTATTTTCCTCATGGACCACGACGATTTCGGTGTCTTGGGCCAATGGGAGATGGACCGCGGGCCTCAGCATCTGGCCTACGATTTCGCTTGGCATCTGGGACATGACACCCAGATCACCAGCGAGTGGGGCACGCCCAACATGATCGAGAACGGCGTGGTGCCGGAGCTTCTGTTGGGCGGCAAGTACGGTCACGCGCTGCATGTCTGGGACCTGCGGCGGCGGAAGCATGTTCAAGCCATCGATCTGGGCGCGGAGCACCAGATGGTGTTGGAGCTGCGTCAGGCGCGCGATCCGACCAAGACCTATGGTTTCGTCGGTGTCGTGGTCAGCACCAAGGATCTTTCGGGCTCAGTCTGGCTTTGGCACAAGGAGAAGAACGGCTCTTACGCTGTGCGCAAGGTGATCGAGATTCCGGCGGAACCCGCCGAGCCGGACCAGTTGCCGCCATTGCTCAAGGGGTTCAAGGCGGTTCCGCCGATCATCACCGACATCAATTTGTCGCTGGATGATCGCTTTCTCTATGTCTCGTGTTGGGCGACGGGTGAATTGCGGCAGTATGACGTGCGAGACCCGCTCAAGCCCAAGCATGTTGGCTCGGTCCATATCGGTGGCATCGTTCGGCGCACCCCACATCCGAAATCTGGGAAGGTGAACGGCGGCCCGCAGATGGTCGAGTTGAGCCGGGACGGGCGGCGCATCTATTTCACCAACTCGCTCTATAGGGCCTGGGACGAGCAGTTCTATCCAGAAGGCATCAAGGGTTGGATGGTGAAGGTGGATGTCGATCCCAAAGGCGGCATGAAGCTCGACCCCGACTTCTTCCTGGAGACCGCGGCGGGCGAACGGCCGCACCAGATCCGCCTTCAGGGTGGGGATTCATCGTCCGATACGTACTGCTATCCGTAACGCGGCGTGACCGAGCCGGTCTGGACCTGGGCGGCGTTGGCCGGGCTCGGCGCGTTTCACGGCATCAACCCGGCGATGGGTTGGCTGTTCGCGGTGGCGCTGGGCCTGCAGGAGAAACGGGCAGGGGCGGTGTTCGCCGCTTTGGCGCCGCTCGGTCTCGGCCACGCCTTGTCGGTGGCGATCGTCGCGTTGGCGCTGGCCCTGCTGACGCCATTGGTCCAGCCGGACATCTTGAACATCGGTGCCGCGTTTCTGCTGGTCGGGCTCGGTTTCTGGCGTCTGACCGCGCGCCACCGTGCGCGTGTCGGCATGCGCGTGGGCTTCGGCGGTCTGACACTGTGGTCGTTCTTGATGGCCACGGGGCACGGGGCGGGCGCCATGCTGTTGCCGGTTTTGTTGCGCATGAAGATGGGCGAGGCGGGGCATGGCGCCGCGCAGCATCACGGCGGGCATTTGCCCCACGCGGACGATCTCGAAACGGCGCTCCTAGCCGTTGGCGTTCATACCGCCGCCATGTTGGCCGTGGCCGGGGCGGTGGCGTTCGCCGTTTTCCGCTGGGTCGGCGTTGCGTTCCTGCGGCGCGGCTGGATCAACCTGGACCTGATCTGGGCCGGCGCGTTGATCCTGGCGGGGCTTGGCTCGGTGGCGGCACGTCTGTAGATCGCAGGCGGTTCTTGTCCTAGAGTTCCGGCCGTTTACAGCATTCCACGCGGCTCGGGGCGCGTGCGGTTTGCCCACCTCGAAGGAGCCAGCGATGACCGTGCCCGTCCGCAGCCTTTTCCTTGCCGCCGTCCTGACGGGAAGCGCGGCGTTCGCCGCGCAAGCCCAAGCGCCCGCGCCTGCGGCGGCCGACGAGGGGCCGTTGATCACCATGAAGCTGGAGAAGAACTGTAATGTTCGGCCGAATTGGATCTACATCGAGGTGGACCGGCCGGGGTCGGAGAAAACCACGCGCGTGCGCATCACGCCGGCGTTGACTGCGGCTTTCTATGCGCCGCCGGGCACCAAGGTTCGTGCCAAGCAAAGCGACGAGAGCACGTCGATCGTCATCCGCGGCCATTGGACCGAGGCCGAGGCGGACGGGACGATCCCAGTGAGTTGCGGGCGCTAAGCGGGAGAGGGTTGAGGAGCGCGCGGGCGAGAGGACGTGTGTGTGACCTAAACGGGCATCGCGAGGCCGTAGGCCATAATGCGCATAATGTATGTTATGGAAAATTATAGATTATAATCAAAAGACAGAGCCTTAAGTTGGCTCCTTCGCCTGTCCTCAGATGTCGATGACCATGCCGTCATAGGCCGGCTCCACGCCCTCCGGCAGCTTGGCCACAAGCGCGTCGTAGTCCAGCGAATGATTCATGTGCGTAAGGATCGCCCGCCGCGGCTTCACTCGCGCGATCCACTCCAGCGTTTGCTTCAGATCCGAATGGGCGGGATTTGGGCGCTCGCTCAGGCAGTCGACCAGCCAGACCTGGATGCCTTCCAGCGCCTGAAACCCCTCTTCCGGGATCTCCTTCACATCGGTCGAATACGCGAAGGCCCCGAAGCGGAATCCCACGGTCGGGTCGCGCATGGCTCCGTGGCTTTGCGGGAACGGCTGGATGTCCACATCGCCAACCCGGAATGGTCCGCGAATTGGCCGCGCGTCCAGCTTGGGCTGATACCAGAAACCATGGCGCGGGCCGGGATTGTCGAAGGCGTAACCGAAGCGGCCACGCAGTTCGCTCAGGGTCGCTTCGTCTCCATAGGCCGGCAGCGGTTTGTTGATGAGATGGTTGATCGAGCGCAGATCATCGATGCCGTGCAAATGATCGGCATGACCATGCGTGTAAATAACCGCATCCAGTCGATTGATTTTATTCGCTAAAAGCTGTTCACGTAGGTCCGGTGCGGTATCCACCAGGATCTTGGTGTCGCCCTCGGAGACCACGATGGAGCTGCGCAGCCTCCGGTTGCGCGGCTGGCCCGAGGTGCAGACCGCGCAGACGCAACCCACCATGGGAACGCCGGCCGAGGGCCCGCAGCCGAGGACAGTGACCTGCATTAGGCCGCTGCGGCGGGCGGTTTCGCCTTGTCGAACAGGCGGAAGAAATTGGCCGTGGTGGCTTCGGCCAGCGCCTCGGTCGTCACGCCCTTCAACTCCGCCACGAAACGCGCCGTGTGCACGACGTAGGACGGCTCGTTGGGCTTGCCGCGCACGGGCGCGGGCGCCAAATACGGTGCGTCGGTTTCCACCAGCAGCCGGTCCATGGGGATGATCTTGGCCGTCTCGCGCAAATCGGTCGCGTTCTTGAACGTGACGATGCCGGACAGCGAGATGAAGAAGCCCAATTCCAATGCTTTTTCCGCGAGCGCCCGGCTGCTGGTGAAGCAATGCAGCACGCCACGCAACCGATTGCCGCCGTCGCGTAGCATGGCGTCGGTGTCGTCGTCGGCGTCGCGCGTGTGGACGACCAGCGGCAGGCCGCTTTCGACCGCTGCCTCGATATGGGCCCGGAAGTTGGTCTTCTGGGCGTCGCGCGGGCTTGAGTCGTAATAATAGTCGAGGCCGCTCTCGCCGATGGCGACCACCTTGGGATGGGCCGTCTCGCGGACCAATGCGGCGGCATCCCTCACCCCCGCCTTCCCCGCCTCGTGCGGATGGACGCCGACCGAGCACCAGATATGTTCGTGGCGTTCGGCAATCGCGCGCACGCCGGGAAAGCGTGACAGTTCAGTGCCGATCGTCAGCATGGCGCCGACGCCGGCCCGGCGCGCCCGGTCGAGCGCGGCGTCGAGTTTCTCACCCGCATAGTCCGGGTAATCGAGGTGACAGTGGCTGTCGACCAGCATCAGGCCTTTTCCTCGACGAAGCGCGGGAAAATGCCTTGGGGCGCCGGCAGCGACGTACCGGGCGTCAAGGCGGCCTTGGCATCGAGCGAAGCGAAGTCGCGCGCGTCCGCCGGCACGGCCAGTTGATCCAACAGCTTTTCCATGGCCTGGGGCATGAAGGGCTGTAGCACCAGGGCCACGCAGCGCAGCGTTTCGGCCAAGGTATAGAGCACGGTGTTCATGCGCGCCGGGTCGGTCTTGCGCAAGGTCCAGGGCGCCTGCTTGTCGACATAGGCGTTGGCACCGGTGACCACGCTCCAGACGGCTTCCAGCGCACGGTGGAATTCCGGTGCGTTGGACGTGGCGGTCAGAAGGTGGCGGACCGCGTCGAGGATGCCGCGCGCCTGGGCCAGCATGGCGTCGTCGGCTGCGTCGAACGCGCCCGGTGGGGGCACCTGGGCGCCGCCGTTCTTGTGCACGAAGCTCAGCACCCGCTGGGCCAGATTGCCGAGGTCGTTGGCCAAATCGCCGTTCAGGCGGCCGACCATGGCGCGGTGTGAGAAATCGCCGTCCTGGCCGAAGGGAACCTCGCGCAGCAGGAAGTAGCGCACGGGGTCGAGGCCGTATTTCTGGATCAGCGCGTTGGGCTCGATCACGTTGCCCAGCGACTTGGAGATCTTCTGTCCCTCGTTCGTCCACCAGCCATGCGCGAAGACGCGGCGCGGCGGTTCCAGCCCTGCGGCCTTCAGGAAGGCCGGCCAATAGACCGTGTGAAAGCGCACGATGTCCTTGCCCACCATGTGCAGGTCGGCGGGCCAGAAGGTCTTAAAGTCTTCGGTGTTCTCATCGGGATAGCCGGCGGCCGTGATGTAGTTGGTGAGCGCATCGAGCCAGACATACATGACGTGGCCGGGCGCGTCCGGCACCGGCACGCCCCACTTGAAGGTGGTGCGCGAGATCGACAGGTCGTTGAGGCCACCGCGCACGAAGCTGATCACCTCGTTGCGGCGCGTGTTCGGCCCGATGAAGTCGGGCTTCACCGTCTCGTAATAATCGAGCAGCCAGTCCTGCCAGTCGGACAGGCGGAAGAAATAGCTGGGCTCCTCCACCCACTCCACTTCGGCGCCCGATGGCGCGCGTTTCTTGCCGTCCGGGCCGGTGGTCAGTTCCTTTTCGTCGTAGAACGCCTCGTCGCGCACGGCATACCAGCCGTCGTATTTGCCGAGATAGATGTTGTCCCGGCCCTTGGGTGATTTATGCGCGGCGATGGCCTTCCAGATGGCCTGGCTGGCCGTGATGTGGCGCGGCTCGGTCGTGCGGATGAAATCGTCGTTGGAGAAGTTCATCGCGGCGGCTAGGTCGCGGAAGTTTTGCGAGACCTTGTCGGTGAAATCCTTGGGTGCCAGGCCCGCGGCGGCGGCGGCCTTCTCGACCTTCTGCCCGTGCTCGTCGGTGCCGGTCAGGAATTTCACGCGCCGCCCGTCCAGGCGCATGAAGCGCGCGAGCACGTCGCAGGCCAGCGTCGTGTAGGCGTGCCCGATATGGGGCGCGTCGTTCACGTAGTAGATCGGCGACGTGATGTAGTAGCGCTTCGTTTCGGACGGCGCGGGCATGAGGTCCTCGGTCGCTTCGGCAACTCGGGCCGTCAGGGCCGGGCTGCGGTCTCGAAGGCGAGGAACGCGTTGAGGAGAACCTGCCGGTGGTCGAGATTTGCGCTGTCCGCGCGCCTGAACAGGCGGTCGTTCTTGTCCCACACCTCGAACCAGCGATCAAGGCTGGCCGCCCCGGCCAGGCGGCGCATCAGGGCTGCCTCGCCCTCCAAAAGACCGGGCGGAAACACCCCTGTCGCGGCGCCTTTCAGCATCCGCGCGTGCCAGCCGCGCAGGAGGCTGGTCGAGAGATCGAAGGATTGGTCGTCCTCGGCCGCCGTGCCGGCGAATTCCTGGAGAGCCGCGAAGTCGAGCCTCGGCAGGGTGTCCAGCAACGAAACAAGATCGTGGTAGAGCTCTAGCCCGCCCCGTTCGGCGATCTCCAACGCCCGGCCGAGACTCCCCTCGCCCAGATGCGCGATCGCCTCCGCCTCTTCCGTCTTTAAATCCGGATGGTATTTGCGGACGCCCTCGCGCACCTCGTCGTGGGACAGGAGGGACAGCGCGAGCTTGCGGCAGCGCGAGCGGATAGTGGGCAGAAGCCGCGCGGGAGAATGGCTGACAAGGATCAAGACCGCGCTGGCGGGCGGCTCTTCCAGCACCTTGAGCAGCGCGTTGGCCGTATTCCGGTTCATGTCGTCGGCGCTGTCGACGATGACGACGCGGCGGCTGCTTTCCGCAGGGGTCAGGTGCATGAACTCGATGATGTCCCGGGCATCGCCGATGACGATCTCGGAACGCATCTTGCCGGTCTTGGGATGGGGCGTGCGTTCGAGCACGCGGAAATCCGCGTGCCCGCCCGACGCCATGCGGTGGAACACGGGGTGGTTCGCCTCGATGCCCAGGCTCGTGGCCGGCGCGGGCGCGTCGCCGAACAGCGATGCTGCGGCGCCATTGGCTCCATCCGCCAGCAGGAACCGCGCGAAACGATAGGCCAAGGTCGCTTTGCCCACGCCCTTGGGGCCGGTGAGAAGCCACGCATGGGGCAACCGGCCCGAGCGGTGGGCATCCAACAGTGCGGTCTCGGCCGCCCCCTGCCCTACGATCTCGGCGTTGAGGCGTGGTGCGGGATGGACAGCCGCCTGATCCTTCTCGCCCGTGTCTTTGCTCATGGCCGGCCCAGCTTTTCCTGGACGGCATGGCGGATCAAGCCAGCCACGGAATCGACGGCGCCAGAGCCGTCGATGACGACGCAGCGTTGCGGTTCGCGCTTGGCGATGTCGAGAAAGGCCTCGCGCAGCCGTGCGTGGAACGCGCCACCCATGCGCTCGTAGCGGGTCTCGTTTCCGGCCCGCGCGTCCGCGCGTTTCAGGCCATGCTCGGCGGGCACGTCGATGACAAGGGTAAGGTCGGGTACGAAGTCGCCCACCACCAGTCGGTAAAGATCCTCCACATGCTGGCGGCCCAGGCCTTGTCCATAGCCTTGGTAGGCCATGGTCGAATCGGCGAAACGGTCGCAGAGCACCCAGGCGCCGTGCTCAAGTGCTGGCCAGATGGTTCGCGTCAAATGATCCCGGCGCGCGGCGAAATGGAGCAAGGCCTCTGTCTCGGCGTCCCAGCGGCCGGGCTCACCTGTCACCAGCAGCTTCCGAATCTTCTCGGCGCCGAGCGAACCGCCAGGCTCGCGCGTGGCCACGACGTCCACGCCGGCCGCGGCCAGGGCGTCAGTCAGGAGACGAAGCTGGGTCGACTTGCCCGCGCCCTCGCCGCCTTCGAAGGTGATGAAGCGGCCGCGCGCCATCAGCGGCCTTGCGTCACTTGCTGGAACCGCCGCCGGTGAACATCCGCTTCACCGAGGCCGCCGTGCGCCCGAAGAAGCCGAGGCGTGGCACGTCGGCGGTGGCGACCAGCGGAATCTCGATCGTCTGCGCGCCTGGGGCAGAAATCACCAGCGTGCCGACGCGCGAACCCTTGGTGATCGGGGCGGGCAGTGGCGTCGTGTATTGCGCGCTGGCCTTGACGTCCTGGCGCGCGGCGCGCGGCAGGGTGACCAGCACTTCCTTCTCGGCGGCCAGCGGCACGGTCGCGGCCTTGCCCATCTCGACCGGCGCGTTGTCGACGATCTCGCCGGCCTTGAACAGCGTGTAGTTCTCGTACTCGTTGAAGCCCCATTCGATCATGCGCTCGGATTCCTGAGCGCGTTCCTTATCGCTGGCCATCCCATTCAGGACCGCGATCACACGCCGCCCGCCGCGGATGGCCGAGCCGGTCAGGCCGTAGCCCGACGATTCGGTGTGGCCGGTCTTGAGCCCGTCCGCGCCGATGTTCTTGTAGAGAAGCGGGTTGCGGTTGGCCTGCTTGATGCCGCCGTGGCTGTATTCGGTTTCGGCGTAGTACGAATAGTACTCGGGGAAATCCTCGATCGTGCGCTTGGCCAGGATGGCCAGGTCGCGCGCCGTGGTGACGTGCTCAGGGTCCGGCATGCCGTCGGAATTCTTGAAGTGCGTGCCGGTCATGCCCAGCTCTTTGGCCTTCTTGTTCATCTCGACGGCGAAGGCTGCTTCGCTGCCCGCCATGCCCTGGGCCAGGACCATGCAAGCGTCGTTGCCGGACTGGACGATGACGCCGCGAATCAGGTCTTCAACGCGCACCTTGTCGCCCACCATCATGAACGATTTCGAGCCGCCCGTGCGCCACGCCTCTTCCGATACGGGCAAACCCGAGTTGAGCGTGAGGCGGCCGTCCTTGAGGCGCTCGAAGGTCAGATAGATGGTCATCATCTTCGTCATCGAGGCCGGGAACATCGTCTCGGCGCCGTTCTTGTCGAACAGCACCGTTCCGGTCTTGGCATCGATCATGTAGGCGTATTTGGCGTTCGTCTCATAGGCATTCGCCGCGCCGGGAATGGCGACGGCGGCTGCGATGAAAGCTGCGACAAAAGGGGCGGCAAAGCGGTTCATGGACGTCAGGCTCCTGGGGGCGTTCGGCGACGATACTCTCCGCGCCGATTTGGGCGAAATGACGACGCGTTTCAATCCACGACGATGCGCGCTTCGGGATATCCCGCGGCGACGACGCGCGCCAACATGCCGTCGGCGTCCGCCACGCTGGCGGCGGGCCCGATGCGCACGCGGTACATGGCCGTGGTGCCTACCAAGACGTAGGAAAGCTGGGCTGGCGCGATCGAGGACAGTGTGTTGCCGAGCCGCTGCGCATTCTGCGGGTTCGAGAAAGCGCCCGCCTGGACATAGATGTTCGTCGCCTGCACGGGGACGACGGTCACCTGCCCCGTCGGTGCCGGCGCCGCGGAGGCATCAACGGCGGTGGCCGGCGGTTGCGCCGCGGCGGCCACTTGCGCTTGGGTGGCGTTGGGTCGCGCGGGATCTTGGGCTGCGACCGTCGGCGGTGGCGGATTGGCGGCGGGCCGGCCGGTGCGCGCGGCGGACGCGCTGCTCTGCGGAGGTGTCGAATAGGTCGGCCGGGCCGCCTGCGGAGGAGGTGCCGGCGCTGCGGTCACGCCGGGCGGCGGCGCCAGGGTCTGAACGGCCACCTGCCCCAACGGTGCCGCGGTGGGCTTCTCGTCATCCGGTCCCGGCGTGCGCCGGGCCGCCGACGCGATCTGCCGGCTTTCGTCCGCCAGGATCTCGACGCGCACTTTGGCGGTACCGACGTTATCGAAGCCCAGAAGCTGGGCTGAACGGCGCGAGACGTCGATGATGCGGCCGCGTGCGAACGGGCCACGGTCGTTGACCCGAATAACGATGGAGCGGCCATTGTCCAGGTTGGTCACGCGCACGAGCGAAGGCATCGGCAGCGTCCGGTGCGCCGCCGTCAGGTCGTTCATGTCGTAGGTTTCGCCGTTGGCCGTGTACTTGCCGTGGAAGTCGGGCCCGTACCAAGAGGCGATGCCGGTCTCGGCGTAGCTGTAGTCTTCCGCCGGGTAATACCAAACGCCTTCGATCTGGTAGGGCTTGCCGACCTTGTAATTGCCGGGCTTGGCGACCGCGTCGGTCTTCTGTTGTTGGGGCGCCGGGTCGGCCACCTTGACCGCATGAGACGCGAGTTGCGCTTCCGCGCAGGCGCTCAACAGCGCCGCGGCTGTAACTACGCCCAGCCAGTTAAAACGCGAAAAATTCACGATCTGGTGTGCAATCCGCCGGTTAACCCCAAGTGGTGGAGTTTACTGTGCGGCCAGTTGGTCGGCAAGCAATCCGGCCGCGGTGGCGAAAAAGGTCGACTTGTTCCACTTCATGATCGACCGAAAATTGTCGAAGACCAGGAAGGTCGGGTTGCCCGCCCCGCCCGGTTGGATCAATGCGCCCTCGCCGGCCTGGGTCGGCAGCTCCTGCCCGTCTGTGCGGCGGATGCCCAGCGCCTGCCATTGCGCGGCGGGTTTGGTCGCGTCGGGGTTGATCAGGCTCGGGTCCAAGTTGGCCGGGACATCCACCTTGACGCCCCACGGCTGTTCGGGCCGCCAGTTGGAACGCGCCAAATAGTTGGCCGCCGAGGCCAGCACGTCGGCCGGTGTGCCCCAGATGTCGCGCCGCCCGTCGCCGTCGAAGTCGACCGCGTTGTTGACGAAGCTGGAGGGCATGAACTGATTCTGACCCATCGCGCCGGCCCACGAGCCACGCATCTCGGCGGGCGTGATGTGGCCTTCGTTCAGGATTTTAAGGGCGTTGAACAACTCTTTGCGGAAGAACGCGCTTCGCCGCCCGTCATAGGCCAGGGTGGCCAGCGCCGCGACGACCGGAAACGTGCCCTGCTTCTCGCCGAAGCTCGATTCGATTCCCCACAGCGCGACCAGATACTGGGGCTGTAAGCCGAAGCGGCCTTGGATCTGGAACAGCAGCTCCTTGTTCTGGGCCATGAGCTGGCGGCCCTTTTCGATGCGCGAGGCGGGCATGGTGATTTCGAGGTAGCGCTCGAAGGTGACCGTGAACTCGGTCTGCTTCCGGTCCAGTTCGATGACGCGCGGGATGGGCGCCAGATCCTTGCCCAGCGCCGCGTCGACGGTGGCTTGGGAAATGCCCTGCTGCAGCGCCTCCTTGCGGACGCCGTCGAGCCAGACCTGGAAATCCTTGTTGCCGCCCTGCTGCGCGGCGGCGGCGACCGGAACGAGGAAGGCCAGCGACAGAACCCCGGCGGCGAGAAGAGTCGTCGTCAGGGCGCGGAATCGAATCATCAGGTCATTCCTCAAGGCTTGGTGTTCATCGCTCAGTGCGATATGTGCCACGGGTTGCTTCCGCACGCAAACGCAACGTGAACGCACGCGCCTTGCGATGACGGCTCGCGCACGAAATGATGCGCGCATGAGTCTGCCCACGCACGGCCGCTACGACTATCTGCCGATCACCCGGCGGATCCATTACACGTGGCCGCAAGGGCGCGGCCTCGCGGTCTATATCGCGCTCAACCTGGAGCATTTCGCCTTCGGCGAAGGCCTCGGCGCGGAGCTGGCGCCCGGCGGACCGCAGCCCGACGTGCTGAACTATGCCTGGCGCGATTACGGCAACCGCGTCGGCGCGTGGCGGCTGCTGGAGCTTTTCCGCGAACTGGCCCTGCCCTGCTCGGCGCTCGTGAACGCTTCGCTCTACGACTATTGCCCCGAACTGGTGGCCGCGTTCCGCCAGCGCGGTGACGAGATCGTGGCCCACGGACACAGCAACGCCGTGCGCCAGTCGGCGCTGGACGAAGCCGGCGAGCGCAAATTGATCCGCGAGACGACGGACGCGATCGAGCGGCACGAAGGTAAGGCGCCCGCGGGTTGGCTCGGGCCGTGGATCGCGGAGAGCCGGGCGACGCCGGACCTTTTGAAGGAAGCCGGATATGGCTATCTGCTGGATTGGTGCCACGATGACCAGCCGACTTGGCTGCGCACGCGCGGCGGGCCGCTTCTGTCGGTGCCTTATCCGCAGGAGCTGAACGACATTCCTGCCATCGCCGTGCGGCGGCAGAGCGCGTCCACGTTCGCGGATATGATCGTCGGTAATTTCGACGAGATGCGGGAACAGGCGCGCGAGCAGCCCTTGGTCATGGGTATTGCGCTCCATCCTTACATCGTCGGCCAACCGTTCCGCTTGCGCGAACTGCGACGCGCGCTTCGTCATATCGCTGCCGCGGGTAACACGATTTGGCGCGCTCGCGCGGGCGAGATCGCGGCCCATGCATCCGCCCTTCCCCCCGGCACTGTGCCCGGCGGCTGAACGGGAAAGTAAAAGGCCCGCCGTAACATCGGCGAGCCTCCTTACCAACTTTCCGTGCGAGCGATCAGTTCAGGCTGAGGCCCAGCACCGGCTTGAAGAACGGCGTGGCTGCGAGCTGGATGTTCGTGTTGCTGTCCAGGCTCGAACTGTCGCCCGGCTTCTTCGCCTTGGCGCCATCCGGCTTCTGGCCGTGCGCGCCGTGGCGAGGTGCACCGGCGGCGGCCTGACCATCCTTGGCCTGGTGCTTGCCGTGCTTGGCGTTTTGGTCCGGCGTCGCCGGAGTGACGGGCGCGGCGGCGGACGGCTGCGCGGGACTTGCTGGCGTGGCCTGCTGGGCCATCGCGGACAGCGGCAGCGCGGCGACCGCGGCAACCAGCATGATGGTCTTGAGGCGATTCATCTCGGTCTTCTCCCTGGGTTTCCCCGGTGGCGCGTCGGACATTCCGTTGCGCTTCATGCCTAAAGAACATAGGACGCTCACGCTCTCCCGCATCTTTCGGCGGGGTTAAATCTGGTCCATCAAGGTGGCGGAAAAACGATGGATTTGGCCCTTTTTCGGCCATCATCCCGTACGTTCAGGCGTTTGCGGCGGCCTGTTCCAACTCTTCCTGGCAGGCCAGCCAGTCTTCCTCTGCGGACGCCAGGTCGCGTTCAACGGTGACAGCTTCGCGGCCGAGATCGGTGGCCCGTTTACCGTCGCCTTCGTAGATCTTTGGGTCGGCCAGAGCCTTCTCCAGCTCCGCCTTTCGCGCGGTCAGGCGTGCGACCAACGTTTCGGCATCAGAGGCGCGCTTGCGTAGTCGCTTGTCCGCGGATGCGGCTTTGCGCTGAACCTTGCGCTCGGCCTTTTCCTCGTCGGTCGGGCGCGTGTTGCCGCGTCCTCCGCCCGCGTTCCCGCGCTGGGACAATAGGAGCGCGCGATAGTCGGCCATGTCGCCTTCGAACGGCTCGACCTTGCCGTTCGCGACGAGCCACAAACGATCGGCGACAAGTTCGACCATGTGCGGATCGTGGCTCACCATCACGACCGCGCCCTTGTAGGCGTTGAGCGCCTGGACCAGCGCTTCGCGCGAGGCGATGTCCAGATGGTTGGTCGGTTCGTCGAGCACGAGGATGTGCGGCTTTTCGCTGGTGATCAGCGCGAGCATGAGCCGGGCCTTCTCGCCGCCCGATAGATCGCCCACGCGTGTTTCCGCACGGATTTGCGAGAATCCGAAGCGCCCGAGATGGGCGCGCAGCCGTTCCGGCAGCTCCTTCGGAAGCTTCCGCGACATTTCGACCACGGGCGTCGCGCTCAGGTCCAATTCCTCGGCCTGGTGCTGGGCGAAATAGCCGACGCGCAGCTTGCCCGAGCGCACGATCTCTCCGCCCATGGGTGTCAGGCGGCCGGAGATGAGCTTGGCCAGAGTGGACTTGCCATTGCCGTTGGCGCCCAGCAGCGCGATGCGGTCGTCGTCGTCGAGGCGCAAGGACAGGTTTTCCAACACCCGACGCCCGTCATAGCCGACGGAGACGCCGTTCACACTCAACAGTGGCGGTGCCAAGTAATCGGGATCGGGAAAGTCGAAGACGACGCTGCCCTCGCCCTGGTGCTCGGGAATGGGCTGCATGCGCGCCAGCATCTTCAGGCGCGACTGAGCCTGGCGCGCCTTGCTGGCCTTGTAGCGGAAGCGATCGACGAAGGCCTGGATCCGCGCGCGCTGGGCGGCCTGCTTCGAGCGCGCCTTGGAGTCGAGTTCCAGGCGCATGCGCCGCGTCTCTTCGAAGCGGTCGTAATTGCCCCGGTAGAGCGTCAGCTTGCCGTTCTCCAGGTGCAGGATCTCGTCCACCGCGCGGTTGAGCAGGTCGCGGTCGTGGCTGATCAGCAGAATCGTGCCCGGATAGCTGCGCAGGTAATCCTCGAGCCACAGGCTGGCTTCAAGGTCGAGGTGGTTGGTGGGTTCGTCGAGCAGCAGCAAGTCGGGCCGCGTAAACAGAAGCGCGGCCAGCGCCACGCGCATGCGCCAGCCACCGGAGAAGTCGCTGCATGGGCGCGCCTGGGCCTCTTCGTCGAAGCCAAGGCCGGCCAGGATGCGCGCGGCGCGCGCTCGGGCGCGGTGCGAATCCTTTTCCTCCAGGCGGGTGTGGATCTCGATGATGCGGTCGGGGTCGGTCGCCGTCTCGGCCTCGGCTTCCAGCGCGGCCAGCTCCTTGTCGGCCGCCAGCACGGTGTCGATCAAGCTGGTCGGTCCGCCGGGCGCTTCCTGCGTCGTTACGCCGACATGCCAGCGTTGGGGTACCTCGATATCGCCGCCGTCGGAATCCAACTCGCCAATGATCAGCTTGAACAGGGTGGTCTTGCCCGTACCGTTACGCCCCACCAGCCCGACGCGGTGGCCCGCGTCGATGGTCGCGGTGGCGCCGTCCAAAAGGACGCGCGCGCCGATGCGATAGGTGAGGTTCTCGATGCGAAGCATGGGAATCGTTCAGGTGGGTCGCTGGTGGCCGGGAACATGGCATGCTTGCCCGACAAAACAAGCCGTTAATCTATCGTTTGCCCGAACAGACCTGATTGAGGAGTTGTTCGTTGATCGATCCCGCTCCGGGTGCGAGATAGGTCAATCTGCTGTCCGGAACGGCGATTGTTTCCAGGACCTGTCCGGCCCCGTCCCCTTCCGTGTGATAGCGCATCTCGGACAGGGCATAGGTTCGTGCCGAACAGTCGTATCGCTCGACGGAAATGGTCGAACGGTAAGGCCTGGCGATGGTCGTGCTGGTGCGCGGCGATTCGTAGCGCGTCAGCGTGCGCGCCGTGATCGTGCGTCCTTGGGTGTCGAGATTCGCGGTGTCGATGAAATACTGCGCGCCCTCGCCGTTCGCCACCGGCGTCCACGAGGCGGCGCGCGCTGTCTTGGCTGGCGGTGAAGGCGCTTCTTCGCGCGGGGCGGCGATTTGGCCCGTCTTTGCGGATGGCGCGGCCGCCTTGGGCTTGGCGGCCGGCTTCGGCGCCGTGCGGAGCTGTTGCAATCGTTTCAAGGCATCTTGCTTGTTGGAAAAGCTGCGCCCTGCCAATGGCGGCCGCTCGCATTTATAGCTGGCGGACGCGAAGTCGTTGCGACAGCCCAACTCTTCGAGGCGCCCCGTGTTCGTGGTGCCCGGAGCAGGCACCGCGGGTTGCGCGCTGGCCGCGAGCGTCCAAGCCGCGAAAGCGGCGGACATCAACAAGGTCGCTAGATGTTTTAGTTGGAGCACGGCCAAAAATCCCTTCGGCAGCGCCCCCGGTGCATCATCATATGGCCCATCGGCCCCCAGAGGTCCATATTCGATGTCGTCTTTTCACTCGACGTCGCCCCCATGATCCAAGTCACCCCCCGCATTGCCATCGACCCTCGGGAAATCGTCGAGACGTTCGTCCACGCCTCGGGACCGGGCGGCCAGAACGTCAATAAGGTGTCTACCGCCGTACAACTGCGCTTCAACGTTCGACTTTCGGCATCACTGCCCGCGGACGTGCGGGCACGCCTCGTGCGTCTGGCCGGCCGCCGCCTGACACGCGAAGGAGAACTGGTCATCGTGGCCCAGAGCCACCGCACACAGGTGCGGAACCGCGCGGATGCCTTAGACCGCTTGATCGAGCTGATCCGCCAGGCCGCCGTGGTGCCTGTGCGCCGCCGCGCGACCAGGCCGACGAAGGCGTCGAAGGTTCGCCGCCGCGAGGCCAAAAATCGCCGCGCTGTGACCAAGCAAATGCGTGGCCGGCCGAGAGACGATTAGCAGCGAGCAAACAAGGAAAAGGCGGCGCTGCCGGGGGGACATGCGCCGCCTTCTTGAACGACACTCCTTGGGGGCAATTCGTGCCGTCTGTACGAAATAACCCGTCAGCCGGAGTTTGGTTCCGGAATTTGAAGTAGTAAATTCGTATTATAATTCAATTATTTAATCTCGGAGAGGCGATCCCTGGCGAAAAATATCGGCGTTGCGATTGAACGGCCGGCACGCCAATACTCCCGTGCCGGATGGGTGGCCGAGCGGTTGAAGGCACCGGTCTTGAAAACCGGCAAGGGCGCAAGTCCTTCGTGGGTTCGAATCCCACCCCATCCGCCAATCCCTACTATCCCAACACTCTACCTGCCCATTCGGGACCGCTGAAAAGCCCAGGAAAAGCGGGCTTCTCCAGACAAAGCTCCTGACCGCCGCAAGCGCCAGAAACGCCGTTTTGGTCTCTCTCAGCCCCGGTGTCTCCAAATCTGCTGACTTTGCGATTTTAGTACGGAACTTTAAGCGGTTGGTATTGAATGGTTATTTAGCGCGAAGAATCCATACCTTTCGGATCCCTCTCGCGGTGCGAGACGCGCTGAGATCAAACCCCGGAGTTGGTGTTGTTGGGGATCTTTCGGGGCGAATGTATTGCGGTGAACCTGGGCCAGCTGGCAATAACGCGCACATTGCACCAGGATTCTGGCCACCAACAGCCCGCGGTGTGCTTTACTCATGGATGAATTTTCTCTACCCCGCGCTCAGTTTCTTCAGTCGCCTTTTTCAGCGCATTCAGATTGCCGGACATCGGCTGGATAAACGCATGCACGTCGTTAGTGCCTTCCTCCTCGATGCGCTTCGCTGCATTTTCCACAAGGGCGCTCCACTGGTGGAGCAAAGATACCATCTGCGCTGCTGAGGCACCTAACTCATCACCCAGGCGCCACATATCTTCAGCGAGCCGGTCGATCATCGGTGGAACCGGTATGAGCGCATGCCTCAAAGTAGATGCGACAACCGCGTGGGGATTGGATAATGGCATTGGCTGACCTTGGGGAAGTTCAACGAACGGATGCTGCGACAAAACTTGCTCCGCTCTGACCAGACTTACCTGGATAAAAAGAATATCAGGCAAAATTGACACAGCGATAGCCTTCGCTCGCTGCGCGGCCTCCTTCTTTCTAGCTCGCGCGGGAGCACAAATGCCCCATGTAGATAAGCCGAGGGCGACCACCGGAGAAATCGCCAGTAGAAACTTGAGCAGCCACGCACCCAGCCAAGCAAGCGCATCAATCATCTACGTCTCCGCCCCCGACTTTAACCCGCAACAAGAATTATTAAGCTAATTCACTTCACCACCTTCTCGATGAACCCGAGCGTGGTCGCGTTTTCGATCAGCGTGCGGACCTTTGCTCGGTCAAGGCCTGATGGAACCTCTGCCTCTATCTCAAGCCTAAGGGTCACTTCGCTGCCGGCCATCGTCGTCAACTGCTCGACAATCGCCTCAACGATCTGATGCATGACACGCGCAGGCCGATCGGGTGAGATCATCACGGTTCCGGAGAAGCGCGTGGGGTTTTTCTCAGCGACCGGCACAGGTGCGACTGGAGTTGTTCCCGTCGGATCGCCGCCGGGAGCTGGGGGCGTGCCTGCAGGGCCATCAACATCACCACCGGACACGGCCGCTGGCTTGGGCCGATGGGCTTCAGCGACATCCGGCTGGATGATGACGGTGTCACTATCGATGATGACCTGCGCTCCGCCTGCGTGTGTGCACGGCGGTGACAAAGTCTGCCACTGGAGCGGCGGCGATGTGCGGCTGCGGCGGAGTAAAATCCAGCCAGTGGTAAGGCAGTCCTTTGTCCTCGGGACGAAGGGAAGCCGAAGGGATGTA
>JAPLOM010000003.1:0-61457 GCA_026400755.1 Alphaproteobacteria bacterium
CTCAAGCAACCCTGTGCCCGTGGACGTATCCCACGCGCGAGCGGGCGGCGAAGACGCTCACTATAGGGTATCTGAATACCTATCTTGCAAAGCACGGTGGCCGGGATCAGAGAGCGGTAGTTCGCCTTCCGTGGGCATTCTAGCCGTCAAGCCCTTGATGGAGGCTCAACGCAAAAAGCGGCGTTCAGACTCGCCATTACGAATCCTTGATCCAACCTGGGAAGCTTACTATCGAACCATCGGATCAATAACGGAAAGGACCCACCGTTCGAGAATCGCATTGCCCTAGGGTAAATGCAGCATCAGCGCATCCGGCCTCGGCGGATGCGCCTTCGTCGAAAAGACGGTATCAGGGGATGAGGCAGGCGAGCCGATAGGCCGAAAGGCTATTTCGCGCCGGGGTCTGGCTTGAATTCCGTCTCGAGCTTGCCCTCGACGCTCTTCCATTGCTCGGCGTCGGCGGGCACCTCGCCCTTGCGGGTGATGTTGGGCCAGTCGACGGAGTATTGCCGGTTGAACTGGACCCATTTCTCCATGTCCGTGTCGGTGTCCGGGTGAATCGCTTCCGGCGGGCACTCGGGCTCGCACACACCGCAGTCGATGCATTCGTCGGGGTGAATGACGAGCATCACCTGTCCCTCGTAGAAGCAATCGACGGGGCAGACTTCGACGCAGTCCTGGTACTTGCAGCGGATGCAAGCTTCCGTCACGACGTAGGTCATCGTTTCCTCCGGTCCCCACCGCACGTCCAGCGCGGGCACGCCGGCCGTCATCGCTGCGGCCGGCCTGTTTATAAGGCCGGAGCCCGCGGCGCGGCAAGGCGCGACGAATCACAAGTCCTCGTAGAGGCCGCACGCTTCCGAGGCCGGTCCACGACGCGTCCCCAGTGACACCACGCGCAGCACGCGCACCTGCGTGCCCAGCGCCAAGGTCAGCACGTCACCCGGCCGCACCGGATGATGCGCCTTGCCGGTCTTGATCCGGTTGATGCGAAGCCCGTCCTCGACGCAGAAGGCCGTCGCGCGCGCCCGGCTCTTGAACAGGCGCGCGCGCCAAAGCCAGATGTCGAGCCGGCACGCGTCTTCAGCGCGCAAGCTTCAGTCCCTTAAGGGCGGCGAAGGGCGAATGAGGATCCGATGGGCGTTGATCCTGCGCGCGAGCGGACGCAGCCGGCTTGCCGCGCCGCCGCTTCGTCTTCCCCTCCGCGGCGCCGGGCGGAATGAACACGAGGCCATGCTCGGTCTGCCGCCTGCGGAAGCCGAGCAACGACAGAGCCGGCGCCAGATCGTCCATCGAACCGCCGACGATGCGCGCCATCGCGGGCATGGGCACGAAGTCACCCTGGGCGCCCAGCTTGCGCGCCTCGCCTTCCAGCCGTTGCAACCGTTCGGCGCGCACGAGGCGCGGACCCGCTTCGATATAACCCAGCGCCGCGTAGAAACCGGGCTTCCAGCCGGACAGTGGCACGACCGATGCGGCCGAGGGCACGGGTGCGGGCAGCGGCGCGCCGTGATGGATCGCCCATAGGAGGGCGCGCAAACGCACGCTGGCCTCCTGCCCGACCAGATAGGCATGACGCGCGACAAAGCGCACGCCGAGGCGTATGAGGGCGGAGCGCTCGGCGCCCGCGGGCGGCGGGCCGTCGAGCCGTACCGCGCCGCCCAACGCCTCGGCCAGCCGGAAAGCCAAGCCGCGGGCGCCTTGCGGCAGCTCGGCCGTGATTAGCCGCGCAAGCGGGCCGAAGGAACCGGCCAAGTGACGCTCCAGCCAGCGAGCCAGGTGCGAAACGACACGGGCCTGGAGTGCGGAATCAAGCAAGTCGGTGCGGCGCAGGCGAAGCCCGGGCTTCATCGGTTCGGGCCCGCGCTCCAGCCGCGCCACCGGCGCGCCGCGCCAAAGCAGGCGTCCATCGTCGCCGAGCGCGAAGGCCGCGTCGTCCTCGGCCTCGAACTGCTTCACCCGCCGCCCCATGCCTGCGCGCAGCGCGCGATGCGCGGCCAGAAGCGCAGGCGCCATGTCGCCGCCCTCGGCGTCGGCGATGAACCGGAAGCCATCCAGCCGCCCGACATGTTCGCCTTCGACCACCACTTGGCCGTCGCCGCGCACGGCGCCGATCAGCGGGCCTGGCCGTTCCATGCGGCGCACCAGCGCGGCCGAGCGCCGATCGACGAATCGCTCGGTCAGCCGCTCATGCAGCGCATCGGACAACTTGTCCTCGATCGCCCGCGCGCGCTCCTGCCATTGCACGGGATCGGCGATCCAGTCGCCGCGATGGGACACATAGGTCCAGGTGCGCACATGCGCAATACGTTGCGTCAGCGAATCGATGTCGCCGTCGGTGCGGTCGAGCCGCGCCATCTGGCGCGCGATCCAATCCTCCGGCAGGCGCCGCGCCGGCCCTATCAGATGGCCGAAGATGCGCGCCAACAAACCCGTGTGCGCTTCCGACAGCGTCTTGCGAAAATCGGGCACCTGGCAGACCTGCCACAGGAGCCGAACCGCCGCCTGGCCCTGCGCCAACGCCGCGACCTCCGGATCGCGCGCCAGGGCGCCCAGCGCCATATGGTCGTCGGCTTCGCGCGCGCGCATCAATTGGGGATCGTCGGGCCGCCGTTCCAGGCTGGCCAAGAGCGCGCCGGTCGAGCGGAAGTCGAGCGCCGCGTTGCGCCACTGCAAGGTTTCCAACGGCGGAAAGCGGTGCTCCTCGATGGCTTCCACCACCTCGGGCTCGAAGGGCCCGAGATCGCCGGTGACGCCGAAGCTGCCGTCGCGCAGATGACGCCCCGCCCGCCCCGCGATCTGCGCCAGCTCCGCCGGCAGGAGCCGCCGCATCCCCCAGCCGTCGAACTTCGCCCGCCGCGCGAAGAAGACATGCTCCAGGTCCATGTTGAGGCCCATGCCGATGGCGTCGGTGGCGACCAGGAAGTCCACCTCGCCGGCCTGGAACATGCCGACCTGCGCGTTGCGCGTGCGCGGCGACAACGCACCCATGACCACGGCCGTGCCGCCGCGCCGCCGGCGCACGAACTCGGCGATGGCGTAGACGTCCTCGACCGAGAAGGCCACCACCGCGCTGCGCGGAGGCAAGCGCGCGAGCTTCTTGGCCCCCGCTTAGCGCAAGGTGGAAAACCGCGGGCGCGCGATGATCTCGATGCCCGGCACCAGACGGCGGATCAGGCCGCGGATCGTGTCCGCGCCGACGAACATGGTCTCCTCGCGCCCGCGCACGTTGAGCAACCGGTCGGTGAAGACGTGGCCGCGCTCGCGATCGGCCGCAAGCTGGATCTCGTCGACGGCCAGGAAATCCGTCTCGCGCTCGGGCATGGCCTCGACGGTGCACAGAAAATAACGCGCCTCGGGCGGCTCGATGCGCTCTTCGCCGGTGACGAGCGCGACCGCGCGCGCGCCTTTCAGCGCCACCACCTTGTAGTAGTTCTCGCGCGCCAGCAGACGCAGGGGAAAGCCCATCATGCCCGTGCGGTGCGTCAGCATCCGCTCGACCGCCATGTGGGTCTTGCCGGTGTTGGTCGGCCCCAAGATCGCGGTTACCCGCGGGTGCGTGTCGGGGGCAGTCATGACGCGATCCTCACGCGAAGGGCGCTTGGAGGCAAGAACGCACGGCGCCAGCGCATCGGGCGGAACCGTTACCTCCCCCACCGCGTTAGCGCTTGGGACCATCTGTTGACGAGGCTCTCATGCGCTATCTTCTTTTGTGGCTGATCGGCATTCCGATCCCCGTTCTGATCCTGATCTGGCTGTTTTTCCGCTAACTGCGTCGATACGAGGCGGACGGGACGGTTTAGCGTTCCGCCGCCTCCGATGCGGCCGCCGCGCGAACGGGCTTCAGGCTTTCGCGCAGTTGCGCCTTGAGCGCCATCGGCTGGTTGTGCTTTCGCAGAAAGTCCCGGAAGGCTTCGTCCGCCAGTTCCTGGAAATCCTTCATCGCATCCCGGCCGAGTCCCTTGAGGGCCTGCCAGCTCCGTTCGTCGAAACTGACGCGTTTGTTCGGCAAGACGCCGCCTTACCGGACGCGGCGCACGGGGCCGCGTCCGCGCGGCTCGCGCCACACGCGAAGGAATGCCCGCCGCTTGGCGTCACCGCGGAAGTCGGTGGAATCAGTTTCGGAAGCCACGATGGCGCCCGGTTGAGGGGTTTCGGACGGAAAGCTGGCCGACGGAGATGGTGCTTCGGACGTCATCGTCTTTCTCTCCCATGTTCCCATCGCGGGCGGACGCCGGCTACTTTCTCGGAACCTTCTTACCCTTCTTGCGCGCCTTGGACAGACCGATCGCAATAGCCTGTTTGCGGCTTTTCACCTTGCCGCCTTTACCGCCCGGCCCGCTTTTCGCGGTGCCGCGCTTGTAACTGCGGACCTCTTTTTCCACGTCCTTTCCCGCGCTGCGGGAATACTTCCGCTTCTTCGTTGCAGCCATGTGTCATCTCCGTTTCCAAAACGGACGCGTCCGCCGCGCGGTGGCGGCGGACGCGGCAACAATCATTCGGTCTTACGGCGTTTTCGGCGGCGGATTGGCCTGCAGCGCAGGATCGGTCTGCTTATACTTGGCCTTTTTCGCCTTCTTGCTGTTCATGTCATGGGTGCCACTGGGCCCCATGCCGCCCGCGCCGGTCACGTTGCCGCCGCCGATCGGGTCCTTGGTATTGTTGTTCGGAACAGAGGTTCCTGGCGGGCTGCTCGGGGCCGTCTGCGCGGCCACCATGCCGGCCGCACCGACCAGCAGGCCAACCGTCAGAAGTCCGCTTGTTGCGTATTTGATCGCTCGCATCATGATATCTCCTTTTGGCCCCAGGAAAGGGGCATCGGGAGATTCAACGAGCCGGCGCGGCAAAGGTTCAGTGACGGAAACCGGATTTCGCGCGGAACCTAGGGCACCGTCTTGGGCGGCGCGTTGTCCGACGTGCCGGATTTCATCGCTTTCTTACGCTGCGCGTTCTCTTTCCGGTTGGTGACGCTGTTGGCCGCGGCGCTGCTGCCCACCGGTTCTTTCTGCCGGGTGCTGGCCTGCGGAAGCCTGCTGGTGGTGGCACTGCTCTGCGCCCAGGCTTGGCCGGTACCGAAGGCGATAGCGCGGGCCAGGAGGCCTGCAACCACAAGTCCGCCCACACGATCGGTTTTCACTCGCATCTGGTCCCCTTTCGAAGCACTCGGACCATCATACGACGACGGACGAAAAAGCGGAACGGCGGCGCTCCAGGGAGAAACGCCGCCGCCCACAATGTTGCGAGGCCGGGGAACCTCGCGGGTAAAATAACCAAGAAGCTCTTGCTTGGTTCCCGTGGTTATTTCTTTTTTAGGGGCACCTGCGGCGATACGCTTTGCCTAGGACGACTTTGAAAGAAACGGCAGGGCGTTACCGGCAAACCCTCGAACGGCACGAACAGCCGCAGCGCGCTGCGCGCGCGGGCCGAGGAGCATCTTCTCTTCTACGGCCGCGAGTTCTCGGAGCCCGTGATCGTGAAGGCGCAGGGCGCCTATATCTACGACGAGACCGGTCGCGCCATCATCGATTTCTCCTCCGGCCAGATGTGCGCGACGGTTGGGCATAACCATCCGGCCGTGGCCGAAGCCATTCGCGCTTCGTGCGACGATGCGATCCACTTGGACAGCACCAAGCTGTCGCCCGCCGTGATCGAGTTGGCCGAGGCGCTGTGTGCGCTTCTGCCGCCGCCATTGCAGAAGGCCATGTTCCTGTCCACGGGCGGGGAATCGAACGAGGCCGCGTTGCGCCTGGCCAAGCTGCACACGGGCAAGTTCGAGGTGATCGCGCTGGGCAATTCCTGGCACGGCACCACGGCGGGCGCGGCCTCCAGCACCTATGCGTCCGGCCGGCGCGGCTATGGCCCGTCCATGCCGGGCGGCTTTGCCCTGCCGCCGCCCAACGCCTATCGCTGCCCCATCCGCCACTGCCAGGACACATGCGACAAGACATGCTTAGAGGTCGGCTTCGATCAATACGATGCGTGGTCGACGGGCCAGGGCGCGGCCGTGATCGTCGAGCCGGTGCAAAGCGCGGGCGGCATGATCGTGCCGCCGGACGGCTATCTGGCGCGCCTGAAGGAACTGTGCGCGGCGCGCGGCATGGTGCTGATCTATGACGAGGCGCAAACGGGCCTGGGGCGCGTGGGCGCCAATTTCGGCTTCGAGATCGACGGTGTCGTGCCCGACATGATGACCCTATCGAAGACGCTGGGCGCGGGCGTGCCGCTGTCCGCGCTGGTCACGGGCGGCGAGATCGCGGAAGACGCGCGGCGCAAGGGATTTTCCTTCTACACCTCGCACGCCTCCGACCCGATGCCCGCCCGGGTGGGCCTGGCCGTGGTGAGGCTCTTGACCTCCGAGCGGCTGGCCGAGCGGGCGCGCGAGATGGGCGCCTATTTGCGTGCGGGTCTCGACGAGTTGCGCCAGCGTTATGAAGTGATCGGCGACGTGCGCGGTCGCGGGCTTCTGCTCGGCGTCGAGCTGGTGGAAGACCGCTTCAACAAGAAGCCGGCCATCGACCTGATCCTCAAGGTAACGGCGCGCTGCCTGGAATTGGGGCTCAACATCAACAAGGCCGGCGGCGCGAACGCGGTCTGGCGCTTGGCGCCGCCTTTGACCATCACGCGCGAAGAGATCGATTCCTCCCTCGCGATCCTGGATACGGCGCTGCGCGACTGTGGCGCACACTGAAGCGTCAGCCCGCGACTCTTACAACATGCAACGCGAGACCCGCGGCCGAGCAGACGGCCAGCACGGGGATCATGCCAAGACGGAGAATGACGACGCCAGCCATCGCGGCGGCGGCGAGCGTCAGCGCCCACGGATCGACCGATGCCAAGACCGGCGCCGCGAAATCCAGGCCGAAGCCGCGCACGGGGCGTATCTCCGCGAACAGAACATGGAGCGCGAACCATAGCGCGAGGTTGAGGATGACGCCGACGACGGCGGCCGTGATGGTGGCCAGCGCTGCCGACAGCGCCTTGTTGCCGCGAAGCGCCTCGACATAGGGGGCGCCGAGGAAGATCCATAGGAAGCACGGCGCGAAGGTGACCCAGGTGGTCAGCAAGCCGCCCAGCGTGCCCGCGACGAACGGCGGCAGCACGCCAGGATCACGGAATGCGGCCATGAAGCCCACGAACTGGGTGACCATGATGAGCGGGCCCGGCGTCGTCTCCGCCATGCCCAACCCGTCCAGCATCTCGCCCGGCGCCAGCCAGTGATAATGCTCGACCGCCTGCTGGGCCACATAAGTCAGGACAGCGTAGGCGCCGCCGAAGGTGACCACGGCCATCTTGGAGAAGAAGACGGCGATCTGGCCGAACACGTGGTGCGGCCCGAGCCAAGCCAGGAGAATGGCCACGGGCAAAAGCCAAAGCAGAAGGAAAACGGCACCGATCTTGAGCGACCAGGCCCGGTTCGGGCGCGCGTGGTCGGGCATGGCTTCGCCCAGCGCGCTGTCGGCATCGGACAACGCGCCGCCGCTGCCGTGGCCACCCGTACCAACAAAAGCGGGATGACCCGCGTGTCCACCCAGGAAGCCAATCACAGCCGCCGCCACGATGATCAGTGGGAACGGTACGGCAAAAAAGAAGATCGCAACGAACGCGGCGGCGGCTAGGGCCACCATCGCGCCGTTGCGTAACGCGCGCTTCCCCACGCGCACGACGGCCTCCAGAACGATGGCCAGCACCGCCGCCTTCAGGCCAAGGAACAGCGCCTGCACCGAATCGAGCTTGCCGTAGGCGGCGTAAACCCAACTCAACGCCATGATGGCAAGGGCGCCGGGCGCGACGAACAAGAGGCCCGCGGCCAAGCCACCCTTCGTTCGATGAAGGAGCCAGCCGATATAGGTGGCCAATTGCTGTGCCTCCGGACCCGGCAACAGCATGCAGTAGTTGAGCGCATGGAGAAATCGCGTCTCGCCGATCCAGCGTTTCTCCTCGACCAGGATACGGTGCATGACCGCGATCTGGCCCGCCGGCCCGCCGAAGCTGAGCGCGGCCACGCGCAGCCAGACCCGGAGCGCGGCCTTGAACGGAATCCCGTGCGTTGTTTCAGTCGTGGCCAATTTTGCCCCCCCCGCGAGGCTAGCGCGACGACGTTACGGTTCACCGCCGAGGGCGGCCACCCTGTCGTGCAATTTCCGTGTGATGCGTTCAGCCGCTTGCGCCTCGCCTTCGCCCGCATGCGACTGGGTAAATAAGGGGGCGCCCAGATGAATTTGCACCGGCACGGGGCGCGGCAGTTTCTGCCCGCGCGGCTGGGCCTCGTAGGTGCCCGCGATGCGCACGGGTATGACGGGACCGTGATAGCCGCGCAGCACATGACCGATTCCGGGCAGGAAGCGTTGCAACGATCCGTCGGGCGAACGCCAGCTTTCCGGGAACCAGACCAGACTGCGGCCGGCGGCCAACCCGGCGCGCGCCAGCGCGATGGACCGCGCGGGGCGCCGATCGTCGACCGGGAAGACGCCGGCAACGCGCGCCAACAGGCGCAGCGCCGGGGTGTTGAACAGCCGTTCCACGTCGCCACCCCAGGCCAATCGCTTTGCGTGCGACCAGGGCAGCGACGCCACCAGGACGAACACGTCCAGATCGCTGAGGTGATTGGGGGTGAAGACGGCCTGGCCGTCGCGCGGCAGATGTTCGCGCCCCGCCAGACGCAGGCGGAACAGGATGCGCGTGAGCACCCAGAGAAGCGCATAGAGCACGAAGCCGAATGCGGTCAGCCAGCCAGGACGCGGCGCGAACCAGTCGGGTTCGTCCGCCGGCGTCGCGGCCCCGGGTGCATGGCTCTCGGGTGCCTCGACCACCTCGCGCAGCAGATCGCCAAGCGTGACGACACGCGCCAGCATGGTTTCATCGGGCTTGAGGGCGAAGCGCTTTTCCAATTCCAGTCCGAGTTCAACCCAGGCTAGCGAATCCACACCCAGGTCGAGTTGCAGCACCGTGTCGAGGTCGAGGACGCGGCCGGGAAATCGCCCCCGCAGCCATGCCCACAGTGCGCGGCCGCGCGGTGAATCGAGCCAGACCTGCTCGGCCGCGGACGGCGTACGCGCGGCGCCCTCGCGCCGGCCCGTCTCGGCCGCATCGTAAAGCGCGCGCAGCGCGTGGCGGCGGAACTTGCCGAGGCGCGTGCGCGGTAAAGCCTCGTTGACGAGCGCGAAGCCGGACAGACGTTGGAACGAGGGCAAGGCTTGCGCCGATTCGGACAGCGCCATGCGCAGCGCCTGGTCGATGCGGCTGGTGCCGGCCTGACGCAGCGCGTCGAGATTCGGCCGTACCAGCGCGACCAGTGCCCCGCGCCGCTCCAGAACCGCGACCTCGCGCACATAGGGCACCTGCGCGTAGTGCGCCTCCAGGTTCTCCGGCGAGATGTTCTTGCCGCCGGCCAAGACGATCAGCTCCTTCACCCGGCCGGTGATGTGGAGATAGCCGTCCTTGTCGAGGCGACCGAGGTCGCCCGAACGGAACCAGCCGTCCCCTGTGAAGGCGGCTTGGTTGGCAGCTTCGTCGTTCAGATAGCCCGCGAAGACGTTGGGGCCTTTGATCTGCACTTCGCCTAAGCCTTCGGGGCCAAGCCCACCGGCCGAAGACTCCTCGCCCACCGTTATGGGCGCGATGCGGACATGAATGCCCGGCCCCGCGCGGCCCGCGCTGCCGATGCGCGGCGCATCCAGCGGATTGAAGGTCGAGATCGAGGTGGTCTCGACCAAGCCATAGCCCGTGAGCACGAGCCAACCGAGCCCCGTCAGCGTGCGCTCGATATCGGGCTCGAGATACGCGCCGCCGCACGCCATGAGGCGGAGGCGCGGCGCGAGTTGCCGATGGAGGCTCGCGAACAGGCGGTGGCCGATGCGCACACCCAAGCCGTCATAGACCGCGAGCGAAAGTTTGAGCATCGCGCCGAACAACGCGCGCGCAACCGGACCGCGCGACGCAACACGCCCCTGAATACCGGCTGCCAGGCTTTCATAGAGACGCGGCACGCCGACCATGGCGCTGGCTTCGCCCGCGCGCAGCGCCGCCGCGATCTCGGGCCCCGTGACGCCCGCGGGCAGCACGATCGCCGCGCCATAAGCCAGCGGCAGCAGCATGCCGATCAGGAACGGATAGGAATGGTGCAACGGCAAGGGCAGCATCACCCGGTCGTCAGGGCCAAGAAAGTGCCCCGCGCGCAGGATCGAGAGATTGACGACCAGATTGCGATGGCTGAGCGGCACGCCCTTGGGCACGCCGGTTGTGCCCGAGGTGTAGAAGAGCGACGCGGCCTCGTCCGGCAAAACCGTGCGCGCAGGCAGCCGTGGATCTTGCAGCAGCCAGCGCCACCCAGAGACACCCGGACCTTCGGTGTCGGCATCGTCGAGCAGATGGAGGACAAGGCCGCTTCCGTCCGGCAAGCTTCGTAAACGCTCGACATAGGCGCGGGTCGTGAAAACACGGCGCGCGCCGGCGCGCGCCAGGCCACGCGCGATCTCGTCGTCGCCCAGCATATCGTCGAGCGGCACAGCAAGCGCACCCAGTTCCAGAAGCGCGAGCCGGGCGAGAATCCATTCGGCCCGGTTGGGCGACAGGATGGCGACCGCCTCGCCCGCTCTTACGCCGTCATGCGCGAGGCCCGCGGCCACCGACAAAGTCAGGCGCGATAGCTCCGCATGGGGCCAGCGCGAGACCGCGCCATCCGCCGCGACCGAGACGACCGCGGGCCGGTCGCCCCAGCGCGCCAGGCCGCGGGCGAAATCCTGCAGGGTCGTGTCGTCGCGCGGTTCGTTCATCCGGCTCCGTCACATGGTGGAGGAGAATTAGGCGCGCCGCACCTTCACCAGCGGCACGAAGGCGACGGGGAACAGGCTTCGTTTCGCGATGCGTCCGCCTTCATCCTTGGTCACCAGTATCAGCTCCTGGGCCAGCATGGAGGTGCCCGTGGGCACCACCATCCGCCCGCCGGGCTTAAGCTGTTCGAGCAGCGCAGGCGGGATTTCGCCCGTGGCTGCCGCCGTCACGATGATCGCGTCGTAAGGCGCGTGTTCGGGCCAGCCCTGGCGGCCATCCCCCACGCGGAACTCCACGTTGGAAACGCCCAGCGCCGCCAGCCGTCCCTTTGCCGCCGCGGACAGTTCGGCCACGATCTCGACCGTGAAGGCCTGCTTCGCGAGACGCGCCAGGAACGCGGTCTGGTAGCCGCAGCCGGTGCCGATCTCGAGCACGCGGCTGTCCGGCGTGAGCGCCAGCATGTCGCTCATCACGGCCACGATGAAGGGCTGGGAAATGGTCTGCCCGAAGCCGATCGGCAGCGGCCGGTTGGCATAGGCGTCCGCGCGCCGGTCGGCTGGCACGAACTCGGCACGCGACACTTCGCGCAGCGCGGCAAGAACGCGTGGATCGGGTTTGTCCTTGCCGATGCGCTCGGCGACGATGCCGTACTCGGCTTCGATTTCGGCGATGAGGGAATCGATGGTGTCGGTCATGGCCGGAGCTTACCCGCCCCGGCGTTCCGCGGCCACCCGCGCTAGAGCGCGATCTGCGCGCCCATTTCCACCACGCGGTTGGGCGGGATGTGGAAGAAGTCGGTCACGCTGCGCGCATTGCGCGCGAGGGAAAAGAACAACGCGCGGCGCCAGCGCGGCATATGGGGCCGGTCGGACGGCACCAGCGTGACGCGTCCGACAAAGAAGCTGGTGAACTGGGGATCGATCTCGAGACCATGGCGCGCGCAGAGACGGAGCGCCGCCGGCACGTCCAACTCCTCCTTGAAGCCGTAGCGCACCTTCACACGGTAAATGCGCTTGGGATAAATCTCGACCTCGACGCGCTCGTCGTTAGAGACGACCGGATCATTGTCGGGCAACACGGTCAGCAGGACGACGCGTTCATGCATGACATGGTTGTGCTTCAGATTATGCAGCAGCGCGTGGGGCACGTCCGCGTCGTCGCGCGCCATGTAGACGGCCGTACCCTCGATGCGCTCCGGCAAGCCGGGCCTGATGCTGGCGACGAAGGCGTCGAGGTCCATGCTTTCCTCGCGCAGCCGGTCCAGCAGGATCGCGCGGCCGCGAATCCAGGTCGAAATGACGATGTAGGTGGCCACCGCGACCAGAAGCGGGACCCAGCCGCCATGGGCGATCTTCAGCGAGTTGGCGGCGAAGTAAACCAGATCGATCGTGAGGAAGAACCCGAACACCGCGTAGGTCACGGGCGCCGGCCAGTTCCAACGGTGCAGCGCCACGACGCAGGCCAAGATCGTCGTCGTCACCATCGTGCCCGTCACCGCGATGCCGTAGGCCGCACCCAAATTGTCCGATGAGCGGAAGCCGATCACCAGCAGAGCCACGGCTACCATCAACATCCAGTTGACCTGGGGCATGTAGATCTGGCCCACCGTCTGGTACGAGGTGTAGCGCACTTCGAAGCGTGGCGAAAAACCCAGGCGGATGGCTTGGTTGGTAAGGGAAAAGACACCGGAGATCACGGCCTGCGAGGCGATCACGGTCGCCAGCGTGGCCAGCCCCACCAAGGGATAAAGAAACGCGCTGGGCACCATGAGGAAGAACGGATTATGGATGGCCGACGGATCCTTCAGGATCAGAGCGCCCTGGCCGAAGTAATTGATGAGAAGCGAGGGCAGCACGAGACCGAACCAGGCAAGGCGTATCGGCCGTTTGCCGAAATGGCCCATATCGACATAGAGCGCCTCGCCGCCTGTCACGACCAGGACCACGGCACCCAGAGCGGCGAAGGCGAACCAGCCGTTTTCCATCGCGAAGAAAAGGGCGTGGCGTGGGTCGATGGCCGCCAGCACGTCGGGATGGTCTTGGATGTGGAACGCGCCGAGCGCCGCGATGACGAGGAACCAGACGACCATGATCGGGCCGAACAGACGCCCCATGGCCGCCGTGCCATGGCTTTGAATCAGAAAAAGCCCGAGCAGAACGGCCAACGCAATCGGCACCACATAGGGGTCGAACATGGGGGTCGCGACCTGCAGCCCTTCGATCGCACTCAAGACCGAGATCGCGGGCGTGATCATGGCATCGCAGTAGAACAGCGCCGTGCCCAGGATGCCGATGGCGATCAGCAGGCCGCGCCAGCGGCTTCCCTTCTCCAGGCGGCGCATCATGGCCACCAACGCCAGACTGCCGCCCTCACCCCGGTTGTCGGCGCGCATGATGATGAGGACGTACTTGACCGCGATGATGAGAAAGAGCGACCAGAAGATGAGCGACAAAATGCCGAGCAGATTCGTCTCGGTGGGCGCCAATCCGAAACTGCGGTTGAAACACTGTTGCACGGCGTAAAGCGGAGACGTGCCGATGTCGCCGTAAACGATGCCAATCGCACCGAGCGTCGCCACCCAGGCGGGGGCCTGCGTCCGGTCATTGGATGACATGGCTTACGCCACCTCGTGGTCGAACCGTGGATGCCCGTGTCGATATACAACGACGGAAAGGGAGAGTCGTTCGCGCGGCGTCCGACTGCGTTTTTCTTTAGGCCGAAAGTTTAGATTGCTGCACCGCAGCAAAGCAAGAGATTTATTAAAGTATTATTTAAAATCAATAATTAAAGGGTGCGCCGTCAGACGAACCTGGGCTCCATTCGCCACTCGGCGGCGGCAAGCCAAGCGGGCGCGCCGGACAAGCCGCCACGGAACGGCATGGCGACCGCGTGATAGCGCACGATGCGGTTGGTATCGGTCATGAAATCGCCGCCACGCTCGACGGGGCGAGGGTCAATCTGCAGATCGCCAGCCAAACCCACGACGATGCCGAGCACGGTGGCCGCGGTGAACGCACCGGTCCGGTCGGCCTCCTTGCGTTCGAAGGCCTCCGTGAAATGCCGCCCCATGCGCAGGACGCGCGGGCCATCGGTCATGCAAATCTGGCCGCCGACGCAGAAGGGACCGAATTCGGTCGCGAACAGATCATCGAGGGCGGAAGACGGCGGTAGGGCCTGATCGCCGCGGGCACGGCGCCAATGGGCCAGCGCCCATTCACTCGCACGGCGAAGGAGAAGCGTATCGGCATCGCCACGTACCGGCAGGGCCGGCATGGAGGCCGTGGCGGTCTGGTCGAGCGCGGACGCGAGCTTCCACATATGGAACTCCGGGTGCGGGAATTCACAAAGAGCGAAGAGAACTGGTGCAAACCGGCGGCGGCTGGAGGGAGGAGGCCCGACGACCGCCGCCGGTCACGATTCAAACTTAGATCCAGGAATGGCAAACTGTGTGCCAAACAAGGTGGCGGGTGGAAACTCGCGGAAATCCTGTCTTTCCGCGGCTAGCGGCCTAACCCGCAAGAGGCGCGCACGCACCTTGGGCGCCAGCGGAGTGACGGCGCGACCATCCGCTCGCAGAACGCAATCGCAAATTGCGGATCGGTTCAGAAGCCGAAGAAGCGGACGAACTCGTCGACCGGCGCGCGCTCCAACCGCAGGTCGTTCTCAGGCTTGCTCGTGTCTTCGTGGCCGATGGCCATGCCGCAGATGACGATCTCGCGCTCGGAGACGCCAAGCTCGGCGCGGATGATCTTGTGGTAGTCCATGAACGCCGCCTGCGGGCAGGTGTGCAGCCCGTGGCCGCGCGCGGCGACCATGATGTTCTGCAGGAACGTTCCCAGGTCGACCCAGGAGCCCAGCTCCAGATCGCGGTCGAGGGTGATGATCAACCCGACCGGCGCATCGAAGAAGACGAAGTTACGCTCCATCTGACGCCGCGCGCCCTCGCGGTCGCCCTTGGTCACGCCGACAAGGTTGTAAAGACCCCAGCCGGTGGCGCGCCGGCGCGAGATATAAGGCTCGCGCCATTCCTTCATGTAGGACTGATACTCGGGCTTGTGCGCCTCGGGCGGTTCTTCGCGGCGCGCCTTCAGGATCGCGGCCGACAGTTTCTCCTTGGGCGCGCCGGTCAGCGCATAGACGTTCCATGGCTGGGTGTTGCTGCTGGACGGCGCGCGGCTGGCGACGGCCAGCAGGTGGCGCACCGTTTCGATCGGCACCGGCGTGGGCAGGAACGCCCGCACCGCGCGGCGGCTCAGGATGGCCTCGTCGACAGGATTCATGGGCCGGCCGCTCACGCGGCCTTCAGCATCCCGCGCAGCACATACTGAAGGATGCCGCCGTTGCGGAAGTATTCCACCTCGTCGAACGTGTCGATGCGGCAGAGAAGCTTGAGCGTCTCCGTCGTGCCGTTCACGCGCGTGATGCGGCAGCCCACCTCCATGCGCGGCTTGATGCCGCCGGAAACGCCCTCGATATCGACCGTCTCGCTGCCGTCGAGCAGCAGCGACTTGCGGTCGACCCCTTCCGGATACTGCAAGGGCAGGACACCCATGCCGACCAGGTTGGACCGGTGGATGCGCTCGAAGCTTTCCACGATCACCGCCCGCACGCCCAACAGGTAGGTGCCCTTGGCCGCCCAGTCGCGCGACGAGCCGGTGCCGTATTCCTTACCCGCGAAAATGACCAGCGGCGTACCGTCGGCCTGATACGTCATCGCGGCGTCGTAGATCGGCATGACCTGGCCCGAAGGAACGTGACGCGTCACGCCGCCCACCACGTCGGGCGTCATTTCGTTGCGGATGCGCGTGTTGGCGAAGGTGCCGCGCATCATCACCTCGTGATTGCCGCGCCGCGCGCCATAGGAGTTGAAGTCGGTGGGCTTCACGCCGTGTTCGATCAGATACTTGCCGGCCGGGCCGTCGAGCTTGATCGCGCCCGCGGGCGAGATGTGGTCGGTCGTGATCGAATCGCCGAGCAGCGCCAGGACGCGCGCGCCCTTGACGTCCTTCAGCGCGTCGAACCCGGCGCTCATGCCCTCGAAGAAGGGCGGATGGCGCACATAGGTGCTGGACGGCACCCAATTGTAGGTGCGGCCCTCGGCCGTCTTCATCTTGCGCCACATCTCGCCGCCGTCGAACACGTTGGCATAGCGGCTGCGGTACATTTCGGGCGTCAGGACCCTCTCGATCACGCCGCGGATCTCGGCGTTCGACGGCCAGATGTCCTTGAGGAAGACAGGCTTGCCGTCCGTGCCCGTACCCAGCGGCTCGTTGAGCAGGTCGATCCCCACGTTGCCGGCCAGCGCATAGGCCACCACGAGCGGCGGTGAGGCCAGATAGTTGGCCTTGGTCAGCGGATGGATACGGCCCTCGAAATTGCGGTTGCCGGAGAGCACCGCCGCGACCGTCAGGTCGCCGGCCTCGATGGCCTTGGAGATCGGCTCGGACAGCGGGCCCGAGTTGCCGATGCAAGTGGTGCAGCCATAGGCCACGATGTTGAAGCCCAGCGCATCCAACGGCGCGGTCAGATTCGCCGCCTTCAAATAATCGGTCACGACCTGCGAGCCTGGCGCGAACGAGGTCTTCACCCAGGGCTTGGTGGTCAACCCCTTGGCGCGGGCGTTGCGCGCGAGCAGGCCTGCGGCCACCAGCACGTTGGGGTTCGAAGTGTTGGTGCAGCTTGTGATCGCCGCGATGACGACCGCACCGTCCTTGAGCGCATAGTTCGCCCCGTCGATCGGCACTTCGCCGCCGTCGACCGTCTTCTTGGCCTTGGACGCGGCCTGGAACTCGGTCAGTGAGATGGCGAAGGACTTCGCCAAATTGGACAGGGGCACGCGGTCCTGCGGTCGCTTCGGGCCGGCCAGCGAGGATTCGACCGTGGAAAGGTCGAGGCTCAGCGTGTCGGTGAAGACTGGGTCCTTCGATTTCTCGTCGCGCCACATGCCCTGCGCCTTGGCATAGGCCTCGACCAACGCCACGCGCTCGGGGTCGCGGCCGGTAAAGGCCAGATAGCGGATCGTCTCGGCGTCGATCGGGAACAGGCCGCAGGTCGCGCCGTATTCGGGCGCCATGTTGGCGATGGTCGCGCGGTCGGCCAGCGTTAGATGATCCAGGCCGGGGCCGTAGAATTCCACGAACTTGCCGACGACGCCCTTCTTGCGGAGCATTTGCGTCACGGTCAGGACCAGATCGGTCGCGGTGGCGCCTTCCTTCAAAGCGCCGGTCAAACGGAAGCCGATCACTTCGGGGATCACCATGGAGACGGGCTGGCCCAACATGGCCGCCTCGGCCTCGATGCCGCCGACGCCCCAGCCCAGGACGGCCAGGCCGTTCACCATGGTGGTGTGGCTGTCGGTGCCGACCAGCGTGTCGGAATAGGCCACCGTGCGGCCCTCGTCCTCGCGCGTCCAGACGACCTGGGCCAAATATTCCACGTTCACCTGATGGCAGATGCCCGTGCCCGGCGGCACGACGCGGAAGTTGCGGAACGCCTTTTGGCCCCAGCGCAGGAACTCGTAACGTTCGGCGTTGCGCTCGAACTCCAACTCGACATTCTCGTGCAGTGCCTGGGGCGTGCCGAACGCGTCGATCATCACTGAGTGGTCGATCACCAGGTCGACAGGCGACAGCGGGTTGATCTTCTCAGCATCACCGCCCATGGCCACCATGGCCTGGCGCATGGCCGCCAGATCGACGACGGCGGGCACGCCGGTGAAGTCCTGCATCAAGACGCGCGCCGGGCGGAAGCCGATTTCGCGATCCGAGCGCTTGTCCTTGAGCCATTGGGCGATGGCCTTCGCATCGTCCGCCGTTACCGTGCGGCCGTCTTCGTAGCGCAGCAGGTTTTCCAGCAGGACCTTGAGAGAGAATGGCAGACGCGACAGGTCGCCCAGCGTCGCGGACGCGGCCTCCAGGCTGAAATAATCGTAGTGCCTGTTACCCACGTCGAGCGTGCGGCGCGACTTGAAGCTGTCGAGAGCGACCATGCTGACCATCCCATTTTTCGAAGAGCCGGCCCGTCCGGTCCCGGGAGGGCGGCTGCGGCGGGCGCCAGCATAGTCGCGGGATATTTCATGTCCAGACCGGACGTGCGGTTATGCGAATTCCCTTATGTCCGCGCCCCCTTTTTTTGCCGGCGCTACGCCGATATTCTCCCGCGCCGCCTGCCCCGGTTTCGGGGCTTCACCCCGCACCATCGAGGCTCTTTTTGCCCCCGCCGATCTTCATTCTCGTTGGAACCATGACCGGCACGGCCGAGATCGTGGCCGAGGACGTCCGCGACATGTTCAAGGAGAACGGCCACGAGGCTGAGCTTCTGCTGATGGACGATCTGGACCCTTCGGTGTTCCAGCGCCAGGGCACTTTCCTGGTCTGCACCTCGACCTATGGCCAGGGCGACGTGCCGGACAACGCCATGAAGCTTTACAACGCGCTGGAGAAAGACCGCCCGTCGCTCAAGGACGTGCGCTATGGCGTCATCGCGCTCGGCGACCGGGCCTATAACGAGACCTATACCCATGGCGGCCAGCGCTTCGACAAGGTGATGGGCGAGTTGGGCGCCACCCGAATCGGCCAGGTCTGCCAGCACGACGCCAGCGGCACGGACGTGCCGGAGGAAGTGGGTGTGGCCTGGGCCCGCGCCTGGCTCAAGGAGCTTGATGCCGCCGGCGCCTGAGCCGACCTTTTTCGCCCTACCCGGCGGGCGGCTGGAATATGCCTGGACCGGTGCCGCGGCACCGGGTCCGCGCGCCCTTGTCTTCCTTCATCACGCCCTCGGCAGCGTCACGACCTGGCGCGATTTCCCGCAGCGCCTAGCCGACGCGACCGGCCTGTCCGCCTTTTCCTACAGCCGCCTTGGGCACGGCAAATCGGACCCCGCCGATCCCAACCGCGCGCTCGATTATCTTGACCATGAAGCGTTCGATATGTTGCCGCGCATGCTGGACATGGCCGGCATCGCCGAGCCGGTCCTGGTCGGCCACAGCGACGGCGCCACCATCGCGCTTCTCCACGCCAGCCTGCCGCAATCGCCTTCACGCGCCATCGTGGTGGAGGCACCGCATATCTTCGTCGAGGACCAGACTGTCGCTGGAATCGAGACGGCGGCCATCGAATATCAAACCACCAAGCTGCGCGAACGGCTGATACGCCATCACGGCGGTAACACCGACAATGTCTTCAAGGCCTGGGCCGACACGTGGCGTAAGCCCGCGTTCCGCGCCTGGAACTGCGAGCACCGTCTGCCCGCGATTCGCTGCCCTACCCTTTTGGTTCAGGGCATCGATGACGAATACGGCACGCCGCGTCAGGTCGAGCGTATCCGCGATCAGGTTTCAGGGCCGGTGGAGATGGCGCTGATCCCAGCCTGCGGCCACTTCCCCCACCAGGAAAAAACGGACGCGACGCTCGCCGTCATGGAGCGGTTTATCGCGGCCCTGCCGCGCGGCTGAAACAGGCCGCCGCTATTGCGGCAGCTGGAACGGCAGCGGCTTGCGCAGATAAGGCTGCAGTTCGGCCCATGGAATAGTCGCGTCGTGGGGCACGGAAACGTAGAACCCCAGATCGTATGGCCCGAACATGATCTCGAGCCCGGCTGGTGTGAAGACCCAACGCTCGGGCCGCTCGACGACATTGCGCATCAATTCGGGCGCGATCTGGGTGTCCTGATCCCAGCCCGTGCGCATCAGCGACGCATGAACCAAATCCATCACACGGCCGTAAAGAAACGGGCGCCACGGCGCGTCCGGAGCGAACACGTCATCCGCCGCAATTGGCGCAACCGCCGGAAGGGTCGCATTGAACCCCAGAATGAAAACGCTCCCGTGGGCTGCGCGATGCGCGTACTCGCTGAGGTCGAACCGCACACTAATCATATCGGCCGAGGCGCCGGCGACGCGGAAATCCAAATTCACATCGGTGTTGTCCTGACTGCGCAAAGGCGGAATTTTCTCCGCAACGCGCACGTTCCAGCGCGCCGTCGCGTCCGTCGCGGGCACATCGATCCGGGGAACCGAGGTATGCACATAACCTCCCTCACGGAAGCTGCCGTCGCATTGAAGCGCGGCGTGGCAGGGAACGAACTGGTAACTGCTCATACGCAGGAACGTGAAGGGCCCAACCGATTGCACGGCGGTGGCGAGATCCCGTTGGCGAAGCCTGTACGGCATCTCCAAACAACCGGGGAGCAAGGAAAAATCGTCGAACAGATTCGCGCACGCCGCCGTCGTGGCTTCGATCCACTGATCTTGATTTTCGGTAAGCGCGCTCTGTCCTGCCGGCGACAGACGCGCGAGCGCAGCGCGGTAGGTATCTGCGATCTTTTCGTCCAGGCCCGACAGGACAGGAGACGCGCAGACCGCTTTCCTTTCCGGCGTGGACGCCGTGCCGCAATCGAAACTGGCGGCGTATGTGCGAGCCGTCATCAGGTGAAGCGCGAGGATCGCCGCGCCGAGAAACACCGAGGCGCGAGCGGAACTCACGGCCCTTCCAGCGATGCCTGTACGTATTCGCGCGTGCGTTCGGGCACCAGCGCATCCTTCAGACCGATCCGAAAGCAGATGATCGCCCAGGCCGAGACGGCCAGCATGTCGACGCCGAACGTCAGATAACCCCGACCGCCGAAGCTGCCGGCCCACGAAAGGAATGTGAGACCGATCAAGAGCAGAAACAGCCAACGCGAACCGCCGAGATCGAGCGCGGTCTTCTCGCGGTCGATGGCCAGCTTGAGGAGGAATAGCGCGATACCCAAGGCCACGACCAAGTCCAGCCGCCAGATGGTGGGAAAGCCGCACCAATAGATGACCAGCGCGGCGATGACGAAGCCGGCCGGCGCCAGGGCGGAGGCGAACGGCAGGCGGAACGGCCGCGGCTGGTCGGGCAGCTGGCGCCGCAACGCCAGGATCGCCACAGGCCCGATGCAGAAGGACAGCACAACGGTCGCCGAATTGAGTGCGACCAGTTCCGTGAACGGCAGGGTCAACACGACAATGGCGCCCGCCACGAAACCCAGGATGAGCGCGTTGAAGGGCACGTCGCGCTTGGACAATTTGTTGAACACGCGCGGGAAGAAGCCGTTGTGCGAGAGCGCGTAGCCGAGCCGCGCATTGGAGCCGGTCGCGATCAAGGCCGCGCCGAAGGGGCCGACCACGGCGCCCGCATAGAGAAGCGAAATCAGCCAGCCCAGGCCCGTGATCATCGCGACGCCCGCGATAGGGCCAAGATCATGACCGAAGGCAAGCACACGCCAGCCGCCGGACAGAGCCTCGGCCGGCACACCGCCGATGAAGGCGGTCTGAAGCAACGCATAGACGCCGAAACAGACCAGAACCGAAAAAATGAGCGCTAGGGGCACGTTCACTTGCGCGTTCTCGGCCTCGCCCGCCAGATCGATGACATGGCGAAAGCCGATATAGCTGAACACCACGCCGCCCGCCGCCACCGCGCTCAGGACGCCGGCGGCGCCGAACGGCGCGAAGCCGCCATGGGCGGTGAAGTTCGCGGGCTCCAGCACCGTCGCCAGCAGCGTCAAGCCGATGATGACGGGAATCGCGATCTTGAAGATCGTGACCAGCGAGTTGGCCTTGTCGAGCCACGCCACGCCCAGCGCATTGATGACGATCATCACGGCCAGCACGGCAATGGCCACGAACTGACCAAGGCGCGACAGCTCGCCCGAGCCGCCGGGAACCACCAGCTCCGGCACCGCGGAAGCCACGTATTTGAGGATCGCGATGGTCTCGATGGGCGCGATGGTCATATAGCCGAACCACGCCGACCAGCCGATCACCGCGCTGACCATGGCGCCGTGGGAATAATGGGGCAGGCGCGCGATGGCGCCGGCCTCGGGCAAAGCGCCCGCGATCTCGGCGAAGCTCAACGCCACCAGCATGACGGCCAGGAGGCCGATCAACCACGCCACCAGCGCGGCCGGGCCCGCATGCTGGGCCGCCAGCATGGGCGCGAACAGCCAGCCCGATCCCAAGACGCCGCCGATGCCGATGAAGGTGAGGCCCGCGAGACCGATGGACCGTCTGAGCGCCATGCCGCATTCCCCGACGCGAAGCGGCCACAAGCTTGCCGAATCGCGCGCCGTTGTACACCGGCCGGTGGCTGCCCGATAGGCGATGGGTTAGGTTGGGGTGCTTCGCGCGGGAAAAGGTGACGATGACAATCCGGGCCGGACGGCTTGCCGCAAGCGTGTTGAGCGTTCTGGCCGTGGCCTTGGCCGCTTCGGCCGCCGCGCGCGCCCAGGTGCCGATCGGCAACCTGGTCGATATGACCGGCGATACGGCGATCGTCAGCAAGGAATACAGCCAGGGCAAGATCGACGCGCTGGAGTGGATCAACCGGAACGGCGGCGTGAACGGCAAACGCATCGACGCCGACACGGTCGACTACGGCTACGCCGTGCCGCGCGCCCTCGCCACCTATCGGAAATGGGCGAGCCAACCGAAGGTGACGGCGATCCAAGGCTGGGGCACGGCCGACACCGAGGCGCTGATCGACTTCGTCAACAAAGACCAGATTCCGTATTACTCGGCGTCCTACTCAGCACCACTGGCGGATCCCACCGGCAAGGGGCCGTCGAGCAAGCGCGCCGCGCCCTACAACTTTCCCATGGGTCCGACTTATTCGGACGGCTTGCGCGCCTTGCTGCAATGGGCGGCGGAGGATTGGAAGAAGCAGGGCAAAAGCGGCAAGCCAAAATACGTCCACATGGGCGACAACCACCCCTATCCCAACGCGCCGAAGCGCGCGGGCGAAGAATACGCCAAGGAACGCGGCTTCGAGGTTTTGCCCGCCATCCAGTACTCGCTAACGCCGGGCGACTTCCGCGCCCAATGCCTGACCTTGAAGGAGACCGGCGCGGATTACGCGTTCCTGGCCAACACGTCCGATTCCAACATCGCGCTCTTGAAGGCCTGCGCGGCGCTGGACGTGAAGACACAGATGATGGCCAACATCTGGGGCATGGACGAGAACGCGATGAAGGCGGCAGGCCAGGCCGCGGACGGCGTCGTGTGGGTGATGGGCGCAGCGACATGGGGCGACGACGTACCCGGGATGAAGACGGTGCGCGACGTATCCAAGATGTCCGACCCGCGAGGGACGGCTTATCGCGCCGTGCATTACATCCGTGGCGTCTGCGCCGTGTTCTTCATGAAGGAGGCGATGGCGTGGGCCGACGCGAACGGCGGCATCACCGGGCCCAATATCAAGAAGGGCATGTATCAAAAGAAGGAATGGGTGCCCGCGGGCCTCGAAGGAGCTTGCCCGCCCGGCACCTGGACCGAGAGTGACCATCGCGCCTTCACCCGCATCGCGATCTACTGGGCCACGGTGAAAGGCTCGACCGATGCGCCGCTGGCGGAGCTGATGCGCACCGGCACGATCGGGATGAGGAAAATCTATCAGGCCGACGTGCCCCGGAAATCGAACTGGCTGGGCTGGTAGGTTTTACTCACAGGAAAAGTCTATAAGTATTTGATTTATAATAATAATTTCGTCAAGATCGACCGGCGAAAATACCTTTTTATCGCCATATTTCGGACCCGAAGCAGCCACCGTGCGAAGGCCTAATCTTCCTCGTGGCGAACCCCTCTCGGAGGCCCACCCCTTAGCCTCCGAAGATGGTCCGGGCAGAACCCCGGACCGCACCACCGGCCGCCGAGTTCCCCCCAACTCGGCGGCCACTTTTTTTGCCCATCGCCAATCGCCGCGTCCTCCCAAATCCGATAGCTTCGCCGCCGCCATCATCGACGAGGAACGCGTTGTTCACGGGCCGCGGTTTAATTTGCGCACGAGGCGAGCGGATCGTGTTCCGCGCGCTCGACTTCGCGCTGCGCCCTGGCGGCGCACTGGTGCTGGCGGGCCGCAATGGCGCGGGCAAGACCAGCCTGTTGCGTCTGATGGCCGGCCTGCTGCCGCCTGTCGGCGGCACGCTCGAATGGGATGCGGCACCGCTCGATCCCGATACGCACCGCGCGCGTCTGCGCTATGTCGGCCATGCCGATGCGCTGAAGGCTGCGCTGACGGTGCGGGAGAATCTTTCCTTCTGGGCCACGTTCGACGGCGGCGGCGATGTCGGCGCGGCATTGGCCGGCTTCGACCTCGCGGCCCAGGCTGAAACGCCGGTGCGTTTTCTATCGGCCGGTCAGCGGCGGCGCACCGCGCTGGCGCGCCTTCTTCTGGCGCCGCGCACGCTATGGCTGCTCGACGAGCCGGGCGCGTCGCTCGACGCGGCAGGCGTCGAAACATTGTCCCGCGCCATCGGCGCGCATCGCGCCAAGGGCGGCATGGTCGTGCTGTCCGCTCATGGCGCGCCGCCCTTGGCCAGACACGACACGCTCGACATCGACGCGCTTTCGATGGCGACCGCATGAGCGCATTCGCCGCCCTGCTTCGCCGCGATCTGCGTCTGGCCGTGCGGAACGGCGGCGACGCCTTGATGGTGGTGGCATTCTTCATCGTTGCGGGCGTCCTGTTTCCCTTTGGCGTGGGTGCCGAGCCCGCCGTGCTCGCGCGCATCGCGCCGGGCCTGGTGTGGGTGATGGCGCTGTTGTCCGTGCTGCTGTCGCTCGACCGGCTGTTCCAGTCGGATTACGAGGACGGCTCGCTCGCCCAGATCCTGCTGTCGCCCCAGGCGCTGGTTCTGGCCGTCGCGGCCAAGATTGCGGCGCACTGGCTGGTCACCGCCGTACCGCTGATGATCGCGACACCGCTCTTGGCGCTTCTTCTCTCGCTCGATCCCGCGCTGCTGCCGCCGCTTCTTCTTGGCATGCTTCTGGGCACACCGACCTTGGCCATCTTGGGCGCCATCGGCGCCGCGCTGGCGCTGGGTGCGCGGCGCGGCGGCGTGCTGCTCTCGCTCCTCGTGCTGCCGCTCTATATTCCTGTCCTGGTCTTCGGCGCCGGCGCGGTCGGCGCCGCCGCTTCGGGCGAACCGTTCCAGGCGCCATTGATGGCATTGGGCGCGTTCCTGCTGGCCGCGCTGGCTTTGGGGCCATGGGCCGCGGCCGCCTCCTTACGACAGGCCGCGCAATGAGGCGTCCCTGGTCAAAGCGCCGCCCAACGGCTACATCCTAGGCGACGCGTATGCATAGATTCGCCAATCCCAATCGCTTCTTACGCTTGGCGCGCGCGGTCTTTCCGTGGGCCGTGGGCGCGACCGTAGCGTTTCTGGGCGCCGGTCTCTATTACGCCCTCTTCGCCTCGCCGCCCGACTATCAGCAGGGCGAGACGGTGCGGATCATGTACGTCCACGTGCCTTCGGCATGGATGGCCATGTTCGTTTACGCCGCGATCGCGGCGGCCAGCGCCTCGGCCCTGATCTGGAAGCATCCCTTGGCCGACATTTTCGCGCGCGCGGCCTCGCCCATTGGCGCGGCGTTCACCTTCCTCGCACTCGTCACCGGCTCCTTGTGGGGCAAGCCCATGTGGGGCGCGTGGTGGGTGTGGGATGCGCGGCTGACCTCGGTGCTGATCCTCTTCTTCCTCTATCTCGGCCACATGGCGCTCTTGAACGCGTTCGACGATCCCGCGCGTGGCCAGCGCGCGGCGGCGATCCTGGCGCTGGTGGGCGTGGTGAATCTGCCCATCATCAAGTTTTCGGTCGATTGGTGGAACACGCTGCACCAGCCGGCCAGCGTGGTGCGCATGGGCGGGCCGTCGATCCATCCCGACATGCTGACGCCGCTTCTCCTCATGGCTGCCGGCTTCACGGCCTACTTCGTCATGACCGTGATCCTGCGCATCGAGGCCGAAATCCTGGCGCGCCGCGTGCGCGCCCACCGGCTGATGCAGGGGAGCTGACGATGATAGCGCCCCTCTTCGTTTTCGCCGCGGCGACACCCACCTATGGCGCATACGTCTATCCCGCTTATCTGGCGGCCATCGTGGTGCTGGGTGCCCTGCTGATCGCATCGGTACGCCGCCGCGCCCGCGCGCGCCGCGAGGCGCAGGCGCTGCCCCCGCGCGGAGACTCGGCGTGAAGCCGAAACGACGGCGCCTTCTCTTCGTCCTGATCGGCTTGGCGCTGCTCGGCGGCGCGGTCGCGCTGGCGCTGTCCGCCCTGCGCGACACGATGGTGTTCTTTTACGCGCCGACGGAGCTGGCCGAAAAGCCGCCGCGGGCTGGCGCCTCCTTGCGCGTCGGCGGCTTGGTCGAGGAAGGCAGCGTCGTGCGCGACGGCACGCAGGTGACGTTCCGCATCACCGATCTCACCAGCAGCGTGCCGGTCACCTATACCGGCGTCCTGCCCGATTTGTTCCGCGAGGGGCAAGGCATCGTGGTCGAGGGCAAGCTCCAGCCCGACGGCACCTTCGCCGCCACGCGCGTCCTGGCCAAGCACGACGAAAAGTATATGCCGCCCGAGGTGGCCGAGGCGCTGAAGAAGTCCGGCCAATGGCGGCCGGACGTGGCGAAGACGTGACGTCATGATCGTCGAAGCCGGCCATTACGCGCTCGTCCTGGCCCTCGTCCTGTCCGCGTTGCAGGCGTGTTTGCCGCTCGTGGGCGCCGCGCGCGGCAACGCGCGGCTGATGGCCATGGGCCCGTCGCTGGCGGGCGGGCAGCCTCTTCTGACCCGGCGCTGCTTTCGCCGCCCTGATCGCGGCCTATGTGCAATCGGATTTCTCGGTCGCGAACGTGGTGGCCAACAGCCACTCGACCAAACCCATGCTCTACAAGGTGAGCGCCGCGTGGGGAAACCACGAAGGCTCCCTGCTTCTGTGGGTGCTGATTCTGGCGCTGTTCGGCGCGGCCGTGGCCGGCTTCGGCGGCAATTTGCCGGCAGCGCTGAAGGCGCGCGTCCTGTCCGCGCAGGGCATGATCGCGACCGGATTTTTCCTGTTCATCATCTTCACCTCCAATCCCTTCGCGCGGATCTTCCCGCCACCCATGGACGGGGAAGGCTTCAACCCGCTGCTGCAAGACCCGGGCTTGGCGTTCCATCCGCCCTTCCTCTATCTCGGCTATGTCGGCTTCTCGATCACCTTTGCCTTCGCGATCGCCGCGTTGATCGAAGGACGCGTCGATCCGGCCTGGGCGCGTTGGGTGCGACCCTGGGCGCTGGCGGCATGGAGTTTCCTGACCATCGGCATCGCGCTGGGAAGCTGGTGGGCCTATTACGAATTGGGCTGGGGCGGCTTCTGGTTCTGGGACCCGGTCGAGAATGCCTCGTTCCTGCCCTGGCTTGTCGGCACCGCGCTGATCCATTCGGCGTCCGTCGCCGAGAAGCGCGATGCGCTCAAGAGCTGGACCATCTTGCTGGCCATCCTGGCCTTCTCGCTGTCGCTGGTGGGCACGTTCCTGGTCCGCTCGGGCGTTCTGACCTCGGTGCATGCCTTCGCCAACGATCCCGAGCGCGGCCTGTTCATCCTGGTGCTGCTGGCGGTCGCGGTCGGCGGCGCGTTCCTTCTCTATGCGCTGCGCGCGCCGGCGCTCAAGCCGGGCGGGCTGTTCGCGCCAATCTCGCGCGAGGGCGCGCTTGTGCTCAACAACCTGCTTCTCTCCGTCGCGGCGGCGGCTGTCCTGTTGGGCACGCTTTATCCGCTGTTCCTCGACGCGCTCGGCGGCGCGCGCATCTCGGTCGGCCCGCCCTACTTCAACGCGACCTTCCTGCCACTCATGCTGCCGCTGTTCGTGGTCATGGGCTTCGGCCCCATGCTGGCGTGGAAGCGCGGCGACGTGGCCGGCGCCCTGCAACGCCTGCGCGCGGCCATGGGCGTGGCGGGCGGTGTCGCCATCGGCGTTCTGATCTTCGACCATGATCGTCACATCTTGGCCGCCATCGCGCTGGCCCTGGCCGCGTGGATCGCCGCCGGCACGTTCGTGGAACTGGCCGAACGCATCCGCCTGTTCCGTTCGCCCATCGCCGACACGCTGGCTCGCGCGCGAGGATTGCCGCGCGCCGCCTATGGCATGACGGTCGCACATCTCGGCATCGCCATCCTGATCGCGGGCGTGACCGCCACCAGCGCGTGGCAGACCGAGCTGATCCAGACCATGCGCGTGGGCGAGAACGTCACCGTCGCGGGCTATCGCTTCACCTTCGAGGGCGTCAGTGAGGTGCCGGGCGCCAACTACCGCGCCGAGCGCGGCGCGTTCCTGGTCGAGCGCAACGGCCGCACCATCGCGCATCTGTTCCCGGAGCGACGCTTCTATCCGGTCGAGCAGCGCCAGACCACCGAGGCCGCGATCCACACGACGTTCTTTTCCGATCTCTACGCCGTGGTCGGCGACGGCGACGGCAAGGGCGGGCACGTCGTGCGCATCTATCACAATCCGCTGGTGCCCTGGATCTGGATCGGCGCGATCGTGACCGCGCTGGGCGGCGGCATCTCGCTGACCGACCGGCGCCACCGCGTGGGCGCGCCCGCGCGCGCGGATCGCGGCACCGCACCCCAGGCGGCGGAATAGATGCGGCGTCTTCTCTATATCCTGCCGGTCGTACTGTTGGGTCTGGTCGCGGTCCTGGCCTATTTGCGCCTGGGCAAGGACCCTTCGATCCTGCCCTCCGCCCTGATCGACCGGCCGGCGCCGGAGTTTGCCCTGCCGCCCTTGCTCGACGGCGTGCCCGGCCTGGCGACCGCCGACCTCAAGGGCCAGGTCGCGCTAGTCAACGTCTTCGCCTCCTGGTGCGCGCCGTGCCGGGTGGAGCATCCGGTCTTCCTGCGCTTGAAGGAAGAAGGCCGTGTCGCGATCTACGGCATCAACTACAAGGACAAGCCGGAGGATGCGACCGCGTGGCTGCAGCGGCTGGGCAATCCCTACACACGCATCGGCGCCGACCGCGAAGGTCGTGCCGCCATCGAATGGGGCGTCTATGGCGTGCCCGAGACCTTCGTGATCGATCGCGAGGGACGCATTCGCTATCGCCATGTCGGCCCCGTCCAGCCGCGCGATCTGGACGAGAAGATTCTGCCGCTCCTAAGAGAGCTGCAGAAATGATCCGCGCGCTGGCCCTGCTGCTCGTCCTTCTCACCGCCACGCCCGCTTGGACCGTCGAGCCCGACGAGATTCTGGCCGATCCAGCGCAGGAAGCACGCGCGCGCGAAGTCGGCCAGGAGCTGCGTTGCCTGGTCTGCCAGAACCAGGCGATCGACGATTCCAACGCACCGCTGGCGCGCGACCTGCGCATTCTGGTGCGCGAGCGGATCAAGGCCGGCGACAGCAACGCCCAGGTGATGGATTTCGTCGTCGCGCGCTACGGCGACTTCGTGCGCCTGCGCCCGCCCATGCGCGCCGAAACCTATCTTCTGTGGTTCGGTCCAGCGCTGATCCTCGCGATCGCTTTGAGCGCCCTGCTCCTGGCCTTGCGCCGCCGCAAGGCCGCGTCGCGCACGGTGCCCTTGGATGCCAACGAGCGCGCACGCCTCGACAAGATTTTGGGCGGCGAGCCCTAGGATGGCGATCTGGACCGGCATCGCCTTTCTCGCGCTGACCGCCATCGCGGTCGTGGCGATCCTGCGCCCCTTGATGCGGCGGCCCGCGCCTGCGGCGTCGCGCGCGGCGCACGGCTTGGCCGTCTATCGCGACCAATTGTCGGAGCTGGCGCGCGACCGCGAGCGCGGCCTGATCTCGGATGAAGAAGCACGCGGGGCCGAAGCAGAAATCGGCCGGCGCATCCTGGCTCTCGCGCGCGACGACGCGGACACGTTGCCGACCGCCCCGAAACGTTCCTGGTTCGGCCCGACGGTGCTGGCCGCGATCGTCGTCTTTGCCGCGCTGGGCATCTATTTCCTGGTCGGCGCGCCAGGTGCACCCGACCGGCCGCTGGCCGCGCGGCAAACCGAATTGGAGCGCGCGCAGGGCGAACAAAGCAGAGTGCTTGAGGCCCGCGCGACGGAATTGTCTGCGCAACTGGCCGCGAAGCCTGACGATCAGACCGGCTGGATGCGGCTCGCGCTGATGCAACAAGCGCTCGGCCGCAACCAGGACGCCATCGATTCCTATCGCCGGGCCTACACCCTGTCCGCCGGCGCACCGGAAGTCGCCTCGAGCCTGGGCGAGTCATTGGTCCTGGCCGCGCAGGGCCAAGTGACGCCCGAGGCCAAGACGTTGTTCGAGGGCGCATTAGAACGCGAGAAGCGCGAACCACGCGCGCGCTTCTATCTGGGTCTCGCGGAAAGCCAGGCCGGGCGTCTGCAAGAGGCGCTCAAAATATGGGCTTCGTTGGCTGCCGATTCGCGGCCCGACGCGCCGTGGATGCCGGTGCTGATCGCGCGCATCCAGCAGACGGCGGCGGAGTTGGGCATCGATCCCGCGACCGTGCTGCCGCAGCAGGCGCCGGGGCCCAGTGCCGAGGACGTGCAGGCCGCGCAGGACATGACGCCGGAACAGCGCGCCGCCATGGTGCGCGGCATGGTCGACCAGCTGGCCGCGAAGCTGAAAGACAATCCCAACGATCTGGAAGGCTGGCTGCGCCTCGCGCGCTCCTATCGCGTGCTGGGCGAGCCGGAAAAATCGGCCGACGCCTTCAAGCACGCCGCCGCGCTGGCGCCAAACGACGTCAACATGCAGTTAGGCTACGCCCAATCGCTTCTCGTGCTGCAGAAGCCCGGCGCCAAGCTGCCCGAGGATTTCATCGTCGTGATGCGCCGCGTCGATTCGCTGGAGCCCGGCAACGCAGTCGCCGCGTTCTTCCTGGGCATGGCCGCCTGGCAAGCCGGCGACAAGCCCAAGGCCGAAACCTACTGGAAGAGCCTGCTAGCCAAGCTGCCCGCCGGCACACCCGAACGCGCCGAGGTCGAAAGGCGGATCGAGGAGATCAAGGCCGCGCGATAAAAATTAACACCCTTTTGTGGCCCGCTTATAGCACGCATTGCCAATAGATTTGCGATGACACGTCACTCACGAACACATTTCTTCAAATACTGCTCGGCTAACGTCGTGAAGCTAATTCTCGCTCGGCGCAAAGTTCGCTATTCCGCGCCACGAATTTTCAACGATCCTTTTGACACGCAGATCGATTTGCGATTCCCATTCACTGTTGACGAGCTGCAGAATCTCACCCTCCGCTGCATCATCGATGCCACTAGGGGCAACCTGGCGTTACCAAACTTCGGTCACAACCAGAATGTGGCAATTCTGGAAAAGCTTCGCCAATTGAGAACCCAGACCACCCTTTCAGATGCCGCCGTGATCAATCTGCTTAAAGCGGATATAGACGAGGGCATAAGAAACCAAATCGATGACCTTCCAAAACTTCATGCGGATTTCAGAAATGAATTTCTGAATACCGCGATCATTTACTGCGTATCGGAAGTGTCCGACGACTTACTTATGTGGTCGCATTACTCGGAGAATCACACTGGCGTCGTTGTCAAGTTTCGGGCTTTGCAAGAACTTGATAACGCGTTTTGTGTGGCTACTCCCATAATATATCAAGAAGAAATGCCTGAACTCGCTTCGATAGAGGAGTGGGTAGATTTCATGCTTGGTTTCGGAAAACTTGACGCACAGAAGATGTGGGCAAAGATGTTTTCCATCAAACACATCGGATGAGGATACGAAAAGGAATGGCGCGTAATAGACCATACGGAGGGTCTCGCGCCGGACTATCAGGATGTGGCTATTCATCCCGAAGAAATCGGAGAAATTATTCTCGGATGCAGAATCAGCGAGGAAGATCGCACAGAAATTTTGTGCTTACTTAAAGCAAACTTTCCTCATGCAAACGTTACTCAGGCCAAGAAAAATCCAACGCTTTTCAAGCTAGATTTTGAAAAGGTTGAATAACGCTGCAAACGCATTACCGCTTCAGCTTGTAACCCGACGCCTCCAAATCCCACGCGCCGTCCGCTTGTTTGGACAGAGTCTCCTTCCGCACGCGTTCGGTTGGAGTCTTGGCGAAAGCCTCGACAAAGGCCACGTAGCGCGGCACCTGAAAATAGGCCAGGCGCGCCTCGCACCATTTGATGATGTCGAGCGGATCGGACGCGCTGCCCGCGACAGGCTTGATGTAGGCCTTGATGTCCTGTTCGCCCACGTCGGTGTCGACACCGACGACCGCGCATTCCTCGACCGCGGGATGGGTCAAGAGCACGCGTTCGACCTCCCAAGCCGAGACGTTCTCGCCGCGGCGGCGCAGACTGTCCTTCTTGCGGCCGAGATAGTGATAGTTCCCCTTCTCGTCGAAGCTGCCCAGATCGCCCGTGTGCATCCAGCCGCCCTTGAGCGCAGCAGCCGTGGCCTCCTTGTTGCGGAAATAGCCCTTCATGATGAAGCCGGGTTCTTTTTCGCGCACCAGGATCTCGCCCATCTGGTCCTGGCCGAGCGGTTTTCCTTCATCGTTGGCGATGCGCACCTCGAAGTAAGGCATGGGTGTGCCGACGCCGGCTTCGGGATCGCCCTCGGAATTGGCCGTGGTGATGCTGGAGCATTCCGTCATGCCGTAGGATTCGGTGACCTTCACCTTGAAGCGCTCGGCGAATTGCTGGCGGATGCGCGCGGGCGCGCCGGCACCCCACGCCACACGCACGGTGTTGTCGGCATCGCCCGGCGCCGGCGGTTGCTTCATCAGGATCGAGAGGATGCCGCCCAGATGGTGGATATGCGTGGCCTTGGCCGCGCGCACCTCGGGCCAGAAGCGCGAGGCGCTGAATCGTTCCGTCAGCGCGATGGTGATGTCGAAAAAGACGCCGAGGACGATCACCTCGCTGCCGCCGATATGGAACAGCGGCTCCCACAAATACAGAACGTCGCCCACCTGAATGTCGCCGAGTCGCATTGCGCCATAGGCCGAGGCGCGGAACATGGCGTCCGTGACCATGACGCCCTTGGGCTGGCCCGTGGTGCCGGACGTGTAGCTGAGCGACAGCACGTCCTCTGCTTGCGGATTTCCGGGCGGCGGCGTCTCGGCGCCGCCTTCCATCACCGCACCGAATGCATGGGTGCGCTTGCCGGGCACATCGGCCACGGCACCGCGCCAGATCACGTGCTTGCACTTCGTGCCCGCCAAGGCCGGCACCAGATCCTCGGCGAAATGCGCGTCCGCGATCACGCCATGCGGATCGGCATGCTTGAACAGGAAGTCCAGACTAGTGGCGCGCAGATTGGTGTTGGCCGGCACCTGCACCACGCCGAGCTTCGCGCAGGCCAGGAAGGCATAGAAATGATCCGGATGGTTCGACAGCATGAGCGCCACGCGATCGCCCATCTTGAAGCCCAGCTTGGCCAAGCCGTTGGCGAAGCGGTTCACGCGCCGGTCCAATTCGCCCAGCGTCAGCGCCGCGCCCTCGTGGATCATGTAGACGCGATTGGGATGCGAACGCGCCTTTTCCTCGAGCGTCCGACGGATCGTCGTCGCGTTGCCCAGCATGCTCACTCCGCAATCACGTTGTGGGGCGGTTTCCCAAACCACGGCGCTGTGACAGGCTTGCCCATCTCATTCGAACAAGGAAGCTGAAGATGCCGCTGATTTATGAAACCGATGGCGGGGTCGCCACATTTACGATCGACAATGGCAAAGTCAATCCGCTGAACCCGGAGATCCATAAGCAATTGTACAAGGCGTTGGACAAGTTCCAACGCGACCGTTCGCTCAAGATCGGCATCCTGACCGCCAAGGGCGACCGTGCCTTCTCAGCCGGCGACGATCTGAAGACGCGGCGCAAGCCGCTGGAGGGCGAGGACCGGGTGATGCGGCATTTCTATCCGCACACCAACGAAGACGACGAGCCCAACTATCCCGGCTGGGAGCGCGAAGTGCTGCGCATGAAGCGCTTCAAGCCGATCATCGGCGCGGTCAAGGGCTGGTGCCTGGGCCAGGGCATGATCTATCTGCTGCATCTGACCGACATGCGCATCGCGGGCAAGACCGCCAAGTTCGGCCTGCCCGAGATCGCCTACGGCATGGGCGGCGCCGCGGGCATGGCGCGCATCTACCGTCATCTGCCACGCGTCGAAGCCATGCGCCTGTGTCTGACCGGCGACGCCATCGACGCGGAGGAAGCGCTGCGCATCAACCTGGTGAACGAGGTGGTGGACGACGCCCAGGTGCTGGACCGCGCCAAGGCTTTGGCCGCGCGCGTCACGCGTCATCCGCTGATGGCCATCCGCACCGAGATGGAAGTGTTCGTGCGCTGCGAGGATCTGGACAACGACAACGCCTATGCGCTGACCGACCATATGTTCCGCCTGCAACGCGTCGTCAGCGATACGCAGAACTGGGACGTGGATTTCCAGAAGAAGGGCGTGAAAGGCGGCTGAGCCGTTCGCGGCAATGCGCCGCGATTTCGCCTTGATCGGAACGCAACGGCACCGTGGGACAGAATCCCGCGGGTGCCGTTGCCGCATCATGGAACCCGGTGACCGATCCGTGAATTGAATGCACGGACCTCGACGAAACGAGGACCATGCAGGCCTGCTTCGCATGGCCTGCATGGAAAAAGTTCACACTGGGAAAGGATACATCATGAAGAAGTTCGTTTATTTCGCCTCTGCCGCCGCCTTGGTCGGCGCGCTGGGGTTGGCTGATCTTCCTTCGGCTTCGGCCGCGGATGTGGGCGTAGGCGTCGGCACCAAGGCCGGCGCGGGCGCCGCCGCGGGCGGTAACGGTTCCAACAGCGGCACCAACACCGGTGTGGGCGCCGGGGCCAATACGGGCGTGGGCGTCAATCTTGGGACCGCCCCCAGCGGTAACACGGGTGCTGGTGTCGGCGCCGGGGCAGGCGCGGGCGCCAACACAGGCGCTGGCACGCAATCGCAGTCCAATGACGCCAGCGGCGGCATGCGCGCCAGCGGTGGCGCCGGTGCGGGCGCCACGGGCGGCGTGAAAACGGCGCCGTAAACGTTTCTTGGTTTTTTGGGAAGGGCGCGGCACGCGAGTGCCGCGCCCTCTTTCATTTTGTATCGGCTAGGGCCAGCACGACCTCTTTAAGACGCCTGAGCGGCAACGCGCTGCCCGAAGACCGCGCGCGCTATCTGGCCGCGGGCATGACCGAGCACATGGCGAAGCCCATCGACTTTAAGCTGCTCCAAGACGTCATCGCCCGCGCCACCGCAAAATAAGCGCAGCCGCGAAACCCCAGAGCCTTTCGCGCGTTTCCTCACCGACGCAATACGCGACGTGAAGGAAGGCGAAGACCGATGGGAATGCTGGATCGCGAGCGGGCGTGGCAATTCAATATCCGGATCGACGGCGAAGTGTGCGGCCATGTCGTCCAATGCGGCCAGCGCTGGCGCCTGCGGCGCGCGGATCTAGAAACCAAACCCGGCTATGACGGGATCGACGTGACGGCGATATTGGACCAGCCCCAGGCCATCGCAGCCATGCTGCGCGACCATCTGGCGCACGCCTAATCGCCGCGCGAAGGCGGAATCAGTGATGTCGCGGCGGGATCAAGGCATTTTCTCGATCATTTTAAGTCGTTGGAACCGACGCGCACCGGCGCGGTTTACAGGGCAGACAGATGGCCATCCGCTTATGGCATGGCCACGGAACGAGATTGGTTTAGGAGGCTTACAATGGCTCGACACACACTGAACGGCACTGGCAAGGCCCATGCGCGCCGCGAGGTTGACGGCATCATCGCGGGCGCCACCATGGCGGCCGAGATCGCCATGAACAGCATCGCCAAGACAGCGCGCGACGAAAGCGAACGCGCCGTGACCTATGCGCGCGACACCGTGACGGCCAAGCCGCTGACCTCGGTCGCGCTGGCTTTCGGCGGCGGCGCCTTGGCGGCGTTCCTGATCGGCCGCTTTACGCGCTGATCGTCTCGCCTACGAAAAGCGATACCGATCCCGCTTCGCGCGGGGCCCGGTATCCGGAGCGGCGGCTTTCCCCGGAGCCGCCGCTCTTCATTTGCGCTAGAGCGCGACCGGGTCTTCCTGCAGATCATTCTCGCAAAAGCGTCCGGGCCGAAGCGCGCGCAGATCGACGTCGCTGCGCCCCGTCGCGATCATCTCTGCCAAGGTCTTGCCCACGATCGGCGCCAGCGCCAACCCATGGGCACAGAAGCCGACCGCGGTGAACAGCCCAGGCGGACCCCACGGCCCGATGGCGGGCACCAGGTCCGGCGTTACGTCGATGCGGCAAGCCCAACTGCGCGCCGCTTCTAGCGGCACGAGATGGGGAAAGAATTTTTGCGCCCAGGTCAGCCGCTCGGCGATCTGCGGCCGGTTGATAACCGGGTCGGGCATGGGTCGGGTGGAAGCAGTCGCGCTGAAATGCCGCTGGATACTATCGGCGAAGTCGCGGTTGAGGCGCAGCCGCGGCCGGCGCGGATTGCGCAGATAGCGCGGCAGGAAGTAACCGAGATTGCCAACGGTCGCCGCGCTTAAATCGTGATCGGGCGGCGAGCCGCGATAGCCGGTGCCGAAGGCGAAAGAACCATCCAGCCGTGGCCGCATGGAGATATAGGGCGTCCACACGCCGGTGCGCGTGAACGGCTCTTTCACGACCGTTTCCAGGTTGGAGCTGCGCACCACCTGGATGGGCAAGGCGGCGCCCAGCGGGCGCAAAAAGAAATTCGTCGAGATGCCCGCCACGCAGACGACGGCATCCGCCGCGAATAGGCCGTCCCCCGTCCAAACGCCCGCCGCGCACCCGCCGGAAACCGCGATGCCGCGTACGCCGCTGTTCGTCCGCATATCCGCACCAAGACGCCGCGCGGCGGCGGCGAAGGCCTGGGTCGCCTTGGTCGGCGACGCATGACCGTCCTCTTCGGTGAAGATGCCCGAGCGCCAAGGGCCGTGAAGCTTCGGCGAGATGCGCGCGATCTCGGCGCGGTCGACGGCGCGGGTGGACAGGCCGTTGGCGCGCGCGGCCTCGCAGCTTTTCCGCAGCCGCTCCTCGTCGGCCTCCGTCTCCGCCACCACCAGGTTGCCCTGGCGCACATACTCCACATCGGCATCGAGCTCGGCGGAGAGCGTTTCCCACATCCGGTTCGCCAGCACCGATAGCGGCAGCTCCGCGCGATGACGGCCCTGGCATCGCACATAGCCGAGCGCGCGGCTCGATTGCTCGGTGCCGATCTCGCCACGCTCGAACACGGTGACGGAGATGCCCAGCCGGCGCAGATAATAGGCCGCGGCGCAGCCCATGATGCCGCCGCCGATGATGGCCACTTGCTTGACGGAACGATCCAAGGCGCCTCCCCCGAGGCGAGCCTCAGCGGCCCAACGCTTGGTCACCACGAACCCCGGTGAAGAAAGGGTGGTGGAGCTGAGGGGAATCGAACCCCTGACCTCCTCATTGCGAACGAGGCGCTCTCCCATCTGAGCTACAGCCCCGGGCCACGCGTGCGCGTGCCTCGGAAAGGCGGGCGGATAATGTCCGGCGGGGGGAAGCCCGTCAAGGCAACCGCCGAACGCCATTTTTTCGAGCCGGGCGAAGGGTTTGGCTGAGGTCCGCCGCGCCGCGCGCTTGCGTGGCTTCCGCCCCGCCTGTAGGCTTTTTTCGACGTCGAACCTAGGGGCAAAGACCGGCCATGGAATCAGTTGCCGAACTCATCCATCTCATTCTCGGTCTCTATTGGTGGTGTCTGGTCGCCTTCGTGATCATGTCGTGGCTGATCGCGTTCAACGTGGTCAACACGTACAACCGCTTCGTCTTCTCGGTGAATGACTTCCTCTACAAGATCACCGAGCCCGCCCTGCGCCCGATCCGGCGCATCGTGCCGAACCTGGGCGGCATCGACATCTCCCCCATCATCCTGATCATCATCATCTGGTTCCTGCAGCGACTGATCGAGCGGAACTTTTACTGACACTTGGGCGCGTGAGCGGAACGTCGCCCGTCACCGTGTCCGGCGACGGCGTGCGCGTTGCGTTGCGCGTGACGCCGCGCGCGGGGCGTGATCGGATCGACGGCATCGTGGCCGACGCGGATGGACGCGCGGCGCTGAAGCTCTCTGTCACCGCCGCGCCCGAAGACGGCAATGCCAACGCGGCGGTGCTGAAGCTTTTGGCCAAGTCGTGGAGCGTCCCGCGCACTGCCCTGTCGGTGGCTTCAGGGGCGGCCGCGCGGCGCAAGATCGTGCATATCGCCGGCGATGGGCCCGCCCTCGCCCGCCGGATCAATGCGTGGCTCGGAGAACAACATGGCTGAGATCATCGACGGCAAGGGCTACGCCGCGAATTTGCGCGCGGCGATCGGTCGGCAAGTGACCGCGCTGACGAAGGACCATGGACTGATTCCCGGCTTGGCCGTGGTGCTGGTGGGCGAAGATCCGGCCAGCCAGGTCTATGTGCGCAGCAAGGCCAAGCAGACGGTCGAGGCCGGCATGCGCTCCTTCGAGCACAAGCTGCCCGCGACCACGGGACAGGCCGAGCTTTTGGCGCTGGTCGTCAAGCTGAACGCCGATCCGGCGGTGAACGGCATCCTGGTGCAATTGCCGCTGCCCAAGCAGATCGATCCCGCCGCCGTGCTGGACGCCATCGACCCGGCCAAGGACGTGGACGGATTCCACGTCATCAACGCGGGCAAACTGGCGACCGGCGGCGACGCGCTGGTGCCCTGCACGCCCTTGGGCTGCCTGATGCTGATCAAGGACCGCGTGAAGGATTTGGCCGGCAAGCGCGCGCTCGTGCTGGGCCGCTCCAACATCGTGGGCAAGCCAATGGCCATGCTGCTGCTGGGCGAAAGCTGCACCGTGACCATCGCCCATTCGCGCACCAAGGACCTGCCGGGCGAATGCCGCCGCGCCGACATCCTGGTTGCCGCGGTGGGCAAGCCCGAGATGGTGCGCGGCGACTGGATCCAGCCCGGCGCCATCGTCATCGACGTGGGTATCAATCGCGTGCCGACACCGGACGGCAAGGGACGCCTCGTGGGCGACGTGGCCTTCGAGGAGGCCGCCAAGGTAGCCGGCGCGATCACGCCGGTGCCGGGCGGCGTCGGACCGATGACAATCGCGTGTCTGTTGCGTAACACGGTCGTGGCCGCCTGCCGCCAGCGCGGGATCGCCGTCCCCAAAGCCTGAGCCGCTTCGCCCGGAACCATTCCGGGCCTTGCGCGTTTTCCTTCACTGGGCGTCGCTTCGGCGCAAAGCCTCCGTGCGGGAGCAGGCTATTCCATGAACGACTCGACGCAACGCAGCGCGGGCGAGACGAACCTCGATCTAGCGGCGATCGGCAATTCCACCATCGCGGCGTTGGTCGATACGCGCGGGCGCATTGTCTGGGCCTGCTTTCCGCGCCTCGACGGCGATCCGCTTTTCGCCAGCCTGCTGGACTCCGAAGGTAAGGCCGGCGGTTTCTTCGATATCGTCCTCGATGGCGAGGTTTCCGCCTCCCAGACCTATCGCACCAACACAGCCATCGTCGAAACCACTCTGTCCGACGGCAACGGCGGCATCGTCCGCATCACCGACTTCGCGCCGCGCTTCAAGCAGTTCGGACGCGTCTACCGTCCGGCCATGCTGGTGCGCCGCATCGAGCCCGTGGCGGGCGCGCCGCGCTTGACCGTGCGCCTTCGCCCGCGCTTCGCCTACGGCGCGGAGGAGCCCGCGCGCACCTTCGGCAGCAACCATGTCCGCTATGTCGGCTCCAGCGGTACGCTGCGCCTGTCGACCGACGTGCCCGTTTCCTACATCGCGGAGGAACGGCCCTTCGTGCTGGACCGCCCGGTCACGCTGATCCTAGGTCCCGACGAAAGCTTCACCGCAAGTCTGCCGGAAACCGCGCGGCGTTTTCTCGAGCAGACCGAGGAATATTGGCAAGACTGGTGCCGCTTCCTCTCCGTGCCGTTCGAATGGCAAGAGGCCGTCATCCGCGCCGCCATCACCCTCAAGCTGTGCAGCTTCGAGGAAACCGGCGCCATCGTGGCCGCGCTGACCACCTCGATCCCCGAGGCTCCGGGCAGCCAGCGCAATTGGGACTACCGCTATTGCTGGCTGCGGGACGCGTTTTTCGTCGTCCACGCGCTGAACCGGCTGAGCGCGACCCAAACGATGGAAGAATACATCCGCTACATCACCAACGTGGCGGCGCTGGATTCGCACGGCACGCTGGGGCCGGTCTACGCGGTCGTGCCGGGCCGGCCGCTGGTCGAGGAAGGCGTCGCCACCGCGTTGAGCGGATACCGGGGCATGGGTCCCGTGCGCGTCGGCAACGCGGCCGCGGGCCAGGTCCAGAACGACAGCTACGGCAGCGTCGTCCTCGCGGCGGCGCAGATGTTCTTCGACCATCGCCTGCCCCGGCGCGGTGACGCGGCCATGTTCCAGCGGCTGGAGAAATTGGGCGAGCGCGCGGCCGAGGCAGCGCTGACGCCCGACGCGGGCTTGTGGGAATACCGCACGCGCGCGGAGGTGCACACCTATTCGGCCGTCATGTGCTGGGCCGCGTGCGATCGCCTGTCAAAGATCGCGCGCGCACTCGGCCTGGCCGAGCGCGGGCGCTATTGGCACGACGTAGCCGCCCGTATCCGCGCGGCGATCCTGGAGCAGGCCTACGACAAGACGCGTAACACCTTCGTTGCATCCTTCGGCGGTAGTGCCATGGACGCGAGCCTTCTGCTCCTCCACGAGCTGGGCTTTCTGTCGGCCGATGATCCGCGCTTCCTGGGCACGCTCGACTGCATCGAGAAGACCCTGCGTCACGGCGACCATCTCTATCGCTACGTCGACGCCGACGATTTCGGCGCGCCGGAGACCTCGTTCACCGTCTGCACCTTCTGGTACATCGACGCACTGGCCGCCGTGGGGCGCAAGGACGAAGCGCGCGCCATCTTCGAGCGGCTGCTCGCGCGCCGGAACCACTTGGGCCTCTTGTCCGAGGATTTAGATCCGAAGACCAACGAGCTGTGGGGGAACTTTCCCCAGACCTATTCCATGGTCGGATTGATCGTCTCCGCCATGCGGCTGTCCAAAAGCTGGGAGGAGGCGTTTTGGCGCGGGTCGTGATCGCCTCCAACCGCGTGACGCCGCCCTCGGCACGCTCGGGCCGCGAGGGCGGGCTGGCCGTCGCCGTGCGCGAGGCGTTGCGGCGCAGCGGCGGCTTGTGGTTCGGCTGGTCCGGCACGGTCGCCGAGGAGACTCCGGCGGAGGCCGAGATCTCGCGATCCGGCAAGATTACCTACGCGACGCTCGACCTGGGACGTGAGGATCACGCCCAGTATTACACCGGCTACGCCAATTCCTCGCTCTGGCCGCTTTTGCATTACCGCATGGGCCTGTTAGAGTTCGAGCGCGCGGATTTCGACGGCTATATGCGCGTCAACCGCCGCTTCGCCGCCACCCTCGCGCCGTTGCTCAAGCCCGACGACATCGTCTGGATCCACGATTATCACCTGTTTCCGCTGGGCGCCGAGCTGCGCGCACTGGGAGCCCAAAATCGCATGGGCTTTTTCCTGCACACGCCCTTTCCGCCGCCCGCGGTCATGGCCGTGCTGCCGCGCCACCGGCTCCTGATCGAATCCGTGGGTGCCTATGACCTGGCCGGCTTCCAGACCGAGGGCGACGCGCAGAACTTTCGCGACTGCGTGGTGGCGCTCAACGACGGCGAACATCTTTCCGATGGCGGCGTGCGCGCTTCCGGCCGTCGTGTCTCCGTCGGCACCTTTCCGATCGGCATCGACGCCGACGCCTTTACCCGCATGGCGGAGGAGGCCGCGGCGTCCGACGAGAACGAACGGCTGAAGGAAAGCTTGGTGGGACGCCAGCTCGTCTTCGGTGTCGATCGCCTCGACTATTCCAAGGGCCTGCCTCAGCGCTTCGAAGCCTATGACCGGCTTCTCTCGCGCTTCCCCGACCAGCGCTCCAAGGTCACCTTCATGCAGATCGCGCCGGTCAGCCGCGGCGAGGTCAGCCAGTATCGCCAGTTGCGCCGCGAGCTGGAATCGCTGGCCGGCCGCATCAACGGCCGCTATGCCGAGTTCGACTGGATGCCGCTGCGCTACCTGAACAAGCCGTTCTCGCGCCAGGTGCTGGCCGGTTTCTACCGGCGCAGCCGCATCGGCCTTGTCACGCCCTTGCGAGACGGCATGAACCTGGTGGCCAAGGAGTATGTCGCCGCCCAGGAACCCGCGAACCCCGGCGTTTTGATCCTGTCCCAATTCGCGGGCGCGGCGAAGGAGCTGGACGCGGCCCTGATCGTCAACCCGTTCGACGTCGACGAGATCGCAGAGGCCATGAACACCGGCCTGACCATGTCGATCGAGGAGCGCAAGGCGCGCTGGCTCGCAATGATCGAGCGGGTGCGCGGCAATTCCGTTTCGCATTGGGTCGACGCCTTTCTGAAGGCGCTCGACGCCGTTCCCGCCGGCTAGTCCAACGCGTTCCGCAGCGCCCCCAGCCAGCGCCGCACCGCGTCCGGGTCGGCCAGGCACGGGCCGCCCGGGAAAAAGGAATCGTCGCCCACGCGCACCGCGTGGCCGCCCCGGCGCAACACGGCGGCAAAGCCATCTTCGTCGGTGCGATCATCGCCCAGGAAAACCGGCACGCGGCCTCGGAACGGGGGCAGTGCCATCAACGCATCGACGGCTCGGCCCTTGTCGATGCCGTTGGTCTTCACCTCGGCCACCATCTTACCGTGCAGCACATGGGCTTCGCGCCGGTCGGGCGCCAGCGCGCGCGCCACGCGCGCCTGCACCGTGCGTTTGAGATGGGGCGCACGGCGGTAATGCACGGCGATGCTATGGCCCTTGTCTTCCACCAGCGCGCCCTCGGGCATGGTCGCGATCACGCGCTCCGCGATGCGGCGCATGGCGCTCGGGGGCCTCGGCCGCAACACGCGCCCGCCGCGCAGACGGCGCAACTCGGCTCCGTGCTGGCCCGCTCCCGGCAGCTTGAGCGGCTGCAAGATACGATCGACATCGTCCAAAGACCGCCCGCTGACCACGGCCAGCGCGCCATGCAGCGAACGGTGAAGACCCTCCAGCACCGGGACGAGACCGGCCGGTGCACGCGCTTTGGCGGGCTCGGAAGCAATGTCGATCAGCGTTCCATCGAGGTCGAGGAACAGCGCCCAGTCGGCGGCACGGGAGAAATCGTCGAGCATGGCGATCATCGCGGACACATTCATGGCCAGTATAGAACGCGCAGAATGGGGACAGGGGTGTGTCGAAAATGGGAATTATTGCGGACAAGCCCCGCGCTGGACCCCGCGCGATTTCTGCCTAGATAATCGCTCATGACCGGCAGCCTTTCCGCCCTCGTCCTGGCCGCCTGCGCGTTCGTGGGTGTGCATCTGCTGCCCTCGACGCCGCTGCGTGGCAGCCTGGTCAAGCTCTTGGGCGACAGCGGCTATCTGGCCATGTTCTCGGTTGCCGCGGGCGCGGCCTTGATTTGGTATGCCGCCGCCTATTCCGCGGCGCCGTACCGGGAGCTGTGGCCCGCGCTGACAGCGCTGCGTTATGTGCCTCTCGCCGTCATGCCCTTCGCGATGATTCTTCTGGTCTGCGGCTATACAACGCGCAATCCCATGGCCGTGATGCAGGAAAAGCATTTTCACGCGACGGACCCGGCGCCCGGCATCCTCAAGGTGACACGCCATCCCATCATGTGGGCGATCGCGCTGTGGGCGCTGTCGCACATAGCGGCGAATGGCGATCAGGCCTCGCTGATCTTCTTCGGCGGACTGGCCGCGCTGGCCTTGCTTGGGATGCCGCTGATGGACCACCGGCGGGCGGAGACCTTGGGCTCCGTCTGGGGGCCGTTCGCGCTCACCACCTCGGTAATTCCGTTCGTGGCTGCGATCCAGGGCCGCGCGAAACCGCGGCTGTCCGAGATCGGCTGGTGGCGGATCGCGCTCGGCTTGGCGCTCTATGCCGCAGCACTGGCCGCGCATGGGCCATTGCTGGGCCCAAGCGCGTTGCCATAGCGGTTTACTTCCCGGCCAGCTTCCGCAGGCGCAGGCGCAGCGCGTTCAGCTTGATGAAGCCTTCCGCGTCGCGCTGGTCATAGACCGAGTCTTTCTCGAAGGTGACGTGGGCCAGCGAGTAGAGGCTGTTAGGCGACTTGCGGCCCGCGACCGAGGCCGTGCCCTTGAACAGCTTGATCCGCACGGTGCCGTTGACGTTTTCCTGGCTCTTGTCGACCAGCGCCTGGATCATCTCGCGCTCGGGCGCGAACCAGAAGCCGTTGTAGACCAGCTTGGCGTAGCGCGGCATCAGCTCGTCGCGCAGATGCATGACTTCACGATCGAGCGTGATGCTCTCCATCGCGCGATGCGCGGCGAACAGGATGGTGCCGCCCGGCGTCTCGTAGATGCCGCGCGACTTCATGCCGACGAAGCGGTTCTCGACCAGATCGACGCGGCCGACGCCGTGGGCGCCGCCAAGCGCGTTCAGCCGCTCCAACAGCTTCGCGGGCGAGAGCTTCTGCCCGTCCACCGCGACGGCATTGCCCTGCGCGAATTCGATCTCGACATAGGCCGGCTTGTCGGGCGCTTCTTCGGGGGCGACCGAACGCGTGTACATGTCGGCGTCCGGCTCGACCCACGGGTCCTCCAGCGCCTTTCCCTCGTAAGAGATGTGCAGGAGGTTAGCGTCGGTCGAGTACGGCGGCTCGCCGCGCTTATCGCGCGGAATCGGAATCTGGTGCTTCTCGGCGTATTCGACCAAGTCGGTGCGCGAGTGCAAGTCCCACTCACGCCAGGGTGCGATGATACGGATGTCCGGCTTCAGCGCGTAATAGGTCAGCTCGAAACGCACCTGGTCGTTACCCTTGCCGGTCGCGCCATGGGCGACGGCGTCGGCGCCGGTCTCTAGCGCGATCTCGATCTGGCGCTTGGCGATGAGGGGGCGGGCGATGGAGGTGCCGAGCAGATAGACGCCCTCGTAGAGCGCGCCCGCGCGGAACATCGGGAAGACGAAATCGCGCACGAACTCTTCGCGCAGATCATCGACGAAGATCTCCTTGACGCCCATCTGCTGCGCCTTCTTGCGCGCGGGCTCCAACTCCTCACCCTGACCGATGTCGGCCGTGAAGGTCACGACCTCGCAGCCGTATTGCTCCTGCAGCCAGCGGAGAATGATCGAGGTGTCGAGCCCGCCCGAATAGGCCAGCACGACCTTCTTCACGTCGCCCTTCATTGACGCACCTAAATAGGGGGTGTCCGGATGGCGGCGGAGTATAGCCAGGGCCGCCCGCCCGGCAAGAGGGCGGGCCTAGCGCTCGGCCGTTGCCACCCCGCCCCGTAACGCCTGGTAAACAAAGGAAAGAAACCCCGCCTCCAGGCAGACCCACATGAACATGGCCGCGTCGACGAGGACGGAGGTCAGAAAGCGCAGCGGCAGCCCGCCATCGTTGGCGATCGCGTCACCCACCCCGAACGCCAGCAGCATCAGGGCCAGGATGGGCGGCTTGAAGAACAGGCTGGCGATGGCGATGCGCCAAAAGTTGCCGCGCGTCGCGGTCAGCGCGGAGAGGAAGCCGAATTCCTTGTCGTCCACCGCCTTGGCCGGCAACACCAGGGCGATCACGTAGAACGGCGCGATGAGCACGGCGTATGCGGCGACAGAGATCAGGACGCGCCAAAGCTGCCCGTCCTCGTCCACCGGCGGTTCGCCGATGCCCAACCATTCCGACAGGCTGAATTCCATGCCGGCATACCGAAGCGTGGAATAGACGAGGATCATGACCACGACGAACGCGGCCACCCAGGCAACCAGCCACAGGAAGTAACGCGCCTCACGCCCGCCGATCTGGAGAGTCCGCCAGGAATGCTCCCCGGCCAGGATCGAGCGATGCCAGTGGACGGCGACCGCGACCAAAAGCAGATAGCGCAGAATGCCCAAGCCGAAGGCCGCGATGCCGAGGATGAGACCCCAGCCGGAGGTGAAATCGGCCGGCTTGCGATCGTCACCGAACCACAGGTCGGCAAAGCTCGCGATCGTTAGCTCGCACAGGCCGAGCGCGAACGCCGCACCCAAGCTGACGAGAAGAAGCCGCCGGAAATCCTCCCCCAGATGTCGGTAGCTGCGCCGCACCAGCGCACCCACGTCGATGGGCGCGTGACGAATGGTTTCAAGCATGGTGTGTTCCCCCGGGTGGCGCGGCGGCAAGTGTCCGGGCCGCGCCCGGCGGGAGTCAAGCGAAGGACCCTAAGCGGCGCCCGCTTCTTGTGCCGCCGCCGGGCGTTGGCTGGCGCGCAGCTTTTCCGACGCGCTCTTGAGCTGGCCGCAGGCGGCCAGGATGTCCTGGCCCCGTGGGGTGCGCACGGGCGAGGGATAGCCGGCACCCAGAACGATCTGGGCAAAGCGCTCGATCGTCTCGGGCGACGAGCATTCGTAGGCCGTGCCGGGCCACGGGTTGAACGGAATCAAATTCACCTTGGCCGGGATGCCGGCGATCAGGCGCACAAGTTCGCGCGCGTCGGCGGGCGAATCGTTGACGCCCTTCAGCATCACGTACTCGAAGGTGATGCGCCGCGCATTCTTCAGCGGTGGATATTTGCGGCAGGCGGCCAGAAGATCCTTGATCGGATATTTCTTGTTGAGTGGCACCAGCACGTCGCGCAACTCGTCGCGCACAGCGTGCAGCGAGATCGCCAGCATGACGCCCAACTCGCGCCCGCATTGCTCGATCATAGGCGCCACGCCCGAGGTCGAGAGCGTGATCTTTCGTCTGGAGATCGCGATGCCCTCGTTGTCCATCACGATGCGCAGCGCCTTGGCCACGTTGTCGTAGTTGTAGAGCGGCTCGCCCATGCCCATGAAGACGATGTTGGTGACGAGGCGCCCGACCTCGCCGCCGTCCTTGCTCGGCATCTGCCCGGCGAAATCGCCCAGCGCGGCGCCGGCGACCACGAGCTGCGACACGATCTCCGCCGTTGAGAGATTGCGCAGGGATATGCACAGTCTCGACCTGGTTGCGGTCGTCGAGACCGAGCAGCCATTTCTGCGTGCCGTCGTTCGAGAGCTGATGCTGGGACACAACGGGCCGTGAAACGCGATAGCGTTCTGCCAGCGACGCGCGGAACGGCTTCGACAGCGTGGTCATCCGCTCGAAGCCGGTTTCGCCGCGGGCGTAGATCTCGTGCCACAACTGGCGCGCGCGGAAACGCTTCTCGCCGAGGGATTCGATCTCCCCGGCCAGCTCGTCGCGCGACAGGCCGATCAGGTTCTTGCGGCCGTCGTCAGGAGGAAGCGCTTGCGCCATGGGCCAGATATAGGCCCAGGGGTGCCGTCCGGCAAATTACGACTTCACGCCGCAGGCCTTGTTCAACTCCTGGTAGGCCTTGCTGATGCCGTTCAAGGAATAGGTGTCGGTGGTTGCATCGCCCTTGGCCGGCGTGCCCTTCACCACCATCGTCTGGCCCTTCAGCATGGCCTGCACCACCTTGGCATCGTCGCGGGCCCAGGCCGTGTCGGGTGTCTTGGCGCTGGTGTAGAGCGGCAGCTTCTCGGTGCCGATCTCGGCCACGGGCTCGCTCAAGTCCTTGAAGACATAGCCCGAGGTCACGCTGACCACGCCCAGGTTCTTGGCCGCCGGACGGCGCATGACCATGACGTAGGATTTGTCCTTACGCGGCGCGGCGCCCTTGGTCTCCTTGGCGATGCTGGCCATGTAGCAGACCTTACCCTTGCCCTCGGTGCCCTCGAACACGTCCCAGTCGCCGTAATGGCCGATATGGGCGTCTTTCTTTTCGGGCGTCTTCTCGGCCGGCTTCTGGGCAGCGGCGGCCGGCTTCTGCGTGGCGGCGGGCTTTTGCGCTTGCGCGAACGCGGCGGCGGGAAGCAGGGCGAGGGTTGCAACGGCGGCGATCAGGAACGGTCTCATGCCTTCTTGGATCCTTTGGTTTCTTTCGTCTTCAAACGGCGAATGACGGGTGGGCCGAATTGATGCAAGGGCGGTGCCTCGATGGGCCCTCCCGCCGCCACCGGCCGGGCGCCGAAACGACCGGAAGAGAGCAACCGATCGTACATGACCAGCGCCCCGGCGAGCGCCAGGTTGATCGAGAATTTCGTCGGAATTTTGACGATGTGGGCGCAGCGCGCCACGATTTCCGGCGACAGCGCCCCCCGTTCCGGCCCCAGCACATAGGCCGCGCAACGCGGATGGCGGAAGCTGGGCAGCTCGACTGCGTCGTCCATCAGCTCGATGCCAACCAGGTCGCAATCGGTCGGCAGGCGCAAATCCTCGACCGAATCGAATTCATAGAGTGGCAAATTGCGCGGCGTGTCCGAGGTGTCGGCCAGGCCACCCTGGTCGGGCGCATAGACCGCGCCGACCGTGAACACGAAACTCGCGCCGAAGGCATGGGCGGTGCGAAACACACTGCCGATGTTCATCTGCTTGGAGATGCCGTCAACGCCGATGCCGAAATAGCCACGCATGGCGGGCGAACTTGCACCCCTCCACCTCGCAAGGCAAGGTGCTTCACCCTTTTGCGCGGAAATTCATGGCCGAGAATCCCGTCCTCGTCGAAGTCCGCCGCGGCCCGCTGGTGGAATCCACCCATCGCGGCGCGGCCATCGTGTGCGACGCGCGCGGCAAGATCGTGGCCGCCTGGGGCGACGTGGCGCGGCCGGTCTATCCCCGCTCGGCGGTCAAGCCGCTGCAGGCCATCGCACTGGTCGAGACGGGTGCCGCCGATAAATTCTCCCTGAGCGAGGCCGAGCTGGCCTTGTCCTGCGCCTCGCACAACGGCTCGCCGGAGCATGTGGCGGCTGTGGGCGCGTGGCTTACGAAAATGGGGCTGTCCGGCAGCGATCTGGAATGCGGCGCGCATGTGCCAAGCGGCGCGGACGCGGCAATGGCCCTGGCCTGCGCGGGCGAGAAGCCGACGCGGCTTCACAACAACTGTTCGGGCAAGCATGCAGGCATGCTGGCGACCGCCCTGGCCACGGGCGATGCGCCGCACGGCTATTCGGATGCGGACCATGCCGTGCAGCGCCGCACCCGCGCCGTCATGGGCGAGATGGCGGGCGAGGATTTGGACCGCGCGCCCATGGGCATCGATGGTTGCGGCATCCCAACGGTCGCCATGTCGCTGGCCGGGCTAGCCCGCGCCATGGCGCGCATCGCGGCGCCGGATAGCCTGGCATCCGCGCGCCGCGAGGCCGTCTTGCGCATCCGGCGCGCGGTGGCGGCGCATCCCTTCATGGTCGCCGGGCGCGGACGCTTCTGCACCACGATCATGGAAGCGGCGGGCGAAGCCATCCTGGTCAAGACGGGCGCCGAGGGCGTCTTCGCCGCCGCCTTGCCCAGCCAGGGCCTTGGCATCGCACTCAAGATCGACGACGGCGCGACCCGCGCGTCCGAATGTGCAACGGCCGCGCTAGTGCGCCGCTTTGGCGCGATCACGGGTGCGGCGGATGCGGCGTTGGCCGCGTACGCGCAAATCGAATTGCGGAACTGGAGCGGGACGGTGGTGGGTAGTTTGGCAGCCGCTCCGGCTCTGCTGGCCGAAACCTGACGGAGAGTCCGATGCGTGCGGTGCTGTGCAAGGAAGCGACGGGCCATGAAGCCCTCGTGGTGGGCGATGTGCCGGCGCCCGCCCTGAAAGGCCCGAACAGCGTGCGCATCGCCGTGCACGCGGCCGGGCTGAATTTCGCCGACACGCTGGTTGTCGCCGGCAAATATCAGGAAAAGCCGTCCTTGCCCTTCTCGCCCGGCCTTGAGTGCGGCGGCGTGGTGCTGGAAACAGGCGCGGGCGTCACGCACGTGAAAAAGAGCGACCGCGTCATGGCGACCACCAGCTTCGGCGCCTTCGCCGAGGAGGTGGTAACCGAAGCCAACGAGGTCTATGCAATTCCCGACGCGATGGATTTCGAGACGGCCGCCTCCTTCCCCGTGGCCTACGGCACCTCGCACGTTGGGTTGAAGCGCCGCGCGGAGTTGAAGCGTGGCGAGACGCTGATGGTGCATGGCGCGGCGGGCGGCGTGGGTTTAACTGCGGTCGAGATCGGCAAGGCCATGGGCGCCACGGTGATCGCGACGGCGCGCGGCGCGGACAAGTTGGCCGTCGCCAAGGCCCACGGCGCCGACCATCTGATCGACTACGCGGCCGAGGATGTACGCGCGCGGGTAAAGGAGATCGCGGGCGATAAGGGCGTCGATGTCATCTACGACCCGGTCGGTGGCGACATCTTCGACACATCCTTGCGCTGTCTGGCGTGGGAAGGGCGGCTGATCGTCGTGGGCTTCGCCGCCGGGCGCATCCCGCAGGCGCCGGCCAACCTGCTGCTGGTCAAGAACACAACGGTGATGGGATTGTTCTGGGGCGCCTATCGCCATCGCAACCCGCAGGTGTTGCGCGATTCCTTCGCCGAGCTTCTGTCCTGGTATGCGGCCGGAAAACTGAAGCCGCATATCTCGCACCGCTTCGCGATCGACCAGGCGCCGCAGGCGATGGCTGCCATGCTGGAACGCCGCTCGACCGGCAAGGTGATCCTGAAAATCCGCTAGCGCTTCTCGCGTAAGTAAGCGAGCAGATCGAGCGACGGCGCGGTCGCGCCGGCCTGGGTCAGCATGGCGTGCACCTGGCCGCGGTGATGGGCCTGGTGATTGAAGAAATGCCCCAGCACCTGGGCGAGCGGCATGGAAGACGCCGCGCCGTCCATACTTTTGAAATCGAGCATCGAGGCCAGCTTGGCTTCGCCGCAGCCATCCACATAAGCCTGGATGCGATCATCCTCCGCCTCCCGCGCGCGGCGAAGCGCGGCGAAATCGTCGAACAGAATCTCGTTCAGCTTGCGGATGCCCGAATCCACACCGGTGAAGCGACCCATCCAGACCCGGTCGCCGACCAGCAGATGATTGAGTGTGTTGTGGATGGAGCCGAAGAATGCCTTGCGATCCTGGCGCCGGTCCGCGTCGGACAATGGGGCGCAGGCGTCGTAGAGGCGCGTGTTGGCCCAGCGGTTGTAGCGCGCGAATACGCAGAAATAGTCCGGTGTCATCGCCTTGCTCCGTTCCCGTCCCGTCCCAGCGCCAGAATGCGCGCACCGGGCGGGCCGCATCAAGGCGTCGGCGGCACGATCGGAACAGGCGGATCGCTCGCGCGGCGGCGCGCCAGCATGGCCTCACGGTGGCTGATGTAGAGGACCGCGGCGATGATGATCGCGGCGCCGATCGGCGTGTAGATATCCGGCACTTCTGCGAAGAGTATGAATCCCAACAGGGCGCTGATCGGAAGCTGAATATATTCGACCGGCACCACGACCGAGGTTTCCGCCACGGCCAAGGCGCGCGTGGCCGCGATATGCCCCAGCACCCCTAGCACGGCCATGACGGCAAGCAAGGCCAAGGAGGTGAGGGTCGGCGTTTCCCACACGAACAGGGCAGGCACCATCGCCATGGGGGTGATGAGAAGGAACATGGAAGCCACGATCGCCACCGGATCGTCGCCCCGCGAAAGGACGCGGGCCAGAATGATCGCAGCCGCCCAGGAGGCGGCATTCAGCAACACGAAGACGATGCCCATGTTCATCACCGCGAAACCCGGGCGAATGATGACCAGTGCGCCGATGAACCCGACGATGACGGCGCCCCAGCGGCGGATGCCGACATGCTCCGCCAGGATCGCGGCCGCCAGCATGGTCGCGAACAGCGGCGCGGTGAAGGCCAACGCCGTGGCTTCGGCCAGCGGCAATTCGACCACCGCATAGATCCAGAACAGCATCGACGCAAACATCAGGCCCGCGCGCAGCGTGTAAAGGCCGAGCGTGCGCCGGCGCATGACGCCCCAGCCCGAGCGGATCAGGAACGGCAGAAGAAGAAGCGCGCTGAACGCGCACCGCAAGAACAGGAGTTGGATCGGCGGGATGTCGTCAGCCACCGGGCGCAGCATCGCGCTCACCGTGGTCAACAGGAGGGCGGCCAGCGCCATCCACAGGATGCCTTCGATGGGGGCCGGCAAGCCGGGCAGCCAGCGCCGCCCGCTCATGCGCCTGCGCTCCTGCGCTTCCACAACAGCACGATCACATTGCCGGCCAAGATCAGCGCCACGCCCGCCACACCGTGGGCGGTCCACTGATAACCCTCATAAATCGTCGAAAGCACCAGTGCGATGACGGGGAACAGCACCATGGCGTAGGCCGCGCGGTCCGCGCCGATGCGGCCGAGCAAGGTCAGATAGGTGCCGAAGGCCACGATAGAGCCGAAGACGACCAGGAACAGGAAGGACGCCCCATAGCGGAACGTCCATTCGAAGACGAAGGGTGCGCCCTTGGTCAGCGCGAACGCGAGAGTCATGACGCCGCCATAGGCCATGCCCAGGCCGTTGGAGACGGTGACCGAGATGCCGGCCCGCTGGTTGCGCGCCGAGGTGATGTTGCCGATCGAGACGACGACGGTGGCGATCAGCGAGAGGAGCAAGCCCCGCGCGCCGCCCGATTGCAGGTCGAAATGATGCAGCTCCTGGCGGAAGAGAAGCGCCATGCCCGCGAGCCCGACCAGCCCGCCCGCGACCACGCGGCGGCTGATGCGCGCGCCCAGAAAGATCGCGCCCGTCACCACGTTCATCAGCAGAAGGGTGGAGAAGACGACCGCCAGAAGCCCGCTGTGGAGATAGGCGTTCGACGCATAGAACAGCACGTAGTTGACGCAGAAGAGGCAGAGCCCCTGGAGCGCGACGAACATATGGTCGCGGAACGAAAGGCTCAAGCTTCGGCCGCGCAGCAGGCAATAGCCCAGCAACAAGGCACCCGCGAGGAGGAACCGGTAAGCGACCGATTGCTCCACCGGCACCACGCCCAGCTGGAACGTGACCGCGAGCCAGGTCGTGCCCCAGATGAGCACGCTGACGGCATAGAGGGTGGCGTTGATCATTTCGGGCGCGAGGATAAAAAAAAGGCCGGCGCGACGAAAAGCCGCGCCGGCCAGGGACACGGTACCGGCCATAGGGGTGCGCCTCAAGGCGCGGCGGGTTCGGCCAGACCGTGGGAACGCAAAATCGGACAAACGAATAAGAAACCGCTGGGTCCGGCCGGCAGGGTTGCCGGGCCGGACCCGTTGCGGCGGTAGCGCACGCTTATTCCTTCCAGAACGGCTTGCTGGCCTCGATCTCGGCGTCATAGCGGGTGACGCCGATGTCCCGCAGGGTCAGCTCATCGAGCTGGCGGAGCTGCTGGCGCGCCCGGCCCCGCAGGAACCAGGTGGCGAACAGGCCCAGACCCTTAAGGGCGGCATGGCCGACGCCATGGGAGGGGACGACATGAGAGAAGATGCTGGTGGCTGACATGGTGGTTTCCCTTTCTATTCGAATTTCTCATCTTTTCTGGGGTCATTCCGAACTGGCTTGACCCCGTTCATGACGGGAAATATGTCGATCAAAGCGCCTCTGGACAAACGACGAGTTCTCGGGATAAAGATTAGAAAATCTTATGAATAGGAGGGGCCTTGGGACGCCGTCTTCCGCCACTTAACGGCCTGCGGGCCTTCGAGGCTGCGGCACGCCACCTCTCGTTCACCAAGGCGGCCGAGGAGCTGTTCGTCACGCAAGCCGCGATCAGCCATCAGGTGAAGGGGTTGGAAGAGCATCTGGGCGTGGCGCTGTTCCGCCGCGTCAATCGCGGCCTGATCCTGACCGACCATGGCCAGGCCTTGCTGCCGGTCTTGCGCGATTCGTTCGACGCGATTGCCGGCGCGACGGAACGGCTGACCGCGCGCGACCGTACGGGGCACCTGACCGTCACCACCATGCCGTCCTTCGCCGCCGCGTGGCTGGTGCCACGCCTGGGACGTTTCCGCGCGGTGCATCCCGACATCGACATCCGCCTGGCGCCCGATGAGCGGCTGGTCGATTTCATGCGCGAGGACGTCGATATCGGCGTGCGTTACGGCCGCGGCCATTGGGCCAACCTGGTCGCCGACCGCTTCATGACCGAGGACGTCTTCCCTGTCTGCAGCCCCGAATTGGCGGCCGGCAAGCACGCGCTGAAATGCCCGGACGATCTGCGCCATCACACGCTGCTGCACGACGACATCGAGACGGATTGGCGGCGCTGGCTGGTGGCCGCGGGCGTGAAGGGCGTCGACCCCAGCCGCGGCATTTCGTTCAACAGCTCCAGCATGGTCGTGCAGGCGGCCGTCGCCGGCCAGGGCGTGGCATTGGCGCGCAGCGCCCTCGCGTCATCCGACCTGGCGGCCGGGCGGCTGGTGCGGCCGTTCAAGCTGCGGCTGCCGGTCGATGCCGCGTATTACATCGTCTATCCGCCGGCCTATGCGCAGCGGAACAAGGTGGTGGCGTTCCGCGAGTGGCTGAAGACAGAGGGCGAACGCGAGAATGCCGAGCCCAAGGACTAGGCCGGCTTATCCTCAAAGCGGATGTGGCACGGCCGGGCGCACACCCGCGCCATCCACGCCATGACGTTGGGATAGGGCTCGAGCGCAATGCCCGCGATGGGCGCGCGGTGCGTGTAGCCGTAGATGGCGATGTCGGCGACCGTCATCGAATCGCCGACGAACCAGTCCCGCCCTTGCAGATGCTTTTCCAGATAGGCGAACTCCGTTCGCGCCTTCTCGCGCGCAACTTCAAGTTCGGCCTTCTTCGCCTCGGCCTGGTTGGTCACATGGGTCCAGAAATGGGCCATGCCCGCGCCCTGATTGCAGAGATGCTGCTGTTCGTAGAACAGCCAGGACAACACTTGCGCCTGCAACCACGGATCTTTCGGCAACAGCGCGGTGCCGTGCGCCAGATAAAACAGAATGGCCGCCGATTCGATCAGAACCTGGCCCGGCGCTTCCTCCCACGCGGGCACCTGGCCGCGCGGATTGACGGCGAGGAAAGCGGCTTCCTTCTGCGCGCGATTGGCGCGATCGAGCGCCGCGCTGTCGTAGGGACGGCCAAGCTCGCTCAACAGCAGGCGGATCTTGTAGCTGTTGGCCGAGTTCCAGAAATGATGGAGTCGCGACACCGCCTTATTGCATCAGCGTGACGTGGCCGGGCTGCGCCTTCACCCGCTCGAGCCACGCCAGGACGTTCGGATAGGGCTTCAAATCCATGCCCGCGCCGTCCTCGCCTGCCAGATGCGTGTAGCCGTAAAGCGCCACGTCGGCGATCGTGTAGCGGTCGCCCGTGAAGAACTTATTTTTCGCCAGGTGCGCATCCATGATCGTGAGCGCCTTGTAGCCGGCCTCCTGCTTGGCCTTGAACTCGGCCTCGCGCTCCTTCGGGATGTTCAGCATCTTGCGGATGAAGCGCGCACCGGCGATCGACGACAGAACACGCTCCTGCTCGAACGAGAGCCAGCGGATCACTTGCGCGTGCTCGTAAGGGTCCTCCGGCAGCAAAGGCGAGCCCTTAGCCAGATAAGCCAGGATCGCGGCCGATTCGGTCACTAGCTTGCCGGGCGCGATCTCCAGCACCGGCACCGCGCCGGTCGGCGACAGCTTGAGGAAGTCCGGCGTCTTGGTGCCGCCGTCGCGGCTGACCGCCTCTCGCGTGTAGCTCTTGCCCAGATTCCCCATGGCCAGCCGGATCTTGTAGCAATTGCCCGAGGTGGCGAATTCGTAGAGCTTCATCGTCCTCTCCTTCACAGCTTGCCGATGAAATCTTCCAGCCGGTCGAGCGCCGCGCCGAGCCGGTCGGGCTTGGACGCATAACACATGCGCAGGAAGCCCTGACTTTCGGGCCCAAAGGCGATACCGGGCGCCAGCCCCACCTTGGCCGTGCGCACGATGTCCTTGGCCACCGCCAAACTGTCCGTGATCCCGTCCACCGCGAAGAAGGCATAGAAGGCGCCGTCGGGCAGGCCGATGCGCACGCGCGAGTTGCCGGCCAAGCGCTGATAGACCACGTCGCGATTGGCCTGGTAGCGCGCGACCGATTCGGCGATGAAATCCTCGCCGCCCTTCAGCGCCGCGATGGCGCCCCACTGCGCGAAGGTGGTGGCGCAGGACATGTTGTATTCTGTCACCGTCTCCAGCGTCTTGCCGAAACCCAACGGATGGGTGATCCAGCCCACGCGCCAGCCGGTCATGGCCCAGGGCTTGGAGAAGCTGTTGATGACCAAGACGCGGTCCTCGGGCTCGGCATGCTCGACGAAGGACGGCGCGGCGTTACGACCATAGGCCAGGCGCGCATAGACCTCGTCGGCCACGATCCACACGCCGTGCTTGCGGCAATGCTCCAACAGCGTCTTCTGGTCGGCTGAATTCATCATCCAGCCGGTGGGATTGCTGGGCGAGTTGACGACGACCGCGCGGGTCTTGGAACCGATCGCGGCGATCAGCTTGCCGATATCGAGTGTCCATTTGTCGCGCGCGAAATCGAGCGGCAGGCGTTTCACCACCCCGCCCATGATCTCGATGCCGGCCGAGATGTTGGGCCACAGCGGCGTGACGCAGATCACCTCGTCGCCCGGATCGACCAGAATTTCCATCGACAGAATGATGGCGTTGATGCCCGACGCCGTGACCGAGATGCGCTCGGGATCGATGGCCCGGCCGTAGAGCTTCGACTGGTATTCGACCAGCGCCTGGCGCAGTTCGGGAATGCCGCGGTTCGGGTTGTAGAAGGTCTTGCCTTCGGACAGGGCCTTGGCCGCCGCGTCGCAGATGAACTTGGGCGTCGAGACGTCCGGCTCGCCGAACCAGAAGGCGGTCACATCCGGCACGCCCGCGCCCACCAGCGAGACCTCGCGGATCGGCGAGGGCGGCATGTCGGCGATGGAGTCGCGCACGCCCAGCTTGTGGGCCGTGGCGGCGTCTTTGTTCGCGGTCGTCATCGCCTTCCTCCCTTTCGCGCGAGCGCCCTGGCCCGCGTGTCACATGGTCACGTCGTCAGCTCCGGCCGGTTGCGGAAATTCTCCAGCGCCTCGGGATTGGCCAAGGCCTCGCGGTTCTTTATCGGGCGGCCATGGACCACCTCGCGCACGGCCAGCTCGGTGATCTTGCCCGAGCGGGTGCGCGGGATGTCCGAAACCTGGACGATACGCGCGGGCACGTGGCGCGGCGTGGTGTTCTTGCGGATCTCGGCCTTGATGCGGTCTTCCAGCGCCTTGTCCAGCTTCACGCCGGGGCGCAGGACGACGAACAGCACGACGCGGACGTCGTGGTCCCAATCCTGGCCGATGACCAAGCCTTCGATCACCTCGGGAATGCGCTCGACCTGGCGATAGATCTCGGCCGTGCCGATGCGCACGCCGCCGGGATTCAGCACCGCGTCCGAGCGGCCATAGATGACCATGCCGTCATGCTCGGTCAGCAGCACGTAATCGCCGTGGCACCAGATGTTCGGGAACTTGTCGAAATAGGCGGCGTGATACTTCTTGCCGTCGGGGTCGTTCCAGAAGCCGAGCGGCATGGTGGGGAACGGCGCGGTGCAAACCAACTCGCCCTTCTCTCCGCGCACGGGTTTGCCCTCGTCGTCGAGGACATCGACGGCCATGCCAAGACCCCGGCGCTGGATCTCGCCGCGCCAGACCGGGCCCGTCGGATCACCCAGGACGAAGCAGCCGATGATGTCGGTGCCGCCCGAGATGGAGGCCAGGTGGATGTCCTTCTTGATCTTCTCATAGACGTAGTCGAACCCCTCGGGCGCCAAGGGCGAGCCGGTCGAGGCCAGCGCGCGCACCGAGGTCAGGCTGTGGGTCTTGATCGGCTCCACACCCGCCTTGGCGGCGGCGTCGAGGAACTTGGCCGAGGTGCCGAGGAGCGTGAACTTCTCCGCATCGGCGAAATCGAACACCACGTTGCCACTAGGATAGAAGGGCGAGCCGTCGTAGAGCATCAGCGATGCTTCGCAGGCCAGGGCCGAAACCAGCCAGTTCCACATCATCCAGCCGCAGGTGGTGAAGTAGAACACGCGGTCGTCGCGCTTGGTGTCGCAATGCAGCAGGTGCTCGACCAGGTGCTTGAGCAGGACGCCGCCCGCGCCGTGGATGATGCACTTGGGTACGCCCGTCGTGCCCGAGGAATAGGCGATGTAGAGCGGCGAATTGAACGGCATGTGCGCGAAGTGGATGACGCCCGCCTTGTGCGGCGCCACGAAGTCCGCGTAATGCACCGCGTTGGGAATGCCGTCGAGCGCCGGCTTGTCGCGCGTGTAGGAGACCGTCACGACCTTCTGCAAGGTCGGCAGGCTGGCCACGATCTCCTTCAGCTTGGCCAAGCAGTCGTGGCTTTTGCCGTTGTAGTGATAGCCCTCGACCGCGACGAGGATCTTGGGCTCGATCTGACCGAAGCGGTCCAAGACGCCTTGCGCGCCGAAATCGGGCGAGCAGGACGACCACACCGCACCCAGGCTGGCCGTCGCCAACATGGCGATCACGGCCTCGGGCATGTTGGGCAGGTAGCCTGCGACACGGTCGCCGCTTTTGATACCCGCATCATGGAAGGCCGCCGCCAGGCGCGAAACCTCGTCATGCAGCTCGGCGAAGGTCAGGCTGCGCTTCACCTTGTCCTCGCCGCGGAAGACGATGGCCACCGCATTGTCGCGGCGGCGCAACAGGTTCTCGGCGAAGTTGAAGCGCGCGTCGGGGAAGAACTTGGTGCCCGGCATCTTGCCCGGGTTCTCCAGCACGCGTTCGCCGCGTGTGGGCGCGATGATCCGGCCGTACTCCCAAACGCTGTGCCAGAACTTGTCCATGTGGTCGATGGAGAAGCGCCAGACAGCGTCGTAGTCCGGTAGCGCCGCGCCCCATTCGCGTTCGAGCAACTTGCGGAACGCGGTCAAATTGGCGCGCTCGACGCGCTCCCTGGATGGTTGCCAGAGGGGTTTGGTGTCGCTCGTCATCGTGTCTCAGTCTCCGAAAAGCCCGGGCGTCCCTCGGCGGGGACGCGGCATCATGCCATGGCCGCGCGGGGAACTGGAGTCGCGCCGAGGCTCCGTTGACGCGGGCGCGAGCCGCCCCCTACCGTGCCTCACCGCCGCCCGGGAGCACTGCTCATGACCGACCGCCTCGACATCGATTTCGTCCGCGCCCAATTCCCGCAATTGGCCGACGGCTGGGGTTATTTCGACAACGCGGGCGGCACGCTGGTGCCCAAGCAGTTCATCGCGCGGATGACCGACTACCTGACCACCTCGCGCGTGCAGCCCAACGGCACCTATGGCCCCTCGGCCAAGGCGACCGAGCGGCTGACCGAGGCCAAGCGCGCCATGGCGGCGCTCATCAACGCGACGCCGGAGGAGATCGTCCTCGGCCATTCCACCACCAACAACATCTTCGTCCTGGCCAACGCCTTCCGTTCGCGCCTGAAAGCGGGCGACGAGATCATCGTCACCAACCTGGACCACGAATCGAACAACGGCGCCTGGCGCCGCCTGGCCGACATGGGTGTGGTCATCAAGGAATGGCGCATGCGCCCCGAGACGGCCGATCTGGAGCTGGACGACCTGAAGGCGCTTCTGACCGACAAGACCAAGCTGGTCTGCGCCACCAACTGCTCGAACGTGACCGGCAGCGAGAACGATGCGGCCGCCATCGCCCGCATCGCCCACGACGCGGGCGCCCTCGTCTGCATCGATGGCGTCGCGCATGCGCCGCACCGGCGCGTCGATGTGCGCGCGACGGACGTCGATTTCTATCTCTGCAGCCTCTACAAGATCTTCGGGCCGCACCACGGCCTGATGTACGCCAAACGCGAGCACATGCTGGCGTTAAAAGGCCAGAACCACTTCTTCATCGCCGAGGACAATATCCCGCTGAAGCTGAACGTCGGCGGCTACGATTACGAAACGGTCGCCAGCGCCACGGGCATCACCGATTATTTCCAGGCGCTTCACGCCCATCATTTCCCCGGTGCGAACCGGCCCTTCGGCGAACAGCTCGACCGCGTCTACGATTTGATGGCGCGCCACGAAGAGGCCGTCTCGAAGCCGCTGGCCGATTTCCTATCGACCGACAAGCGGGTGAAGCTCGTCGGCCGGAAGAGCGCCGACCGCACGCTGCGCGCGCCCACCTTCTCGTTCGTCGTCGAGGGCAAGAATTCCGACGACGTCACGAAGGCGCTGGACGCACAGAAGCTGGGCCTGCGCCATGGCACCTTCTATGCCCATCGCGCCGTGGACAGCCTGGGCTATCTGCCGCGCGGCGGCGTCGTGCGCGCGAGCCTGGTCCATTACAACTCGGCCGAGGACGTGCGCCGCCTGGTCGACGCACTGGACCGGGTGGTCTAGCCCTTAAGCGCGTCGATGAACTCGGCCAGTTTGATGTCGCGCGCCGAGAGCCCATCACATTCGTGGGTCGTAAGAGTGATCTCGACCTTGTTATAGACGTTCGACCATTCGGGATGATGGTTGGCCTTCTCGGCCGCCAGCGCGACGCGGCCCATGAAGCCGAAGGCCTCGTTGAAATCCTTGAAGCGGAGGGATTTGTGGATGGCGTCCCGCCCCTCCACCGCGTGCCAGCCCTTGAGCTTGGCCAGGGCCGCCTGTCGCTCAACGCCCGCCAGTTTTTCCACCATGGTTCGCTCCTATATTGATAGGACCAACCATGGTCCCCGCTCCGCCGGGGATCAAGCCGGGAGCCGCCCTTTGTCCAAGACACCGCCCAGCCTCGACGAACTGCACGCCATCGCGGAAGCGGCGCTGGCCGCCCTGCCCGCGCCCTTCGCCGGCAACCTGGACGGCGTCATCATCCGCGTCGATGAATTTCCCGACTCCGAGACCGAGGAGGAGATGGGCCTGGAATCCCCCTTCGACATCCTGGGCCTTTACCGCGGCATCGCGATTGGGCGGAAGGCCAATTTGGCCGTCAGTCAGGACGTGGACATGATCTTCCTCTACCGTCGTCCGATCCTGGATTATTGGTGCGAGACGGGCGACGATCTGGTCCATGTCGTACGCCATATCCTGATCCACGAGATCGGTCACCATTTCGGCCTGTCGGACGACGACATGGAACGCATCGAAGCCACCGCCTGAGCCAAGCGAGCAAGCATGCCGAAGACCAGCAAGACGAAGAAGAAGACCGCGGCCTCAGCGCCTGCCCCTTCGAAGGCGACACCCCTTCCACCCGACATCTTGCGGCGGCGCACCGATCCCGCTGGCCTGGGTTTTAAGACGACGGTCGAGGTCAAGCCGCTGAACGAAGCGCTGGGGCAAGAGCGGGCGGCGGAGGCCATCCGCTTCGGCATCGGCATGGTGCAGGACGGCTACAACATGTTCGCGCTGGGCCCGGAGGGGATCGGCAAGCACCGCATGGTGCGCCAGTTCCTGGAGCGCCAAGCCACCAGCGAGCCCGTGCCGGCCGATTGGTGCTACGTCTACAACTTCGAGAACGCCTACAAGCCCCAGGCGCTGAGCCTACCGCCCGGAAAAGCGCGACCGTTCCGCGCCGACATGGACCATCTGATCGAAGAGCTGCGCGCGGCCTTGCCCGCGGCCTTCGAAACCGAGGAATTCCGCGGCCAGCGCCAATCGGTCGAGGAGCAGATGAAGCAGCTCCACGAAGGCGCATTCAACGAGTTTCAGGAAAAGGCCAAGGCCAAGGGCGCCGCGCTGATCCGCACGCCCTCGGGCCTGACCCTCGCGCCCATCAAGGGCGAGGAGGTGATGGACCCGGAAGAATTCCAGAAGCTTCCCACCGAAGAAAAACAGGCGATCCAGAAGAACATCGAGGGCTTGCAGGCCGAATTGCAGCAGGTCATGGAAAAGCTGCCCGCGTGGGAGCAGGAAGCGCGCCGGCAGATGCGCGACCTGAACCGGCGCACCGCCCAGTTCGCGATCACCCATCTTCTGGAAGACGTGAAGAAGCGCTACGCGGACGTGCCGGAGGTGATGGAATACCTGGCCGCGGTCGAGAAGGACATGATCGACAATGCGGACGACTTCCTGAAGCCCGAGCAGCAAGCCGCGGCGGCGGGCCCGACGCCCCCGCCCCCGACCACCTCGCCCTTTGCGCGC